>CP027224.1:3213333-3954166 GCA_002973635.1 Lysinibacillus sp. B2A1
AGTAAATCCGAAGGCTGTTAAAGCGATGGCAGAGGTAGGCATTGATCTATCGAATCATACATCAGACTTAATTGATTTTGAGACATTAAACAATGCAACATTAGTTGTTACGTTATGTGGGGATGCAGCTGATAAATGTCCGATGACGCCTCCTCATGTTCGTCGTGAACATTGGGGATTTGAAGATCCAGCGAAAGCGTCAGGTTCAGAAGAAGAAAAGTGGGCAGTTTTTCAAAATGTTCGTGATGCTATAGGAAAACGTATTGAAAAATTTGTAGCCGAGGAGCTGAAGTAAATTGAAAAAAATTCATATCTATGAGCCAGCAATGTGCTGTTCTACAGGCTTATGTGGACCCTCTATAGACCCAGAATTATTGCGTATGTCATTTATAATGAATAATTTAAAGAAAACCAACTTTGAAGCTGAACGATTTAATCTTACCAACGAACCGAATGCTTTTGTAGAAAACGAAACAATCAATCAACTTTTAATGTCAGAAGGAATGGATGCCTTACCTGCAACGTTTGTGGATGGAGAATTACTTTGTAAAGGGAAATATCCAACAAATGAGCAATTTTCACAGTGGTCAGGGCTTTCAGAAGAAGAACTATTACAAAAGCCGAAAGTACGCTTGTCACTAAAAGGAGATGCCTAAAATGGAACGCTTTACAAGAAGTCATTTTCCTGACACCCCGTTCCTGTTTTTTACAGGTAAGGGGGGCGTAGGAAAAACATCTGTTGCTTGTAGCCTATCAATAGCCATTGCAAGTGAAGGGAAAAAGGTACTTTTAATTAGTACAGATCCCGCATCCAACTTACAAGATATTTTCGGTCAAACGCTTTCTAATAGTCCAACAAAAATTGAAGGCATAGACAATTTATTTGCGATAAATTTAGACCCTGAACATGCAGCACAACATTACAAAGAGCAAATGGTTGGTCCATACCGTGGAAAACTCCCTGATGTGGTACTACAAAATATGGAGGAACAGCTTTCTGGCGCATGTACAGTAGAAATTGCTGCCTTTAATGAATTCGCAACACTATTGACTGATACTTCAGTGATTGGAAATTTTGACACTGTTGTGTTTGATACAGCACCAACAGGACATACACTACGTTTATTACAACTTCCTTCTGCATGGTCTACGTTTCTAGATGAAAACACGACTGGCACTTCATGTTTAGGTCCTTTAAAAGGATTAGAGCCACAACGTGAAGTCTATAAAGAGGCTGTTGATCGTTTAAAGGATGCCAATCAAACATCGTTAATGTTAGTGACACGCCCTGAAGAAAACCCTTTAAAAGAAGCAGCACGTGCCTCTTACGAGTTGTTTGAAATTGGTATTCAAAATCAGACTTTATTAATTAATGGATATATGAGTAATGTCAATTCTACTGATAATATCGAAGAGGCATTCATTGCGCGTCAATCGGATGCATTAGCCAGAATTCCAGATGAACTAAATCGATTTGAACATTTCTACTTACCGTTTGTACCGTACTCATTATCAAGTATTGAGCGTATGCAAGCATGGATGACCAACCAAGAAATTACACATACAAATGAATCAACCGAAGGAACTAAGATTCCTGAAGTGGAAGAAATGATTGCTGATTATTTAGAACGTAAACCGAAACTGATTTTTACGATGGGTAAAGGTGGAGTTGGTAAAACAACGGTTGCTTCTTATATTGCTTTACGATTAGCAGAAGAGGGTATTCATGTACATTTAACTACAACAGATCCTGCCGCGCATTTAAATTGGACATTTGGTGATGACCAAGTCAAAAATTTAACGATAAGTCGTATAGATCCGAAAGTAGAAGTTGCAAATTATGAAGCTGAAGTGCTTGCAAAGGCAAGTGAAACGATGAACGAAGAGGGTTTAGCATTTGTACAAGAGGACTTGGCTTCTCCATGTACAGAGGAAATTGCAGTATTTCGTGCGTTTGCTAACGTAGTAGAAAATCATCAAGATGAAGTCATTATTATTGATACAGCGCCAACAGGGCATACGTTGTTGTTACTAGATGCGACAGAAGCTTACCATCGTGAAATAAGCCGTTCGCAAGGTGATGTTCCGCCAGCTGTTTCTAACCTGTTACCAAGATTACGTGATGCCACTTATACGAGTGTAGCCATTGTAACACTTCCTGAAGCAACACCTGTTTATGAAGCGACACGCTTACAGGAAGATCTGCAGCGTGCTGGATTATCTGTTGATTGGTGGGTTGTTAATCAGACCTTTTCTTCTATCTACACAACAAGTCCAACATTAATTCAAAAACAACAAGCTGAAACAAAATGGCTGAAAGAAGTTAAATCCATCAGCAACAATCAATTTGTGGCTATTCCATGGGTGAAAACGCCACCAGTTGGAACAAAAGGATTACATGAACTAAAAGGAGAGAAAATCAAATGAAAATGAGTCCAGAAGGTAAAAATTATTTAGAACAGGTATTAGCCGATTCAGAGGTTAAAACGCTTCGATTCTTTGGGATTGCAGGCTGCTGTGGAGTTAATTTAGGTGTAGGTTTAGAAGCACCGGTAGCAGAAGATGCTATTCAAACAATTGAAGGTATCGAAGTCGCAATTCATCCTGATATTGCATCACAATTAACAGATGTTACGATTCATGCAGAAGAAGAGAATGGAGAACTAGGCTTAGTGTTAGTAGGATATTCACCAACATCGTTTTAAGGAGGATTTTACATGAAAAGAGAAGATGATATTCGGGCGAATGTACGTGAAAATTATGCGAAAGTAGCCCTAAAATTAAACAGCTCACAAGAATGCTGTACACCAGCTTCTAGCTGCTGTAATCCAAATGATACTCAAACTATTTCCATTGAAGAAATTTCGCAAAAAATGGGCTATACAAAAGAAGAACTTGCTTCAATTCCTGATGGGGCCAATATGGGACTGAGTTGTGGCAATCCACAAGCAATTGCGGATTTGAAGCCTGGAGAAATTGTTGTCGATTTAGGTTCTGGTGGTGGTTTCGATTGTTTCTTAGCTGCACCAAAGGTAGGAAAAGAAGGTCGAGTAATTGGCATTGATATGACACCTGAAATGATTTCAAAGGCGCGTCGTAACGCAGAGAAGCCAGGTTTTGAAAATGTAGAGTTTCGTTTAGGCGAAATTGAGCATATGCCTGTTGCAGATCATACAGTGGATATCATCATATCAAATTGTGTGATTAATCTATCACCTAACAAACCACAGGTATTTAAAGAAGCCTATCGAACTTTAAAAACAGGAGGTCGCTTAGCAATTTCAGATGTTGTGTTAACAGCAACTTTACCAGAAAATTATTTATCAGATATGAAATTATATTCTGGATGTGTCTCTTGTGCGATTTCCATTGAAGAATACGAAGCACTTTTAAAAGATGCAGGCTTTACAAATATCTCAATTGAACCAAAAGATGAGTCAAAGGAATTTATCCGTGAATGGGAGCCTAATTATGATTTAGAAAACTATATTGTCTCAGCTATAATTCAAGCCGTTAAATAGAAGGATGAATAACGATGACTGTTAATCATGCAAGTGTGCTGACAAAAGAATATTTCATTTCATATTTGACTCTCATTATGAAAAGTAGAGAATATACATTACCCCAAGCTGAATCATTTGCTCTCGATTTTTTCTTTAAAGGGGATAATGAACGTTATGGACTTTCAACATGGTTCCAGTTTGAAAAAGCTACAAAAGAAATAAAAGAAAAATTGTTCGAAAATGAAGTATGTTAATTACATTTAGTCGTTTCACGTCTAGCTTATGGCTAGGCGTAAAAAATAAACATTATATAAGCAAATGCTTATGTAAATATTTATAAAGAGGAAGGGTTTATTTATGAAAACACTTAAAGTATTCAAACAAACTGAATCATGTTGTACTACTGCTAAAGGCATTGAGGTGCCAGAAGCTTTTAATATAAATAAAAAATTACCAATAGTAATTATTGGTGCAGGTCCAATCGGGTTAGCTGCAGCTGCTCATTTAGTAGAACAGAAACAGGCATTTATTTTACTAGAGGCTGGTAATGAAATAGCTCATAATATTCGCACTTGGGGTCATGTCACATTATTTTCTCCATGGCGATATAACATCAATAAAGCAGCAAGGGCTTTATTAGAAGGCTCTGATTGGGTAGAACCTAACTTGGAAACGATACCGACAGGGCATGAGCTAATTGATCTCTATTTAAAACCTTTGTCTGAGCTAGTACAAATAAAGCCTAACATGCAATTGAATGCAAAAGTAGTGGGGATTTCGCGACAATTAAATGATAAAATGAAGACAAAAAATAGAGTAGAACAACCCTTTAAGATTTATGTTGAACAAGAGAATGATATTAATATCATTGAGGCGAGAGCTGTTATTGATGCGACAGGTACATGGGGAAATCCAAATCCAGCAAACTCGACAGGTGTTTGGTTACAAACCGAAAAAGTATTAGCAGAACACATTGAATATGGAATTCCAGATATAAAGATGAACCCCGCAAGATACGCAAATAAGAAGATTGCTGTTATTGGTGGTGGCCATTCAGCTATCAATACCTTACTGTCACTTGCGGAATTACAAATAGAGAATCCTTCAACAAAGCTAGTATGGATTATGCGTAAAAGATCTGTAGAAGAAGCCTATGGTGGCGAAGAAAAAGATGCATTGGTAGCACGTGGTGCACTCGGTATACGCATCCGCGAATTAGTAGATACAGGTAAGGTTGAGGTAGTGACGCCTTTCTATATCTCGCTGGTAAAGAAAGAGGAGAACATTAATATTGTTGGCACTATAAATGGAGAACAAAAAGTATTAACAGGGTTTGAAGAACTTATTGTTAATGCAGGAAACCGACCAGACCATACGATTAACAGTGAACTACGCCTTTCCATTGATTCAGCAACAGAAAGTGTCTATGCATTGGCACCACTTATTGATCCTAATGTGCATAGTTGTGGCACAGTAAGAGCGCATGGAGAAGAAATACTACGTCAACCAGAAAAGGACTTCTATATAGTTGGAGCTAAAAGCTATGGTCGTGCGCCAACATTTTTAATGGCAACAGGCTACGAACAAGTACGTTCTATAACAGCCTGCCTATCAGGTGATGAAGAAGCTTCAAAACGTGTAGAATTGGAGTTACCTGAAACCGGTGTATGCGGTATTAATCTTGCCAATCAATCAAATTCATGTTGTTAAAAAAATTGACTGTTAGCGAAAGCTAGCAGTCCTTTTAAAATAATTAGGGGGCAATGGGATGGACACACTATTTATTCGTAAAATGGAACAGAAGGATTTAAAAGAAGTATTAAAGATCTATAAAGAGGGAATTGAAACAGGAATGGCTACCTTTCAAACGGAAGTACCAAGTGAACGTGAGTGGGATGAAGGACATCATGCAACTTTGCGCTTTGTCGCAGAAGAACACAATAGAGTAATTGGTTGGATTGCCATTTCACCTGTCTCTACGCGCGCCGTTTATTCTGGAGTTGGAGAAGTAAGTGTATATCTATCGAATAATAGCAAAGGGAAAGGCATTGCCTCAATGTTGTTTAAAAAACTCATTGAAGAAAGTGAAAAGGCAGGATTCTGGACACTTCAATCATCTATCTTTGCCATCAATACCTCAAGTATTCAATTACATAAAAAGATGGGCTTTCGAATTGTTGGTACGAGAGAAAAAATTGCTCAGTTACATGGGAAATGGCATGATACAGTGATTATGGAGAAAAGAAGAAATTTATAGAATTGCTAAATGCTTTGGATGGAAATATTGTTGTTAATGGTTTTAAGATAAAAAAACAGGAAGTAGTGTAACGAAAAAGTCCAATCTGGGGCACCGTCATCAATTTGCATAAAGATCTGTCGCTGTTCTGATGTAAGTAATTCTCTAACTCTCGCAATTTTCATACAGTATCATCTCATTTCTACAATTACTCAGTTAATTTATTTCAATTATAAATCAATAGAGTGTACTCTATTGATACAAGTGTAGTAGACTGATAAAATCATAGTTAAGAGTGTCTCATAAGACTTATCTCAAAAATGAGGTGATATTTTGCGAAAAATCGGTTATATACGTGTCAGTTCAACTAGTCAAAATCCTTCGAGACAATTTCAGCAGCTCAACGAGATAGGAATGGATATGATTTTTGAGGAAAAAGTTTCAGGGGCAACAAAGGACCGTGAACAACTTCAAAAAATGTTAGAGGATTTACAGGAAAATGACATTATTTATGTTACAGACTTGACTCGGATCACTCGAAGTACTCAGAATTTATTTGAATTGATTGATATAATACGAAGTAAAAAGGCAAGCTTAAAATCAATCAAGGATTCATGGCTAGATTTATCAGAGGATAATCCATATAGCCAATTCTTAATTACAGTAATGGCCGGTGTTAACCAATTAGAGCGTGATCTTATCCGAATGCGTCAACGTGAAGGGATTGATCTGGCTAAGAAAGAAGGAAAGTTTAAAGGTCGATTAAAAAAATATCATAAAAATCACGCAGGAATGAATTATGCAGTAAAGTTATATAAAGAAGGAGGTATGACTGTAAATCAAATTTGTGAAATTACAAATGTGTCTAGGGCTTCATTATATAGAAAGTTGTCGGAAGGGAAACAATAATCGTTCCTTTTCAATTCCAGACTCACTTAGTATGGTCTTAGCTCGCTTCGGCTCTGCTTCATTCGTTGAATAGAAGGACTTCTAATCAGTTTGGTGGAACAACTCGGTAACAAATAAGTAAGTGACGTTTTATAAAAGTTTTTACTGAAATATACATTACTGAAGTAAAAATATTTGAAGAAAATTCTTTTTCAATAAAGGGCGCTTTAATGTAGTAACGAAAAAAGCCTAATTTCCCAGCATTAATTGAGAATAGGCTTTTAATATGAGGATTTCCTTAACGTTGTAAATCCGAGTTTCCTGTTGCTATTCCTCAAATGAACTAACTCTCTCTTTGGCTCTTGTAAATAAAAAATCAAAATGGTGAGTATATTAAGTTTCAAAAGAGTAGTCTTCAAATTGTTTGTACAGCCACTTTTGGTTGTTTTCAACAATGTATTCTTCTGCTGCAATTAGACGGTTGACAAGTTCTTCTTTAGTCAAGTTTTTATATCGACTTTGTAAAGCAACTAAATTGCGATTAGGTTTAATATTTTCAAAGTTCTCAGTAGAAATCGTTTTTTTGTTTTTCTTTTTTTGTTTACAACGAATCATAGCTTTTTTATAGGTTTTACTGTGCTTTGAGTAGTAGGCATGAGCCTCTGGATTTACTCGAATAGTATTAGGGTGTATGCCTTTCCTTTCCGGATCTATTTGCTTGCTTATCTGTGCTATATTTGACAAAGTTACTGGTTTGTCTTTACTTAAAAGGAATGTAACACTATTCTTTACTAATTCAACCGTTCTATTTCTCCTGTCACAGTAATGTTTTTCTAACCAAGGTCTTTCTTTATTTAATGGGTTCGATTCTGAATTCTGGTTTATAGTTCTCATCCTTTTTATATGCCTCCATTAATTCAATTTCTTGAAGTTCTTTATCACAATCACGTATCACTTGATTCATTCTATTTGCTTCAGGTAATAAACCCATTGTTCTCCAATCTTGTCCACTTTTCTGTGCCCAATCTTTCATTTTTAAGAGTTCATCTTTTTTGTCAGGTTCAGGCACTTTTGCTGCACAACCAACGCATTGAAACTTTGAAGGACAAAAAGAATGACTAGTGCAGACACCACCAACTACTTTGTTAAGTGTACCAACCTTATTTTTTGCGTCTTCGTACATTCTTTGAAGTTCTTCAGGGCTACGTTTAACAGCTTCAGTAATATTAATATGGGTTGCTGTATACTTTAACCAAGTATCTGCTTTTTGTGCAACTTGAGAAGGAGTGGGCGCAGAGTAATAATCAGTTACTTCAATATTCTTTTGATGTAACCAAGCTCCAACGATATCCAGTGGTATTTTTTCCACTTGAACAGCATGTGTCGCAAAAGCATGCCGTAATAGATGAGGTTTCAAAACTACATTATTACCTTCAGGTGTTTTAAAAATCATTCCATGTAAAAGAAATCTCATACAAGCCGTTAGGGCATCATCTGTAAAATGTTTATAATTATATTGAAAGAAGTAAGGCTTTTCTTTAGGGAAAAGATGTTGACGATTTTCTCTATACTTTACTTTTGGAATTTTGTTATTGTTATAATGTACTTTTAATAATTCAAATACCTTTAATAAATTATTTAATGTTTCTTTTCCAATAAAATAATCCTCTGGTTGATCCCGACCTTTTGGAATTAGACGTAAAATATACCGTTTTTCTAATTTATTATTATTCCCAGGCTGTTCGAGGACAACAATGCAGTCCTTTGTATAACTAATTTGAAGAACTTCATTTACTCTCATACCTGTAGTAGTGATAAGATCCACAATAGCCAAACCAAAAGTAGCAGCTGAGTAAAAGGTTTCAATATTTATTAGTAAACCATCTGCGCGATTTTGAGCATGACAAATATAATCGTCTTGCGCTAAAAGTCCCTTTAATGAGGTATTAAAAGGCATGGGGGTTGAGTCGCTATCTGGATCGCCATATCCCCCAAGACATTAAAAATTTTTTCTTTCTCTCTTTTTGTTCTTCAGAACCTGATGAAGGTGATTGATTCAAGACTGATTCTCTAATCAAATCTTCAAACCAAAATCCCTCTGTATCTCTACTCCCATCTTGAGTTTCTACTTTAACAAGTTCTAAGAAAAACTCATTATTGTCATTAGAATATGCTTTCTGGCGATGCTTAGCCGACTCAATGGAATATCTACTATATCTATTTCTGTGGGCTATGGTAAAAGATGGACGATCCCATATTCTAAAGAATATCCTTACCCCTGTTTGTTCTTCATCATAGTTAAATTCTAGGGGAAGTGCAGTAGTAGGGGTTATCTTCTCTATTAACTCATTAAACTTAGTATATAGTCTATGTAATCTATTCCACCTAAAATGAGCTTCACCACGAATAACGGGATAATGGGGAATAATCGCATCGGTTTCATTTTTTCTATGAGATTGGGAAAGATGTAATACTTTTTTTTGATTAGAAATTGAATGTACAATATTGCATCTTTTAAGTAGAAATTGTTTGAATCTCTCTTGTAAAGAAAAGTCCATTCTACTTGTTAGCCAATTTCTAACAGTAGTGATAGACGAATTATATTTCTTTAATAATTCAAACCGTTGGTTTTCTGAATGTTCAACAAGTACTTTTTTATTTAAATATGCATATAAGTGAACATCTGGATCCCAATCCTCAATACTTTGAATATTAAGTTCTTTATACAAGCTTTGAAATCTATTATTTAAAATACTTATACTTCTTTTGACGGTTTGAAAATCATTATGAGCATATGCAGTCCGGGCAAGCATAATTATTGCTAAATTATTAGTCCAAACATAACCTATACAATTTCTTTCGAAATAATCAATAATATCTTTGTGTACAAACCCCCAATCGGAAGGATTTGTAAAATTAAGTATATCTTCATGAATCTTCCCTTTAAGTTTTTGATGCCAATAATATTCTGAATTAGATTCTTCTTGAATGTTCATGTTTAGTTACTCCAGTCCTATTAAAAATTCTTCTAACGGTTCTTCTATAGACAATTCTAAATCTGAAGTAAGATTTTCCTCGTAATTAATAACTTTTTTATTTCCTAAATAGGATTCAGTATCTTTTTTCATTTTTAGAAAAAATTGTTCTTGAATTTCGAGATGGTTATTTACCTCAAAATAGTGTTCATAAACTTCAATGGTTTCTTTACTTTTCCAATTCATGTAACTGATAAGTTCACGAATATGAAGTTGTATATCTGCTTCATTTCTGGAAGTTTCATATATAATACGAAGTGTTTGGGTAACATACCAATGCCTAGTTTTATGTGGATTAATATTTAATTTAGCTGCCCTGCATGCCTTACACCAATTTGGATACCAAGCTTGATAAGTATAGGGGGTACCTCGTATTGTTAAAAACAACGGTGCTTCATCTGGTAAATCATTAAATCCTAAATTGTTATTGTCATGTACTTTTCTTTCACTATTAATATAACGTTTTAGAAGAATAGCTGTATCATCAGTAAAATATAGGAACTTAACCCTTTTTCCAAAACTCCCTTTATTAAATGTATTCATTTCGCGTATTGACTGTCTTTTACGATAATCACCTATTGTAACCTCAACAACTTCTGAAGCTCTTGCCCCCGTTTCAAATAATAATCGTGCTATCACATGGTCTCTTAATTTCCAGTGGATTCTTTCTCCACCACTCAGTATTTGAGCTGGTAAAGAAATATCATCGATAATATTTGGAATCCATTTATCACCTACAATTTTGTAATAAGAATTAGTTGTTCTCCTATAATTTTTAGGTTCTTCAGTACCTGCAATATCTGGCATCCTAGTGCGTTTATTGACTTGTAATTCTATTGATGATTCTATTTTATTGGATAACTTATAAGAAGAATCAATAAGTGGATTTTGGAAATGATATAGCTTTTTCTGAATCATAGAATTATAAAATGATTTTAATGCCGATAAAAAATGACGTACTGTACTAGGACTTTTATGTGTTAAATGAACAAAATTGAATGTTTTGTTGTAATGCTCTTGAACTTTACAATTCAAATTGTCAATAAGATATGTTCTTACCACATCCCTTATTATCTCTGGTAAGTCTGTCCAGGTTACCTTCATTCCTTGATAATAACCATGCTGTTTGATCCAATTAAAGTAAGGCAAGAGTGATTGAAGATAGGAAATGGCAGACTGATTACTTAATCTACCTAATTCATATTGATAAAACTCTGTTAATGGTCTAAAGGGCTTATTGTTTGTGTCAAAAACTAAAAGGGGTGGATAGTCCTCCCCAAGCCCTTCTGGACGAAGTTTATAATGATATTTGCCATCCATGAATGAGTATTTCCCTCCTAAAAATCAATAGCTATTCAAAAATTATACAAGAGTAATAGATTGTTGCACAATTTATATAAAACCTTACTATATCAATAGTATGTACAGTTTTAACATAATTAATATTACATATATGGACAGCGATGATGTTACCGGAGCATCTGAAGCTTTTGAAAGAATGGAAGCAAGAAAGCTATGTTGAGCTGCCACGTGAACTGGCTGAATGGGAGCAGGAAGAATTACAGCAAAGCATAGAGCGAGCTTTGGTGCAAAATAAAAATATTATGTTAACTATATGGGAGAAGGCTAACTATTTGCAGTGGAGTGGGGTTATTCAAGCCATTGATGAGGAGAATCAAGAGCTATTATTAGAAACAATGACAAACACAAAGCCTATTCCTTTACGTCAAATTTATGCCGCACGTATAGAAGATGATTATAATGATTAACGGCGAACAACGAAGTTTACTGCATCAATATCTTTTGCTAGATTTAGCTGTAAAATCATTGCAGCAGGATTATAAACGGGCAGAGTACTTTAAAATGAAGCTTGTTTTTTTACCTTTAATGGATGCCTTGTTAAAGAATTTACGAAAGGATTATTTCCAGCTAAAACGTCAGCTAGCCCAGCAGCAAATACGAGTAGTGGGGTGGCATCGCATCGATGAATATTTTAGTGATGTGCAAATTGCCACAGCAGGGAACGATGAAGTGCTACGCTATGCCAACCAAGCGTTAAAAACGCAAGTTGAAGAACTATTGCTGCAGCAATTACAAAATCACTCATTTGAGCTTACATAATGAGTGATTTTGTAATTTAATGTTGAAAAACATCCTGAAGAATCACATATATCGCCAAGATTAACAATTTTGAATTCTATATGACTAAATGTGTAAATTCATCACAATTTGCTCGCCAATAGGTCCTATTCTTCTTTCCCCATGATCAACAAAGCCTACTTTTAAATACAAATTTTGAGCAGGAATATTTTTATGGTTCACTCCTAAAACGACCTCATTGCATTCCTTAAATTCTCTTTTAATAAAGTCAGACAGTACCAGCATGCCCTTTTTGGCGTATCCCTTTCCTTGTTGCTTATGGTCAATAGATAATGCCGTAAGCAGCATAGCATTTGGATTGCTAGAGTATTCTTTCACTCTCTCTGTTGTATGAAGAACAAAAAATCCAACTGGTACATTGTCACTTAAAATAACAATGGGGTACTGTCCAACCATTTCTATAGAAATCTCTTTAGGAA
This sequence comes from Lysinibacillus sp. B2A1, assembly GCA_002973635.1. GTDB lineage: Bacteria > Bacillota > Bacilli > Bacillales_A > Planococcaceae > Lysinibacillus. Next base: position 3,225,575 of record CP027224.1, read on the forward strand.
GGGCCGTAAATTGAGATTGCTCTTTTGGAAGATCAAAGTCATGTAAAACATCTACATAATCTTCTGAGAAATGTACTAATTCAATGGTGTTTATAGTTTGCATAAAAATGACCTCCTTTTTTTCGTATTCTAATACAAGAACGAATGTTCGTCAAGAGGGTGAAAAAATCAAAGTGAAGTGTATCAAAAAAGAGTGACTATAAAATCACTCAAAACAACAAGGGAGGGGTCACTTGGACAAAAGTAACCCAAACCATTACTTATCTATATAAGGATTCTTATAAATCATCTAATTTTACAAGTTCTCCATTCGTAGCGTTGACTGCAAATGCACAATCTAATTTCCCACACAAAATATATTGTGCTAATTGTTTATCGTAGACATATACAGGTGTAAGCTCAAGATGATCTTTCAATGTATCAAACGCTTGATTTTCGGTGATTGTTCCTTTTTCAACGGTAGTATAAGCTTCGAATGTCTTTAACATAAATTGACTATCCATACTATTGATTGCTTGTAAATTTTCCGCAGCAATGATAACAAGTAGCTTTCGCTTAAAAATAAAATTGGAATGCTCATTATATTTTAAGGTTGCATAAATATAGTTATCCTGACGATAAAGGGTTGTCAGTAACCACTTCCCTGTATCATTCGGATATTCTTGACGTAGAAAATCAGAAACGGTGCTTATACATTGTTCTTTTTCCAGATTTGTAATTGGTAATAAATTCGGATGATGCTCCCTAGATATAACCTGTTCTATTGTGACATCATTGGCAAATGTAAGGCATTTTTTTTCAAATAATTGATTGGTCGGTGAATCCCAATAAATAATTTTATTGATTGCCAGTTGTATTTTGTCGTTTACAAAAAATTCATAGGGAATTGTCCTTGTTAAATCATTCGTTATATAAATTTCCTCAAAGCCATAGAAGGGAAGAATTTGCTTCTGCTTCTCTAATGGGAATTCCATAAGCTTTATTTGTTTTCTTGGCAAATCTGCAACCTTTTCTAAGGATAATGCAGGAACATCTTGTTTAAATTTTTCTTTGGGAGGAAATTGACCTATGGCTGAAAAAAGTGTCAGCTGACCATCCTGATTATATTTAATTTCAATAAAGCCAGATGGGGAAACGGGGATACCCATAAAACATTCTTTAAAAAATAATCTTCCATTTTCCTCTTCTATTAACTGAAACTGCTCGTTATAGGTAAGTCCTGTTTCTTCCTCAGCCCATTGAATAATATCATTTGTGGAAGTGCTGACAATTATGTTTTTTTCAGCAAAAGACTTGTTATTAACAAACAAGATTCTTTTAAGCTGACCAGTATGCACATCTATGTCAATAATTGCAGTTCCTGGTGGATTTAAATCATCCTCTTCTACCTTTTTAGCATGAGAAGGAAGCCACTCTGTAGTAAATGTATAGGTTGTATCTTCAAATACATCTAAGCTTCTATAAAATGAAGAGGTATGTAAATAATAATTAGTTAATCCGAATTTCTCTTTTGTTGCAATAATTAATGCTTGTATTTTTTGTTCCATATAATAACGCTCCTCATAATAATCTTTCAATCTTTATACGGTAGTGCTATGGGAAAGTTTCGTAATCTAAAGAACAAATGGGTAAAAGGGTGACTTATCAAAAAAAGCTGTAGCGTACGGTAGCGCTACAGCTTCATGTGACCTATTAAGGTTAGTCAGTAATGGCATTATATCATATAGTTCGAAAAACAAACAATAACAAAGCAAGGGAGATATTACGATAATAAAATACAAAAAGTAGTAAAATTATCTAATGATTTTCTTGACGAAATAGGAATATTTATTCTAATATATTAGGAAATTAATGCTCTTATTCAAAGGAGAGCTGAGCGTGACTATGCAATAGTAAAAACAAAAAATAAAATTATGTATTGGTTAAAACAGATTGAACTATATGCTCCAAAATAGAAAAGGTGATAAAAATGACAATAAAAAAATGTCCGTCTTGTGGATATTTCACAGTTGAGAGTGACTTTGATATTTGTGAAGTTTGTTATTGGCAATATGATGCAGTGGCACAAGACATACCAGATAAAGTGATTGGTCCAAATAATGTTTCTTTACATCAAGCACAAGTAAATTATAAAGAATTTGGTGCGTCTGAAAAGCGATTTATAGAATCTGTTAGAGCTCCCAAAGAAGATGAGCTTCCAGAAAATAATGTAGAGTGTAATAGTATATAAGGAGTACCGAGACTAATTCAAAATTGGTTTTATCAAAACACTTACTTCGGTAGGTGTTTTTTGTGGAATACAAAAAAGATTTGCAGAATGGAACAATGACCACTGATCGTTTAATTAAGTTGTATATTACGAATCAGCAACGTAGAAGTAAATAGGGAAAAAGATGACCAACAAATCTAACTTAGCCGAGTTGGTCATCTTTTTTGTATTTATTAGGATGGAATTGCCTATGTAATATATCTGCACCAATAAAAATACAAAACGTCCCTAAAATTTTTAAAAGTATATTTTTGATTAATAAAGAATCGTCAATAGTTATAACTATTAACATAAGTCCAACCGTAATAAATATTAATCCTATTAGCCCTTTAACAAACCTCATATACAATCTCCTGATTTAGTGACTTACTTTGTTGAATTTCCTCTTAAATCCTCCATATACCCTATAGTAGTTATCATGGAACTTTTAGCTAAATCTATTTCCTCTTCTGAATGACTATTTCAGCAGTATTTTACTTATGTGCAGCAGCTATATTTAGATTTTAAACAATAGCCTCAGCTAGTATGTTAATTTCTTTACTGAGTTCTTCCTTTGGAACTTTATTATTCATGGTTAATATTTGGTATTCACGATTTGTAATATTGTTTGCCTCATACCTATCTAAAGTTGTAATCCAAAAAATCATCGAATTTATCTATATAAGCTCTAAAAATTCAAAAGTTTCGGTTTTATAATATGTTAATTCTTTTTCTATATCATCTTTAGTTTCAATTAAATTGTGTTCTTTCTTAGACTCTATTTTGTTTAATTTTGAATATTATTTACAGGTATCGGTTTTTAATCTTCGCTGCAAGTAGTAAGTTAAGTAATAATGCTGCATAGCTTCTATGTATAATAATTTTTACCCCCTTTATATTTCTATTTTAGGAAATTGAGAGTGAAAAGTACATATAAAAAAACAGACAACCTTTTTAGTTATCTGTTTCCTCATCTATACACTGTAGCAAGTCACCTAAATTCTTAACATCTAGAGCAACCATAATTTTCTCAAGTGCATCCTTTAGAAGAAGTCTTATTTTTTTCTAATCAGTGTATCCCCAAGAGGGATTCCAACCACAACAACCAAAACCGTTAGAATTAACAGGGCTTTAAAAATAAAATACGCAACTTGATCGAACATCATATCTCTCCTTCTTTTCTTGTTAATTCATAACTAACATTCCGAAATTATCCAATTTCTATTGAAGAATCAAACTTTTTTGTGCTTTTTATAGTATAGTTTACGTCATTACGATGTATGTATGCAGACAACACTTTTAATATTTTGTAATCTTCAACAATCAGGCGCGATTCTGTAACAAGGATCAGCGCTCGTTTTCATTAAAGGGTCAATATTCAGTATAAAAATTCCATATTCATATAAATGTATTATTGTAAAATTTTACCTCGCTAGCGGACCACCAACATCTGGTTACATTGGCATTACATACTATTACAAATCGTGGAATGGTACATCTGCACGATCTGCAACTTACGTTACTTGGGTAAAAGCGACTGTGCATCAATTCAAAACAGATAGTATGAATTTGGACATGCTCTGAGCTTGGGTCATCCAACAACAAGTATACTTTCTGTAATGCAACAAGGTGTGTCTACTTCGTATCAACCCAAAACCTATGATAAGACTAGTTTACGACAAAAATGGGGGAATTAATGATGAGAGACTTTAAAAAGTTTAGTTTAATTAGTTTGTTATCTGCTGTTTTTATAGCAGGATTAATTTATACTGTTAATAATAAATCTTCAGATGGAGCAGTTGATAGTAAACCCTATAGAGATTTCGGTATCTGGAAGTTTTGAAGTTTTTCAATACAATGAATTTGTGGATGAAGCTGATGTTGTTGCTTTGGTTGAGATTAAAGATGAATTATCTGAAAATAACAGCACTGTTGTTTATCAAGAAAATACCCCACTTATTCAATATCACTATGCAACAAGGGAAGCTGAAGTTCTGGAATACTATAAAAATGATTTGGGTCTAGATTTAAATATAAAGTTTAACGAACCAGCTGCTATTACAGAAAAAAATGAATTTTTACGTGTAGATGAGTATACTCCTTTTCAAAAGAACCAAAAATATATAGTGTACCTATCAAAAAATAATGCATTAAATGAATTAAGTGTAATAAGTGGCCAACATGGATTAGTAAATATAGATGATTTTTCTGCCAACTCATACATTGACATTGCTGTAAAAAGTATTTTAAAAGCTGATGGGATTAACCTATTTCCTAATGCTATAATAGAATATGAAGCACCACAAAAAGTTAGCCAACTTTCAATATCGAAAATGAAAAAAGTTACAGACGAAAATTTAGATTTACCCATCTCCTATTATTTTGATGAAAATACCGGTGTAGAACATTTAAAATAGAACTTTCAGTATTCAATCATTTCAGTTAAATTATAAACAAGTGTTTTGTTATTAACTTAAGAGATGGAGTGAATTATGAAAAAGCAAAGGTTTATATGTTATATTATCACTATAATGTTTTTAGTTAGTGCTTGTTCAAGCGAAGATAATGATAAAGTTAAAATTTATGAGATGCTAAGCTTCACCGAAACTAAAGTGGATTCGATGAAAGAGATTACTGATTTAGCAGATGTAAACATTTTATTAACTGCTTTTAAGAGTGCTAGTGAAAATATGGGTATAGCCGATATGGAAGTACCCCACTATAAGGTTGATTTTGGTAACAGAGCATATTTCCTTTGGATAAATGAAGATTCTGGGATAATAATGGATGTAGAAAATACTCATATAACTTATAGTTTATCTAAGAGTTCGGTCCAAAATATTAATAAAATAATTAATAGTCATTATGAAAAGTAGACTCACACTTTATTTATCATAATCTTATGTCTCATCTAACTACAAAATGTTTGATCGTGTAACAATTACTTTTATTTATAACCGCTTTTATAGATATGGATATATATAATCAAGTATCTGTAAAGGTCTATAATTACATGCCGCGCTAAGAAACTCATAGGAGTCTCATAGCGCGGTTTAATTTGCTAAACTGAAAAAGGTAAAAGATGATGTAACAATTATTTTGGATTATTACAGTAAGCCCGAAATACAAAAATAAGCGCACCTTCTCGGTACGCACGACGAATGGCCAGCTATCTGAGTTTTTTTCAGATAGCTGGCTATTTTGAACATGTGGCTTGGATATTTTTTGACCAAGGCATGTAATCTTGTAAGATCTCTGGCTGTTGTTGAATCGGTAAATTTGGTAGCTCCGTTAATAGCTTCACAAGGTACTGATAAAAATCAATGCCGTTTGTTTTGGCTGTTTCTGCTAAACTCAAACAGATGGCATTTGCTTTAGCACCAGCTTCACTAACAGAAAATAGCCAGTTCTTGCGACCAATCACATTTGGGCGAATCGCATTTTCAGCTGGATTATTATCTATCTCAATTCGACCATCGAACAGAAAAGCTTTTAATCCATGTATTCGATTTAATGTGTATTCGGCAGCTTTAGCTAAGGCATTTTTTCCGAAGAAAGGCGATTCATCCACCCATTTTAAGAATTTCTCTACAATCGGCTTTGAATATTTTTGCCGTGATTTTCGGCGTTTACCTGGTGGAAGATGCTTAAATTGACGTTCTAGGCGATACAGTTGGTCACAGAAATCCACGCCAATTTGCCCGTTTTTGCTATCGGCTTTTAGCCAATATCGTCGCACATGCGCCCAACAGTTAGCGAACGTGACATCAGGTAGATTGCCGTATGCCGAGTAGCCATCACAAATCACCGTTCCTTTAAAGCCTTTTGTAAATTCTATTAGTATAGAACGACTTCTCGATAATGCACTATGAAAAAGAACGATAATCGGTCCTTGGCTTGGCACGCTGCGGAACACCCAATTGTAGGCATTCGATTGACCGGATTTTCCGTCTGAACGTTTGATTATTTGCGCATAGGTTTCATCCACATGTAGAACAGATTTTGCTGTTAATGTCTGCTTCATCTGTTCATAAACCGGTAGAAGCCAATCTTCAGCTGAACGGATCACCCAATTTGATAAGTTCTTATCATTCGTAAGCAGGCCGTATCGTTCCCACTCCTTTACCTGACGGTAAAGAGGTAAATACTGAATAAACTTATCGTAAATAAGCTTTGCTAAAACAGTTGGTCCTGCAATACTTCGCTGAATGGCAGCTTGTGGGGCTTTCCCACGTTTCATTTGTGCTTTTTGTGTGGCATCCATTTTACAGTGCTTGCACTCGTAGGCATGTTCAATATGCTGGATGCGCATCATTTTTGCCGGAATGAATTTTGCTTCTTCACGCGCAATCGTTGTACCAGCTTCAGTCATTTGACTAAGGCAACAGTCACATTGTGTGTTTTCAGGATGATGATGAATTTCTTCGATTTCCATTCCATCACGAAACGAATCATTTCGTTTTTTATGTAGTTTACGAACAACTGTATACGTAACAGTTGACGTGCTTTGATCTTCTGTGTGCTCAGATTCGCTAAAAGACGGGTCGTCTTCGAATAAAGAGCCTTGCCCATCCGGTGCTTGATACTTTGATTTTTCCGATTTAGAACCGTATAACGCCGTTGTTAATTGGCGAATTTGTTCAGCTAAGGCCTTGTTTTGGGACAACGAATGATCTAGCTTTATTGAAAGCTCTTCATTTTGTTTTTTCATGTATGCTAATTGTTCTTCAAGTAATTGGATTACTTTTTCTGTTGTCGAAGAGTTTTCCAAATCATTCACCACATTTCATTCAGTATAAGTTATGGATGATTATACCACTTAGGTGAATCGATTTAAAAGACACCTGTTGCAGATTTTGAAATTGCTTTTGGCTGCTGGAGCGATAATCCTTCTAAGAGCCAGCGAAGCTCCTGTTGTGAAAGGTTACGCACTTCCTTTTCATCTTTTGGCCATTGCAGTTTCCCATTTTCTAGCCGTTTATAGAGAATGGCAAAGCCATCCCCATCGAAGTACAAACATTTATAGCGATCCTTGCTCGTTCCAGAAAATAAGAAAATGGAATCGCTATAGGGGTCCAGTTCAAAAGAATCCTGAATAAGTGTAGCGAGACCATCAATGCCTTTTCGCATATCCGTCTTTCCACAAATAATATAGATGTTCTGCACATTCGTAAAATCATGCTTCATTGTTTATTCAGCTCCTTCATGATCATTTGGATGATGCGCTCATCTACGCCATTGAAGAAGGAGATTTCAATACCAATTGTTTTAATGATACAGCTTGGTTCAGAGGAAACTTGCGTTGAATTGATAAAAGAATATTTGTCCGTGATGGAATCCAGTGTCACAGGGACGATTGTTAGTTTAGTAGTTGACATAAAGAAGCACCCCCAATAATTGATACGTCTATCGTACTGGAAGTGCCTAGTTATTTATATGCGTTATTTGAATACGGGCTTACTTATTACAGACAAAAATACTAAATTTACGCAGATAAAATTTATTTACTTAAAATAACGAAAGGAACCAAAAAAGCCTGGAGCGATTATCTAAAATTTAGAGAAAAACAAGCTTATTGCAAAATGTAGTTATAAAAAAGATTGATTAAAAATCCTGTGTTAATAGGCAGGATTTTTTTGTTCAATAAACGGACCATATTATTGAATAACATTCTTTTATGAAATGTTACAAAACGACGCTTTGGGGAGGTTATACTTCAACTAATGACGCAGTTTAATTTAAAAATATTTTAATTCATTCAGGAAACTTCTACCAATTAATTTCGTTTCTCTTAGTAGTGGAGAATTGTTGTAGAATATGTAATTTATTTTTGAAAGGGGGATAAGAGGTGTTTAAAAAAGTAGCTATAATTTCAGGAATTTTATTTAGTTCAATTTTGTTAGTTGGGTGTAATGAAGAGCCGGAAGTGATAGTAATAGATGCTCCGAAAAACGGGGAAAATGATGCAAATTTATCATCAGAAGAATCAAATTTATTATCAAAATTAGGAGATAAAATAATGGTATCTATTACAGAACAAACTGAACTTGATAGTAATTCAATAACAATAATGTTAGGTGGTAATCCTGCTAAAGGAATTATTGATGTATCAGTAGGTTTCCCGAAGGATGCAAAAGTTGATGATACGATGATTCAACAAATAGTTGAAGATTCTATTAAGAATGTCTCTGAAACAGAATACGTAGCAATTAGCGAAGAAAATACAACAATAAAAATTGAGAAATACTAACGGAGAAGTTCTTAAAGGATACAAACAACCTTAAAAGTACAGTTACTTTATAAGATTGTGAAAAAATGTACTTAAACAAACGAGGGCTAGGATTTATAACGTATACATAAATAAACCTAATAACGTTCCCAAATGAAAGTTTGAAAAGAGACCGAAATCCAAGAAATGCTGTTAAACCAACATTTCTTGGATTTTCCTTTGAATATTGTTTATACAGCTATTTATGCACATATATAAACAGGGCTACGATAGTACTTTTACTGGAGAACCTGGGATATTTATAAAGTACATTTTTTAAAGGTTTTCACGGACTGTTGAACAACTAAAGTGGTAGTTGACTAATTATATGTAGAGAAAGAGTTAGCTTAGATAGAGGAAGATTAAACGATAAAAGGGTCACTTGACCAGAGTGACCCAAGCCAACAAACCAGAAAGTGCAAAGCTAACTTGCTTTACATTACTATTAATATGTTTAATAGCTTTTTTTATCTAGTGAATTGCCTGACAAATAGAATAAAATAAACATAGTAGAGACCTCAAAAATGAAAATAAAGCTGAGTACCTACATGAAAATAAGTACCCAGCTATTTTACCTATTCTTTAATTGTTTCATCAAACGTTTTTCGGCCTGGATTTACTTTATTGACGAAAATAGTGAGCTTACTAATAGAATCCTCAGTTAAAGGTATTTTCCCATCGCTCTCATATTTTTTCCATGCTTTAACGTTTTTACGATATAGTTTTTCAGATAAACGGAAAATGTCTATATCTTGCTTTAAACCCTCTCGATAGGTTGTTAAAATTTCTTTTTTAACTTGCTGTATAATTTTCTCTCGGATTTCATTTCCAGAAACTTTTGTTTTAAAGCCATTTACAGTAGCATTAAATTTCACATCTACTTCAAAAGTTACTTGATTATTTTTAACAATTGGTTTTACATTAAGGTCTATTTTGTCTAAATCTACTGTTAGGTAGTCTCCTTCATCATCGTCTAATTGAACGGTTACATCTCCTCGATTTTTTTTATCCTGCATCCATTGAATCCCTCTTGCAGCATTTCCGTTAAGAAAACCTTTAAATCCATCTTTTGAAAGTACCCCAACACCGGTAAAGGCAGTTTCCATAGATGGTCCATCAGTCGTACTCCAATTTCTATTGATTGAAACAAAGGGAATACTTATTTCATGGCTAGGTTCATTTAAATTGATCACTAGTGTCCGTAAATCAACAGGCTCTATCATTGTTTCTAGTTCATTTGTATACAATGGATTACTTAGTTTGGAAGCTGTAAGAGATTTGTTAAATATTGGTGTGATTAGAAGAACTTCCTCAATGGACTCTTTGGTAACGTAGGTCAATATTTGATATCTTGTCTCCCTATGCCGTAAAAAGCTGTCAATAATGGAGATGGCATTCTCATTTTTCATGGCATCCTCAGAGAAAAGAATATAAGACATATGTCCCCAGAATACTTTTTGGTCAATGGAACGATATAAGTTAAAAAAGGCTTCTTCCATCGTTTTCCCTTTAGCACGACCAATTTCTGCTTGTACACCCTGAGGAGCAGGATTCTCTGACTTGGCAACATTGGCAAAGTTAATTAATTGCATATAGATTTCATATTGATCATCTTTAAAGTCAATACCAATGCCGAGAACATAGTACATTCTTTGAGGCTCGGAAACATCCCAACAGCCAGAAAGTAGTAATGTAGCAACTAAACTTGAGAGTAAAATAATTTTTTTCATGTATTCATCCCATTTTTTGAGGTACTCATGCTTATGTGATACGTTTTTAGTTTAGACAAAAAATGTGTGGATTATAAGCGAAGAAAAGTATTGTAAGGATAGAGGGAAGAAATAAGGTTTTTTGAGTAATTGATTTCCCACATGTATTGTGAGGATTACAGAGCTAGATTTGTGGAGGGAAAGTCTTATAACAAAGAAACAAAAAAAGAATCTATTTTAAATAAAGTCAATCAAAATAGATTCAATAATTTTTGGGTTATTTGAGGATTTGTTTTGATAAACTACATTTGTGGGGCTTCCATACCAAACATTGCCCACTCCTCTTTTGCTGGACCATAAATACCAGGAACAGTTAATCCTGCCTGTCGCATAAGGACAGTTAATTGCCCCCTATGGTGACTTTGATGTTGAAGTAAAAACAGCAATAGTGACCCATTTGGCATTTGTTGACCGATGAATTCAATACATTCTTCCATTGTACGGTCAGTCCATTGTGATTTTAGTGCCTGCACAAGTGCATTGCTCGCTTGTTGATAGCTGTCTGCAATAAACTGAGCCGAGGTAGGAACAGGATAATCTTTAGCTGGTGCTTCAAACATTAAATTTGTATTGGAAGTAATGACACGGATAGCTGTAACAATATGCCAAGCAATTCGACCTAACGTCCAATTTTGTGAAGTAATTTCCTGTTGAAGTGATTCATCCGTTAGGTTATTTAGTAATTTTTGTGTGGCATTGGCTTCAAACTCCCAAGATTGCAAAAAATGGTCTACTGTTTGGAACATAAAAATCCTCCCTCTAGTTGAGCTTTATCTTTAATTATACTCTCCCTTGAATGGAATAGAATTGTATTTTTTGCAAATTTTTTTATGAAAGAAATAAAAGAATGAAGAGATTCAACCAATATGAGTCGTAAATTTGAAAAGGCAGACGAGTATTATCTGCCTTTTCAATATCCTATATAAGTCAATTAATAATTATTCCTCTTTAATCACTAGAAAAACACCACTAAAAATCAACATGGTACCGAGCCAAAATGAAAGTCCAATTGTTTCATCTAACAGTAGCCAGCCTAAAAAGGTTCCGACGATTGGTTGGAAGAAAAAGAATAATCCTCCACTGGAAGCATTCATTAATTGAAGTCCCTTATTCCACAATAAAAAACCGCCAGCTGTGGAAACAATACCTAAATAAATTAATCCACCTGAAATTGTTGGCTGCAAAATACTAGATATATCTAAATATTTTAATCTAGGAACAACAACAGGCGTTAGTAAACACACAGCCACCAAAGATGAATAAGTAGTAATAACAATCTGAGAATATTGCTGTGGGATTTTCTTCACTAATACAGACATTAGTGCCCAAGTCAATGCGGCAACTAATAAGTAAAAGCCGCCTAATTGTTGGCTAACATCAATTTGTCCATTTCCAACAATAATGCCAACGCCAATCGTTGCTAGTACAATGGAAAAACATTTTTTGAATGTTATTTTTTCTTTCAAAATAAAGCGTGCAAACAGAACCATAAAAGCAGGCGTAGTTGAAGTAATAATAGCACCCATTTGAGCAGTAGAAAGCATTGTCCCCATTTCCTGTGTGACAATCGAGATTGCATTACCAATCAGACCAACAAGGAAAATCATTAACCAATCTCTTTTAGCTATAGACCATGATTGCTTCATACAGATACCAATAGTAGCAAGTGCAATGACAGCAATCACATAACGAATCCACACAAGTTCTAAGGGTGGAACAACCTCTACTACTACTTTTACGACAACATACATCGCCCCCCAAATACTTGCTGCAAGCGATAAAAAAATGGCACCTATTATTTTACTATTCATGTTTTTTCCTCCGTTTTTCATAGAAATCTATGTCCTTAACGGAGAAAAACTCTTCTACCGTTAAGGAAGAAGTATTGTTGGTACATCCTGTTCAAATAATGGAGAAAACATCATGTAAATCAACTCCGATCTATGTACATTTTGATTTATTATAAATTAAATGAACGAGTTTGAACAGAATTTGCAAATGACAATCTATAAAAGATACTCGTTCAAGTACTTGGATTTTTTGCGTATTTTCTTCAATATTTTAAGCATCCTATGAAATAGATAGGAGTGAAAAAATGAAAGATGTAAGCTACCTACAAATAGCTATTGAAACCATTATAACCTTTTTTGTTCTTCTAGCTTTGACTCGTTTTTTAGGCAAAAAACAATTAAGTCAGCTGACTTTTTTTAATTATGTTACAGGGATAACGATAGGCTCCATTGCTGCGAACATGATTGTTCTAAGTACAAAAGATTATATGAAAGATTTACTCAGTCTTGTCATTTGGTGTTTACTCACTATACTTATTGGTTTTATCAGTCTTAAGTCAGGAAAAATTAGAGTAATCCTAGATGGTCAGCCTACAATTGTCATAAAACATGGAAGGATAGACAGAAAAGCATTAAAAAGAACAGGCATTAATATTGATGACTTAACGATGATGACTAGACAATATCAAATTTTTTCAATCGCCGAAATAGATTATGCCATTTTAGAACCTAATGGGACACTTAGTATTCTCAAAAAACCAGCGTTTCAAGGGGTACAAAAAAGAGATTTTAAAATTTATCCTACAACTCCAGCATTTATACCTATAGAAATCATTACAGATGGAAAATTATTATTGAGAAATTTATTAGAGGTTGGCAAAAGTATAGATTGGTTAAATAATGAATTAAAAAAGGCTAATATAAAAGAAATTGAAGAGGTATTTTTTGCTGAAATACAATCAGATGGAAGTTTATTTATACAGAAATTTTAGAATAGGATTCATTAATTAATTAAATTCTGGTCATTTTAATATTGATAATGTTTTGTAGGTTACAAACTACATAAATTTATTATGTTAATCCCAAAATTATTACATGTGTAACAAGTATAAAACACTCCAAAAAGGAAAAATTATAGATTGGAGGTGATTATTTTGACAGGCAAAAAGCAAGAAAAAAGAGCATTAAATCAAGAGGAATTTACAGAGGATTTGAGTCCTGATGATTTAGATGTACGTGAGGAGAATAATCTTACAAAAGAACAAAGTAAGAATTCTAATCAAGAACAATATTCCAAACAAAAAGAGTAGAATAATGATTGCATCACCTAGGCTACAACTTGTCAAAGCATTTTTAAAAGTAGTCCATATGATGAAGTGACCATCAAGTTGCTTCGTCATTTTTGTATTTTAAGCTACATTAAAAGAATTGAAAATTACTAATTTTTCAAAAAATGTGTTGACTAAAGGAAAAATTACAAGTAGGATAAAGAAAAAATATGTATTCTTATAAATTTAATAAGAATTAAAAAAGGAGAGATGTAAAATGGCAGTAACAACATTTAAGGCAAGTACATATTTAAAAGATAAAGTTTTGGTAGAGGCCAATGTAAGAGGGCATAAAATTATAATAGACGAACCAAAAGAATTAGGCGGAGACGACCAAGGTGCAAATCCTGTAGAGCTTGTTCTTTCTGCATTAGGTGCGTGTCAATCAATTGTCGCAAGAATTTACGCAAATAAATTGAAAATAGACCTAAAAAACTTTTGGGTTGAATTAGAGGGAGACCTTGATATAGATGGTTTTTTAGGGAAATCTGATGTAAGACCTGGATTTTTAACGATTCGATACACTTTTCATATAGAAACGAGTGCATCAGAAGAGAAGGTGGAAGAATTTAAAAAAATTATTGAAGCACATTGCCCAGTAGGTGATACCATTGCAAATACTGTCAATCTTGTTTCTGCAGGCATTGTCATTGAGAATACAATCGCTTAACCTTTGTGCTGAAAGATGTTGACTTCTTTGATAGATAGACCTAGACCATTTTTTATAGCTCTCGTCTCTCATTTAGGAACGAGGGCTTTTTTATTTCAAATTGAAACAACGAAAGAGCATACATATATACCGACTTTATTCCAAAAGGAAGTCGATATCAAGGAATTAAGGAATCTTAAATAGAAAATCACTCATTCAAAAATAATGAGTGATTTTTCATGTTGTTGAAATACTATTATGTCAATGAAATCAAGGTGACAAATTAAAAAGTATAGCCCTTTTTCAAAACGAGAGGTTGATTTCCGTTCCGACTGAGTGCTTTCCTGGGGGCGTCCGATGAGCCGCTTCACTCACGTTGCTCGCTCCAGGGTCTCATCTGTGACGCTGAATCCCCGAGGAGTCACTCAGTCTACACTCCAATCAACCATTGCTCATAATGTTTTCATTGGCTTTCACATAAATGTATAGTGATAAATTGAAGTCTTAACCATCACTATTTTGCGCAAAAAAAACGGAACTTTGATAACATTTTTCTATGCGAAAGCAGAGCGACAGCAATAAGTAGCTTTTTGAATAGTGACAATGTGGTTTTAACCATAAAATGCAGGACAACAACTATAGAATTGTGCCACTATTCTATCCATTTAATGATGGTGAGTAACATGCTTTTACTTTACTTTTGAGGGAAGAAAATATTTAAAGTTCTACACTATTGCAGATTGGAGTGCAAGGCTACTCGACTCCCGTGGGATAGCGAGACAGACGAGACCCTGCACGGAGCGTCAGCGTAGGAAGCGGCTCGTCGCTCGCCCACAGGAAGCCTTGCTCTGTGCGAAAGCGAAGCGTCAGCGACAAAGCGAGTAGCCTGGAACGGAAATCACCTTCATTTGACTTAGTAGTATTCACAAAGATTCCCTTGACCATTTAGTTTTTCAACACTATGAGAAAATCACTCATTCAAAAATAATGAGTGATTTTTTATTGTAATCGAGTAAAAAATATTCTGAATACCATTTGTCCCCCACATAAGCGCATAACAAAATTCATATAAATAAAAATAAAATCTATTAAAGCAAAGATAGTAGTTATAGCTAGCCTATTCTCTTGCAGAGTAAATCATGCTAAAAATTAAGAAATTCTTCAGATTCTACTAAGGAAAAATTTAAGATTACTTTTTTATACTTATAATATAAGGAAATTAACGAAACCATTTGAAGATTTAAAACGTATTGGTAGTAGTAAAGAATATTGAAGTAGGTGAGGAAATGTCATACACCATTTACATAGTACTAACAAAAACAGGTACATTATTATCGAAGGCTATCGGGATGTATACTGGAAAAGAAATGAATCATGCATCCATAGCGTTTGATGAGGAGCTTTTTGAAATGTACAGCTTTGGGCGGAGACAGCTAAATAATCCATTAAGTGGTGGTTTTTTGCGAGAAAATGCAGAAAGAGGACTATTTGAGACAGCAGATTGTGTCATCTATCGCTGCAGAGTTTCGCATTATCAATACTTAGAAATGATGAAAATCGTCCGTTATATGTATTGGAATCGTGATCGCTATAAATATAATTTTATTGGACTTTTTGGGGTGATGATGCAAAAAGAGGTACGGAGAGAGCGTGCTTATTTTTGCTCACAGTTTGTAGCAATGCTATTAAAGGTGGGAGGTTTAAAGATTTATCAAAACCCTGCTTTAATGACGCCGCATTGTATTGCTCAATTACCATATTTAGAAAAAGTATATGCTGGAAAGCTTGCAGACTACTTACATAATGTGCGAACACCAGCTATGTTGTATGGGTAAAGTTCAATAATTACGAATGCGTAGTCTTGTCATTTCTCCTGATTCAGCGAATGTCACGGATTTTAAGGAGCGCTTTTCGAGTGAGCATGAAAAAATCCGTAATCATTAAAATAAATTATTCTCTCAGGCAATCATTAACTTGATGATTTGCCTGAGTTTTTTATCCTGATTCAGCAGAATACCCCCACTTCTATAAGTGGCGAGATGACTGCGGTTTTTTCCTATTCGGTGAGCGTACCAACGGCCACTGAAATAGAGGAACTCAGGCTAAAATCTTCACATCCTGTGAAAACGCCTGAGTGACCAACATCGTGTTGCTGCCACTCCGTTAGCACTACGCTTTCGCACAAAAAACATCTGTTGGTCTCCTGGCGGATGTCACGGATTTTGAAGAGGAGCTTTTTGAGCGAGCTCGCAAAAAATCCAGACGCAATACGCTGGGGCGTAATGGATTAGTAATATTTACCTCGTTCAGAATGAAAATAAACCTAGATGCTGGAAAGCTGAAAATGAGTCCTATTCCTGTTAAAGAGCTACCATAAAATTGGTATCATAGAATACTAGAATAGTATGTAAACAAACACCGAGGAGGATGCGTAGATGGGTGAAGAAGTAACAGCAGTTGGTTGGGATGCGATTGATCAAGCACTATTACAGGTGTACGGTGAGCAGGAGCCAATGCATTATGGAACAATGATTCCTTATTCACTAGGTGGAGAAGATCCTTTAGATGGGATAAGTGCCTATAAAAGTGAAACACCGATTCCACATTGGCATTTTGTTACATATGGTTTCACGGAATTATATGAAAAAGAATTTGAAAATGAGGAATACAGCGGATATGGATTTGAATTGACATTTCGATTGGTGCGCAACGAGAATGAGGAGGAGCCACCTGCTTGGGCTTTAAATTTACTGCAAAATATGGGTAGATATGTTTTTAATAGTGGCAATGTTTTTAGAACAGGAGATTATTTGGATGCAAATGGTCCCATTTGTCTTGATGCAGATACACAATTAACTGCGCTGGCCTTCACACAAGATCCAGAGCTTGCTGAAATCGATACACCAAATGGCAAGATGGAGTTTATCCAAATGGTTGGCATTACAGAGGATGAGCTAGAAGCGATGCAGACGTGGAATACACTGGGTATGCTACAGGCGGGCATCCAACAAATACCAAGCTATATCACTGATTTAACGCGAGCTTCATTGTTAGAAAATCCTCAAATTGCAGAGACCGCTGAACAGGGAATGATGAAAGAGGGCTCCAATACTGGCTTTCTTTTTGTAGGTCAGCTGGCATGGCAAGTGGAGAAAAAGGATTGGTTTAACAAACAATCTCATGTCATCCAGCTAGGGGCCAAGCAAGCAGATGTCATTAGTAAATTACTTCGTGGACGAATTTTAAAAGACAGAAGTCTTAGCTTAGTTGGCCAGAATATAACGATTATGTTTAAAGCGGCTGATCAAGTAGGCTATCATGAAGATGAACAGAAAATTACGATTACATTGAACAGGGCAGCAGTAGACGAGCTAAGTCAAAAGCTAGTGCCACAAGAAAGTCAATTTGAATTAACTTCTTTAGCTGGTGTCAGCTTTCAAATTTTGAAAACGCATATTAAAAATCAAGAAGGAGCGGTTGTGAAAACAATCGGATAAGATTAATCTCTCGCTAAAATTGTATGATTTTTAGCGAGAGATTTTTCTCTCAGCTTTGGAAGGGGACTGTGTGATTTGAAGCAGCATATAGAGGATTTTATAGGGGATGTATGGGAAAAACTAACTGCCGTTTATCAGCAAGAAAGTAAAAGAATATGCTCTCTTAAAGATTGGAGTCGACTCCAGGCAGGCGTCTTTAACTATCTAAAAGTTTCATGGAAAAATGAAAAAAGCCATTACGGTATCATATCTATTGATGTGTATGAGCCATTTAGTTGGAGTGATAATGCCTATAAGGTGGAAGTAGGTCCATACATACAGGAATTTACAGAAATTAATCATATCGAGGAGCTTTTTTCCGCTTTATGTACAAAAATAGAGACGATTTTTCAATCAGAGCAATATGGTTCTCGATTTTTTGATTATTCTTTTCAGGTGGTGCTTGAATTTGAGCGTGATAAAACCATGATATGTTATCAAAAGGAGTTGCTTAATGACTGCAAGTTACAGTTAATGAAACAAGAGCTAGCAATATTCATTCAAACAAAGGTTATGGCTGAGTTACCTGTACGCCCAAGTGACAATGATGAGTTTTTCTTTGCGCAGCATTTGGTGAATCCTTATTTTTTTCACCAAACAGCAGATGATATCGATCCACTTATTTGTCGACTACAAGAAAAGCATCATACCCATAAAAAGCGTTTAAACCAATGGATTTATTATTATAGTAGAGCGTTTAAACATTGGGCTGAGGAACATTTTTTAAAGCAATATTTTGAACAAACAGGAGATTACATAAAAAAATGGGGACTGAAAAGTGAGGACACTTCCAAGCAGCTTAAGCAGGAAAAACTAGATTTTTTTCTGTATGTTGCATTGAAAATCGGTCAAAAAGAACCTGCTACTCGTTTGCAATACCTTGAACTTGCTAAACAGCTCGGCTCTCAGCAGGCGGCGGATTATTTACAGCGGGGAAGTGGTCGTTATGAAAGTATGCGAAAGAGTGATATTTTCCAAGGACAAGCAAATGATATTTTGCAAAAAATTGATATACGAATAATGTCAGAGGAGGAAGCGGCATATCGCGAAGCACTCCATTATATAATAGACCTTTTACAGGAAGGCTTTCCAAAGGGCTATAAACTGACCTTAAAGACGAAAGTGAAAAATTTTCTTCCTATAAAAAAGCTAGCTAAATCAAAGCTTCATCAGTTTTTTGCGAATTGTCTTGTGTACCCCAGTCTTTTCCCATTGCTGGCTGACTATGCACAGGTAGCTATAGAGGGGTTTGCATGGTATCAGGATGTAGAGCCTAGTGAAAAATCAGCTATGCCTGGAACCTATGCGGTCTTTGGTTTAGGGCTATACAGTAATGCCTATTTCCCTCTTGTCCAAAGCTATATGACAATTGTTGATACAGAGCATCAGTCTGTGCAGAATTATTATGCAGAGGCCTTTGTAGAAGCACATGACCTATCAGTTGAGCTGATGCCTGTGTTTGTAGCTATTCTACTCGGTGCGAATGACTCCGCTAAGCCGCTTAAGAGTATTGAAATAAAGGGACAGACCCTACTTTTAGCACTTATACAAGAGTTGGAGAATAAGGAAGATTATCAGCGGGAATTTGTTTTATACCAACTATTTGGCAATTCTAAGAAGTTGGTACAGCGTATGAAGCAAGAGTCAGCACCAATTAAATATGAGCTAGAGAAATTACTACAATGGATGAATTAATCAAAGGGAGCAAGCTGAATGGATAGCGATCAGCAAAGCCAAAGATTTTGAGAGTGTATGGGAGGCCATAGATCAGCTTAATGTAATGGAGCGAGATGCACAAAATCTGGAGTTATGCAGGTTTACTAGTATCTCTAAGGATGATTATCGCAAGGAGCATGGACAGGAAACAGATTTTATGTCAATGGCTACTTGGAGAGGACAATATAGCTATTCACAAGAAATGATGGAGTACTATTCGGCTCCAGTTTGTAAATAAGAGCTATATTCTGATGGACTGAAGCTGTATATACGGTTTCATTAAATAACATAATAAGGGAGGAGCAATAATATGGGAGCATGGGGCTACAAAGCATTGGAAAGTGATGAGGGATTAGATGTGGTAGGCTTTTTACAGGACTATATCGAAAATCAAACAAATTTAAATCTAGTATCGTTAACTGACATTGTCAAGGCGATGAAAAATGATGGCTTTTTTGGAGACACCTTTAAGGACATAGATTTTTTTTACGATGTTAGCGCCTTGGCATTAGCAGAAATCTATATTACATACCTCGATACAGGTAATTTTCTTAGTGACGAAAGTAAATCTAGAAAAATTCAAACTTTGACAGCTGATGAGAATGCTTTGAAGTTTATAGTAAAATATTTAACAGATATAAGAGATGAGGTGCCAGATGAGCATGGTAGTAGAGAGATTGTAGAGCTATGGCGCGAGTCTAAAAACTGGCATGCATGGCAATCAAACCTAAATAATCTTATTCATAGAATTGAACAAGAAATCAGCAATTTAATTCATAAAAGTTACATGGAGTGATGATAATTGACATATGAATTTTGGATAATGGCTTCAATTACGGAATTGGTTGAATATCCAGATGAGACATGTGATGAATGTATACCACATCCGAATTTTCAGGCTATTATGGATGTGCTTGACATCAAAGTACCCATAAAGGATATACATGAACGTTTTCTTGATCAATCTATCCATACAGGAGATGTTTTGGTATTTGCCAATCAGCATCAGCAAGAAAGGTGTATTGTTCTTGATACTTATCGTGATCCATATGACCAATTAGATATGATTCAGTTTGGATGGAAAATGGGTACAAAGGAAGCTATTTCAATAGTAAAGCAGTTATCACGTAGACTTTATGATAATTGTGAGTTTGCTGTATGCTACAAGGAAGGTCAATCTGTCCTTTATAAGGTACTACAGGAAGAAAGCTATCCTCGTAAATATAGCTATAAGAATACGATCTATGAGCAACAAATAAAGAAATATGTGTTGTGAAAACCAAAAATAGGTGGATTCGTGACATGATTTACTTTGAAAGTGCCACGAATCCATACGATAGAGATCATACAAAGAAAAAGCTAAGTAAGGAAAATAAGATGGAGATGCCGAGGATAGGTCCAACAATTTTCATATGTCTTTTTCGTCCCATTACAACAATGGCAACATATTCACGAATCATTGCGTTCGGCCAATAATAAAAGGCCGTTTTTGAGCCAATGCCCTGACTGTTTAAGCCTGCAAGTCTTGCATAGATGCCTGCACGGAACAGATGGAAATTATTTGTCGTAAAGATACTGTTATAGGTCTCACCTTGTTTAATATCATCCATTATCTGTTTTGAAAATAACATATTTTGATATGTATTTACAGATTGGTTCTCTTGCAATGTATGCTCGATGGGAATACCTTTGTCAATTGCGTATTTTTGCATTGCCTCGGCTTCGGGAAGGTTCTCGTCAGGACCTTGTCCACCAGAAAAGATAATTGTTGGCGGCGAGGTAACTGCTACCTGTTTATGATAGAAATCAATTGCCTTCTGAATTCTACTAGCTAGAAGTGGTGGAACCTTGTCATTAATTAAGCCACTACCCAGTACAATGATATAATCCTGATTTAACCTTGGGCGATTGAATTGGTACAGAAAATAGGCTGATAAGAAATTAGACAAGTGAATAAAAAAATAAAATGTTATAAGAGATATCCCACCAAAAATCGGTTGGAGGTGGCTTGAGAACAAGCTTGCTGGATATATAATCGGTAATAATATAAATAATAAAATGCCCAGCGCCACAAGTAATGTTAAAGAATTAGCCAAACGCCTTCCCTCTCGTTTCATTAACACTCTTGCATTTAAAAATAAACCAAACATTAAAGCTATAATTGCAAAGGGAATAAGGATAATTAAAGCGATAAGCGGAATAATTACAATTATCCTTAATAAATACTGATCAGATGCTAAGGATGCGAGAACGCAGAATAACAGAAAAGAACAGACAAAAAGATTAAATAACAAGCCGTTAATGATCTTTCTGGGGTCTTTCAAATAAGAAATGAGAAAAATAATGAAAAGCATAAGAGGAATAATTCCAAAATACATAATAACATGCACCTCAATGATGTAATGGGTTAATTGTATCTTTATATTATAAGTAATTATTGGATGAAATCAACTACTGACAAAATGAAAAGGAGTATCATGGATATACTCCTTTTGGTTGCCGGCTCCTATTTTTTGTGAGAGCTGCTATAAGTTTTATAAACATAATTGATATACTCACTGCGAGTAAGTCCACCAGTTTGACAATTAAATTCATCATAGGTGATGTTTGCTGGAAGTCCAAATTCAGCTAATACTTGTTGACGTTCTTTTTGATATTGCGGGAGATCCAGTGATCTTGATTCATCATCCTCTTCTGGCTTTAGCCAATCATTAAAAACACCTGCACAAACACCATGATTAGTAAAACGACCACCAGTCTTAAGTGAGGTCATAGGCTCTGGCTTACTAATGGTTCCTGTGCCCCATGATAGGCGGTATCGAGACTCCTTGCCATAATCAAGGGTTAAGCCATACCCAATGGGGAATTCAATATCAGATTCAGTTAATGCTTTGTGCCCAACCTTTTCATAGCATCCACGCATAAAATGATCGTCCATCACAATTCGCGTTTGTGCGGCTAATGGAGCGGATATGATTTCATCGAGATGAGGGGACCGCTCTGTCGTTGTAAGCAAATAAGGACGGATAAACAATGGCATTGTCATGACATCATGCCAAATACTATCCTCTGCAAATAGATTATCCTTTTGCATTTGACGCAAATCTCCAATAACAAGGACATAGCCATCTACGAACAAATCGATCTCTACACGAAAAATATCTCCTGGAACAGCTTTATAACGTAAACTTTTCATACTTGTAAGTTTTTTAACCTTGTCTGAATAATCTGCAGGAAGCTGCGAAGGAAATCGCTGTAGCCATTCCATGATATCAGCCTTAGTTGTTAGATGCTCAAAGCCAGTTAGTGGGAGCTGGTAATAGGTTTTCGCATTTCGAGCCATGATATAAGAAGATGAATGGTGTTGATTGCCTAGCCCAGCAGAAAAGATAACGCCTGTTGCTTTCACAGCAGAAATATTGGTGTAATTTAATTTTTTTTCTTTTCCACGAGCTGTTTGAGGAACTATGACCTCACGATTACGTGTTAAAATATTTACATCTGCTTCTTGAAAGTTATACTCATTGATGAATATTCTTTTTTTTATGAGATCACCTTCAAGGCAAATAAAATAATCCTCTCGAATTTGAAGCGTGTCCCAATGATCTTCAATGATATGTAGTCCAAAATAAGGGCGCAATGAATTCGTTAACCAACTTGTAAATGCTGACAATTGGATTTCCTCCTACTTTGAGTGATGATGTCAAGTATACTGAAATCCCATTGTTACGAAAATAGCAGAATTGAAAAATGGCTAAAATAGTCCTATTAGTACAGGAAGGCTAATTGCTTTAGAAGCAGATAAAATCCAAGGATTGATTCTCTGGCACCTGACGTAGGAAACACTATCGCATGTTAATTTTGTTATAATTTAACGATAGAGGTGAGATGAAAAATGCAAATTATGACGATTGAAGGTGTACCTTATGAGTGGATCAACCAATTACAGGAAATACATGCGCATGTCTTTGATGGTGCTAATTTGCCAGTAGAAAAGTTAGAGAGAAAAGAGGGCCTACTTTGTCTATTGGCGATTGAGGCTAAACGTATTATTGGCTTTAAACTGGGCTATATCCATCCAGATGGTGTTTTTTATAGCTGGCTAGGCGGTGTTCATGCAGCAAAGCGTGGTCAGGGAATTGCTAGTTTGCTTATGCGTCAGCAGCATACATGTATATTGGCAATGGGCTTTAAAAAAGTTCGTACATATGGTAGAAATGAGAGAAAGGCAATGCTTATCACAAATCTTAAACACGGATTTGATATTGTTTCAACATTTGTTGATGACAAAGGTCGACATAAAATAGTATTTGAAAAATTATTGGAATAGGAGTTTTAACATGAAGGCATACTTAGCAAATGGATTATTTTCATTAGGAGATCGATTAGTAAATGAGCAGCTGGCTGCGGCTATAAGAGAGGCAATACCAGGTATTGAATTGTATGTGCCACAGGAGAATGATGCCATTAATGATAAAACAGCCTATGCGGATAGTCTAGCCATTGCGCAAGCAGATTTAGAGATGCTGCAAAAAAGTGATGTGCTAGTAGCTGTTTTAGATGGTGTGGAGATTGATTCTGGTGTGGCGGCTGAAATTGGTGCATTTGCCATGCTAAATCGGCCAATTATCGGTGTCTTTACAGATGTTCGTCAGCAGGGCAGAGATAATATGCAAAAAATTGAGGCACTTGTAAGGGACGGCATTGAAAATCAGTTTATATATCGAAATTTATTTGTAATCGGCTTGATAAAACGCAAAGGAATTATCACATCTTCCATTGAAGAAGCTGTCAAAGCCGTTCAAAAATTTAACAAATAGGAGGCAAATTGTATGCTACTCTCAACTACAGATGTTGTGGCAGGGAAGGAAGTTGTAGAAACAATTGGCTTAGTAAAAGGTAATTCTGTGCAATCAAGAAATATCGGTCGCGATATGATGGCAGGGCTTCGTAATATTGTTGGTGGAGAAATGAAGGAGTATGCAGAAATGCTCGTCCGTTCTCGAGAAATTGCCACTAATGCAATGGAGGAAGAAGCCAAAAAACTAGGCGCAGATGCTATTGTAGGTGTAAGATTTTCTACCTCATCTGTAATGGATGGTACCTCTGAGGTATTAGCATATGGAACAGCCGTAAAATTAAAAAAATAAAAAATGAAGGGCTTCAATCAACAAGATTGAAGTCCTTTTTATTGTAAAAATATCCTTAATTATGACAAAAATATAGTTTGTTTAGTCTGTTGTATGACGATTTTTTGTTAAATTAGTATAGTACCAATTATAGCAATAATATAGAAATTTTATAGTGAAAAGGACTAATAGTGTCCAACTCATTTTGTATAATAGAAAGGTAATGATGAAGAAAGAGTGGGATATATGGTAGATTCACAACAAAATAAAGGCTATCGCGTCATTTCTATGTTTGATAGATTGATGGATGGTCAAGGAATAAATAAAAAACAAGAGGCATTTACACATCAAGTTGGTGAAAAAACCATACAACGCGATCTGGATCAAATTCGAGCGTATATTGATAAGGCTAAATTAAACTGTCATTTAGAATATGTGCGAGCAGAAAAGGTCTATAAGCTAACAAATATCGGAGAACATATTTTAACAAAAGAGCAAGTGTTAGCGATAGTCAAAATTCTTATTGAATCAAGAGCGTTTTTAAAATCTGAAATGAGTGAGATTATTGATAAGCTTATCTCGATTGTTGCAGCTGATAAACAAGAGTTTATTCATAATATTATTTTAAACGAAAAGCATTTATATGTAGATTTAAATCATCGCAAGTCTTTACTACAGGTAATTTGGAATCTCTCAGAGACCATTCAAAAAAAGAAAATAATTCAAATTGATTACTTGCGTGAGGGAGAAACAATCCCAACGGCAAAAATAGTAAAGCCTCTCGCTGTTATTTTCTCTGAGTACTATTTTTATTTAATTGCCTATGATAGTAAGCATGAGAAGGATTTGCCCATTGTCTACCGAGTTGACCGTATACAGCATTTGTTGGAGCTTGATAAAAAATTTAAAATACCCTATGCTGAACGTTTTCAGGAAGGTGAATTTCGCAAGCGTATCCAATTTATGCATGCTGGTGAGCTGATGCATATTAAATTTATCTTTAATGGCTCATCTCCTCAGGCTGTACTAGATCGGCTACCAACAGCTAAAATTCTATCTAATAATGATGGATACTATTTATTTGAGGCAGAGGTTTTTGGACGTGGGATTAAAATGTGGCTGCTTAGTCAAGGAGCTAATATTGAAGTTATAGAGCCTCTTGAGCTCAGAGAGGAAATGATTGAAACCATCCATTCAATGCAGCAAAATTATCGCTATATATAATACAACACTCCATCAAAAGGAAAAATCCGCTTAATCTTCCAAAAGACGAAGCGGATTTTTATGTTTACAACAATTATTGAAATAGTTCTTCAATAAAGTTTAACTGTAAATTCCCTAAAAGTTTGTAATCTTTCATATAGTTTTCTTCATATAAATAAACGAATAAATGCTTTGAATTATCTAAGCGTAAACCTATTTCACGCTCATCATTTATGTGTAACGTTAACCAATATACTTCGTCACCATCAGATTTATCGAAGCGTACTTTACGAAGCGGTTGGCCGTTAAATTGCTGCATAATTTGATCGATATGAGAGGCATCTGTTACAGTGATGGTTTTTTCATCTGAGCCACGAATAATTTCGATTTCATTCACTTGCTCAATATCAAGCCGTTCTGTTACCTCCTTATCGAAAGTTGAATCTCGCGTTATCAATAATGTTGAAACGAAAAGGATGATAAGAGGTAAAAGGATACCAATTAGCAGTTTGTATTTTTTTTTCATGTAAAAACTCCTTAAATTCAAAAAATTCGCACATATGTATGCTGTTCCACGCTATAATTGAGCATATACTGAATTGATAAAGGATGGCAATAAAATGACACAAAATCATGAAGAAAAAGAGCTATTTTATCCTGACGGTACAGTCATGTATCGTGGTGGTGTGAAGAAAAACGATTTTGGACATGACATTTATGATGGCAAGGGTACATTATTCGATCAAGATGGAGAGCTATTATTTGAGGGTGAATTTGCCAATCACATGAAGCAGGGAAATGGCATTATGTATTTAAAAGGTCAAATGATCTACCAAGGCGAATTTATTCAAAATAAAAAACAAGGAAACGGCATTTTATATAAAAATGGACATATTTATTACGAGGGTCATTTTCGTAATGATTTAATGGATGGCTACGGAGTATTACATTATGAGGAAGATTTAACTGGTCCATTTCTGAAGCTACGTAAACAGTATCCCCATTTAGATCAGCCACAATATGAGGGAGATTTTGTCCATGGCATGAAGAAGGGGAAAGGAAAACAATATTATCCAAACGGTTTTTTACAATATGAAGGTGATTTTATATGGAATCATATGCAGGGGGCAGGTAGGCTTTACTATACACTTGAGACACCAAGTGCAGATGAGCTTGAGAGCGGAGTATCCACACTTCAATACGAAGGGTATTTTTTCGAGGATGCAAAACACGGCAAGGGAAAGATCTACTCGAGACTAGGAGTGCTTGAGGCGGAGGGCCAATTTAAAGAAGATGCAATGACAGGACATGGTACTCTTTATTATGCTAGTGGACAGGCGTGCTATATTGGCGAGCTTGTAAATGGAGAAAAGCATGGTCGAGGAGATTATTTTAATGAGGATGGCAAGATTATTTATAGCGGTGAATTTATAAATGGAGAACGGTTACGAATAACACCGGAAATTGAGCGAGAAATTGAGAAATTACAACAGCAATTAGATAGTCTTGTAGGACTTCCAAATGCTAAGAAGGAATTACATAACCTCATCAACTTTATTAAAATTCAAAGCTTACGTGTCGATCATGGATTAACAAGCTTCCCAATAACCTATCATCTTGTCTTCTCTGGTAATCCAGGCACAGGCAAAACAACAGTTGCTCGGATTATTGGTCAAATTTATAAGCATCTCGGGGTTCTTTCAAGCGGACATTTTGTGGAAACAGATCGTGCAGGCTTAGTTGCAGGTTATGTTGGTCAGACGGCTCTAAAGGTACAGGAAGTGGTCAATAAGGCAAAAGGCGGCGTGCTTTTTATCGATGAGGCCTATTCACTGGTTAATGATAAACAAGATGCATTTGGGAAGGAAGCAATTGATAGCCTATTAAAGGCAATGGAGGATCTACGTGATGATTTGGTTGTTATTGTAGCAGGATATACAGAGCTAATGGAGGAATTTTTATTAGCTAATCCAGGCTTTAAATCACGTTTTAATCATTTTGTACAATTTGATAATTTCAGCACAGAGGAACTATTTGATATTTTTGCAATGCTATGTAAAAACAATGATTATCAATATGAAGAAGCATTTGCAAACCATATAAGAGATCAACTACACAAAATTCCGATTGAGTCGATTCCTAATTTTTCAAACGGGCGATATATTCGTAATTTATTTGAAAAGCTAGTAACCATTCAATCAAATCGTCTTATTCAGCAAAATAATATTACCAAGCAAGAACTTATGACATTTGCAGAGGATGATATTTTACTCGGTATTACAGAAGATCTATTTGATAATACATTTTGATAATGGTAATGACCAAAGTAGCTTATGGCAAGGAACTTTGGTCATTTAAAATAATAAAGGGGATGACAAATGAAAAAGCTTGTGACAATCATTTTAGTAGGTGCTTGTATTTTACCAAGAGTATTGACAATCAATATTACTGTCAGTAACAACATTAAAATACTTAAAAATAAACCAATTGAATAATTGACAAATAATGAGAAGAGTAGTATTATAACACAAAACATACGCTATCGTATTTTATGGAGAAATGATTATGCAATTGACGAGGGAAGATTGGATTAAGGCTGGAATACAACAACTAGCTGATGTAGGAATACATAAAGTTCGAATAGAAGCACTTGCCCGCCTACTTAAGATTAGTAAAGGGAGTTTTTACCATTATTTCCGTGATCATCAGGAGCTGTTAGATGCAATGCTCGAGTATTGGGAAATACATGCAACAAAGCACATTGTTCAAAGTATGGAACAGGAACAAGCTACGTTGGATCAACTACTACGCATTAGCTTTAGCAGAGATAAAAAAATAGAGATTGGCATTTATGCATGGGCTAAATATGATTCTGCTGTTGCAGCAAGATTGGTCGATATTGAAGAACAGAGAATTGCCTGTGTAGCAAAATTATACCGAAAAATGGGCATGAATGATGTTGAATCAGTAGATCGTGCAAGACTTGCCTATTTGACGTATGTGGGGTGGATGACCAGGTTTGAAGCAAATCCCCATTTTGAGATTGAAAAAATGCTGAAGCTTTTAATGCACATTCACTAAGGTCCCTAATATGGTGTAGAACCCTTATTAGGGACTACTTTCACACTATAACATACGGTGGTGTATGTTTTATTAAGGTATGATGGAGGAGAGGAAGGTAGCCATGACAACAGTAATAACATTTATAGCAATTGGTCTTCTGTGGTTTATCAGTGTGCTTCATATTTATTGGGCTTTTGGAGGTCGTTGGGGAACAGCTGCAGTCATCCCAGTAAAAAAGGGAGAGCAACAGCCTATTTTTAAGCCAAGAAAGCTTGGAACCCTACTTGTTTCTGTTCTTATTTTGCTGGCTAGTTTTATGCTAATTTTTCAAGCTGGTTACCTAGAGAGCTACCAGGCAAATACTATTACAAAGATTGGAAGTATAATTTGTGCTACCGTTTTTATGATTCGAGCTATTGGTGATTTTAATTATCTGGGGTTTTTTAAAAAAATAAAGCATTCTAAGTTTGCTCGATATGATACTTTGATTTACAGTCCATTATGCTTGTTCTTGGGTTTTACCTATATTATTCTGTTATTTTAAGAGTAGCTAATTATAAGTAGAGTACATAGGAGGAAATCAGAATGAGTCAGACAATTTACCTATTTCGCCATGGTGAAACAGAATTTAATACACAGGGTCGTTACCAAGGGGAGCTTGATTCACCTTTAACTGAAGCTGGCATTCAGCAAGTACAGCAAAATGCATGTATGCTAAAAAGTATCATTGGCAATCCTCAAGATTGGAAAATTATATCGAGCCCATTAGGAAGAGCCATGCAAAGTGCTGCAATTATCTGTGAAACAATTGGATATAATGTTCAAAACGTTCAGCAGGACAAACGATTAACTGAGGTTGCTGTTGGTCAATGGGCAGGACTAACGACATCCGAAATCGAAAGTGCTTGGCCAAACCTCTTTCACAAGAAAGACATCTATAACTGGTATTTTCATGCACCAAATGGAGAAACCTACGAAGCTGTTACAAGTAGGATAAGTAATTGGCTAGAGGAGATACAGCATGAACCAAAAGTGATCGTGATTTCACATGGCTTAACTGGACGCATTTTACGTGGACTATATGCTGGCTTAGAAAAGGAAGATGCCTTAAAACTAGAGGTATCACAGGATATGTTCTTTAAATTATCAAATAAGACCATCACCACGATTTATTCAGATTTCGATGATTTTTATTAGGTCGTATCTTAAGAAATTCTTCATAAATTACCTACAGGAATATTCAGAATTGCCTCCTATTATAATGTGTGGGGGGCGTTTTTTTATGAAGAAATTTGTCTTATTTTGTTGTATCTGTGTGGCAGCTTTCCTTTTTTATTATATTGACAACAGAACCGAAAATGCACAAATAGAGCTACCTACATTACATAGTAAAAATGCTTTGCTGCTGAACGAAAAAGGGGATGTCTTATATGAAAAAAATGCAGATGCCATTGTATATCCAGCCTCATTAACGAAAATTATGACAGCAATTGTGGCTATTGAGGGCAGTGTCAATCTTCAAAAGCAAACAATTGTTGAACCACAAACAATTACAAAATTCACTGCTCAAAATGCTTCTATGGCTGGTTTTAAGGCAGGGGATTTTGTAACGATGGAGGATTTATTATATGGTACACTGCTAGCCTCTGGTGCAGATGCTACAGGAACATTGGCAGATGCCATTGCAGGTAGTGAGGAAGCTTTTGTGACGCTTATGAATAATAAGGCGCATGAATTGGAGATGGATAGTACTCACTTTGTCAATGCCAGTGGACTACATGATGAAGCGCATGTTTCAAGTGTTCGTGATCTTAGTAAGTTATTTCGTTATGCTATTGAAAATCCAACTTTTTATCAAATTTTAACCTCAAAAAGCTATATAACACATGTCCCAAATGAACTGACAATATCAAGTTCGCTTTTTATGAAAATAGCTGGAGCAGAAGGATCAATCATTGGGGGGAAAACAGGCTACACACCTGAAGCGGGTCTTTGCTTAGCATCTATTATTGAAAAAAATGGCAAGCGTTATCTCTTCATTACAACGAATGCAGCAGGGCAAGCCTGGACACCGCCACTACATATTGAAGATGCACTAACAGCCTATGAAGCACTATAGGAGGAAAAAAACATGAAAAAATTAGCAACTTTTTTAGTCCTTTCAATCGTCTTATTAGTAGGATGCACTACTACACAGGCACCCGAAAAAGAGAAGGCTGCTTGGGAGCCTTTCATCGGCACATATGTTGGGGATCATATGAAGGTCGGTAAAATAGCAAATACCGTATTCATGCATGGGGATACAATCGACTATTTCGATTTAAGAGGGGAGGTATTACGTGTCATTTATCGAAATGACAATGAGGCCTTAAATAATTGGTTTTCTTCTTCCACATCAAAAGAGAAAGCATTGGTTTATAATGCGATGATGGGGGCGATTTTAGTTCCAAATGCACAGGGCTATGGCTTTGAAATCGATGGAGAATTATATGAGATTCCAAGAGATGTATTGATAACTGAAATGGCATCTCTTTTGCCAACGTTACCACAGGGAAATGATTTTTTTGAAGAAAAAATCGTTGAAGATTTTCTAACAAAGCATGAACAAACTATTCAACAATATGCAGTTGATCCTAGCTACCAAAGCACGTTGATGAAGAAATTTTCAATCACAAAAACTAGTTGATTTTTACTATTTTTTGGTATAATCTATTATTCTATAATGTAAGTAAAATCCTCTATTTTTCAGTACAAACACACATGTAAAATGACATCTGTGATAATAAAGGACGGTGGAGAACAATGAAAAAGCTTTTACCCTATGCTATGTTTTTGACATTTTTAATTAGCTTTCTATTTATAGCTGATGCAAATGCGGAAGGAGCATCACCTATTCAGCAAATAGCCAAAGACACAGCAATATATGTAGAACCTTCTGTAGATAGTGCCGTAATCGGTCAAATAGCAAAGGGGAGTTATGTAAAAGTTGTATCTGTAAGTGGGGAATGGACATCTATTAAAGGGCAGCAGCTAGAGGGGTATGTAGAAACGGCAGCATTAACAAGCCCAACATCTGAAAAGTATATAGTAGCTAATAAGGGTGGAACAACTCTATTTACATATCCTAGTCCAAGTTCACAAAAAACAGGACATCTTTATGAAAATAGCCTAATATATGTATATGGATCAGCACCTGGAGGTTGGTCCTTTGTCCAATCTGGTCAGGAAATGGGCTATGTAGCAACGAATTCTTTAAAGAAGCCAATTGTCATAAAAAAGCAAGTAAATGCTAAAAATGGGGCTGCCTTTCGTTTAACGGCTAGCCCTAGTGGTGAAGTGCTTGGTACAATTGCAAATAAAACAGAAGTGCAGCAATATACAATACTTGCTGGCTGGGCCTATGTAGAAACAGATACACAGAAAGGTTATGTAAAGGCTTCGGAGCTAGTGGACCTTAAAAAGCTAGATAATAAAGTCTATAATAAAGGTGTTGCAGTAGCCAAAGGGGAAAAGAAACGAGTAGCATTAACATTCGATGATGGACCAGATGCAAAAGTTACGCCACAAGTTTTGGCCATACTAAAAAAATACGATGCTCATGCTACCTTTTTTATGGTTGGCAAAAATGTCACTAAAAATGCTGCATTAGTGGAAACAATTTATGAGGCAGGACATGAAATAGGTAATCACACATGGAGTCATTCAAAATTAACAAATTTATCAGCAGCAAGTGTCAAGCAAGAGGTCGATCGAACTAGTAATGCTATTTATGCAGCAATAGGTCAGTATCCAACGGTTTTCCGTCCACCCTATGGTGCCACGAATGAACAAGTTCGCTCTGTCATATCAATGCCGTCCATTCTATGGTCAATCGATACACTTGATTGGAAGCATCGCAATGCTGATAAGATTTTAGCGTATGTTAAAGCATCAGCGAAAGATGGTAGTATTATTTTAATGCATGATATTCATAAATCAACCGCAAATGGTCTCGAAAACGTTATCCTTTACTTGCAAAAGCAAGGTTACGAATTTGTTACTGTTAGTGAAATATTACAATAATAAAAGCTCAATAAAAGAGCCGTGCAATCTATCAAATATAGACTGCACGGCTTTTTCATTATTTAAATAAATTAATCGTTGTAATAATAATTGGTATACCAAAGACGTCGATTAAAAATGCCCCTACTATTGGTACAACAAGAAATGCTTTTTTAGAAGGACCGAAGCGTTGGGCAACAGCTGACATATTGGCCATTGCATTTGGTGTTGCTCCTAAACCATGACCTGCAAAGCCTGCAACCATAACCGCCGCATCATAATTTTTTCCAAGTAATTTAAATAATACAAAGATACTAAATACAACGATAAAGAAGACTTGTGCGAACACAATAATGAATAGTGGAAGTGCTAAATCTGCAATTTCCCATAATTTAATGCTCATAAGTGCCATTGAAAGGAAAATACCTAATGTCACATCACCGATTAAAGAAATGCTTTTCATATTAATCGCTGCTGGTTTTATCTTATCCATAATATTACGTACAATCACAGCAACAAACATAGCACCTACATAGCCCGGTAATACAAAGCCTGTCGCCTCTGAGAACAATGTTCCAACATACGTACCAACAGCCATACAGAACGTAATGATTATTACCTGTGTAAAGAATGAATCCGATGTAATTTGCTCTTGTTTATTTTCGTAGTCTATTTCCTCAGTTTCTTGTTCATCAGGTGTTAAATTATACTTACCAACTAAGTACTTCACAATAGGACCACCAATTAAGCCACCAGCGACTAATCCACATGTAGCTGCTGCTGCACCAATTGTCATGGCAGAAGAAATACCTAAGTCTTCTAATGTTTGTCCAAATGCTGCTGCTGCTCCATGCCCACCTTCCATGGAAACAGCTCCAGCCATCATACCGATTAATGGATGAATGCCCATCAGTGATGCAAGTGAAACACCAATCACATTTTGCATAAGTGCAAGGAAGCCACACGCTAGCCAGTAGATAATGAGTAATTTACCGCCTAGCTTCACTAGTTTAAAGCTTGCTCCTAAGCCAATTGTTGTGAAGAAGGTAATCATAAATAGACTTTGTAAAGATGTATCAAGAGAAATTTCTAAGGTACCTGTTGTCTTTAAAATAGTTGCTAATGCTGCAAATAATAAGCCGCCAACAACTGGTGCTGGAATACAAAAACGTTTTAAAAAGCTTATTCTACTTATTAGCCAGCTGCCTAATCCTAATAGGGCAGCTGCTAAAAAGATTGTTGTAATTTGATTAAATTCGATCATGAACCTTGCCCCTTCAGTAAGTTATTTAGTGCTTCATAGACAAAATAAGCACCTAATTTAACTGTGCGTCCATTCTCATCAAGAGAAGGATTTACTTCACAAATATCAAAAGAATGTGTCTTTGGATGTGATGTTACCTTTTGTAGTATGTTACGTACCGTTATTGTGTCCAGCCCAAACGGAGAAGGTGCACTTACACCTGGTGCAAATGCAGCATTTAGCACATCCATACATAGCGTTAACAGCACATAATCATGATTATCCATGTAGTGCTGAAGATCATTGAGAATTTGCACGTTATTTTCAGCTATCATATTTTCTTCTAATATATACTTCACATGTAATTCATCTGCTTTTTCAAATAGCTCATTTGTATTGCCATAGCGCTGAATTCCAAGGACAAAATAATCAGTATATGGATCCTGCTCTAGAATTTGACGGAACATGGTACCAGACGATGGCTGTTCATCATAAGACCGTAAGTCAAAATGAGCATCGATATTGATGATGCCGATTTTTGCATCCCTTGGCAGTGCTGCACGAACACCTAAATAGTGGCCATATAATGTTTCATGCCCACCACCAAGCACTACACATTGACATTTTTTTGTGAGTATTGTTTGAACAATTCCGCCAAGCTCATTTTGTGCATCTTCTAGTGCATGGTTTAGGCATAGAATATTGCCTACATCAATTACTCGCTGTTCCTCGGTGAAAGTCCAAGGAAGGCTAGCTAATGCTGC
The DNA here is from genome assembly GCA_002973635.1 of Lysinibacillus sp. B2A1. Classification (GTDB taxonomy): domain Bacteria; phylum Bacillota; class Bacilli; order Bacillales_A; family Planococcaceae; genus Lysinibacillus. The sequence goes on from CP027224.1 coordinate 3,260,322, forward strand.
ACGTAAAGCGTTTGGTCCACTTGCTGCACCTACACGGCCTTGGTTGCGACGTACACCCTCATCACAAATAAAGCCAACAATAGCAGCATGCTGATAATCTGAAGCGCTTACATCATTAATTGGAATTCTTTTTACCATTTGATGCAAACGAAAACTACTCGTATTAGTAGTGGAATCTATACGACCTTCCCATTGTTTTTGATCTGTCATTGCATACATAACCCTCTTAACCCCATTTCCAATATTATTGTAGTGTAAATAATGTTGTAAATTTATTATATATTCACATAATTATAATTACTAATATATAATTATTATTAATCTATAGCTTTTAACTATAAATAGGAGTGATTTTATGTTGGATTTAAAACAATTACAATATTTTATTTCTGTAACAGAACAAATGAATTTTTCAAAGGCAGCAGAAAAATTGCATATTTCGCAGCCTTCCTTAAGCAATGCCATCAAGAAATTAGAGCACGAGATTGGCTCACCATTATTGAATAGAAATACAAGAAACCTTCAACTAACAGAAGCTGGTGAGCTTTTATATGAACGAGCAAAAGTGATATTAAAAAATATGGAAGTTTTAAAAATAGAAATGGATGAAGTGATTGTACATGGTACAAGTGAAGTGACGATAGGCGTGATGGAATCCATCAAGCATTGGCTTCCAAAAGTTATTGCACAATATAAAAGTAACTATCCACAAATGACGATTCATTTAGTAGATATTTTAGGCAGTAAGCGGGTTAAAAAATCACTAAAAGGCTATAAAACACATGTAATTATTACTAATCAGCGGATGGATGATGAAGAGCTAGAAGTTCAAAGCTTATATGAAGAGCGTCTTGTTGCTGTTTTGCCGTTAAATCATCCATTAGCAGAAAAGGATCGACTGACGATTGCTGATCTATGTAATGAACCATTTATCATTAGTACAGAAGGATTTCAAACGAGGCTTGATATTTTAAGTGCATTTGAGCAGGTGGGCTTAAAAATGAATATTCAATATGAAATTGAACGCTTTGAAACGGCTGTATCGCTTGTTCGAGAAAATTTAGGGATTACAATCTTACCAGAAAATTATTTACAAGGCCCTACTGCAAAAACTATTGTACAAAAAGAAATTGATGGTCCGAATTTACGGCGCAATGTCTATTTAGTATCTTTAAAAAATCGTCATTTACCGCTTGCTATTCGTCACTTATTAGCAAATATTGTGCAATTTTTTGAACCCTAATCACTGAAAATAATGTTTTTGAATTGAAAATTTCCTACGTTTCTAAAATGCTGTTTAATGACCAAATTTTCTCTATCATTCAAGTTTTTCTAAAATAGATGATTGATTTACAGGAAATATAGCGGTAACATTTAATGTAAGAAATAAAATGAACATTCATTCATTTTTTGCTCAAACAAAGGGGGATTTTCTATGAATTTTTCTTATAGCGAGAAGGTAGTAGAGTTACAGGGGAAGCTGACTAATTTTATGGAGCAATACATTTATCCAAATGAGGCAGTATATGCAGCACAGGTAGATGCAATGGAGGATCGTTGGGAGGCAATTCCACCAATAATGGAGGAGCTAAAGCAAAAGGCAAAGGATGCGGGCTTATGGAATTTATTCTTGCCGGATAGTGAATATGGGGCAGGTTTAACAAATTTAGAGTATGCGCCTTTATGTGAAATTATGGGACGCTCTTTACTTGCACCAGAGGTTTTTAACTGTAATGCACCTGATACAGGAAATATGGAGGTGCTTGTGCGCTATGGCTCAGAGCAGCAGAAAAAAGAGTGGCTAGAACCATTATTACGTGGAGAAATACGTTCCTGCTTTGCAATGACAGAACCAGCCGTAGCGTCAAGCGATGCGACCAATATTGAAGCTAGCATTGAACGTGATGGGGATTTTTATATCTTAAATGGGCATAAGTGGTGGACAACAGGGGCTGGAGATCCTCGTTGTAAAGTCGCTATATTTATGGGAAAACATAAAGACACTACAGCACCAATCCATGAGCAACAGTCAATGATTCTCGTCCCTATGGACACACCTGGAGTAAAAATAGAGCGCATGTTAACGGCTTTTGGTTATGACCATGCACCGGAGGGACACGGTGAGGTAACGTTCACGAATGTTCGCGTACCTGTGAACAATATATTGTGGGGGGAGGGTAAGGGGTTTGCCATTGCACAAGGAAGATTAGGTCCTGGTCGAATCCATCATTGTATGAGACTTATTGGGGCTACTGATCGAGCATTAGAGGAAATGTGTATACGTGTGCAAGAGCGACGAGCCTTTCATCGACCACTTGCAGATCAAGGTGTGATGCGTGAGCGGATAGCGGAGTCTCGCATTGATATCGAGCAGGCAAGATTGTTAACGCTAAAAGCAGCATATATGATGGATACAGTAGGTAATAAAGAAGCGAAAGCAGAAATTGCCATGATTAAAGTGGTTGCTCCTAACATGGCTTTAAGAGTTATTGACCGAGCGATTCAGGCATTTGGTGCTGCTGGGGTTGGACCTGATACGACGCTCGCTGCACAGTGGGCCAATTCTCGCACATTGCGTTTAGCAGATGGACCGGATGAGGTGCATCGCAATACAATTGCTAAATTGGAGCTGAAAAAACATGCTAAAAAACTAGAGGAGCTGGTGAAATGACGGTACTTGACTTATTTAGTTTGAAGGGAAAGACAGCCATCGTAACAGGCGGAGGACGAGGACTGGGAGCCCAGATAGCACAAGGCTTTGCAGAGGCTGGTGCCAATGTAGTGCTGTGCTCACGAAAAGTAGAGGCATGTGAAGAGATAGCAGCAGAACTAGCGAAATTAGGTGTACAAACATTAGCTCTTGCCTGCGATGTAACAAAATCAGATGATGTAGCGAATGTGGTATCAAAAACTATCGAAACATTCGGCAGTATTGATATTTTAGTAAATAATAGTGGAGCATCTTGGGGTACTCCTGCTGTTGAAATGCCATATGAGGCTTGGCAAAAAGTATTTGATGTTAATGTAAACGGTACATTTTTAATGAGTCAAGCAGTTGGCAAAAAAATGCTGGAACAAAAAAGTGGCAAAATTATTAATATCGCCTCAATTGCAGGGCTAGGTGGTACATTACCAGATTTTATGGATACAATCGGTTATAACGCAAGTAAAGGAGCGGTTATTACCTTTACAAAGGATTTGGCCGTAAAATGGGGCCATATGGTGTTAATGTCAATGCGATTGCACCAGGATTCTTCCCAACAAAAATGTCTAACGTTTTAATTAAACGTGGACAAGAGTATTTAATGGGGGCCACACCATTAAAGCGTTTAGGCTCTGAGAATGATTTAAAGGGAGTCGCGTTATTTTTAGCGGCGGCTGCCTCAGATTATGTAACAGGTGATGTTATTGTTGTAGATGGTGGCATGAGCTCAATTATTTAAGGGGAGGGTTTTGATGGATACGATACAGGTAAGGGCAAATGAACGTCTTGATGAAGTGAAATTACAGTTATTTTTAAAAAGTCAATTTCCAGATTTACCAGAAGGAATTCTCGAAATTTCACAATTTAGTGCAGGACATTCAAATTTGACCTATTGTCTAAAAGTAGGTGATTTTGAAGCCGTTCTTCGTCGACCTCCACATGGACCAGTCGCCAAAAAAGCGCATGACATGAAACGTGAATTTACGATTTTATCTGCCTTGCATCCATTTTTAGCTGCTGTACCGAAACCATTTGTTTACATTGAAGACCGAGATATTATCGGCAGTGATTTCTTCATAATGGAACGAAAGAAGGGCATTGTGCTTGATACAGATTTTCCTAAAGGTATTGAGCATAGCGAGCAACTAGCACGCCAGATATCTGAAAAAATGGTTGATTCCCTTGTAGCTCTTCATGCTATTCCATATCAGGATACGATGCTTAAGGATATGGTCAAGCCAGAAGGATTTATGGAGCGGCAGGTACTGGGCTGGATTGAACGCTATGACAAAGCGAAAACAGCACAGCATGCTGAGGTTGAAGCGCTGACAACATGGTTAAAGGACCATATTCCTACTAATAGTGAGGCTACGATTATTCATTATGATTATAAGCTGAATAATGCTATGTTTTCCAGTGATTTTACGGAAATGATTGGACTTTTTGATTGGGAAATGACGACAGTAGGGGACCCATTAGCTGATTTAGGTGTGGCAATGAGCTACTGGATGCATGCGGATGATCCAAAAATGCTATTATACGCACTTGGAGAGCCACCAGTAACAATTTTGCCAGGCTTTTATACACGACAGGAATTTATACAGCGCTATGCAGAGAAAAGTGGACGTGATGTCTCAGCTATTGATTATTACATTACATTTGCTTACTTTAAACTAGCTGTTATTTGTCAGCAAATTTACTACCGCTATGTAAAAGGTCAAACAAAGGATGACCGATTTGCACAGATGGATAAAATGGTAGCCGCACTAATTCAACAAGCTTCTAAGGCAATATAGAATTAATTGTAACTTTAATCAGAAAAAAGTGAATTTTATTACACCGACGGTTGCTTTAATTAGCAGCCGTATTTTTTATCAATGTTACAGATTATCCGACACTATAATTATTAAATTCTATGTTTACACTCGCACCATACAAATTAAATACAAAAAATCATTCACGTAAAAATACTTAAAAGAGGGGGAATGCACGTTCTTATTTTATCATGCGAATTTATGGATTAAAGGAAAGGGGAAATACAATATTTATTTATTGTTTTTCGATAAAAAAATATTGACTTAGAATGTAAGTGCAGTTACTATAACAATAGCAAGTGTTAAAAACAGATTTCAATTTTGGTTTACTATTTGATAAAGAAGCAAAAGCTCAACGGAGGATAAAGGATGAAAAAATATTTATTTACTACATTGCCAATTTGTTTAGGGATTTTATGTTTAGTTACAAAGGGACTGATTGGAGATGAATTAATGGCAGATGGAACAATTGTGGAAAGAAATTTCTTTTTAATACCATTAAGTTATTTGTTTTTCCTGAGTGGTATAATTTCATTTTTATTTGTAGCTATTTTATCAAGAAAGACAAATATTGCGAACTAATTAGAAAAAGATCAGGTTTACATATTGGGACCTGATCTTTTATGTATTATTGATTCCTCCCAGATTTGATCAAGTTTATCACTATAAAACTTAATGGCTTTGCTGTATGCATTTACACCTTCATGACTCGAAGTGGTTAAGAGAGTATTTAATAGTATTTCCATTGATTTTGAATGATCCTTCAAGTTATAGAGCGTCATAGCATAGAAAATCTTTAAATGCTCCACATCTGGAAAATCATTTATAGCTTGTTCTAAAATTTGCCTTGATTGTTCATATTGACCTAATGTGCGATAGGTACTTCATAGTCCTAAATAAGCACCCTCTAAATCTTCATGGCCCAGCCCTAATTGTATGGCTGTTTCATAATGAGGGACAGCTTCTTTTTCCTTTCCTAATGAATCATAAGTCCATGCACAATGATAATGATACAACCCATTTTCAAATTTTTCTTTAATGAGAGCTATTATGAGTCGATTAGCTTCTTCTAAATGCCCATTTTCTCTCAGAGATATTATGTGTTTTAATTGTTTATCCATTTTCTAGCCTCTTCCTTTTATTGTAAAAATCTTAAATTCTATTATAGCTTGTCATAATCAAATGTGTATAATAGTTATAAAATAAGCTTGAGGTGAACATGAATGCTTGAACGTTCAATGGAAAAGACACGGGAATGTAAAATGGAAAGGGAGTGATAGAAGGAAGAGTTTCATGATAGCTCTTCTAAAAAAATTAGAAAAGAGGACTATTAGTATGAATAACATCAATTGTGAAGGCTTTGATTTAACATATTGTGTAAAGGGACAAGGGAAACAAATAGTGGTAATTGGCAGTAGTGTATATTACCCTCGCTTATTCTCTGAAAATCTCTATAAACATTTTCAATTCTACTTTTTAGATCACCGAGGATTTGTGAAATCACCTGGAGAACTAAAACAAGAGGATTATACATTAGATAAAATTGTAGAAGATATTGAGGCTACAAGACAATTTCTCAAGCTAGAGAATTTCATTATTTTAGGACATTCTGGACATGCATTTATGGCCTTAGCCTATGCTAAAAAATATCCTCATTATATAGACAAGGTTATACTCTTGAATTCTGCACCGACAAATAGTCAAGAAAGGCAACAGCAAAGCTTTTCTTATTTTAACGAGACAGCAGATACTGAGCGAAAAAGACAATTTGAGCATGATATTGCATTTTTAGAAGATGATATTCGTAATGACCCTGAAAGACGCTTTGTACATATGTGTCTTCGCATGGGGGCACATAGTTTCTATGATTACACATTTGATGCTACAGATATGTGGGAAGGTGTCTATACAAATATGCAAATCATTGATTATCTTTGGGGAGTAGCCTTTGCTGAACGCAATTTGATTCACTTATTGGCTGATGTAGAAAAACCTGTTCTTGTAGGATTAGGTAGATACGATTACTTAGTTGCTCCTGTTTCACTTTGGGATTCAATAGATGGGCTATACAAAAATGTCAAAAAGGTTATTTTTGAAAAGAGTGGTCACAATCCAATGTATGAAGAACCAGAAACTTTTGATAGAGTGTTAATCAGCTGGATTAATAATAAATAATTAATTAACTTAAAACCAGTTATTCTCTATAGACTGAGAATAACTGGTTCATTTTTTTATCTAGATTCAGCAAAATGTTACTATGCGAAAGTGCAGCGTCAAATACAGAATACTCCGATCTATATAGATAGTTTTTTCCTGTTCGAGATCTTTACATCCTGTGAAAACATCTGAGTGACCAACATCGTGCTACTGACGCTATGTTAGCACTACGCTTTCGCGCAAAAAACATCTGTTGACCTAAAGCCTCTGATGGATGTCTCAGATTTTGAATAGGGGTTTTTACAAGCACAAGCTAGCTCGAAAAAATCCGAGCTCAATTGGTTAAATACCGTATTTTAGAACAATATGCAAAACGGCTATGCTGTCTGAGTTATTGATATAGGTATGAATACCATCTGCTTTAAAGTTGATAGAATCGTATTGATTTAATATATACAAATTCTCGTTAACTTGCATCGTAATAGTTCCAGTCATGACCGAAACGATTTCAGTTGTATCAGAATGATGTTTTTCTGGCTGGTAGATACTATGGGGCTGTAAATATGCACGATACATTTCGACGCCATTAATAGTTGTTTGAAATATAGGCTCAATCACCCAATTTTTTTGCTCTCCAACAATACGCAGGCCTTTTCCTGCCTGTGATAACGTGACATTACTTGCAGTTGAAAATAAGGACATCAGGGGAAGTGATAGTCCTGTTGAAATTTTCCAAAGCACACCAAGTGTAGGATTGGTTTCTCCACGTTCAATATTTCCAAGAGTAAGTTTACTAACACCTGTTAATTCTGCTAATTCCTGAAGGTTTAACTGTCTATCCTTGCGTAGTTTTTTTAGTGTTAGACCAATTTGTGTAACAATTTGATTTGGAGTATTTGGTTCCATTTAATAGACCTCCATTCGTAGAATTGCAAGCAGGTACATAGATGATCTTTTTGATTTCACACTTTACTGTCTACAATCAAAAAGTGGCAATATCTAATTTAAATATATTTACTGTTATCATAAGGCACCATACACTAAAAAGGCTACTCCCAATTTTGAAACAGCCCAGTGCTTTTTTATTCAAAAACTTACCTTAAATTTTGTTAATAGCCTCAATTCTTTCACAATCTATAATAATAGGCATAGCGGCTGCCCTTATTTGAAGGAAATACGCACAACTACTTGGATAATCAAAATACAAGAAGTAAACATTAAAAAAATTACCACCTTTAGCAAGAAAAATATCTACTAATACTCCAGGATCAAGTCGTTATAAAAGATGACAAGCATAGCCCTTGCTGTTGGCACCAGTTCTTAAAAGCACAGTGGAACTGATACACTGTTCATTTGAGATTTTAACTAAAAAGTTGAATATAGCTTTATTAATAAAAAAAGACTAGAACCACATAGTGCTCTAGTCTGTCAGAGATTATTTGCAGGCATTATATTCCTCTTTAAGATAGCCGTATATTTCTAAATCCACAATACCTTTGCCAGACCATAGTGAAGCCTGTCTTAATAGCCCTTCTTTGAGGAAGCCATTTTTTAGTAGTACCTTTTTCGACGGTTCATTAAGTGGCATCACTTCAGCCTGTATTCGATTTATTGCAGCCTCCTCAAATAAAAATTTTACAAGTATGTTTACAGCTTCAGTGGCAATGCCTGTACCCCAATACGCCTCAGCTAAATAGTAGCCGATTGTTACCATATCTACTTTCTGATTAAAATCCATTGCTTCAATAATGCCTACCAATGTATCATTCTGGGATTTTTGGAAAATACCCCATTTTACTCTGCTTTTCTTCTGATAGTCTCTATCAAAATGACCAATCATTTTACCGACAGTTTGAAGATTGTGCTTTGGAATAATTCCGCAAAACTCAAATACTTTATCGTTATCATAAAGGTCAAATAGCTCCTGTAAATGGCGATCCTCAATTTTTTTTAGCTCTAGCCTTGTTGAGCTTAATATTGGAAATTCCTCAAATACCTTTGTTATATTCATGATGTTCTCTCCTTAGTTACGCTTTAATTGGAATGTAAATTTTCATTTTCATATCGTTTGGATAAGCTGAATTGACTACATCTGTTATTTCAAAATCAGGACCTTCATTTCTTTCATAATTAGAATTTGGTAGCCAAACTCCGTAAATATAACGTCTTGTATTTTGAATTGACTCTGCAGTTCCATTCATAGTGAATACCGCATATTTTCCCTCAGGAATTTCAAATTGGACAAAGCCATTGTCCAATGACTCGGTGCTACTCGTTACTTCTTCGCCAATAATAAAGGAAAATTGTCCATTATCATGAAAGTTGGTGGATATCCCATAAGCAAAATTTGGTGCAAGTTTATGTGGAATTCGCTCATAATATAGATTTTTTCCAAAATTAATATAAAATCCAGGAATATCGGTAAAATATTTTTCATCTTGCAAGCTTGTATTGTATTCATATCCAATAATAAGCTTTTTCTGTAAATAAATCATTTCAGGCTTATTCATGATGAAATCTCCCTTTATTTTATAATCCTTAAAGTTTAGTTTACTTTGAAGGGGGACGACACTTTTTTCTTTACGATATTTTGCAGGTGTCACACCAATGTAATTGACAAAAGCTCGCGTAAAAGCCTCCTGTGAGCTATATTGAAAGACAATTGCAATGTCTAATATACTGTTTGAGGTAGTTTCTAATAGTATGGCTGCCTCAGATAACCTCCTATTTCGACTATACTGCTGAACTGAAAAACCAGTAATGGCTTGAAAAATTCTTTGAAAATGGAATGCAGAGAAATAAGCCTTTGCTGATATATCAGTAATAATTAATTCATCTTGTAGATGCTCCTCAATATATTCAATAGATTTTTGTATTCTTTCAAAATAATCCATATCATAGCTCCTTTCTGTGTATAATATTAACGACAATTAAACCTTATTTTTTGATAATTTGTGCTAATATTGTAAATGAAAATGGAAGCGAATAGTTGATAGAAGTTTAATAAAAGTAAAATCAAGAGCATAAACTAAATATTCTAAAATATGTTATTGATTAATAACGAATTAAAATGTATAATTTTGTTATATTTTACTGAAAGCGAGGGATTTAAGATGACAGTCAGCTCTTTTTTACCATCAAACAAATTTGAGGTGTGGAAGAACTAAAATTTACTAGATTCTTCTGCATAATATCGGAGGAATTGAAATGTATAGTTATTATGGTCCAATAAGCACGGAGCTTTATGATTTAACAAAACCTGTAGGGCATTCTATAAATGGGGATATTGAATATTATCTTCATCGATTAACAGGAACGAATGGTAAGATTCTAGAAGCAGGAGTAGGTTCTGGTCGTTTCCTTGTTCCTTTATTAGAGAAGGGCTTTGATGTAGATGGTATTGATTATTCACCTGAGATGCTAGCCTCTTGTCGAAAACGATGTGAAGAAAGAGGATTAAAGGCAAGGCTTTATGAAGGTAATTTGAGCAATTTTTTATTGAATACCAAGTACGAAGCTGTGGTTATGCCAACAGGATCATTTTGTTTAATTGAGCATTCGAAGGAAGCAATGGATGCATTAACATGTATTTATCATCATCTGGTTCCAGGTGGGCGACTTATATTGGACTTGCTGCTGCCATTACATTGGCGTACAGGAGAAATCACTACCTCCTATTATCAGCTATCAGACATCGAGGGGATAGCGTTAGAAAGTAAATCCATTGAGATGGATTGGAGCAATCAAACCACTCTTACCGTTTTAAAATATGAAAAATGGAAAAATGGTAAATTAATGGATACAGAACTACAGAGATTCCCATTGCGATGGTATGGAATTGAAGAATTTCAACAAATATTAAAAAATATAGGTTTTTCTAATATAACGTGTTCAGCGGATTATACCCATAACAAGAAACCTTCTATTGAAAGTGGATTGGTTACTTTTGAAGCAATTCGTAAGTGATAATTAAAACATTTCAGAAAACTGCTCGATTTTAGTGGGAATTACCGCTAAAATCTTGCAGTTTTCTTTATATAAGCCGCTTTTTTTCTTGCAATTATTTTGTTGTTGAAAGAGAGAATAAGGTTTTGGTTTTAAGCCCCCAAAACGTTTAATTACAATTGAGATTGAGGACCTTTAAAATAAGAAGCGACCAAAAAGCGACCAAACTATAATACTTTTATTAAATAAATCAATAGCATCTTGTTTATCCTCTTTAGTTAAATGACTGTAGGTGTTTATAGTCAACCCAATGTCACTATGTCCTAATTGTTCTTGAATAATTTTAAAGTTAGTTGTTGTTACTTAATAAATAGGATGTCCTTATAATCGCTAACAAGGAAAACATTACTGATATTATTGAAGAAACGGAAAAGTTGCATATACTGCGATTGAAATTGCTAGATATATCAAAAGAGGAGTATTTGTGGGGGCTATTGAGTAAAACATAGAAAAGTGATTGGAATGGTAGTTCAAAGCAATGAAATAAAATTTTAATGAAACTATTATAAACCTATTACGTAAGAAGATAATGGGTATATAAACCGATAAATACTATTATTTAAATAATTTTAAAATAGTGGAGGGTAGAAAAATGATAGTTAGCTTTTGGAAAGGACAAGAACTTACACTAAGAGCGATACAACCAGAGGACATTGTTATTTTTGATTTTTTAGATGATGAAATTTTACGAAATATGGATTCAATATATTTTCCTCGATCTGTTGATAAGATGAAGGAGTGGGTAGCAGAACAATTTTCTGAAGAAGATGATGAGTTCCGTTTTATTGCTGTAGATAGAGACAATAATATTGTTGGAATAATCGAAACATTTGACTGTGATTTAAAAAATGGTAATTTTGATTATTATTTAGCGGTATTTGAGCCATACAGAGGTAAGGGATATGCGAAAGAAATGATTCTTATGGTACTTCGCTTTTACTTTTCAGAGCGTACATATCAAAAAGTTAATGCAACTGTTTACTCTTTCAATAAGCCATCCATACGCCTACATGAAAAGTTAGGTTTCATGAAAGAGGGGCAACTAAGAAAAAACATTTTCACTAAAGGTGCATATTATGATGGTATTTGCTACGGAATGACAAGAGAAGAATTTGAACAAAATCATAGAACTTTTTAAAAAATAGGTTTTTTCATTAACTAAGCAAGAAAACAGTGCAGAGTAGTGAAGTAGGAATAAGGTAAAATGATATTTATAGTAGAAAATATGACTTCATAAGGAAAATACAAATCTTAATGATAAATAATAATAATGAAAGGAGGACAATGCAGAATGGAATTCGGATTTGGAGATGTTACTATCGTTCTACCTCCTTTACATATTACGATTATCGCAATCATTATTATTCTCTGTTTAGTAAGGTGGAGCAAGCAATTAGAAACAAGACGTTTTAGGATTTTCTTTTACTTTCTAATTAGCACTTATATTACTCCAATTTTTTCTTTCGGTACAAAAGAAGGGGTCTTTCAGCTATGGATACCCTTAGGATTTATAGTAGTCTTTTTGTACTTGTTTCGTAGTAAAAGAAATCATCCATCTAAAATGAAAGCGAGTATTTTAGGACTTTCCATAGCTTTATATCATTTAATTCTCCAATATTTATAGTAATTTGGCGTTTGGATAATGAGGGCTTTAATTTAATTAAACCATAAAAGATCACTTCGGAAGGGGTGGTCTTAATTTTTTCTATTTTTAAGTTAGGAGTAGTCAGAATAAGAAGCAGGAGCAGGTAAGTGTAATTAAAGATTTTTAAATAATTGGATAATATTAGTTAAAAATGTATATTATCCAATTCTATGTGATTAAATTTCTTTTTAAACCATTTGTTGGATACTGACTCAATACTTGAATTGATATAATAATTCAGGTGCAACTTTTCCCTTCTGCACAAAGGGTTAAGATGCACCATTCCTCAACTATACACCAAAGCCCAGGTACTCAATAAGCTTGACGGTTTCTTCACAACACCCATCTTTAGTTAAAGGAAGCTTATTGGCAAATGGGTTTATCACTTTTTCTAGTAACGCTGGAATGACATCTCGTTTGATAAAATCTAAAAGATTGAGGCATTGATCTAATTTATATTTCGTTTTAGAGAATCTGGGATGAAAAGTACATAGAAAAAAACAGACAACCCAATTTAGTTATCTGTTTTATTGTCTTTAATATAAGCAATTGAGTTTACTTTACTATCATCTTGCTTGATCGTCATAATAGGCTTCATTAGCAGCCTTATCATTATTGCCCCTTAGATAAGCTAAAATCATACCAGGTCGTTTAAGTAAAATCCAGTCCCCATAATGGTCAAATCGCCTGCAAGAAGTGATCATTCCATTCTTAATTGTCCCGTATTTTTTCCCATTTAACTTACCCCATTGTTTTAATCGCTTTGCAAAGTCAGCATCTTCTGCCATAAGCATCTTTTCGTTAAAACCTTTAATTTCCTGAAAGTCTTTTTTATAGCACCAAAAAATCCCTACAGAAATAAATCCATATTTAAACAATAAAGGTACAATCAATAGCATAGTTGAAACAATTATTCCCAGGGAAATTCTTTCGAAATTTCCGTTCACGCCTCCACCAATGTATTGATTAGATGCTAAGTGCTTTTCAACTTCCGATAACAAGTGTTCTGTCATTCGAGTATCAGCATCAATTGTAATCAGTATTTCACCTTTTGCTAGTGCAGCTCCTGCATTTCTAATTTTGGATAAATTTTTATCGTTATTTTCCAATGTCACACAATTGTATGACTTAGCAATTTCCTCTGTTCTATCGGTACAACGATTTAGTACAACGATCACTTCAACTTGATCTTTATAATGTTGTGCAGCCTTTGCAATTGATTCTAGGCATTCTCCTATATACTTTTCTTCGTTGTGGGCGGGGATTATTACGGAAAATTTTACATCCTTTTCTGAAACATCCTTAATAAATAGCTTGTTTTTGGACATATAAAATCCCTCTTTCTTTTTACAATTGATACTTACAAAATTAGTATATCATGTAAATATAGAGTTTTTTATGTCTATTTTATCAAGATTTATTTAAAGTGTAGCTGACTTCATCACAGTTGAAAACATGTTGTACATACAGTCACATGAATATGATATTCACGCAGAAATATATATAAGACCCAGCTTAAAAATTTGGTTGGAAAAGAAGATTTTATCCAAAATGAATTTTAAATAGAATATTATTAAAGAATAATATGTAAATCTACTGGTGAATAACACAAAAGGAAGGGGGAGGTTCAAAATCAATTTTAGTTATGGGTAATATTATATCTAGTGGTTTTGTTGCATTATTTATTTCTTAGTTTTTTGTAGAAGAAAATTGGGAAATTATTCATATTCCAAAGCTATATTGATCAACTCACTGCTTTGGTTAACTTTCCCTGTAGGTTTAAAGTTTGCGTTTTTCAATTGATATAGGAGTATAGGGAGAAAGATAAAGATTAAAGTTGTTTTCTTTGAACTATCAGGTGCGTTAGTTAAATAACAAGAAAATGTAAAATAAGAGGAATCCAGATGGTAATTGATTCATGGTCAAACGAAAAAGCTTCTTTAACGTAAGATATTGAATGAAGTTAATAAAATACCTGTTAAATAAAAAATTTTTGAACGAAGATGTTAAGAATATTGTAATTTATTAGGTAGGTCATTATTACAATAAAAACGATGGGATTAATACTGATGAAAAAAATAAGGTTAATATTGATGAAGAACTAAGTAGATACCTTTGAAGCTATTCATAAATGATAATTAACAGTTAAAACTTTTTTAAAATCTGCTCGATTTTTAGTGGAAGTATCCACTAAGGACTTGTAGATTTTTTATTTTATCCAGTTATTTCTTACAATATTTTTGCTGTTGGAAGGGAAAATAAGGATATACAATTCAATGAAGAAAGTAGGTTTAATATGCAAAAGGATATGAATTATGGTGGGGATTATAAATATATACCAGCAACTTCTATATGGAGTGGAGATGGTATTGAAGTTCTATCTGATCTTTATCAACAAACGATTCAAATTGTTAATATTACACTTTATGGAGATCCTTATAAGCAGGAATTTGTTTTAATTGATGCTGGTATGCCAAAAAGTGCTCATGAAATCATTGCTATTGCCGAGAAGAGATTTGGTGCAAATTGTCAACCGAAAGCATTAATTTTAACCCATGGTCATTTTGATCATGTTGGTGCGATTATTGATTTAATTGATCATTGGGGTATGCCAGTCTATGCGCATGCTCTTGAACTACCTTTTCTAACTGGGAAAGATAATTATCCAGAAGCAGATCCTACCGTGGATGGCGGCTTAATTGCAAAGATATCATCTATTTTTCCAAATGAAGCCATCAATTTAGGAGATCATATTCAGCAGCTTCCATTGGATGGTAGTGTACCATTTATGTATGGTTTTCGCTGGATTCACACGCCAGGACATACACCAGGGCATATTTCCTTGTTTCGTGAGGCCGATCGAGTATTGATTGCTGGGGATGCATTTGTTACGGTAAAGCAGGAATCACTCTATAAGGTTTTATTACAGAAAAAAGAAATAAGTGGACCTCCACGCTATTTTACGACAGATTGGCCAGCTGCTTGGGAATCCATCAAAAAATTAGAGGCATTAAAGCCTTTAGTTGCAGTGACAGGACATGGGTTACCCATGAAGGGCGAAGAGCTTACAAAAAATTTGCATAAGCTGGCTACTGAATTCGAACAAATCGCTTTACCGAACCATAGCAGGTTTCTAAATTAATGGCGAGGTTTAGATCTTTACGAAAGAAAGACTGTAGCAAGAAATTATTGCTATAGTCTTCATTGGATATGTCCTACATTAGGGGCGAGCTTTTTCAGCGACATCTTTTAATAAAAGCCTATTGACATAAAAATGAAAAATCGTTATATTCAACTTATTCAACGTTGAATATAAAAAGGTGATTATTATGACAAAATTATTAGTACTTGCAATGTTAGGACTAAAACCTATGACTGGCTATGATATTAAAACCATGCTTGAATTGAGTGATGCGGAGCGTTGGGGTGGAGTGCTAATTGGCTCTATCTATAATGCTTTAAAAAAGCTTGAAAAAGATGGTTATATAGAGGTAGCTAGTATTGAATCGACAGGTCATAGGCAAAAGGCAATCTACCAAATTACTGACAAAGGAAAAGAATATGAGCAAGAATTAATTATTGAGGCTCTTGAAAAATCTTCTGTAGTGTATCCAACAACTCTATATTCAGGTATATCGTTTGCATTTAAGCTTCCTAAAACAAGAGCGGTAGAGGCTTTAGAAAAGCAGAAAAAGATTTTAGAAAAGGAAGAAAAGGCAATTCAAGCTGGGTATGAGGCAAAACAGCTTGCTATGCAAGGGGATCTACCAGCATTAACTCAACTGGCGTTTGATCATATGCTAGAAGTTGTAAATGTTCAATTAAAATTTGTCATACAGGCTATTGATATTATGGAAAAAGAAAACTCTCTCGAATGAGGGAGTTAAAAATTACCCATATATTCAACTTTGAATATACAATGTTAATTAAGGAGAGAATTTATGACAAAGTTAATATCTGCAAATCAATTAACAAAATGCTATAAAACAAATTGTGTTGTCAATCATATAAATTTTGATATTGAAGAAGGTGAAATAGTTGCACTTATAGGCTCAAATGGTGCCGGAAAAACAACTACAATCAGCATGCTTCTTGGTATTGTGCCGCAAGATAGTGGGACAATAGAGTATTGGAAATCTGATTTTAAAAAGGAGATAGGGACCCAGCTCCAATCAACCCCATTCTTTGAGGGTTACTCAGTGGAGGATAATATCAAATTATTTGCCGCATTCTACGGAGTTTCACTTTCCGGTAATGCAATGGATGAAAAACTGGCTACCTTTGATTTATTGCAAGTAAAAAAAACGTCGGCTATTAAACTATCATTAGGTCAACAAAAAAGACTAGCGATTATCGTGACAACCCTGCATAATCCAAAACTAGTCATTTTAGATGAGCCCTCTGCAGGATTAGATCCAAAAGGGCAAAAGGAAATTCAACAAATTATTAAAGGACTAAAAGAGCAAGGTGTTACTGTGTTATTTTCGTCTCATGATATGTTGGAGGTCATGAATGTAGCTGACAGGATTTTAATGATGCATCAGGGGAACATCATTGCAAATGGTTCTATCAGTAATTTAATGGAAAAATATCAAACACATCATTTAGAAGATTTATTTTTTGAATTAACGAAGTGAGGAGCGAGAGAATGAAAACGATTTTCTTTTTGAATCTTAAATCCAGCATAAAAGATATGTATTTACTGTTTTGGTCTATATTTATGCCATGTACTGCTATCCTTGCTTTAAAAATTTTCTTACCAAGCATAGCAGAGAATTATACAGAGGGAATGGTTGCTATAAGTGTATTTTTTTACTCATTTATGACGACTGCATTTATTACATTATCACAAAGAAGGAGAGGAGTTTATCATTTATTACATGCGACACCACTTCCTCTATGGAAATATATTGTCAGTGTCTCAAGCTCATGGGCATTAATTGCCATTATCCTATCCTACATCGTTTTTTTATTTTCTTTAGTAATTCATCAACTAACTTTTACCTTCAGTTCACTTTTTTATATGACACCCGTTATATTAATTGCTTCATTAGCTTTTGTATTTTTAAGCTTTTTTGTATCTAGTCTTGTAAAAAATGAAGGACATTTAAGTATGACAGCAAATGTCATGATGTTGCCAATGTTATTATGCAGTAATGCATTTTTTACAATGGAAAAGGCACCGAGTATTGTACAGTTTATTAGTAGGGTAAATCCATTTGAATGGTTTTTGAGAGGAATTCAAGGCGCATTTCAAAATAATTATGGCGTTTGGGGAGAGTCCTTACTGCTTTTATTACTATGTCTTGTTTTCACATTATTAATTTCAATAAAAACGTTTAGATATAGTGATTAATAATTTTCAATCTGTAAAGGAGGTACTAAATTTCACATTTTAGTTCCTTGTTGCCGCTTCGCAATATCTATGCATAGCGAAGCGGATTTTTTACACCAGTAACTTTTAAAAAATACCTTTAACTAGATTTTTGTAAGTCTTTATTTAAACTAGTACCAATCCCTTGTGTTTTTACAGTGACTTGTACTTTGACATCTATATTAGGAAATAAGGATACCCAATTATCTTTGATTTTGTTCCATCCCTTGTAATCCTGACGATAGAGGATCTCACCAAATTGTAAAGCATCTACTTTGTACGTTTTTTGCAGTGTATCGAGTGTTTGCTCTAATCCGTTCTTAATTGATTCACTTGTAATTTTATTCAAGGCGGTAATGTTTTGTGGTTTTGTTAAATCAATCATACAATTTACATCTGCAACATTTTGCTCAACGACCAGCTTTATATTAATTTTAGGATGACCATGCTGTACTTTTCCTGTTATTTTAGCTTTTGAATTTGTTACTTCAGTAGTGAGCTTTCCTTTTTCAGGGCAAGCTAATATTTCAAACGTACTCTTAATATGATTATTCATATAGTTATAACTTTTGCTTTCCCCCATTGTTAAAAAGCCTATTAGTTTATAGTCCTTAAATAAAGCTAAATCACCAAATTTTAGAATTGCAGGATTTTGTATTCGCTCTACATTTGTTTGCGTATTCCCGATTGCACTGTCTCCATGCAATTCAATCGTTGATAAAACGGCACTATTTCCTTTACCGCTTAATGAATTGATTAAATCGTCTAAAATAACAGAGTCTGTTGACCCTAATGCTTTTTCTGAACTTTTCAGTGCATTTAGTATATTCTTAGCAGGGATATCTTCTAAGGGCGTTAAAATACTTATTACCTCTTTGGCCGTCGTATCGCGGGCGATTAAAATATTGAATTCACTTCTACCCTCAGGGTCTCTTTGAAATAAATCCAATATATTATTCATGCCCTCCTCAGCCAATTCTTCTCCAATAATGATAATTTGAGCATGTGCATAGTATGGCTTTCTTGGTGTTAAAGTGGTCAGCTTTCTTATAGCCTCGAATAAAGATTTTCCTGTAGCATGATAAGTGATGACGGGGGATTGACTAGTAGCTTTTTTTGATGCTACTTGTCCAGGATTAACAATCTGTACGGAGATTTCATATTGCTCATTCACTCGATCAACACCTACTGCAGCTACAATTGCTAATTCATTTAACTCTCGTTTACTCCAACAACCACCTAACAAAAGAATGAGTAGCACTAATAGAAGTAAGGACAGTGAGTACTTTATGTTAGGCACCTCCAGTTAAACTGCAATGTAGAATTCATATCTCTATAAGGATAAGCAAATTTAAGTAGAAATAATCAAAAATCTATTGTAGAAAATGGCTTGTTTTTGGAAGCACGATTATTTCTGTAAGCGAGGATAGGTAGTTAAAGGTGATTAAAATCGAGGGTAGCTATAAAATTGAGAAATATAGTGACAGTAAAATCATTGCGAGAGTAAAGGAGAATCTATACTTTCGTGGAAATTCATTAAAGTGGGTCACTTATTTTTATAAGTGACCCATAGTAACAAAGCTCGGAGGTGTAAGACTAAACCAGCTTACATTACTAGTAATATGAGAATAACGTTATTTTTGTATAGTTAATTGCCTGAGAAATAAAATAAAAATTTCTAGAAATTACTTTAAATTTATTAGAAAACGCAAAAATAACTTCTCTCTCAAATATAATTACCATTTCAAAATCAACATGCTATCCTATAGTGTTACTTTTTTACTGCATGAATATAGTGTATCGATTCAACGGCTGTTAGATAATCCCCACGTTTATTGAAATAAAGATTTTGTACAGCTTTAGGGGATAAATGCTCATAAATTAGTTGATTTGATTTTTCTAAGAGCATCTCCATTTCATGAAAAGTAAAGCATGACTTCATAGGTTCACCACTTGCGGCTGCCATTTTTACCATATTGCTTACTCGATTAGAAATCCCTTCTTCATGAAATAAGTTTTCATCTGCATAATCCATTACGATTGAGCTGCCTGAAGGTATATATGCAAACAAATGATTGAACAAGTTTGAGATTTCCCCTTTTGTTAAATAATACAAAACTCCTAAGAGGCTAAAGAAAGTTTTCTTGTTGTTAAAGCCACTATCTATTAGACGCTGATAAGAAAATTCCTTTGTAAAATCCATTGCTACAAAATGAAGATTATTAGGTAGCTTGAAATTAGTAGCATCTAATCTATTCTTTTTAAATTTCTGAGTTGCAGGATGATCTATTTCAAAGATTTCCAAGGTGCTTTCTAAATCTGGATGTCTTAAACAAAAAGTATCTAAACCTACTCCAAGAATAACATATTGCTGTACGCCCAATCTAATTTCATTTAATAGAACTTTTTCGCAATACGAAGCACGGGCTAATGGAGTAGGGGAGAGTTGTACTTGGACAATCCATTTTAGGAGCTCTTCGGCATCTCCCTTTAAACTTTCTGCTATATCTTTGTTAAAGAGTTGTATGCCTTGTACCATATTCTCTTGGATATTTATCAATTATGCCTTGGCATAATTGCGTCCAGAATCGGCTTTGTGCTTAGGCCTGCGTGATGCAGGTCAGTTAGCCGTTATCGCATGGATGCGATGATTTTTGGCTAACATCCTTTATTAACTCCTTTCCGATTCCGTGACATCCGCTGGAGGCTTTGGGCCAACACGATGTTGGTCACTCAGGCGTTTTCACAGGATGGGAAGATCTTAGCCTGAGTTCCTCTATTTCAGCGGGTGTTTGGACACCCGCTGAAAAGTAGCTTCACCATCTATAGAGGTGGGAGACTTCTGCTGAAAGAAGTTAAATTCAAGCTGCGTAATTAAATCTTTTGCAAGATAGTCATCAAAAATTTGGGGGATATCAAATTGACTTTGATAGGCTTTGCTAAATGCTGCGATTAATGAAGTTAAACTGGATTCACTTTTCTTCAAGTAAATACACTCCTTCAAAAGCGTTTTGGGTGGGGAGTTTCTTTTGTTAGAATTTTATGATAAAATTTCCATGCTTGAAAGAATCTGAATCGAGGGGGAGATATTATGGTAATCAAAAATAATAGTAACGTGTATAAAAAGGGGAAGACGTTTAACTGATAACTAAAGCGTTTTCCTCAATTTGAAAGGGGAAAATCGTTTGAAACAAGTATTATTAATTATTGATGTCCAACAATCCTTATTAGATGGGAATCATGAAGAAAAGGCTGTATATCAAAAAAATCAGCTAATCCATAATATTAACCTTGTGATTGACAAAGCATTGGAAGCAAATATTCCAATAGTATTTATTAGGGATCTTGACGTTGCGGGAGGTATTGGCGAAGGGTTCGAAATTCATAGTGGCATAAATGTACCTAGCCATGTAAAACTCTTCGATAAAATGGCTACCAATTGCTTCTATGGTACAAAACTTCTAGAATACCTGCAATCTCTAAAAACGGAACATATTGTTGTGATGGGCTGCTCCACACAGCATTGTATTGATAGTGCAGTAAGAACAGCAACAATTAAGGGAATGGACGTTACATTAGTCGGGGATGGACATTCAACAACTGACAGTGATGTTTTAAGGGCAGAGCAAATTATTAAACATCACAATAATATGCTCCACGGTCACTACAATGTGGAGAATTTTTCAGTTGTTAGAAAAGCAGAAGAAGATTTATTTCATCCTACACATGACTCTTATAGGTAAGTGAATCAATAGCATCTGCATTTTATTTGGTCAGTTAGTTGAGAGTTTAAAAAAATTCACGAATGCTTGGGAATTTTGCCTTCCACAAAAAATGTGGAGGGCTTTTACTACATTGAAGGAATATAACAATCTATTTAATATCTCTGTGTAGTTTTAAAACTTTATGATGAATTTTTAATAATCCATTTAAATTTATGATCTATATGCAATAAATTCTACATTTTGAATAGTATTTATTTGTATAAATTATTTATTTAATGGAATAATAATGTATATTGGAATATCAAGCTAATACATATTTAATTAGAATATGGAGGTATAAATATTGGGGAAATTTAGAGATAGAGTAGAAGTATCTTTTATTTCTAACTCATCACAATTTGATTATCTTAACGAAGAAATTCATGAATTAGCTGAGAAATTTAACTTCAATCATCAACAACTTTCTAAAATATTAGATTTATCTATAAATGAGTTGGAAGATTTATTGAATCATAAAGGTAATATTACGCATGAACAACAAGAAAAAATTGAGAATAAAATGACTATGTTAAATTCCGGATTTGAAAGCTTTGATGCAAAAGAAAGAGTAACCTTAATATTAAATGATCTGTTATCGAATTATAGGCTAACTACCGAAAGTTTATCAAAGATTATTAGTGTGGAAGAAAAGGAACTTATAGATTTCAGAAAAGCACAATTAATTGATAGAAATGTAGAATTGAAGATATGTGTGAATGTTATCATGCTTCACTTTGTATTACATAATTAGTAATTAATTTTAAGGCTAGGTATCATTTGATATTAGTCTAGTATTCGTATAAAGAGTTTTGGAATTATTGGTGATTCATTTCGAGCATCATCGTTAATGTTTTGTTCATTATGATTTAGCAAAGATACTATAATTTTATATGTTATAAGTAATAAGTAATTGAAAATTTAGCGCTATTAGGAAAGGTGATTTTTGATGAGTGTGCACAATAGAGCCTTATTAATGGGAGTAACTGTGGGTCTCTTCATCTATATGATTGAAGATTTCAATTTGAATTTTATCTGGAAATTCTCCTTATTATTAGTAGTTGTTACTATAATTAATACAGTAGTAGATCGATTATATAGGCATAAGAAAGAAGACATGAAATAATAGGAAAAAATTATTAGAGTAATGTACAGTCAACATTATCGAACTCCGTAATGTTGAGAATATTTTTTGAATAAAATTACAACTTTGTAGAATGGAAAAATAATATCCAATTTAATAGGTTATGGTTTTTAAAATAACAAAGCAGGAGGGATTTTAAATCTCTTTATAGAATAGGATTTATTGGTACCTAATTAAGACGAGAGAGGTGAAATAAAATGGGGCAAATTAAAATCTATGGTGTTAAGGACAGCTTAAATCCTATTAAGAAAACATTATCGAATATTATTCATTCTTGTATGATGGATGCACTTGAATATCCTTCCGATAAGAAATTCCACCGCTTTTTTCCTATGGATAAAGAGGATTTTTATTTTGCAAGTGAAAGAACTGAATCATATATCATAATTGAAGTTAGTATGTTCGAGGGTCGAACGATTGAGGCTAAAAAACAATTACTAAAGCTATTATTTGAACGGATAAATAACCAATTAAATATACATCCTCAAGATGTTGAAATTACAATTTTTGAAACCCCAAGACATAATTGGGGAATAAGAGGCTTACCGGGAGATGAGTTAGCACTGAATTATAAAGTCAATGTTTGAGCTAATAGGAAATCAATTAGTCATTACTTTTTTAGCTTAAAGAACTAAAGGGTCATTTAAGTGATCCATCGACTTTATAAAGTGTAAAACGCTGTATAACCAATATTTTTAAAGTATCTTGTTCTTTTAAAAAGTACAAGTAATTCAATCATGGAATGGATGAACCCTTAATTTGAGATCGATATTCAACAAAAGACAGTGATGTTTTAGGACAAAATTGA
The DNA here is from genome assembly GCA_002973635.1 of Lysinibacillus sp. B2A1. GTDB lineage: Bacteria > Bacillota > Bacilli > Bacillales_A > Planococcaceae > Lysinibacillus. The sequence continues at coordinate 3,283,734 of CP027224.1, forward strand.
TTTTTAAACATCACAATAATATACTCACAGTAAATATAATTTATTTGTTCAGAATTTGTTTAGGAAGATGTGTTATGCTATCTTTGTCAAGGTAAACAAACGAACACGCATAAAAAGGCCAGGTGATCACAGATTGTTGTGCACCTGGTCTTTTACTATTCTTCACAAAAAATCTCGGGGATATCACTATTGCATTTCTTTAAATTATAAGATAATTAAAAGTAGCTAAATCAACAATGAATAAATCTGTTTTTATTTAGAGTATGGAGGAGATATCCTGTGCTGAAAAATAGAAAAATAATCGTAACGGGCGCCGCTTCTGGGATTGGAAGAGAAATTGTTAAACATTGTTTACAGGAAGGGGCTTCAGTCATTGCGTGTGATATTAATGAACAAGCCTTATATGAATTAAAAACTTCTATTAACAGTTTTGCTTTATATACATATCCATTAGATGTAAGTAAATACGAAGAAGTAGCTAATTTTTTTGCAATTGTTGAAGAAGAACATTCTGACCTAGATAGTTTAGTGAATAATGCAGGCATCTATTTGGCTAAAACTATACTTGATTACAAGCCTGATGAGATTGATCAGGTGCTTAATATCAATATTAAAGGCAGCATTTATTTTTCACAAATGTTTGGACGGTTTAAACTGCAAAATAAACAGAAAGGCGTTATTGTAAATATATCTTCAGTGTCTGGCCTAGAAGGTAGTTCGGATGCTATCTATGGGCTTTCAAAGGCTGCAATACTCGGTTTAACTAAAAGCAATGCAACAAACTTTGCGCCTTTCATCAGGGTTAATGCTGTCGCTCCTACAATGGTTCAAACTTCGATGATGGATATAATTCCTGAATGGAGAAAAGAGAAGTATTTACAACAGCAGCTTATTCATACACCAGTAACACCTGACGATGTTGCTGAAACAGTAATATTTTTAATATCAAATAAATCTAAGCATTATACAGGTGCAACCTTTGATATTAACAATGGAGGTTACTTAAGATAATTTAATTTTGAACAACTTATCTTCATAAGTTTCTAAGTGAAAGGGAAAATGAAATGACGATATATATTGCATTACTTAGAGGTATTAACGTAGGAGCCCATAATAAAATTATAATGGCACAACTAAAAAGCTCTCTTGAACAACTTGCATTACAAAATATAAGAACATATATTCAAAGTGGAAATATCATTTTTGAATCAAATGAATCTGAGGAAGATTTGCAAACGAAAATTCAAGAAAAAATTCATGAGGATTTTGATATATTCACTACAGTTGTCATTCGAAATGCTGAACAATTACTACAAATCGTGCGACAATGTCCTTTTTCAGAGCAGAAAATTACTGAGGCGAGCATTTCGTGCAAGGGGGAGTGCCTACATGTGGCATTACTGCCGACTTCACCTTCTAAGGCTAATAGGGAGAACTATTTAACTTATGTAAATACAAAGGAGCTTGCTGTAATACAGGGGAGAGATATCTATCTTTTATTCTATGACAGCATTCGAAATTCAAAAATTGGTAGCAAATTGGATGTCTTAGGTGTTCCAGCAACAGTTCGTAATTGGAAAACGCTCTCTAAGCTAATAGAGATGGTTGAAGAGTTCTATTAAATAGTAGGTAAAGCTAAAGTGGGTGAAGGCTTCATTGAATTCATAAAACTTTTGAGAATGAATTATAGAATAGAATGAGAAAACATAAAACTTGAAGCTTATTTACAAACTATGGAGGTTTAGGTTGAGGATATTAAGCTATTCCTAAAGAATCATCATGGAAGACTGCTGCTGACATATCCTTTGCTTCAAGTATGTATGAATGATATAACTACGAGTTTTAATAAAACTTCCACATTAAATAGGTGCATGTTTTGAGTAATCTTTATTTCAAAACATGCTCTTTTGATTTTTTTTAAACAGTTGACAAAGTCCACTAAATGAAATATAGTTGACCAAATCCACTAAAAAGGAGCCAATCAATGCACTTAGAAGATAATAATATCATCGCAGATATTCGGAAATTTAATCGCTTTTATACAAAGCTGTTAAACTTATTAGATAGTCATGTACTAAATACCGATTATTCATTTACTGAGGCAAGGATTATTTTAGAAATTGGATTTATGGAACAGTGTATTGCAAATAATTTAGTTGAGAAGCTTGATATTGATCGAAGTTATATGAGTAGAATTATTGCCAAGTTAGGTAGAGATGGTATCATTCGTAAAAAGGCTTCAACAGCGGATAGCAGAACAAGCCTTATTAGTTTAACGTCTAAGGGGATTGATTTATTTGTGCAGCTAAATAAAAAATCTGATGAGCAAATTGTGGAATTGTTTGATGGTCTTTCACAGAAGGAAATTAAAGAAATTCATGCTTCTATGATGTTGATCCAGCAAAAATTAGGGAAATTGGGGGATTATGAATGATACGTTTTGAAAATGATTACGCAGAAGGAGCCCATGTACATATACTAAAAAGAATCTTGGAAACGAATGAAGAACAGTCCCCTGGATATGGAATGGATGACCATTGTGAAAAGGCAAGAGCCTATATAAAAAAAGAGTGTGGTATAGATAATGCAGATGTCCATTTTTTAGTTGGGGGAACACAGGCAAATACTACAGTCATTGCTTCTATTTTGCGTCCACATCAAGGTGTTGTTGCCGCGACAACCGGTCATATAGCTGTTCATGAATCAGGGGCAATTGAAGCAACGGGCCATAAAGTGCTGACCGTTCCGAGTGAAGATGGAAAAATTCAAGCAACACAGGTAAAAGAATTATTTGATGCTCATTGGACCGATGCTGCATATGAGCATATGGTGCAGCCATCCTTAGTTTATATTTCTCATCCTACAGAAAATGGAACGACATATAGTAAAAAGGACTTGGAAGAATTGAGTAAAGTTTGCCGTGAATGTGGTATACCGTTATTTATGGATGGTGCAAGATTAGGATATGGATTGGTTTCCAAGGATAACGATTTATCCCTAGCAGATATTGCAAGTCTTTGTGATGTGTTTTATATTGGCGGTACCAAAATAGGCGCATTATTTGGAGAAGCGGTCATTATCATAAATGAGGAATTGAAAAGGGATTTTCGATACTTAATCAAACAAAAAGGTGGATTATTGGCTAAAGGGAGATTATTGGGAATTCAGTTTGAAACATTATTTGAAAATGGTTTATACTTTGAAATTTCTAGTCATGCTGTAGCACTAGCAATGAGGATTCGAGAAGCATTTGTTGAAAATGGTTTTTCCCTACGATATGATTCTAAAACAAATCAACAATTTCCAATTATAGCGAATGATTTACTTGCCAAATTAAGTGAAAAGTATGCCTTTTCAATGTGGGAAAAGGTCGATGCTAATAATAGTGTAGTGAGATTCTGTACGAGCTGGGCAACAAAAAAAGAAAATGTTGAGATGCTGATTGAGGATATAAAACAGCTGAAATTCAACGGTTAAAAAAAACGATGCATCACCAAAGTTTCCTTAAAGGGGACTTTTGGTGATGCAATTTACTTACTCTTTTATAGTTTCAGCAAATGTTTTTCGGCCAGGATTAATTTTAATGACATGGACAGATAGTTTACTGATTGAATCTTTCGTCAATGGTATTTTCCCATCCTTTTCTAAATTTTTCCACACTTTAACGTTTTTACGATAAAGATATTCAGATAAACGATAAATATCAGTGTCTATTTTTAAACCTTCCTCATACGTCTCCATTACTTCTTTTTTTACTTGTTTAATGATGTTCTCTCTAATTTGATGGGAGACCACTTTGCCTTTAAAACCATTTAGTGTGGCATTTAGATTAATTTCAATATCAAATGTCACTTGATCTTTACTTTTGATGATTGGCTTTACAGTAACATCTAATTTATCAATATCTACTGTTAAGAAATCGCTCTCTTCACTCTCTAATTTAAAGGTCACCTCGCCACGGTTAGTCTTATCGTGCATCCATTGATTGCCTCTAGCAGCAGTTTCTTTGATAAATCCTTTTAATCCATCCTTTGAGAGTACACCTATACCTGAAAATGTCGTTTCTTGTTCTGGTTTGATGGATGTTTCCCAATCTTTTTTGACGGTTACGTATGGTAGGCTAACCTCATGATTTGGCTCATTTAATGCAATCATTATTTCTCTTAAGTTTTGGGGTAAAATAAATGATTCTTGTTCAAAAGTGTTAGTAGGATTACTTAATTTAGAGGAAGTAAAAGTTCCCTTTAAAATCGGTGTTATCAGAAGAATATCTTTGATAGGATCATTTGTACAATAGACCCAAATTTGATATCGAGTTTCTCTAAAACGGATAAAGGTATCCATAACAGGAATACTTCTTTCATTTTTTAATGCATTTTCTGAAAAAATAAGGTATCTCATATGTCCCCAAAATATTTGCTGATCAGAAGCACGATACAAATTATAAATAGCTTCTTCAATGGTTCTTCCTTTTGCAACTCCAACCTCAGCAGGTGCAACATCTGGATTCGGCTGTTCTGATTTTGCTAAAGCATCTAAATTAAGCATTTGCATATAGACTTCATATTGATTATCTTTAAAATCGACGCCAATAGCGTTAATATAATACATTCTTTGTGGCTCAGTAACATCCCAGCAGCCAGATAACAGAAGTGTGGTCATAACCAATAACGAAAGATTGGATAAAGAACGTTTATTCATTGATTTCCCTACTTTACGATAAAGAAGTTTTGTATTTAAGTTTTGACAAAATAATAACCAATTATAAGTAGCAATTTTACAATAAAATTATTGTTTATAGAGGGTAAATTATAAATGGTATAATTAGCTTAATATGGGTTAAAAGAAATTTGCTTCATAGAATCGAGGATAACGAATATAGAGTTTATTAATGATTCATCCGCAGGGAGGAAAAAGAATGGAATTTATTATTGTAAGTGTGGTCATGATTCTCTTAGTAGGGTTTTTAATCAACTTAAAGAAGGCAAAACGCAATAATGTTAGTTCAAGAAGCCGCTCTAGTCATTCTGGCACTGGTACAACAGATTATATTTCAACAGGTTCTGTATTTTCTTTACAAGACAATAACAATGACAATCACCATTGTTCCGACAGCAATTCTAATTACAGTGATTCATCAGATGGTGGTTCTTCATGTGATTAATAATCATCTGACATTGGAAAATCTCCTTTTTACTGTTGGTATAAAATCAAAAAGTAGCAGTTAAATATTGTTAATTGATTTCTTGCTTAATTTGCTGCATGTTAATTGTTCAGATTTTGTATAGAGCTATATGATAATCTAATGATGTCATGAATCAATGAAAAAATGACTAGGCATTCAATTCATTTTGAGCCTGGTCATTTTTTTGGGGCACTTAGGTATTAAAACAAAGTGCAAAAAAGTAGGGTTTCAACATTAACCGAAAGAAAATAATCGGTGTCCGAAAGGTTTATTTTCGGAAATCCACAATTGAAATTTCGGTCTAACTATTGATAGGCTAGAAATAACCCAAAGGTAAGAAAATATGAATAGAGTTCATAGATTGAGCACTTGTTTTAAAGTAGAAATAGACTATAAATAAATATAAAGGAGTACATATTATGAAAAGATCTAAAGTGCCTCAATTGAATCAATTCATGATGTAAAAACATTTATTAAAGACCAGTGTTCAATAAATATTGGACCTGGTCCTTTTTATGTTTTTTGCTAACAAGTTAAGAAGGGTAAGTGATATTGGATTAAGTGGTGTAAACAAATAACCTGACATTTACAAGAATGCCTAATTATTTTATAATTATTCTTTTATTGTTTCAGCAAATGTTTTTCTACCTGGGTTCATTTTTTTGATATGAATATTGATTTTACTAATTGAATCCTCTGTTAATGGGATTTTTCCGTTCACCTCTAATTTTTTCCATATTTTCACGTTATCTCTATAGAGTACTTCTGATAAACGATATAAATCCGCGTCTAATTTCAGACCCTCTTTAAACGTTTCCCGTATTTCTTTTACCATTTCTTTTTTTATTTTTTTTCTTAATTCATCAGTCGTTACTTTTGATTTAAACCCATTGATTGTAGCGTTAATATTAATATGAAATTCGAATGAAACCTGTTGTTCATTTTTTAAGATGGGTTCCACTATTATTTTAAGCTTATCGATACTTACAGTTAAATATTCCTCTTCATTGTCTAATTTAATGGTAAGTTCTCCTCGTTTTGTCTCATCATGAGTCCACTGAAATCCTCTTGCTGAAACGTCTTCTATGCTTCCCTTAAAGCCATCTTTTGAAAGTATAGCAATACCTGAAAAGAATGTATTTTCTGTGGCTTCTTCTGTTGTTGACCAATCTTTTTTTATTGTTACATAAGGGAGATTAATCTCATGGCTTGGTTCATTTAATCCAATTACGATGTCTCTCAGGTCTCTCGGCAATATAAATGTTTCATTTCTAGTTGGATTTATAGGATTACTTAATTTTGATACAGCATGCGAACCTTCTAATAGCGGCGTTGTAAGCAATATTTCATTCAAAGGCTCTTTTGTACAATAGACCCAAATTTGATACCGTGTATCTCTATAACGAATAAATGTATCAATCGCTGGAATACTACGTTCATCCTCTAAAGCACTCTCAGAGAAGACCATATATCTCATATGTCCCCAAAAAATCTTTTGGTCACTTGAATTATATAATTTGTATATTGCCTCATCTACGGTTCTTCCTTTTGCATAACCTATCTCTGCTGCTACAATCTTAGGATTTGGCTGTTCTGATTTTGCTACATCATCAAAATTAATAAATTGTACATACACTTCATACAAATTATCCTTAAAATCAACACCGATTGCATTAATATAATACATCCTTTGAGGTTCATTGACATCCCAGCAACCTGATAACAAGAATGTATTAACTATGATTAAGAAAAGGATTAAAGGATGCTTAGTCATATGTATCCTCCCAATAGTATGTGTCAATCTGATCAGGGTTCATTACTATGAACATAGTGGACGGTTTTCAATGGAGCTAATCATCGTTCATAGTAATGTAACCTAATATCGTTTAGTATTGGCTTATTAATAGTAAGATAAACAAAAAAATTCACTTCTAATTCTAGAGGTGACTTCACTCTCAGAGAAGGCTATTTTGTGGGAGGAAGGGATTAACATAAAATCCCTATTAAGTATTTAAGAGTGATGGAATAAACGGTTTGTACATTACGATTCAGCAAAGACTAAGTAAATATGAATAGTTTTATATAAGAGAGAGATTTTTTTACTATTACTTACTGCTTGAAATCTAAAATTCATAGATACTAAAGCTAAAAATCCCCTAAAAAATGCTGAGATTTTTTTCGATGTTTGAATATTTATCTTCAGAAAATGTACTAGTTCGATAGACGGTTAAACCTAACAAGATGTGACCTTTTGTATTAACAGAGGGTGTTTTTTTTAGTAGAATAGTGGGATAAATGTATAAATTTGAAAATAGTAATAGAACTTCCTTCATTATCTATGTATATTTATGTAGAAGGGGGACTAAACAATGAAGAAAATACTTATATTACCACTAACATTGTTATTAAGTATTTTACTAGTAGCATGTAGCCAAGATAAAGAAAGTGAAAGTGGTAAGAAAAGCGATAATGCTGATAAAGCAGCAGAAGAAACTAAAGATGAATCGGTTAAAGTCGATAAAGGGCTTTTAAATGTGGAAATTACAATTCCAGCTTCCTTATTTGAAGGACAAGATATCGATTCTGCTATTAATGAAGTAAAAAAAGAAGGTGTTAAGGAAGTCATTAAAAATGATGACGGTTCTGTAACGTATAAAATGTCTAAATCCGTTCATAAAGAAATGATGAAAGAGATGGAAAAAAGTATTTTAGATACGATAGAAGAAATTAAAACTAGCAAAGATTTTGCTTCCATCAAGGATGTCACATATAATAAATCCTTTACTGAGTTTACGATAACTGTAAATAAAGAACAGTTTGAAAATGGTTTTGATGCTATGGCATCAATGGGACTTGCATTAAAAGGCATGTATTATCAACTTTTTAGTGGTATCGATTCTGAGAAATTTAAGGTTACAGTCATTTTTAAAGATGATTCAAATGGAGAAGTAATAAATACAATTGTTTATCCAGATGATCTAAATGAGGATAGTTAATTTAAATAGTTAATTTAAAAAGCACTCTAACAGGTGCTTTTTCTGCTGCAAATGTAGGGATAATGATTAACTAGATAGTCAATTAATAGATACTATAACAACTACATTTTTTAGGGGGGATTTAATGCAATTTGCGAATCAGGAATATCAATTGCAAGACAGTTATTTCGTTGTTATTGATGCACCAATTATTTATTTTACTATCGGTTTTTTCCTATTTATCACAATTGTTTTGTTTATTTTTTTGAATAAAAAAAGGAAGAAAAAAATTCATTGAACTTTTTGTGCGCCAATTATCACTGGTAGTCCATCCAATAATTATAATCATTAAGTTCAAATGAGCAATCCGCCTCTATCAACATAGGCTTCATAGACAGACTATATATTAGAACTTAAGTGAAATTAAAAGGAGATTTCCATATGGCAATATTAAAAGATTACTCTAGTGATCCTAATTGTGAAGTTGAAATTAATTTCAAATTAGTGAATGATTTTAGTGTGAGATTCTATATTTATTCAGAGGAGGTCGAGATTTTCCCAGGGTACATAAGGAATTTGCTTGCTTAAAGGAAGATTTCTTTAAGTTATTAGTTGATCTAATACATCTTGATAGTATTCATTTGAGTATTTTAGAGCCTAAAGATCCATTATCATATTCCTCATTACAGAAAATATTATTATCCTCAATATGGTTTTCTTCAAATTCCTGAACATGAAAGAACTGAATCGGAGACTCGATATAAATTAATTTTTGTATTAGATGCAAATGAGAAGAATCATTTTGGGCCTAGAGAATGTGGTCCCGCGTTTTGTATAATTGTGAAAATGGAGCAGATAATTGAATTTGTAGATAAATTAAAATTGGAAGTAATCTGTTTTAATAAAATAACTAGATAAACCCACATCATTAAACTATAGGTGAGGAATATCCTTTGAATCCTAAAATAAAGCATACATTTTCGTTTCCAAAAAAAGAATGGGATTTTTAATTTACCAACTCTATTTGCCACTGAAAATCAAACAGATATGAAGTTAAGTGATGTCAAAATTGATACTTTCAAAGAAAAAGATAATCATTTCGAAATCGAATATACATTGTTTGTGACAATTGGCGATTATAATGTTGAAAAAACAGGTGAAATGACTATTTTTAATGAAGAAGATAACAAGTTCATTATTATTTATGATTGGGAAAATTTTGTTACGATAGATAATAAAAAACTCAAGTAAGCAAATGGGGCACGAGGAAGAAGTAAAAAAGGTACCAGGCACTTATCAAAGTACCTGGTTTTTATAACTATGAACTAGATTTCAAATTAATTATTCTAATTCACATTCGTATTGTTTGATTAGTTCCTGTAACTTATTTTTTATCTGTTCACGTACTATCTGAGGATGTTTTACATTGGCCTCCATGCCTAAGCCCAAGAAAAAATGTACCAACCATGGTGTAAATGAAGAGTTCATTTTTGTACAAATCGTACCATATCCATCATCATGTATCTCCATCCACTGGGATAACCATACTTCTGATTGACACCGTCTTACTCCTTCTGGTGTTAAATCTACCTCAAGGTCTAACATATTATCCTCATTTGCTGGCATAATCCATGCCTTTATGTGTTCATTCTTCATATTCAATTTTAAACTTTGGTCTGCAACTAGGGAAAAATCCTTTACTCTATCTACACGAAATACTCGATAATCCTCTGCTAAGAAACAATAGGCCTGACAGTACCATAACCCATTCATCGTATAAATTCCAATAGGTTGAATGCTTCTAGTTTTACTAGTAGCTGCTTCATATATGATTGTGACGACACGCTGTTCGAGTGCAGCTTCAAGTAGTTCTTTTAAGAATGGCACTTCTAACCCATGTGGAGGCACCCAAAATATAAGCCGTTGCTGCATACTTTCAATCTTTTGCTTTAGCTCACTTGATAAATAATGGAAAAATTTATCTAAGGCCGTATTCACTTCGTTTTTGAAGGGGAGAGCTTTGTAATTATGTAACGATTGGCAAGCAAAAAACAAAGCGATTGCCTCGTGTTCGGTAAAGCTGATTGGTGGTAGCACTTTCTCACGTAAAACACGATAACCTCCGCTAGGTCCAGCTTCAGAGTAAAGCGGCACTCCTAGTTCACTCAATTCCATTAAATCACGAATCATCGTTCGGCGTGAAACACCGCATTCATCTGCCATCTCCTGAATAGTAAACTTCTTACGCTCATTGACCTTCATCATAAGCTGAATAAGTCTTTGCGCTTTGTGCATAAAAAAGTCCTCCTCTATCAAAAAACTATTTAATAGTGCCAATAGTTGTCACTATTATCCCTTATATTAAAACTCGAAGTCAATGTTTATAAAGCTTTGAAATCTAGACAGGAAGACATTGACTTCACGATTAATAGGCTGATAGGAGACAAAAAATGGAACTAGAATACCAAAACTATGTAATGGAAGTTGTTTTATTTGAGCTAAAGGAGGGAATCGACAAGCATCGTTTTTGTCAAGCAGCAGCCGCACTAACCGATTTACTAAAAGATGAAATATCAGGATTTGAAGGGCGTACGTTACTACATACATTCGATGAAAGTCAATGGACAGACATTATATATTGGTACGATAAGGATAGTGCATTGGGCGCCATGGAGAAACTCAAATCTAAATCAGAGTTTCAAATTTTTGTAACCATGATTGATTCAAGAGCGATTACACAAAGATATCTGATTCCGACTAATCTGAACTTGTGATAGCTATAGGAAAAGCAGATGATGCCATAATCAGATTGAAATGATAACTAAAAGGGAGACGGGACATGGCTGACACATTTGAGGGGAAATATACAACTGATTTCTTTTATCAATTTACAACCATTTTAAAAATGGAATACCCTGCTTTTGAATCTAATAAGTTTATGAATTTAATCTATGATGACCATTGGGAAGAGGAAAAATTCAAACAGCGTATTAGACATATCAGTAATGCTTTACGTATGACTTTGCCAATGTCCTATCGTGATGCATTATCAATTTTGATAGAAATTGCGCCAAAATGCAAAGGGGTGGAATTCTTATTTTTTCCTGACTTTGTGGAAGTAAATGGACTAGATGATTGGAATGATTCCATGACCGCATTGGAGGTATTTACTCAATTCTCCAGTTCAGAGTTTGCCGTTCGAGCCTTCATATTAAAAGATTATCAAAGGATGATGGATCAAATGTTGAAGTGGGCGAATCATTCCAATTATCATATCAGACGGTTAGCTAGCGAGGGGTGTCGACCTAGGTTGCCTTGGGCATCTACTTTGGAAACGTTCAAATTGAATCCTTCACCAATCTTACCAATATTGTACCAGCTCAAGCAGGATTCATCTGTTTATGTACAAAAAAGTGTAGCTAATAATCTGAATGATATTTCCAAAGATCATCCAGAACTAGTGAAAAATCTCGCACGTGAATGGCATAGAAAGAATTCAATCACGGATTGGATTCTTAAACATGGATGTCGTGGTTTACTGCGGAAAGGAGATTCTGAGGTGCTTTTCTTATTCGGTTTTGAAATCTCACCAGATGTATCTGTTAAAGATTTATCGCTAGAAAAGGATAATTTGGCGATTGAGCAGACTCTTAATTTTTCATTTTCAGTTCAGACAAATGCCTCAGCGCCCCAAAAGCTGCGAATCGAATATGCAATTGATTTTGTCAAAGCGAATGGATCAACTTCTCGAAAACTGTTCAAGGTTACAGAACGCATCTTTGAAAAAGAAAGTCGTCTATATAAACGGAGTCATTCGTTTAGAGATTTAACAATTCGTAAGCATTATCCAGGTAAACATAAGCTAGCAGTAATTATAAATGGGCAAGAGCTATCAGCAGCAGAATTTTATATCACCAATAAAAGTAAGAAGTATACAGAAAATAATATATTTGGAGGTACAATAGATGAATAATGTAACAGTAATTGGCTTGGGATCAATGGGAGCAACATTAGCACGGATCCTGCGTAAAAAGGGCTATCAAGTAACAATATGGAATCGTTCAATAGCAAAAGCAGAACCTTTAATAAAAGATGGAGCTATCCTTGCTGCTAGTGTAGCTGCTGCTATAAGTGCAAGTGAGGTGTCAATTATCTGTGTGTCAGATTATAATGCTTCATTTACTATTTTGGATACAAAAGAAGTCAAACAAGCTCTCTCAGGCCGTGTACTTATCCAATTGAGTACAGGTAGTCCCCAGCAAGCTCGTGACAATGAATCATGGGCACAAGAGTATAATGTGGAATATCTCGATGGAGCAATAGCGGCTTCACCACTCCAAATGGGTAATTCAGAGGCTACAATTTTCACATCAGGTTCCTTAAAAGCCTATCAACAGAGTGAGCATATTTTAAAATGTTTAGCTGGAAATGTACCTTATCTTGGAGAGCAAGTTAGTGCTGCATCTTCTACAGATTTAGCCTTTCTTTCATATCTGTTTGGTTCCTATTTAGGTTTTTTCCACGCAGCGTGTATCCTTGAATCAGATGGACTACGTATAGATGATTTCGGTTCTATGATTGCCCATGTTTCACCAGTGATTGGTGAGGTTATTAAGTTTGAAAGTGAAGTAATTCAAACAGAAACCTACGATAACCCACAGAGTTCTATAAATATGTGTATGACGACAGTTGATCTTTTTATGGAACAAGCACAAGACGCAAAAATAAACAATGAATTTCCGATGTTTGCCCAAGGTCTTTTCAAGAGAGCTTTGGATGCGGGCTATGGAAATGAAGAGCTCGGTGCTTTGATAAAAGTATTGAGATAGAGTAGATGGGCAAAAAGTGTGATGATTTTTATGAATTCATAGCCTAAAATATGTGAAGACCACTTCAGAAGTGGTCTTACATACAAGGTCACTCTCTGTATGGGAAATGTGAGGGGACACATCCATCCAGACAAGAATTTACATGGTCTTGGTAATGTGTTTTTACACATAATATTTAAATGATGTGAGGTGCTATAATGAAGAAAATAATCCTGATAGCACTAGCGGTAATCCATGTTTGTTTATCGTTAACAATTTATATTATCGGAAATAAATATGAATTTACTGTAAAATATACAAACACTTGGTTAGCTAATTTATTCGTTAGTCTATTACTTCTAGTAACCTTTATATTTAACAAGGAAAATGTTATTAAAAAAATATCAAATCCATTATTAACAATTTATCCTATAGGGTTAGCTTTGATAAGCTTTATTATTTTTTATAATCTCCCTAATTACACTTATTTAGAAGCTAAAGACATAGTAATTAGGGAGACATCCGAAGAAATTGATATTTCTAAAGAAGATGATATAAAGGGGCAATTAGGAATGTATTATATATACACAAAAGATAATGTATATATATTCAACTCTGAAGATGGCAAATATTCTAAGAGAAAAAATCTTAATGAATGAACAAATTGATTTAATATTAAGAAAGGGATTGCTGTTAGATGAAGTTACGGCAATTAAGCTTATCTGGTTTGGAGAAATATAAGTTGCAAACTTAGTAGTTGTCAAGTAGGTCGTGTTACAGTATAGACTAGGAAATTTTCGTAAAATTTGATTTTCTAGGCTAGAAATGGTAAAGTAAAAACAACTTTAGGTAAAGGAGGAGAATTCTAATGAAAAAAAGATCAATTCGTTTTTTAAGTATGGGTATAGGGTTCTCCACTGCTGTTTTTTTCTAAAATGCATATTCAAGGGAGAAGTCTGCAGTTTTTTAGAAAAATAGTAACCTAAAGGAGATTATATCAATGAAATCAAAATTAGTTCGAAAAAATCCAATACAGGTGCCAAACCCTGTTGGAAAATATAGTCATGTAACAATCATTCCAAAAGATGCAACAATGTATGCATTTTCTGGACAAATTGGTGTAGGACACGATGATCAATTGCCGAAAACTATACGTGAGCAAATTACAAATACTCTAAAAAATATTGAAATTATTTTAGCGTCGGAGGAAATGGATGCCACACATGTTGTGAAGGCTAACATTTGGGCGACAGAGGCAATAGATTGGGATTATTTCGATTATATATGGGATACAATGTTTGGTGACTCTTATCCCTCAATGACCATTGCCTACGTGTCAGAACTAGGTTTACCAGATATTAAAATAGAAATTGATATATGGGCTGCAAAATAAAGTGAAAAATCCATAATATCCTTCAAAAAGATTATAAAAAGTTTTATCTTAAATAACAATGTCACTCATTTAAAAAAATGTAGAGAACCCCAAAAGTTAGACTTTAACCAGAATGAATTTCTTTCATTCTGGTTTTCTTTTAGGCTGCCAAACTTTCGCGATAGGTGACTGGACTACATTCAAGTTTACTCCTTATTCACTTGTCATTGTAGTAGTCCATAATTCCTTTATACCACCTTTATATTTTTACTTTCACAAGTGCAATCCAATCATTAAACTCTTTTTTCTAATAATACTTCTTGAAAATCACTAACAACGGTTCGGAAATTGAGCTTCATATGCAACTCAATGGTCTTCAAGTAAAGCCCCCGATGGTCTGATAAAGAAGATATAAGAATTAAATTTGTACTTCACACATTAAAGCATGTGTATTTCCTTCAGTATTTTTAAAGAAAGTCATCCACGTTTCTGTATCTCCCATTTTCGCATCAACATGTCCCCCTTTTCAAGCAATTCTTCAAAGGTATTATTTATATCTTCAACCTAGAAATAGATAACAGAACTTTAATTTGCAAATTCATCTTTTTCAGGAAGTGAAAGAAGAAGTCGTTGCCCATTACATTCAAAAAATGCCATACTTTCTGTACTAAAAAGAAGAGGTAACCCTAATATTTCTTTATAAAATTCAATTTCATTTTCTATATTTTTTATTGACACTCCGATTTATCCAATTTTTTGAATCATTAGTTTCCATTATATTTCCTCCATTCATTTCATCTTACTTTTGAACACCCGATTTGGAAGCCTAATAGAAAGAGTCACTTTCCATTTATTCTATTTAATCTGAACATTCTCTTTCTTCTTCAACTAACCTGCAAAGTTTGTATTATAGGATCAGCCAGATATTTCTGGTTAACCATTTTTTGTTACAATGGTAGTAGGTATGCAGTTAAGCAATAGTAAATATAGCCCTGTAGTAAATGTAGAATTCGTATTCAAGCCTTAAGATAAAAGAGCATTTAGACAAATTGCGAAACAGATTGTAACAAAGGTGGAGCGTGATATGATATGGCTGGAACCAAGATTATTCTGCAAAGTACAATACCTCGAAAAACTCATTCGGGAATGTTACGAATTGTATCGTTTAAAGGATTTAATTTTAATAAAGTTCATGAGGAGATTATTTTGTGAGGTTACGTACAAATTTATATAGAAGAAATAATCATTTCTCTTTTATTGAAAGCGATTTCTTTGTTTCCGGCACCTGCCCAATGTCTATTAATTTAAATTTTTTTGTACCCCAGTGTACCCCAATTAAGCGAGGGACAACGGGTAAAACGGGAACCGATAATTTTTACCATTTTGAATTTTAATTAAAATTTTAAATTTTTGTAAATTTATATTTTTCTCCCTTCCAATATTCCCAGAGCAAAAACCCCACCAAATCAACACTTTTACGCTATAATGTAGGACGAGGTGAAGAAAATGTTTGTAAGTGAGAAACAAATTGAAATCCGCTATGCTGAGACAGATCAAATGGGCGTGGTGTATCATGCGAACTATATTATTTGGATGGAAATTGGACGTACCCAGCTTGTAAGTGATGCTGGCTTTGAGTATGCAGCACTAGAAAAGGATGGGTATGTGTCTCCTGTCATGGATTTATCCATTTCTTATAAGGCTGCGATGCATTATGGTCAAGTAGCTACTGTGCGAACATGGGTTGAAAAGCATGATCGTCTGCGTACGACATATGGCTATGAAATTTTACATGAAGACGGCACGATAGCAGCGACAGCACAGTCTGTACATATACTTGCATATAAAGATACATTGCGTCCCGTGTCTTTAAGTAAAATTGATCCAGCGTGGGATGCGAAATATAAAGAAATCGCGCGTGAGGGGAAATAGGAGAACGAGATATGGAAATTTTACTTGTTTTAGGAGCCATTTTGGCTGGATTTGGTGTTGTCCTTGGTGCCTTTGGAGCACACGCTCTAAAGGATAAGTTTTCGTCTCCATACTATGCGGCAATTTGGGAAACTGCTGTGCAATATCATATGTATCACTCATTAGGTATATTGGGTCTTGGTATTTTATCGAGTGATGCTCTTTTAGGTGCTTCTAGTATGCTTTCTTGGGCAGGCTACTTAATGTTCGCTGGTATTGTGTTTTTCTCAGGCAGTTTATATGTATTAGCTGTAACAGGTGTTAAAAAGCTTGGTGCAATTACACCAATTGGTGGACTGCTATTTATCGTTGCTTGGATTCTTGTAGCTATCGCTGCGCTTTCATAATTAATAACGAGGTTACGCTAAATGATTATCATTGGGTAACCTCGTTTTGTTTTTGCATGAAGTTTTAAAAATATGAAACAATTTGTTGATTCTTGCGTACAACATAGTGATTAGATTATTTTTAATGATAAAATAAGCTTAAATATAGATGTTGAAGGTGGGAATTTTTATGGGATTGTTAAAAGCTGGAGTTGGTGCATTAGTAGGCGTTCTGGAAGATCAATGGCGTGAGTACTTTTACTGTGATTCTCTTTCATCAGATGTACTGGTTGAAAAGGGTGTAAAGCGTACCTCCAAACGTGGATCTAATAAGGGCAATGACAATATCATTAGCAATGGTTCTATTATTGCCATTAATGAAGGACAATGTATGATGATCGTTGAACAAGGGAAAGTTGTAGAGTTTTCTGCAGAGTCTGGTGAGTATGTGTATGATACATCAACTGAACCATCCATTATGTACGGCAGTGATTTATCTCAAGGCATTATGGAAACCTTTAAGCAGATCGGTAAGAGATTTACATTTGGTGGTGAACCTGCAAAGGATCAACGTGTGTACTACTTTAATAAAAAGGAAATCGTAGGTAATAAATACGGGACACCTGCACCGATTCCATTTCGTGTAATTGATCGTAATATCGGCTTGGATATTGATATTGCCATTCGTTGTCATGGTGAATATTCTTATAAAATTGTCAATCCATTACTGTTCTATACAAATGTTTGTGGTAACGTTGAACGTGAATACACAAGAGATGCCATTGATAGTCAACTAAAAACGGAGCTAATGACTGCCTTACAACCTGCTTTTGCACATATTTCTGCAAGTGGAGTACGCTATAGTGAAATTCCTGCTCATACGGTAGTACTAGCAGATGCACTTAATAAAGTATTATCAGAAAAGTGGCTTGCAACTCGTGGATTAGCTGTTGTTTCATTTGGTATTAGCTCTTTAAAAGCATCTGAGGAAGATGAAGCGATGATTAAGCAATTGCAACGAAATGCAGTGATGCGTGATCCAGGTATGGCTGCGGCACATTTAACGGGTGCTCAGGCGGAAGCCATGATTGCAGCTGCTAATAATGAGGGTGGCGCAATGTCCGGCTTTATGGGTATGAATATGGCAGCCCAAGCTGGTGGGGTTAACGCTGGTCAGCTTTATCAAATGAATGAGCAAAATAAGCAAGCTCAAATGGCACAAGCTGCTACACAAGGCCAAGCGGGGGTATGGACATGTGCATGTGGTCATGAGAATACTGGGAAGTTTTGTTCGAATTGTGGGGAAGCAAAGCCGCAAGAACAGGGTTGGACATGTGCTTGTGGAACTGTCAACAAAGGCAAATTCTGTAGTGAGTGTGGGGCCAAAAAACCTTCAGGTGCTTTACAATATACTTGTGATAAATGTGGCTGGGAGCCGGAGAATCCTGCAAATCCCCCAAAATTCTGTCCTGAGTGTGGAGATGCTTTTGATGAAAATGACATTAAGTAAGGGGATGACTAGTGATGTCAACACAAGAAGCTGAAAATGCTAAACAAGTAAAGCTTGATTTCGACGCTGAGTGTCCATCATGTAGTGCCTCTATTGAATTTAATCCAGCAAGTGGAAAACTATCATGTCCTTATTGTGGTTATGAGTCTGAAATTGCATCTCCAGAAAAAGAAGAAGAAAAAGTTGCTCAGGAAATGGACTTTGCAATGGCTGAAGAACGTGGGAATTTTAACTGGGGTGTTGAGAAAAAAACAGTTATTTGTGAGGCTTGCGCAGCGGAAACGATTTATGATGCACTACAGGTAGCTGATCGTTGTCCTTATTGTGGCTCTAATCAGGTAATGGAGGCAAGTGCAAATAATACATTGGCACCAAATGGAGTATGTGCTTTTGAAATTACTGATAAGCAAGCTGGTGAGAACTTTCAAAGATGGATTAAGGGAAGATGGTTTACGCCAAGAGCGGCAAAGCTAAGTGCAAAACCTGACTCCTTTAAAGGTGTATATTTACCTTATTGGACTTTTGATTCGAAAACAAGCTCAAGCTATTCTGCAAGCTATGGTAAACATCGTACAGTTACTGATAAAGATGGGAAAACTCAAACTGTAACAGACTGGTATTCAACGAGCGGCTTTTATCAGGAATTTATCGATGATCATTTAGTCAGTGCAACAACTCGATATGATCGCAATATGATGCGGAAAATAGAACCCTTCAATTTACTTAATAATAAAGCTTATAAACCAGAATATGTAGCTGGCTTTCTATCAGAACGATACAGTATTGGTTTGCAGGATGGGTGGAGCAAAGCGAAGAAGGAAATTCACGATCATTTACATGCGCAAATCACTTCTAAAATTCGTTGGGAGAAAAATGCAGACGTTGTATCCAGCTTACGTTTTTCTACCATACATGATGATATTACATATAAATATCTAATGTTGCCGATTTGGCTGTCCTCATTCCATTACAAAGAGAAAATATACCGTTTTATGGTGAACGGACAAACGGGTCAAGTAGGTGGAGATGCTCCGATATCTCCGCTTCGTGTCACAATTGCTGTCATTCTCTCATTGATTACAATCGCTATTATTTGGTATTTCTTTATGTCAGAATAGTTATAAGCAGTATTCCTGTAGGGTTTAAAACCATGCATAGGAATACTGCTTTTTAATTGGAAATAGTTAGAGAAAGGACATACTTTAGAACCAAGTTGTCATAAAATCGTCCAAAATAATGGGTGAACGAATGAATAATGGAAAGGAAATAGGTGAAATATCTCTAGTTATCACGACTTTCTCCTTGATCTACAGCATAAGTTATAGTAATAAAGTGAAATCAATCAGAGAAGAATTGCCTCATTATTATTGTAGAAATTTCTGTAAAGTTTTCATGTGATAAATGTATTTTGTCAAAAGGTGTTTTTTAGTGTCAGTGTGTTTGGAGTAGTTGTTCGGTAATATAAAAGCGATTTCAATGGCTTATTTTGAACAATTTTTGTCAAGTGAAGTTGCGAATTTACTTTAAACAAATTATGATACAGTCAGAGAGCTTTTTCATGTAATAAGCTGTGAATGTAATGCTATTCTTGAATAACTGTTAGAAGGTTATTCATGTATGGAGGTTTCGACAATGGATGCAATTGAAGTGTTAACAAATTTAGATCAAATACATGGGTATTTTCAACCAATATTTAGCGCAGATGCGCATACGGTGATTGCCTACGAAATTTCCGGACAGTTACAAATTGAGGGTCAACAAATTAATCTAAAGGATTTTGTGAATAATGAAGATATTCCAGAAGAGTATCGCATTGACATGGAACATAAAATTTTACATGCTGCTTTAGTTAAAATAGACGAAATCGCACCAGAACTTGATATTTATATACCAAGTAATCCCAATGTTTTAATGCAAGATTTTGGAGAGAGTCATTTTAATATTATTCAGCAATATATTAGAGAAGAAGATTTCCATCGAATTGTACTGGTTGTTTCGGAGCATCGTTTTTTAGGAGATATTCATAAATTACACCATGCATTGCGCTACTTTACAACATATGGTGTGAAAATCGCTGTTCAGGAAGTCGGTGCGGAGAGTCACCTAGAGCATATTGCTTTGTTATCCCCTCAAATTCTGAAGGTAAACACACGAGATTTAAATTATGATTCTTGGTCTGCCCAATCTGATATGATTTCAGCAATAGGAGGGCTAGCCTATAAAATAGGAGCAAACCTCTTATTTGAAGGAATTGAAACTGTCTATCAGTTACAATTTGCCTGGAAAAATGGGGGAGGTACTATCAAGGGCCTTACTTAGCAAACCCTGCAATGACATTTGTTGAGAAGGATATATTAAAGGAGCGCTTCAAGGAGGAATGTCAGCAATTTATTACCTCTGAGAAGAAAATGCTAGAGACACAATATTTCGAGTTGAAAAAACTAAGAGAAGAGTTAGAAGCGATTATCAATCGAGTAAAACCTTCAAGTGACAACATCTCCCATTTAGAGCATTTAGCACAGCTGTTGGATCATTATTCATTCCGACTATATATTTGTAATGAGGATGGCTTCCAACTATCGCCAAACGTCATGCGTATTGATGGGAAGTGGGAATTACAGCCAAGAGCAATCAATAAAAACTGGAGCTGGCGTCCTTATTTCCTACAAACTATTATCAAGATGCGCAATGATCAAAGTGGAGAAATATCTGAGCTATACCGGGATATTGAAACAGGAGAAATTACCAGAACATTTTCAATCGCCATTAATGAGCATGAGTACTTGTTTGTCGATCTTTCTTATGATTATCTTTATGAACATAGTATTTTCAGATAAGTCTAAAATGCTTATATAGCAAGGGTTGGGGTATAATCAATGATTGTACTCCAACCTTAAGGATGCTCACAATTGTATGGTGGAATAAATCGCTGAGAAACGTTTTAATTTATGTTTCCATTTTAAAGCAATGAAAATAATTACTACTGATAGGTTTCAAACTAGCAGTAATAAATACATAAGCATCCTTTTTAATTTAGGGTTGTGCATTTATTAAATTTTCTAACACCGTGTTTTAAAGTTTTTAAATCTCTAATAATTCCTCCCTCATAAAACTATAAGTGATTATTTAAAATATTCTGGTTTTGCAACTTTAAATGAAGCTACTTCGCCACAGTTTTTACAAAAAGTCATAATAAGGGGTGACCCTACTGCAATTATTGAACCTATTGGTCTTATATTACCTTGACTAGTAGTACCGCCAACTTGCCCAGTTGTAAAGGAATCACTACCGCAAGCCTTACAAACTAATTTTTCGTTTTCCATGATTTCACCTCGTTATGTAATATATTTAAATTGTATCAAAAAAGCCGCAGCGTCGTCACACGGTACAGCTAAGAATTGATTGTCATCATTCTATTGGCTAGTGAAGCTAACTGTAGACGAGCTTTATCTCTTGCATGGTAAGGCTTTTTATTATGCTTTGAAAATTGTCAAACTGGCTATTAAATAAAAAGTATCGTATCTATTTTACGGCTAGTAGATATCTCGAGCTATTGAGAGAGTTGTCATACATGTACTATCAGTTGGGCGGAGTTTAGTGTGGTTTTAAGAGCGTAATCTGTAGAATATGATTCCAATTTGTAGCCTCTCGCATTATTATTAAGTACAGAGAGATATTGTTATCCTCGCCAGAATGATAGTAAAGTATAGCGGAGGGTTCAAATGACACCAGAGCAAATTGTTAAGAAATTTTTTGAAGAAGTACGTTCAGGGAAAAATCCAGATCACGCAATTGAATTAATGGCAGACCAAGTGTTGGCACACCAAGTTATTTCTGAAGAGGAATTAACGGTTATAAGAACGCCGAAAGATTATGCAGACCATGTAAAAGAAATGGTAGAAGCATATGGCGATTTTTCATTAGAAATCCAAGAGTTCTTGATACAAGGTAATAAAGTTTATGTACGCTGGAAACAAGTTGGTACGCATGTTGGAGAAGTTGATGGATATCAGCCGACAGGTCTTCCAGTTATTGAAAAAGCAAGCGCAGTATATAGAGTTGAAGATGAAAAAATAGCAGAATATTGGATACAAATTGATCGTGCTGGTATGGAAAACCAACTAAACCGTAATAAAAGTAATTAACATCCTCCGGGGTGTTTTTCTTTTGCTCTGAAAAGTGCGTGATGAGCAGAAAATAAGGTTTTATTGGAGTAAATCCAGAAATAACCGCTCCGTGCTGGTAGTACAAATGTTAAAAACTTTAATAAAATACGAGATTATTATGAACATAGTGCTTTTAGATAGCTTCTTAAATGCTTAAAAATCGCCTTTTAACAAAATCAAAAAATCCAAAACCTTGATTTAACAGCGTTTTGGATTTTTTGATTTGATTCATTGGATGAAAAATTACTATTCTGACATCCCATTATTGTTAGCAGTACAAAAATATAAAATATCACTTCTATAATGAAATATATTTTTGAGAAATGATAGATGGTGCTGGAAAACTTATCTTAGGACATTCAAGAACACCAGCTACACTTACCACAAATGTGTATGTTTGTTTATCTGTATCATACTCAATCGTGTGCACTTTATTGACTGTATGTCCTAAACTATTAGGTTGTGTTGAATCAATGAATTGATAATTAAGAATTTCAGAAACTAACTGTTGACTTTGTTTGTTAAACTCTTCTTGCTTTAAAGAATAAGGAAGAAAATCTGCTAAACCATAAATTAATTCGGATGATCTTGGAGTTGTAAGTACTTCTTTAAATGTTGGCATAAACATAAAAAAATTTTCGGAGTTATTCTTCTTATTGACGATGTCAATAGTATAGTCAGCTTTGAATAGTTGTGCAGATAAACCATCAGCTAAAGTTTCAGAAATTTTATCTGGATTTTCCCATTTCATCTGTAGTTCACCTCCTTTTTTTATAGCAATATTATACAGTAAATAAAAGGTATTATTTTAGTAAATTTCGATGATGTTGAAGATAGGGTTGACATGGGTAAAAAAAGTGATGAAAATTTTAATTAGTCGGGGTTCCTTTATCTTTTCAGTCACTTTCATCTTGAAGTACCTGTATAAGTAGGTATCAATTACACCTCAGTAATTGCGTCCGAATTTTTTCGAGCTAGCTCAAAAAGCTTCACTTCAAAATCTAATGACAACCGCTGAATAGGAAAAAACGCAATAAACTTGTCCCCATAGAGGGGAAGTATTCTGTACCTGACGCTTACTTTCTGTACAAAAACATTTGTTGCTGACGCTTCGCTTTCGCACAGTAAATATTTGCTGAATCAAGATAAATTATATTTAAAGGAGAAAACTACTTGAAATTTAAAGTACTCGTAACACTAATATTTATGGCATTTTTATTAGCATTTTCATTTAAGGCAGATATTGCTATGGCTAATACCTTTAAAGAAGTGAGAACTATCAAAGGTTTAAAAACCAATGTTTATGAAAAAACTGAGGGGTCATCTAAAATATTAGATAATCCTACAGCTGGAACTTTAGTATCGTTGATAAGTAATGATTATAGTACTCCTTTTTCTCATTTAACCTATCTGAATAGTGATATGAAAATAATAGACGGATATGTTTATTTTTTTGAACTTGACTATCCTAAGCATACGATTAAGGTAGCTAGTTCTAAAAGTGGCTTGGTTGTAAATCAAACAGTAATACAGTTGCTACTTTACAGCATAAAATGGTTGTGAAGGATTTTGGTTCTGTAGGAAATGGATGGTCATATGTACAGTATGGGAATGTGATAGGTTATGTTGCAACAAACTTTAATTAGTAATTTAATACAAAATACATTTGTTCAGACTTTGTTGAGCATGATTTAGTAATATGTAAGTAGGTAACCAACCTAAAAGAGATCAGCTACTCGATATTGATGAGTACCTGGTCTTTTTTGTTTAGGGTATTTCATGTCTCTATGAAAAGGATAGACAAAAAGTCCATGTACTTAATTTTTTGTCCATGGACTTTTAATGTGTATGTTCTTTTGATAATTTATTGCATACCTTTTTTGGTAACCAGATTAAAGGCTGAAAAAAACGTATTAGCGCATCATTTTTTTAATTTGCTTTATTTCATTATTTAGTTCATCAATCTGTTTTTGTAATCTTTCAATATCGTTATTCATGTTATTACTATCGTTTAATTCCTCATCTAAAGCAAGCCCTGCAGCAATTGTTGCGATTGCGTCGCCTAAAGTTGTAATGGCACTACCAATCAAGGCACGTTTAGTCGCTTGGTTTTCTGCTTTTGGAAGTTGATTTTTTATTGTTCCTCATTTTATCCTCCATACAGAAATGGTTTTCTTTACAACTTATGCATATGCTGAATAACTTGTGCACTGCTTAAAATGAATAAAAAGGAGGTCACTCTTGTGAAGTGACCAAAGTAGAATATTGAGGATGAATGTACTGAGTAAAGATGGAAGTTAGTTGTGTATATTATCATTATATGAGTGTGTAAAATAGTTGATTAGGTAATAGCCATTTTGTTTTAAATATCTCTAGCGCTTTTAAACATGGAAGGTACAGTCCAATATGTCCCCATTCGCCATAGCCATTCAAATGGACCAAAACGAAAGAATTTTAGCCAAAGCCTACTACATAATAATTGGATAATATAAATCCCTAGACAGATCCATAGAGATTGGATATAGCTTATATTTCTAATTAGCTGAAAAGCGTGGCCTACAAATAAAATGAGTGCTGTTTGCCCTAAATAGTTAGTAAGAGCCATTCGGCCATATTCTTTTAAAGGACCAAGTACAATTTTAAAGAAGCGAAGCTGCAGTAGAAGTATAATTAAGCCTACGTAAAATGCAGAAATAAATGGGCTAAATTGCAGTCCTATTAATGCGAACTTTTCAATATTTGTGAAATGCTCTGATAATTTTTCCTCTGATAAAGTGTCGAAGCTAACAAGTGCATCTGGTACATAATACCATTGGTACAGCCATCCACCAATGCTAATGAAGAACATCAAGATTGTAAAGACTATAATCTTTTTTCGCTTGACACTAATATGCTCAAAAATACGATATTGTCCAGCAGCTAATCCAAGTAAAATTAGTGGAAGAGGC
Organism: Lysinibacillus sp. B2A1; assembly: GCA_002973635.1. Taxonomy (GTDB): domain Bacteria; phylum Bacillota; class Bacilli; order Bacillales_A; family Planococcaceae; genus Lysinibacillus. The sequence continues at coordinate 3,308,995 of CP027224.1, forward strand.
ATTGCGATTTTTATCCCGAAATAAGCTGTTACAGCGAGTAATAACAGGCCTATTGTGAGATTGATTTCCTTTTGAGCTTTATAGAATGGTAAAGCTAATAAACCAAATATCGCGTAAACCGTTAAGGCTTCTCCAGGGTGGAAGAAAGCATGTACAAGCCCAAAAAGAAATAAAAGTATAATTCTTCTTGTAAATAATAAAAATGCCTTTTCATTCTTCGCTTGAGCTCTAGCTATAAAAATATAGAAGCCTACACCAAATAGAAATGAAAAGATAGTGAAAAATTTCCCTTCCACAAAAAGCATTAGCATATGATAATACGCAATATCTATCGACCTATTAGGTGCTTCAATCCACAGAAGCCCTGGAATATTTACTAGAATAATGCCCAATAATGCAAAGCCTCTTAAATAATCTAATGTATCAATTCGTTTGTTCAAATCAATTGGTTGCAAAATGATCTCCTCCTCTATACAAAGTATAGGGGAACCGCATGCAATGTAGTAATGTTGAATGTTACGTGAATCTTACAAATTCGTCATCTCTAGCTTTACATTTGTGGATACATGGTTAAAATATCAATTGCTTGCTGCCGTAAGTTTTCGATTAATGCTTCCGGCTCTAAAATTTTTGCATGTACACCAAGCCGATAGAAGATGGAGCTAATAAAATGAAGCTCTCCTTTGTCGATTAGAGAATCAATATAGCCTGAGCCATCTTCTTTTATAACAACCAACTCTTCAAAGCTAGGTACACTTTTACATTGTCGGACACCTTCACTGGTTAATTGTACACATAGCCGAATGGGGTGCTTAATTTCATAAGTGCTATTGAACCATTGCTGCAAATTTAAAAATTCCTTGCTATTGTTTTCACATTCGAAAATGGCGTGTATACGGTCTACTCGAAACAGAAGAATTTTTTCCTTTGTTAAATCAAAGGCAGGCATATACCATAGTCCATCTTGTGCATAGACACCAAGTGGATGAACATATTTTATGGTGGTGCCTGTTTTTGATGCATATTGAAACCGTAAATGCTTATTGTCAATGGCTGCTTCTAAAATATCTTTTAATAAAGGTGTCTCAATGGATCTTTTAGGGCTCCAAAAGGCGACATAGGACTGAAGCTTATCCACCTTTTGCTGTGCATCTTTTTGCAGAGAGCTGTATAATTTGCGCGAAACGGAGTGAATCTCTGTCTCGAAGGGTAAATCTCGATAATAGTTGAAGGCTTGAAACGCAAAGAAAATAGAAACCGCTTCTTCTTCTGTAAATAAAATAGGAGGAATCAGCCTGCTCGATAGCACTGTATAGCCGCCATTTCTTCCTTGTTCCGTATAAATAGGTAAGCCCATATCGCTTAAATCAAGCATATAGCGGTGAACTGTTCGAATGGAAATATTAAATTCATCAGCAATTTCCTGTGCAGTAAAAGTCTTTTTAGCGCTGGCAAACACAAGAATATCTAATAATCGTTGGGCTTTAGACATATTTTCACCTTTTTCTTTAATCATGCCAACAGTTGTCATGTTTTACGTTTAGTATAGTAATTGTTAATGATTTTAGCAAAAGAAAAAGGGAGCTGAAGATATGTCAAGAGAAATTATTTTATTTATTGGAACTAGTTTAGATGGATTTATCTCAAAAGAAAATGACGATTTAAGATGGCTAGAGGAAGCAGAAGGGGAAGGTGATAATGGTTACTCGGATATGTATCAATCTATTGATACCATTATTATGGGCAAAAGAACGTATGATTACATTGTGGAACATATGGAACTCTTTCCGTACCCTGATAAAAAATGTTATGTATTTACAACGACCGAAAATGGAGAAAATCAACATGTCGAATTTGTGAATGGCGATATTGTTGCTTTTACAAAAAAATTGAAGGAGCAAGAAGGCTCAAAAATTTGGATGGTGGGAGGAGCAGGTATACTCGATGCGTTTTTAAAGGAACAGTTCATTGATGAATTGATCATCACAATTACACCACATCTGTTAGGCTCAGGTATACCATTGTTTAAAGCACATAATCCATATCAAGAATTACAGCTTACTCACACACAGCGTTACGGTCAAATGGTGCAATTGCATTATAAGGTGAAAAAAGAGGCATGATGCCTCTTTTTTGTTATTTTATAAAGGATTGATAGATTTCTCCCATGATTCCCTTCATTTGATGTATTCCTGTATCTGTATTCGTCATAATGATTAAACCTTTTTCTAAATATGGATAGGCTACCAGCATGCATTGAAAACCAACTCCCCAGCCAAGTGAGGAGAATTCAAGCAACTCCTCCTGACCATCGAGAAATACTCCAAGGCCTGTCCATTCTACACATCCCTGTGGCTTAAACAGTTCTTTTATGTATGTAGTAGAAAATCCTATTTTGCTTTGCCCTTTTACAGCGTTTAGAACTTCCTGTAATAAAATGGCTAAATCAGAAGCGGAAGTCCATAGTCCACAAGCTGCAGGATACGGATAAATAGAATATTTCCCAGTAATAAGAGCCTCATTTTGATGACCACAAGCAAGATTGTTCATGTTCGACGAAGTTAAATTATTAGCAAATATGCTGTTTGTCATGTGCAATGGCTTAAATATAAGCTCATCCATCAGCTTATAAAATGGCTTGCCTGTTGTGTCCTCTATCAATAATTGAATGATACAAAAGCCTGCATCTGAGTAGTGAAATTCACTTTCAGGCTTAGAGGTAACCTCTATTGGCGTTGAGCAAAAAGATGTTTTTCCATTTAATAGTTCAAACATTGAAGGAATTTTCTGCGAATCTTTTACTGGCAAAAAGCTCTCCTCAGGGTCAACTATACCAGACTGATGACAAAGCAGGCTTCGTAGCGTTACTTTTTTTAGACTGGTGTATTCATTATCAGGTATTTGCCATGACGTAAGACTGCTATTAACATCTTCATCTAAGTCCAAAACCCCTTGCTCCACCAATTTCAGCACTAATATGCTTGTGAAAAATTTACTAATAGAGCAAGCATTGAAAAGCGATTGGTCAGTAATTGGACGATTTGCTCCTGCCTCCATAAAGCCATAGTGCTTTGTCTTATTAATATGTCCATTATCAATTGTTACAAGACTTAGTCCTATAATATGGTAATTCTTCATACGCTCTTTTATATCGATCATATAATATGCTCCCAATTTTTTCTTTATTATAGCATATAGACAAACGTATGTTTCGATTACTAAAAAGTGAACAAAAAATTCCTCTCGTATAACGAAAGGAACGATTTTAAATAAAATTATTAAGCATTTTTCTTTGTTCTTGTCGTACGTTTCCTCGGTGCAGGTTTCTTTGTTTTATCTAGTGAGGCCTGAAGTGCTGTCATAAGGTCTGTAACATTATCAGGCACTGGACGTTTATCGCTCGCTGAGATTGTATTCGTCGCTTTTTTCTCCTCTATTAGCTCCATTAAGGCATTTCGATAGTCATCTGTGTATTTATCAGGATTAAACTCTGTAGTTAATTGATCTACTAGCATTAGGGCCGTATCCAGCTCTTTTGGGACAACTGTTTGTTCACTAGGAATATTCGGTACATCGCTTACACTTCTGACCTCATCAGGATAATGGATAGTTTCCATTACTAAGGAATTTTGATAAACACGCACAATGGCTAACTGTTCCTTGGAGCGAATAATAATTTTGGCTACACCAATCTTGCCGGATTGCTCCAATGTTTGACGTAATAGCGCATAGGCCTTACTGCCAGTAGTATCCGGTGATAAAAAATAAGTGCGTTCAAAATAAATCGGATCAATCTCCGTTAATTTGACAAAATCAATAATTTCAACGGCCTTATCTTCGTTTTCCTTGCGTAAGTTTTCTAACTCTTCTTGATCTAATACAACAAACTTATTTTTGGCATATTCATAGGCCTTGACGATATCTTCTTCTTTTACCTCTTGATTACAGCCCTCACAAACCTTTTTATAGCTGATAGGTGTATGACATTCTTTATGAAGTTGGCGTAATTTAATATCTTTATTTTCCGTTGCAGCATGTAGTTTCACTGGTATATTGACAAGACCAAATGAAATGCTGCCTTTCCAAACTGTATGCATTTATGTCACCTCGTTTTTCTTACTATGATATATTTTCATTATTTTTATGTATCTTAAATGAAAATCAACAAAAACTGTTGAAAAAAGCAAATGAGGTGTTTGCGTTGAAACCAATGCTTTTAACAGAGGCACTTGATATACCTAAGGGAGATGATTGGCTTTATGAAATAAAATATGATGGTTTTAGATGTCTATTAGAATGGGACGAACAGCCAATGCTCATAAGCAGAAATGGCAATAGCTTAAATCATTTATTTCCCGAGATTATTGCTTTTTGTCAGCACATTTCAGACCAAGTGAAGCCTTATTTGCCATTACTATTTGATGGGGAGCTAGTTTATTTAATCAATAATTATAACAGTGAATTTTCGATTGTCCAAAAAAGAGGGAGGATGCAAAACGCAGAGGTAATTTCTGAACATGCTAACTCGTTTTCTGTTCATTTTATTGTGTTTGATTTACTTACCTATCAAGGCGAGTCACTAACAAATCGCTATTTAAAAACACGAAAACAACAGCTTACTAAACTTTTTACGACTTTAGAGCTTCCCTTAGCAATTAACTATGAAGATCAGCATCGATTACAATTAATCGCTAGTACTGAGCAATGCAAGGCTCTTTGGCATGCCATAAAAGTGAACAATGGTGAGGGCATGGTCGCTAAGAAAAAATCGAGTAAATGGTTGGAGGATACACGTTCTTCACATTGGCTAAAAATCAAAAATTGGCATTTTGTGACCGTTATCGTTACACATTATAATCATGGCAATGGTTATTTTCATGGGTCAGTGTATCTACAGCAACAATTAGTAGAGGTTGTCACCTTTAGACATGGCATGATGGAGGATGAACATAAGACCCTCGTTGCTTTTTTTCAAGCAAATGGTCGACAAAATAATGACATATGGCAGTTAGAGCCTTCTATTTGTGTTGATATCGCTTGTATTGATTTTGATGGCACTAAGCTACGAGAACCAAGATTCTCTAAATTTCGCTTAGAGCTTGCACCAGAAGATTGTCAGTGGCAGCAAATGCTTCGACAGTTGTTTCCTATACCAGAGACAGTAAGTATTACGCATCCAGATAAGCCTGTATGGCCAGCGATTGGGGTTAACAAGGATAATTATTTGTACTATTTACAATTGATTTCACCACATATTTTACCTTTTCTGCGGAATCGCCCGCTAACATTAATTCGTTTTCCACATGGGGTTCCTGGTGACAGTTTCTATCAGAAGAGTAGTCCTGAGAAAATACCTGAATTTGTGTCAACAGAGTGGATGGATGAAATTAATTATCTAGTATGTAATAATCTAGAAACTTTATTATGGCTCGGCAATCAACTTGCGTTAGAATTACACATTCCATTTCAAACAATGCAGACAATACATCCGACTGAGATTGTCTTTGATTTAGATCCTCCTTCAGTGGAGTATTTTTCATTGGCCATTAAGGGAGCACTTGATTTAAAGGAAATCATTGACTATTTTAGACTACAATCTTTTATTAAAACATCAGGAGGCAAGGGCTTACAGCTTTATATTCCATTACCTGAAAACGTATTTTCCTATGATGAAGTGAGAATATTTACTGAATTTGTCTGTAAGTTTCTATGTGAGCAAAAACCGGATTTATATACGATAGAGCGATTAAAGAAAAATAGACATCAAAAATTGTATTTGGATTATATACAGCATGCGGAAGGAAAGACCATTATCGCTCCCTATTCCACACGTGGGAATGAACGGGGGCTAGTAGCAACACCATTATATTGGGAAGAAGTTCAGCCACAGCTAATACCAGATCTCTTTACAATTCCTGCTGTGTTGGAGCGTATGAAAAAAGTAGAGAACCCTTTTAAGCATTTTCGTCAGATAGGGGAGAATCAGGATTTTCAATCAGTTTTAGATTATTTAAAAAATTTATACTGAAAAGTTAAAGCATCGGTGAGAGATCCGATGCTTTAGCCATATTAGGACTGTTGTGCTTTTACTTTTTCTAGGTAATCCAGAATACCCATTGAGGAAACAATTGTATCAAACGGAATTGTTTCGTAGACTGGATGACTTGCTGGTATGCCGTTTTCCTGTAAATAGCTAAATAAAAGCTCTTTTAAACGTGCATCTAAATAATGGACTTGTTCTTGGAAAATACTTGATATCTCACTTGCCTTTTTCCCCTCAGCTAAAAAGAGCGGTGTCCAGTAGCGTACTTGACGATAGGCTTCCTTTGGATTTTTATATGCACCATAGTGTCCGAAATATAATTCACTGGCATTCAGACTTTCATATAGCTGGATGGACTGCTCCATTGTCTCAGGGTTGTACTGATTAGGAGAGGTTGATGGGATAATTAAATCAATCGCTTCACCATTCATTTCAGGATAACGGACTCCAGTTGTGTCGCCTACAAACAGACCGTTTGTTGCGGAATAAAGCATGGAAACATGATGTTTTGCATGACCCTCTGTATGAAAGAAAGTTAGCTTGTGCTGTCCCAATGCTAATTCCTGTTCATGTCCAATTTCTACTATTCGCTTGGCATCAATTGGGACAATTGGGTCGAAAAGACGCTCAAATTCCTCCCCATAGACACTCTTTGCACTTGCAATTAGCCGACTAGGATCAACCATATGTGATACACCTCGAGGATGCACTACGAATGTGGCATTTGGACAGCTTTGTAAAAATAACCCTGCTCCGCCAGCATGATCTAAATGGATATGTGTGACGATTACATAGTCGATATCCTCTAATGCTATATTTAATTTATCTAACCCGTCTAATATATATGGTACAGACGGGCTGGCAGATGTTTCAATTAGTGCAATTTTTTCATCAATCAATAAATAAGAGCTTGTACGCTGTTCACGATTTAAATCATGTGTATCAATACAAAAAAAATTTGGTGCTATCTGTTGGACTCTAGACAATCTAATTTCTCCCTTCGGATTCGGAATTGTGCAAAATATTCTCTTATAGGATTTTTTTAGCTACAAAAAGAAGTAGTTATACTATATAATAATAGAAAACTAAACTGAATGTCCATTCATTTTTAGGGGGATTAATTAATGGAGAGAAGGATTCGCTATGATACACGAAAGGTTCATCGAGTTAATTTAGCTATTATTTCAATTTTAGCTATTCTTATTTGTGGACCTATGATTTTTTCAAAGGGTATTATGTTCTTATTTATTGGACTTACTGTTATTGCGTTAGCAGTAGGTAATTATTTTTTACCCATTAAAACGTATGTTAAAGGCTTTATTTTTGGCATGATTCCATCAAGTGTAGTTTTCACTTTATTTTTAATCGATAGCTTTTCATTAAATAAACATTATATTTTACTCTGTACGGTAGCCATCATTGCTCTATATTTTAAAAAAGAATTAATTGTATTCTTTGGCGTACTAACAAATATCAGCTTTGTCATCCTGTATATTGCCAATTCTAAATCATTACTAGGACCCTTTGATGATATCATTGTTTTTATTACGCTAATAGCCATTATGAATGGGGTTATCATTGCCTTTTTCTTAATTGCCAAATGGGGCAATGAATTGATTGAACATTCGGCAATTCAGCAAAATGAAGTAAAGGCATCCTTAGAGCAGCTACAAAAAACATTTCAGGAGATTGAAAACAGTAGTCAAGCATTGGATAAGCATGTTACACAATTCCAACATACCATGCAGCGAATATCGACTTCGAGTAAGCAGATACTTTTAGCGACCGAGGATATTTCTGCAAGCATTCAGCAAGAATCCTCTAGCCTACAAATGATTCATGGAACGATGAAAGAATCTGTCCATTTTGTCAACGAAACATTCTCTATTTCTAAAGAAACCGTCTCTAAATCTACAGATCTTCAAGAGGAGGTTTTAGCAGGATGGGAGAAAATGCAAGATGCAATGGCACAAATGGAGGTCATGAGTCATGCCATTGGTTCTACTGCTGAAACTGTCAATGAGTTACAGCTAAGTCTGCAAACCGTAGACAGCTTGTTACAGGGAATTCAGCATATTGCAGAACAAACAAATCTTTTGGCACTCAATGCAGCAATTGAAGCGGCAAGAGCAGGAGAGCATGGTAAAGGCTTCGCTATCGTTGCAGATGAAGTACGGAAATTAGCAGAAGAAAGTGCAGCCATAACAGTAAGCATTACGAATGTGACAAAAACATTGTTTGCAAAATCTACAGAAGCATATCAACGCTCAGATGCTGGAGAAAAGGCGTTGCAACATGGAGAGATGCTGTTACAGGATGTCAGCAAATTCTTGAATGTTTTAAAAGATTCATTTGCGATTACCAACACAGATTTAACTAGAGGGATGAATGAATTGAGCAGCGCCATTTCCCAGTTTGATAAAATACAGTCTCAAATAGAAAAACTGAATGAAATGACTGAGCAAAATGCCAATTCTACTGGTGAAATTCTACATTCCGTAGAGGATGAAAACAAAATGCTAGAAATGATGACGAACACTACAAATCATATTCAGGCATTGAGTAATACATTAAAGTTGCTCGTTACAAACAAGGAACAAAGATTTTCATAGAGAGAAAATAAACACAGAGGATAAAGATATTTTTCCCCCTGTGTTTTTTTGATTTGGATATAGAAAAGAAGGATTTTTATTTCTAGTGGAATATTCATTTTGGCAATCACTTGGATTAAAGAAAGAAGATTGAGCAACAATTAAAATGAAGTAACTGAAGTCTGCTATTGTCATATTAGAATTTTAACAAGTTTGTAATTCAATTGTCCCTATTTGTTTAATAATCTGTGAATAAGCCAATCCTGAAAGTAAAAGGAGTGGTTTGTCTGGAAAACAGATTTATTATAGGTGTTGTAAATGGCTGTGTTTTAAGTGCAATTTTGTGGGTTTCTATTTTTGGGTGGATTCGAATAATTAAATATTTATTTTAGAGATAGACGTAAAATGCCAGATTTACGTACATATTTTAATGATAATCATAAAAAATTAAGGTGTGTTCTTTCTACATTGAATACGCAAAGAGTAGGGCGTATCGTAAATAGTATAAATTACAAAGTTCTGGAAAAGAATCGAAATTTGTTCAGATTTTGTATAGAGCCATATGGTAATCTATTCATGTCGAGGGATGCGAAAGCAAACTAACACGCACAAAAAGACCAGGCTCTCAATTTTAGTAGAGCCTGGTCTTTCCAATATTTAAATTTTTATTTTTAAAGAGACTCAAATCAATTGGAAAGCGATTGGATGGGATTAGTATGAAAGCAGGAAATAGACATAATCGTCTATTTCCTGCTTCATTACTTTTAATTTAGCTTTATGTTTAGCTTTTGGAATCGAGTAAAACTGCTCGTATCGACACATTCTACATGAACAGTGAATTTTACCTTTGCTTAATTTGCCGCGTACTGGCATGTAATTACTCTCTAGTAAAAATACATTTTTTAAAATGGCCCATTTTTTTCGAATTATTCGCTCTCTCTGGTGGCGAATATAGGCTTTTGATCGATTTTTCATAAACTATCAGCTCCCTTGAGAAACCCAAGCTTGCAGGGAGAGTCAAGGGATGTCCGCATTCCCTACAAGCTTGGTATTGAGCTGATAGAATGGATTAATTGACGCATATCATCATTCCTTTTATAAAATTATAACATCAGTCACCTACATTGTTTTATGCAAGAATAGTGAATTTAAACGAGGATGGTTTATAATCAATGTGTTATGAAGAAAAATAGTACATGTACTAGAATCTACGAATTATGACCACGTTCTAATCTTTTCATTTCTTCTGCTATTGCGCATGCGTTCGAATCATTTTCCTCATATAGTTGATGGATAATATTTGAATAATCTTCTTTATTTCGATTCTGGCTTAATTTATATGCAGCTTGTATGTCTTGTACTTTAATCTTTACGCCTACAATTCCTTTAAGTTCTTGTTCTAATAATTGAGGAGAAAGTGTTTCCCACAATACAGGATGCTCACGATGTTTTTCATATTTCTCAAGTAAATTTGATAAATCTTTTTCGAGCTCTTTGCCTTCAAAGGTTTCAGCTTTTCCGTATACATGTACTGATTGGTAGTTCCATGTTGGGACATTCTCTTGTTCATACCAGGAAGAAGAGATATAGGCATGAGGCCCTTGGAACATAACTAGTACCTCATCTGTCTCTTGAAAAGTTCTCCATTGAGGATTTCCATAAGCTAAATGACCTGTGAGGTAATAATCATCTCCTTGTTTGCTGAGAAGCAATGGTAAATGAGTAGCAATGGGTCTACCTTTTTTTATTGAAACTATTGTGGCAAAAGCATTTAAACGAATAAATTTTTTAATTTCCTCTACATCAGTTACTTTGTAATATTTAGGAATAAACATAGAAATCGCCCTCTCTCTAATTTCTAGTGAAATGCCTTAAAACACTTTACTTTTTACATCTCACAATATAGATTTAATTATAATCATTAGCTGGCACCTATCAAAGTGCCAATAATGTTATTTTTTAAGGAGCCAATACAATGATTGAAATTACGCCAATTTTACATAAAGATGGTCCACTTTATCTTCAGCTATACAATTTTATAAAAAATGAAATTCAAGTAGGGAATATTCGTGCAAATAGTAAATTGCCATCTCAAAGAAGTTTAGCTAAACATCTAAATATAAGTCGAAATACTGTTGACACTGCCTATCAGCAACTGATCGCAGAGGGCTATGTTATTAGTAAAGAAAGAGATGGCATATATGTAGTGGAATTAGAAAAGGAGTTCTTTTTAAAGAACAATCAGATAGACAATGACATTTTGATAGCTAACTCTAATCAAGAGTCGGAAGATGCAATAGTGAAGTATGATTTTAATTACGGTGATATTAATTTAAAGGATTTTCCCTATAAATTATGGCGTAAATTAAGCTTACAAAGTTTAAATGAAGAACAGGGATATTTATATTTATATGGAGATCCTCAAGGTGAGGTGGATTTAAGAAATTCAATCTCTCTATATCTTTATCAAGCTAGGGGTGTAAAATGTTCCCCTGAGCAAATTATTGTGGGAGCTGGAGTACAATATCTCACGGGACTCTTTATAAATTTGATTGGAAGAGATGTTGTCTATGGCATGGAAGACCCTGGATATTATCGAGTTCGGTATTTATTTGATGATAGTGGTATAAAGGTTCAGCCAATTCTTCTTGATGATAGTGGCATTAACGTGCAGCATCTTAGAAAAAATAAAGTAAAGGTTGTCTATGTAACACCCTCTCATCAATTTCCAACAGGGATTGTTATGCCTATTGCTAGAAGATTGGAATTATTAGAATGGGCCAGAGAGGAGACAGCTTATATAATTGAGGACGATTATGACGGCGAGTTTAGATATAGTGGAAAGCCTATACCTGCTCTTCATGGATTAGATAGCTATGAAAATGTAGTGTACATGGGTACATTTTCGAAATCATTAATTCCTTCTATTAAATTAAGCTATATGGTTTTACCAATGGAGTTAATCAATCTTTATAAAAAGAATAATTTCTATGTTCAAACTGTGTCAAGGCTCCATCAGCATACTTTAAGATTATTTATGGAAAGTGGCCATTGGGAAAGACATCTAAATAAATCAAGAAATATTTACAAGGGAAGACATCTTGCCTTATTAAATGCAATTCATCAGGTGATGAACAATGATGTCAACGTATACGGTTCTGGCTCTGGTTTACATATCCTTCTTGAACCGAATAATCATATGTCAGAAAAACAGCTTATTCAAAAGGCTCGAGAGCAAGGTATCATTATCTATCCTACTTCGGTTTTTTATGCAAATCCTCAAAAAAATCATCAGTCAGCTAAAGTATTACTTGGTTTTGCAAATTTAGATGAAGCTTCTATTTTTAAAGGGATTGAGCTTTTAAATAAAGCGTGGTTTGAATAGTGGTTGGTTGTATGTTTTTGGAGCTGTAGCGAACAGCTCCTCTTACTGAATTCAAAATTCTAAACGCATGGTATGGTTCATATCTTTAAAACTATGTTTTTCATATAAAGAAATAGCACCCGTATTTTCAGCTAATACGCTGAGCTCCAAGTAATCCAAATTGCGATCTTGAGCCCAATTTTTCGCTTCTAATAGCAAAGATGAACCAATTCCTTGATTTTGATAGGGTTTTCCAACAATAACATCAGTAATAAAGGCATATTTATGTTGAACTAGACATGAATATGAGGGGGTTATTGTTTCTTGAACAAGCAGAAAGCCAGCTACATGCTTATTTATTTCAGCTATGAGAATATCTGATTCTTTTTCATTAATTGTATTTCTAATAAACTCGACATCTTGTTTTGTAGGCTTCAAATAGTTAGGTTGCAGGATGGACATTTTTAAAAATAGTTTTTGGTATAAAATTTCAATTTGTTGAATTTCATCCAGTGTTGCTATCTTTATCTTCATACTTATACCTCCATTGAATTTTTGATACTAACGTCAAGTAATATTTTACATTATTGATTGATATATAGATGTAAAATTTCAATAGGAAAAGCAATAACATATTACAACTACTTTAGTAATCTTTAATATATAAATTTTCAGCAACTTCTATGAATGTGAATACAAGTTGATTCTATAAGAATATATTTAGACTATTTTTTTACTTAAAATCCAATATTATATGTTAGACTAATACGAAAACAAAGGGGATACATATGATTAAATATCCATTTTTAGAAAAGGAAATAACAATTGGTGTTACTGCACCTTCATCTGGAGTACCCACTGAACTGCATGAATTATTGAAAACAGCATGCAATCGTTTAAAGAGGAAAGGTTATACTGTCATTTGTGGCGATACTGCTTGGACTCAAGAAAAGGCAAAATCTGCACCTGCATCTAAGCGTGCTGAAGAGCTTAATAAAATGATGAAAAACGATGATATTCATATAATTATTCCACCTTGGGGAGGGGAGCTGCTGATTGAAACTCTTGAATTTATTGACTTTGAAAATATTCAAACGAAATGGATTTTAGGTTACTCAGATATTAGTCTTTTATTGTTGGCGATCACATTAAAAACAGGTATTGCTACTGCACATGGAACAAACTTTATAGATTTAAGAGGAGAGTATTCTGATAATACGACAGCAATGTGGGAGTCAGTTCTATCACTAAAAAAAGGGGAATCGATACTACAGCTTTCGTAGGAGCAATATCAAAAGGAATGGCAGTTTGATAAACCTACCCCATATGTTTTTAATTTCACAGAAAAAACTGAATGGAAATCAATTACAAATAATCTTGTTAAAATACAGGGGCGTTTACTTGGTGGATGTATTGATACTATTAGACATTTAATTGGGACAAGATTTGGTGAGGTTCAAAACTTTAAAGAAATTTATATTAAAGATGAACCTATTTTATGGTATCTAGAAAATTGTGATTTATCAACGACCGATTTACGAAGATCTCTTGTACAAATGAAATTAGCTGGGTGGTTTACAAATTGTTCAGGTATTATGTTTGGTAGAAGCCTAGCTAATTCCGCAGTAGGAAATTATACAGTATGTTTATAAGGAGCTTGCTATGGAGCTTCATGTACCTATAATTTATGATATTGACTGTGGACATGTCCCACCACAAATAACATTTATAAACGGAGCATATGCAGAAGTGGAAATGCACAGTGGGAAAGGGAGAATTTTGCAATATTTTATATAATATAAAATTATAAGGGTGATATGAAGCGATTTCAGAGCAGCGACAAGGAAAAGATTGAGGTAATTCTAATCCACTGAATCAATTCACAGAACGAAACCAGGTCGCTGAAAAGCTGCATATATAGAACTTTCTTAAAATAAAATAAGAACATTAATTCTTATGAAGTGAGTAACATGTGCAAAAAATGGAACTATTAAAATATCAGATGTGAGGGTACACAAAGCAGTAAAACAAAAATGAATAGTTTGGTAATAAATAATAACATTTAAAGTAAAAATAGTTTGATATTAAAAGAGGAAGATTTGAATAGTATGTTAAAACATAACATCTTAGAGGGGAATTTTAAAATAGCAAATGATATTTCAAAAAAAATGAGTTTAAATGACTTGGAAAATGAATTATTGGAGATTGCTTTTGAGACAGATAACATATCAATATATTTTTTCATATTAGATTTGTTAAATGAAGATGCTAATGCAGAATTACACGAAATGGCTTCAACAATATTAAGTACAGCATACTCTCATGTTGTAGGTTCCTACAATTTAGCTCTCAATCATATGAGAAAGGCAATGTATTTAGATCCTCATGATATAACTTATAAAGAGGGTATGTTATTTTTTTATAATATACCAGAACAGTTAATTACAAAGGCTCAAGCTATTGAATTAGCTAAAGAAATAATTAAAATAAATCCTGAAAATGAAAGAGCTAAAGAAATTTTACAATAAATCTTTTACATCTATTTGTCTACAACTACTGAATAGTCACCCAAAAAAGCATCCGCTCCAATTGAGTCGATGCTTTTTTGGGTGACTATTCTTCTTTTTTTCTAATCTGATTATGTCTGAAATTTTAACAACTGAGTCTTACACGCTTTTAAAGTATCTAGGAACGGAAAACTATATTGCACAGGCGGTTAAAGAAGGCATTATTCAGGTATCGCATTTAAAGGATTTACAGAATGTTACGACCACTGATTGTTAAATTGGATTGTATACTATGATTCAGCAGAGACGTTGTAAATAATACGAATCCCAGGCACTCATTAAAAGGAGAGTACCTGGGATTTTACGCAAGAAAAAATTAAATGCGTCACACGGAGGATAGTGACCTCTTAATAAGTTTTAAGAGGTTTAATGAAAAAAGATCATTCTTATCTCTTAACTCAAAAATCTCATTTTTAAAATCAGAAAAAACTAGTATACACGTCCATACATAGATTTAATTGCTACATATTCTAGCAATATAGAGAGCGCTCTCTAATACTAAAAAAATGAAAAGAGGGAATTTTTTGAGTGATCAATTAGAAAATCAAATACTACCTTGTCCGGTAACATCAACTGAACAAATACCATTAAATAATGAGGCTACTCCATTAGTCGCTACACCGCTTACAGCTCCAACAATTAAAATTCCGGTTGTACTTGCAGAACCAACACTTCAAATTGTTGTGGAGTCGGATATTACGCTTAGTCCTGCAGCAACTGAAATCAAAAGAGTGAAAAAAAATGTATTCCTAAATCAAGTGAAATTGGTACCAGTTAGCTTTGCACGTATTGCTGGCACTGACTTTTTTAGAGTAACAAGAGCTAAATTATTTGTAGCAGGACATATTCGCAAAAATATCGAATATGCTTCAGCAGCATGTAGTGGGGAACTTCGAGATAGAATTGCCGATGTTGCGTTTTCCGGTTTTACAGATCTTATTTTCCCACAAACAGCTGGAGGCCCTACTCCAATCTTAGGCATTTCCGAGTTTGCTGAAGCGAACTTCCTGAATGAAGCTACGCAAATGGACGCTCGATTAGATAAGGCTTTCTTCCAAAATCTCGTTAAATACAATGAACAACCATTTGGCGAATTAGTAGCAGCGAACTTCTTTGAGCTTGATTTTTCACCAATTATGGCATCACCTGAAGGTACGTTCAGCACATTACGTGAAAAAATTGTACTAGATTTGACTGTAAAAGTACTGCAAGTTCAACAAGTCCGCCTTGGCGCTGGTAGTAGTGTAATAACTCCTGTTCTTTTCGGACTTACGCCTCCTACTAGTCCTTAATAGTCTTTAGTTTTTAGAGAAACAGAACAAATAAAAAGGCAGTTCACTGAAAAAAATGTAATGGAAATAACAACACTGGAATATTTAATGGGCACTGATAAAAATCTAATATTTAATTTGGCAGTTGAAAGTTTGGTTGATATCTGAATTTCAACTGCCTCTTTGTTTTAACAGCAAAAATCTTTTAGAAAACAGCCTAATTTTAATAATATTAGATTGAATTTCGATAAGCTATAAGGTGTATCAGTAATAATATACTTGTCAATTAAATTTTCTTTTATAAAAGCATCAAGTATGCGCATGGTGGTTCTTATTAGGTAAGCATTGGTTAGCTGTAAAAAAAGCTGTACACGATTAGGGAACAATAATAGCAGAGGACTGGATTTTATTGAATGAAGGGTACAGGATAGTTCAATAAAGAAATTATAAATATTTGAAAAATGAATGAACAATATATGTTAATATAGTTATTTGTTACATAAAAATGGATTGAATATACGAGGTGGATATTTATGCATGAATTCTATTTGATAAAAAAGACCGAAACACAAGATGACGATTTTTTTGATAATTTTTATAGCAAAAGAGACAATCACAAGGATATAATTATTGAGTACATTACAATTGAAATCAAAGTATTTGATTATATTTTTGATTCACTTACATGGATTCCATGTATGAACCCCGCTTTTCCAGGAAACCCTAAGCAAGTTGGGATTAATCATATTGGGATAACATTATTTGATGAGCATTCGGCTTCCTCCCTTATTTCTATTTTTACTGCTTGGAGAGATTTATTTAAGAATGGTCCAAGTGTAATCAAAAGACTTATTTATTTCCATGATTACTCCGATGAGGATTTATTGACTTTTGATAGAGATGACACTATAGAAAATTTTGAAAAATTCATTGATATATCTAAACAATTGTCTGATGGCAAGCACTACATATATCATTGCGGTATTTGACAACCCCAAAAAACTCAAGTGTGTTAGTGATCTTCTTTTTGTATTGATTTTTAGTTTGAAATAGTATAAGATTTACAAAATTCTATATAGAAAGCTATGAAAAGAAGAGTAAACATCCGTACTATCTACAGAGACCTCTGGCAGCTGAAAAAGAGGGATAGGAAATGTGTTGAAACAAGGCTTGGAGCTGTGCATTGGATTTGTTTGTTGGAACTATGATGATGCAACGTATTCTCACGTTAACGAGATAGAGTATCGCAGGTGATTTATTCACAAAGCCGTACTTGATAAGGTTTCTGCAGCAATGTAGAAATAAACTGGGGTGGCACCGCGATATGACTCGCCCCCAAGATAAATATCTTGGGGGTGAGTTTTTTTATTTTGTTTTACCAAAAAATAAAATGGGAGTGGTGATTATGTCCAGATGGAAATATCCTTTAATGCTATTAGGGGGAATAGGGATTTCAAATGTGGGTGCATGGGTTTACTTAATTGCACTAAATTTAATTATATTGAATGAAACAGGTTCTCCACTTGCAATTGCTTTATTATATATACTAGGTCCAATTGCAACTGTATGTTCGAATGCTTGGGCAGGTAGTTTAATTGATCGGGTAAATACACGGCAACTTATGATGGGATTAGACATTTTCCGAGCAATATGTATTGCGTTAATTCCATTTTTACCTTCACTTATTTATGTTTATGTACTAGCTTTTATCATTAATATGGGAAGTTCTATTTTTCAGCCTACGTCTATGGTTTATATGACTAAACTAATACATGAAAAAGATCGGCAACGCTTTAATGCACTACGTAGTTTTATCAACTCATGTGGTTCACTAATAGGCCCTACCATTGCTGGGATATTATTTTGGATGGGTACTCCTTATACCGCCATCCATGTGAATGCGGTGGCTTTATTTTTTTCGGCACTTATTATAATGATGCTACCTAATGTTGATTCAAGACTCAAAGAGACAGAGGGGCAAAGATTTACATGGAATTTGATAAAAAATGATTTTCGGATTGTTTTTAATTTTAGTAAGGGCGATACCTATGTCACAAAGATATATTTATTATTTAGTGGTACTACTATATTCATGACTGCAATAGATTCTCTCGAGGCAGCATTTGCTAAAGGAGTACTGTCAATATCAGACACCAATTATGGGTTTTTATTAAGTGTCTTTGGAGCTGGTATAATAATAGGATCAATTATTAATTCGGTATTTTCAAAACAACTTGCCGTTAATCTTTTAATAGGTGTTGGTACCATTTCTACCTCAATAGGATATTTAGTACTTTATAGTTCGAGTGGCTTTTTTAGTGCAATGCCTGGTGTATTTTTAATAGGATTTGCTGTAACATTTGCAAATACAGGGTATTTGACTTTCTACCAAAATCATGTTCCTGTGAGGATGATGGGAAGATTCGGAAGCATCTTTAGTGTCATTGAAGCAGGTTTCATTGTTGCTTTAACGGTTTTAATAGGTTTAGCCGCTGAATTAATTTCAATCCGTCCAGTGGGATTAATAGGTTCATTTACCTTCTTCTTATTAGGGTTATTGGCATTGAAAGCTGTGTCAGGTGCAAAACGTCAGGAATATTTTAAAGAAGGTGCTTCTTCTTTAAACAGTTAATTATAAAAAGGCTTGAATCACACTTTACTATGTTATGTATTTTATTATGAGTGGATTTTTCTGTCAGTTTAGAAAAGGGTAGAAGTGTTGAATTAAGGTATTAAGAAAATTATTAAAATCACATAAAGGGGTTAAATAAATGAAATACATTGAATCAGAAAAGATCACTAAAGAAGAAAAAGAACATATTTTTCAAGAGTTATTAAAATACAATCTTGATAACATTGAAGAAAAGGTAGTAAAAGATATGGGTCTTTTTGTAGAAGATGAAGAAGGAAATAGAGTAGCGGGGTTGATTGGTGGTACACATGGAAATTGGTTAGAAGTAGAGTATTTATGGGTAAGTGAAAATCTGCGTGGACAGCATATTGGTACGGAATTGATGCGTAAAGTTGAGAAGATTGCTATTAATAGAGGATGCAAATATGCCTTCCTAAATACTTTTAGTTTTCAAGCACCTGATTTTTACGTTAAGTTAGGCTATAAAGAAGAATTTGTACTCAATAATTATCCGCTAACGGGTAAGCGATACTATTACACAAAAAAACTTTAAGATTCAATTGTTAAACATAAACTCAAATATCGCTTTTTCCAGGGGAGTATGGCATGCCACTCTTAAATGTTCAATTTCTCTTTCGGTTAAAAACTTAGAAATTCGTTTCCTGACTTTTGGTTATTTTATTTTAGCTACTGGATCGGGATTGGAATCTGATTGCTTTGAAACTTTGTTCTTTAAGTATTTATATATAATAAAAGGGGAAAATACCTACAAAATTCACATTAGAGGTGGCGATAATTTTTGAGAAAGTTAGTCATGCTAGTCATGGTGATTTTTGGATTATTTTTCCCGATGCAATTGCTATTAGTAAAGGCGAGTATTCAACCAAAATTAGAAAAAGAGGATGTTTCATTTATTCAAGTAAACCGTTTAAATGGGGAAACTCGTTTGTTTAAGGAAAATGATGGATATGAGGAAGTGATTATCGGTAAGGTTGTAAACTGGATAAACACATCAAGTCCTTCCGAAGGAGCAATTGAGTTAGAGTTAAATAAAACTTCCATTGTCTCGATAATGAAAATAAAAATGAAAAACGGAGACGTTGCAGTTATTGAACCAGCTTATAATTGTGTATCCAAAAATCAAGTAAAAACATGCACGATTGCAGATGGTGAGGTTATATATACAAGTAATAATAAAAAGGTTCGATTGAAATCAGTAGAACTTTATGATTGGCTCTTAGTTGGCTGGAAATACGAAAGTGTTGGGGCACCAAAAGATGAGTTGCTTGAAGAAACTTTATATACCAGATATTTTTCCTATCTTGATGAAACTTACTCAGATTTTATCATGTGTCCAAAAATAGATAAAGCTGAAAGAATAAATGGCGATACAAAGAGACATATTGTTCATGCAAGTGCGTTAAATTATAGTGCACATCATGGTGACGCTCCCTTTAATAGAATCCATATCATGTTGACTGATACTCCAGAAAATGGTGTTAAAATAAATAAAGTTACAATACAAAAGGGTATTTCTGAAAAAGAAAGCGCTATACAATGTAGGCGAGAGAGCTAAAGGATTTTGTTAAACTTACGGGGGCTTTAGTCGAGAAAGAGCCTTACTGCCAACTAAATTGTAGTAAGGCTGTTTATATTTTTTATAACAAAATCAAACAACATAATTATCGCATTACACATACTACTTCAAACACCTATTATTGGCAAGTGTGTAATAATTCATCTTGTGGGAAAGTAATATAATCTCTTTCCATACGGTACTTGTAGTAAATTAATTATTTATGCTAAGATGACGGGACAAGGAGGGATAGATATGTTTCGATCAATTGCACCCCCAAAAATGTCTGCACAGTAGAATCTACTGTTTAGGCATACAATAAATACTTGCTAATTCTCCATAGATTCTACTGTATATGTAAAGACTATATACATGTAGAAAGTAGGAAATAGTAGTGAGAGAAAAAATATCTTTTATTTTATCGATGATTATTTTTGGTGCTGTAGGTGTTTTTGCAAAATATATTCAGCTTCCTTCAAGTGAAATTGCTTTATGGATGAGTCTGATTGGCTCTAGTTTTTTACTATTGATTTTCTTATATAAGAAAGGTAAATTTACGAGAAAAACTATTTGTCAAAATAAATGGCCTTTATTGCTATCAAGTATAGCATTATGTGGTAATTGGATTTTTCTTTTCCAAGCATATAAAGAGACGACAATCGCAAATTCAGCATTGAGCTACTATTTTGCGCCAGTTTTAGTTATTTTTCTATCCCCATTTATTTTAAAAGAAAGATTATCATTTAGAAAAATAATTTACGTTTGTTTAGCACTTGTTGGTCTGTTTTTTATTGTACAAAACCAATCAGCTAGTGATGGAGATAATGATATCGGTATCTTTTATGGACTGATTGCAGCTTGTTTTTATGCACTCCTCACATTTACAAATAAATATATTTATGGAATAAAAGAACCTGATAATACAATCATTCAACTTACTTTAGCAGCGTTATTACTTGTACCTTATGTTTATGGAACAAACGGTTTTAAGGTTCAGCAAATTGATATGACTTCACTTCTTTTACTCATAATATTGGGTATTCTTCATGCAGGGGTTGGATTTTATCTTTTCTTTTTAGGAATGAGTAAATTAAAAGGGCAAAGTATCGCTATCCTTAGTTATATTGATCCACTTGCATCTCTGGTCATTTCAACTATGGTTATTGGTGAAAAAATGACGATTTTACAAATTATTGGTGCTATTCTCTTGCTCGGTTCAACCTTTATGAGTGAAATGCACAAAACTAGTAACGTCTCAATTAAATAAAACACTGGAGCTTCCTAAACAATATTTGGCTTGTGGGAAGCTCCTTTATTTATCTTCATTCAGCAAATGTTTTATGTATCGAAAGCATAGCGGCAGCGGTAGACATAGAAGATTCTCACCTCTACAGGTGGTGAGATGGAAAGCGGTTTGGGTTCCTTTTCAGTGGGTGTCCAAACACTTACTGAAATAGAGGAACTCCGCCACGTCCTGTAGCAATTTATCGGTGCGAAGGCGAAGCGACAGGGACAAATGTTTTCTGTAGCGAAAGCAAAGCGGCAGCTACAATTACGCCAAGGTGAAATTGATTTAAACTCAGACATGCTTTGTATAACAAAAAAGTTATTTACTGAATGTTTGGTTTGAGGAGGAGGAAGAATGCTCTTGACGATAAAGTGGGATACATTCTGAGGTAGATAATATATCTCACCCCTTTTCAAATTAGAGGGAGAAAAAGATAATGATAAGTACCAAGATGCATAAACTTGAACGAATCACAAGAGCTAGCAGCAAATATCGACAGCATAATTTTTAGGATACAAAGTCGGACTAAGTACGATTAAACCTATATATGTAATACAACGGATGTCGCTACTACTTTAACAAATCAATTTATTGAGGATTAGGAGGAAAAAAGGCTAAATTGCTTCAAGAAATTTAGCTGAGCATTATGAGGATTGATTGCTGATTATACAGATAGCGTTCCATCTAAAGCTCTTAAAATACTACGTTTTTAATAATAAAGCTTGCTCTTTCTTCAACGCTCAGTTTGGGTACTTCAAGAAGTTCATATCCAAGATACTTATAAGTTTCAAACATGATCTTATAAGTTGCTACAGCTTCTTCAAAATCTTGTTTTCTTTCAGAATCATTTTTGTAAATGTCTTTCCAAGGGGGTAAAATAAACACTTTCTTGTTATACACGTACCTTCTAGTCGCTGATTCAAGTTTCTTCGAAATTGGAATATTGATTAAGTGAGTGTAGGCAAGAGTATCTGGAATGCCTCTATCAAAAAATATAGGTTGTTTTTGAGGGTTCGTCATTGCTGAAATAAAGCTTTCTATTGACTTGTCTAACATTAAATCACAATATTTTTTTACATTTTTCCAAGGTAGTGCATCACCTTCAGAAGAGACTTGTGTTCGAATGATTTCTCTTGCCACTTCAGGAATGTAATTATAGTTATTTTTAAAAATTTCATCTAACAAAGTTGTTTTACCAGAACCGGGACCTCCGGTAATAATGATAAAATCCCTTCTAAATAAATTATTATTAATCATTTTTTGATTATTCTCCTTGGTATTTTTACTTTAACTTAATTGTAATTTGAAGTTCTTAATTGTCGAGTATATTTTAAAAAAGAACCCATTATAGTCAACCTCAAATAATCGGATTTATGTTCAATTTACATTCACTTAAATGGGGTTTGCCCTTAAATTTTCTTATACATTTGTATGACCCTTTACGACGTAGTTCCGCAATGATTATATGTTTTGTTTTATGTAAACGGTGAGAGACAGTTTTATTTAGTTCTGTATGTACGAATAAAATACGTATATGGAACCCAAGTTTTTTTGAATATAGCTGAGTGATTGGATAATTCATCATGCTCATTTAATTATTCATTTGTAAATAATTGTATTACACTTTAGGTATATAGTAAAATAGGAACGATGTTTCTGAAATAAGAGGTTTCGAATGTGAATCTAAGTGGGTTTACTCAAATATTTTCATCCCCCTAATTGTCCAAAACATCAATTACAGTCTATATTTTAAACTCAGAAATTCCTTGGTATTAATAAAAATTTATTATTTCATATTTGAATTTTAAAATATGGATTTCAAAAATTTTAAAAGTATTATAGATTGAAATATCCAGTTATATCTTTGAAAAGGAGAAAAATGATTGAGTCCAAAAAACCAAGATAGAAAACAGATGCAAAAAAAGATTCAAGTTTTATATAGAAAGATAAAAATGCAGCAGAAAGAAGATGAAGATGCCAACAAAATTACAAAAGTCATTATAAATATTTGCGTTGTAGTAGCTATTTTAGTGCTGATCTTATACTACTTCTAAATTTTTATAGGAAAATTTTACAGTTTATTTCGATATTAACTCAGCATGACTTAAGTGAAATCAAAGAAGAGACTTATTAATTATTTTAGATAATAAAAACGCCTCATTTGTTTTTAATCGTAAAATGCCATTAGATAACCATTGCTTTTATGTGTTAAATTTGTCATATAAAATTCAGCAAGATTATTATCTCCATCTACATAACTTTTAATATTTCTGTATTCTATCTCAGCAACTCCAGCACCTGTAATAATTTGTTGAGATCCTACACTCTGGGATGTGTATGTATATGTATCATCTATCTCAATTGATAAAACACTGGACCATGATTAGTTTGATCTACTACTACTTTGAAATCTCCACCGTCCGAATGCCAAATGCTTGATTGAGAAAAAACAGTTCGTATCCAAGAAGGTCCCAAACCCCATTACCTGCTAATAAAGAAATAACTGGATTTAAACTTAATGCATTTAATTAAAGAATAACTATTAGTGCCGATTTTTCTAATAATTTAACGATTAGTATGGAGATATAATCAAAAGTGAGCAGTGCCAATATTGGTATTTATTCGCTTTTATATTCTTAAAATCATTTTTTGCTTCTTAGGCATCCATGTTATTAAAGTAACATTCTGCAGATTAATGATAAGAAATTAAAGCAAGTGATAATTAGGCCGTATTATTTTATAAGGTCTTTTGCTATGCAGGACTTTGTTAGTGTGACTTTATATTGCCATATTTACTATATTTTAAGAGGATAGTTTTGTAGTAATATGATGTTATAAAGTTGTAGGAGGTATAACATGCCTGATTTTTTGCTTGTGCTTTTTTTATTTAATCTATCTTTATTTCTTTTGCATGAAATGGATGCCATAAGGCGGTCGGAGTGGCGATTATTTATTGTGCTTAAAGATATGGAGGATTCTAAAGCATATAAGATTTTCACTTTTCTTCACCTTTTTCTATATGTAATCATCCTATCTTTACTTTTCAGCGAATATCAGATAATTGTATTTTGGTTCCTAGATTTATTCTTTATCATTCATTCTATCTTACATTTATTTTTCGAAAAGCACCCTCGAAATGAATTTAAAAATACATTTTCTAGAGCCATAATTTATCCAACGGGGATTCTTGCAGTTGTACATGCCTTGTTTTTAATTAACAGTTAATATTATTTTTAAAATCACATCAAATTTGATGTGGTTTTTTAGTTTGTAAGCCCGTATTCAAATAACGCATATAATCACGTAGCATCTCTCGGTACTATAAAGGTATCAATTAAAGGAGGTGCCTTTCATTGCCACAGCAAAAATTAACGATTATCCCCGTCACATTATATCCCGAACTTAATAAATTCCCTGTAGCCAACTCAACACAAGACTCACACATTAATACATGTACGATTAAAACAGCAAAGGTAGAAATTTCTTTCTGTAATGGCGTAGATGAGCACATTATCCAAAGTGTGATGAGGGAGTTGAAACTACTGTGAAACACGATTTTACTAACGTGAAAAATATCTACATCGTTTGTGGAAAGACGGATATGCGTAAAGGCATTGATGGCTTAGCTACACTGATTCAAGATTCTTTCGAACTGGATCCTTATGGCGATTCGATTTTCCTGTTTTGCGGCCTGAGTAAAGATCGATACAAATGTTTGTATTTTGATGGGGATGGATTCGCTTTACTCTATAAACGCTTAGATGGCGGACAACTCCAATGGCCGAAAGATGAAAATGAAGTACGGAACCTTTCGCAACAAGAGCTTCGCTGGCTTCTAGAAGGTTTATCGCTACAGCAGCCAAAGGCAATTCAAAAAACACCAAAAGGTGTATTCTAAATTCACTTTCTTAAATGGTATAATATGAGAATCTTATGCGAACGGAAAGTGGTGAATGTTTTGGTGAACGCTTCTTTTAACAACGAGAAATTAATTAAACTTCTTGAAGAACAGCTTGATTATATGAAGCAACAAAACAAAGATTTATCTAAACAGATTGAAGCGCTAACTGAACAAGTACGCTATTTAACAAAACTTTTATACGGATCAAAAACCGAGAAATCAAAATACACTGCACCAGATGGACAAGGATCATTATTTGATGATGATCAGTCTTTTAGTGATTCTGAGCACACAGAAGAACAAAGCACGGCGACGATTACGTACACCGTTGTCCGTAAACTACATAAGAAGAAACGGAATGATTCTTTTCGTGACGGGATTGAAGTAGAAGAAATTCACCATCATCCCACCAACACACAATGTGACTGTTGCCTTGGTCAAATGACTGAAGCTGGTACAACGATTGCGCGTGAAGAAGCAAAATTCATTCCGGCAAAAATGATGCGCATCCAGCATATTGAACATGCCTACGAGTGCAAGCACTGTAAAATGGATGCCACACAAAAAGCACAAATGAAACGTGGGAAAGCCCCACAAGCTGCCATTCAGCGAAGTATTGCAGGACCAACTGTTTTAGCAAAGCTTATTTACGATAAGTTTATTCAGTATTTACCTCTTTACCGTCAGGTAAAGGAGTGGGAACGATATGGCCTACTTACGAATGATAAGAACCTATCAAACTGGGTTATTCGTGCTGCAGAAGATTGGCTTTTACCGATTTATGAACAGATGAAGCAGATTTTAACGATGAAATCAGTACTGCATGTGGACGAAACGTATGCGCAAATTATCAATCGGTCAGACGGAAAATCAGGACAATCGAATGCCTACAATTGGGTGTTCCGCAGCGTGCCAAGCCAAGGTCCAATCATCGTTCTTTTTCATAGTGCATTATCGAGAAGTCGTTCTGTACTAGTAGAATTTACAAAAGGCTTTAAAGGAACGGTGATTTGTGATGGTTACTCGGCATACGGTAATCTTCCTGATGTCACGTTCGCTAACTGTTGGGCGCATGTGCGACGATATTGGCTGAAAGCCGATAGCAAAAACGGGCAAATTGGCGTGGATTTCTGTGACCAACTGTATCGCCTAGAACGTCAATTTAAGCATCTTTCACCAGGTAAACGCCGAAAATCACGGCAAAAATATTCAAAGCCGATTGTAGAGAAATTCTTAAAATGGGTGGATGAATCGCCTTTCTTCGGAAAAAATGCCTTAGCTAAAGCTGCCGAATACACATTAAATCGAATACATGGATTAAAAGCTTTTCTGTTCGATGGCCGAATTGAGATGGATAATAATCCAGCTGAAAATGCGATTCGCCCAAATGTGATTGGTCGCAAGAACTGGCTATTTTCTGTTAGTGAAGCTGGTGCTAAAGCGAATGCGATCTGTTTAAGTTTAGCTGAAACAGCAAAAGCAAATGGTATCGACTTTTATCAATACCTAGTGACGTTATTGACAGAGTTGCCAAATTTACCGCTCTATCAGCAGCCAGAGATTTTAAACGATTACATGCCTTGGTCGAAAAATATCCAAGTGACATGTGCAAAATAGCCGTTTATCTGAAATTATTTTCAGATAAACGGCTATTCGTTGTGCGTACCGAAAAGGTGCGCTTTTTTTATATTTCGGGCTTACTTTAGTTTAATTTAATAACATGTAAATTTAGTCGTTTAATTGATAAGTAGAAGGAACGGTGGGGATAAATTTTGCACAGTCATTTAGCGCTGGAATAAATGCCTTTTATTATTTTTTAGCACTACACTATTACTTATACAATGAAGTAGAAAAATGATGGTCATCAAAGATCAAAAGGAAACAAAAAGTTATCTAGTTTCCTTTTGATAGATATTTTAAGCAAAGCAAGCAAGAGTAGTTTTATCACTATTAGGTGTACTAATACCAAGTAGCCAATCATCGAACAACGCTTAGCTAAAACAATATCAGAATATCTACTCCATAATTCTTTTGTAAATCTAATGTGGGTTTCGTTTAGTGTAAAATCAACCTGTCTCACGGTATTTTTACCATCACTATAAAGCATTGTAACTGAACTTGAATAAATGCAAAATTCAATTTCTTTATCATTGCACACTATGACATTTTGAGCAATTATATTTTCTGTATTGGCTCTATTTGATCTTGAAGAGGTAGCTTCTGCTAAAGCGTGTAAACTAGTTTTAATTTTCTCTTTATCTTTTTCTGTGATCCCATCATATAAATTACTAATTTCATCAATAGCTGTCTTCCAGTTAGAAGTTATTTTCGTGTATTTTTTTTCATAGTTGCTTTTTAAGTGCATTAAAGGATTTTGCAGCACCTTCGTAATATATTGGTTGTATGCAGCAACTTTTGCTTTTTTAGTTTCATTATTTTCTTGGTCAGTGGGCAAAGCAGGATTGTAATTGGAAACTATTCTTGCGATATCAAGTATAGTTGTTAATCCAACAATTGGACTTATTTGGGCAGATTCTTTGACCTCATTACTAAAACGGTCATACGTTTGTAATGCATTTTTTACATTATTATTGGCATCAATAGCTTCATTTTGTTTGTGACCAATAATTAAACCTCCACTTATAGTGTCTTGGACAGGTGTTGTATCTTGTAGAGATGTAGTATGGTCGAAAGAAAGTGGTGTTTGAATATTTTGATGAAGTGAAACATCATTTACTGTTAACCAGCTTTCCATCTGTAAATCTTGATTTGACATAATATAAACCTCCTGAAAATAAGTGTTTTTGGAATTAACTTTATAAATTCCGCAATTGGTGGATCTAAGTCAAGATTCCGGACACATTAAAGTTAAGTTTTTGTTTTGTGGCAACCACCATTTATGGAGTGTTCCACATCCCGAGTAGCCAGTCAAAGTGAAAAGAGCCTTTGACAGACTACTCGGGATGTAGAGCGAGAAATCCATGGAGGTTGCGCATCAAAAATGTGAAGGGGAACATTTCTTGTATCCCAAAATGTTAAGCCATAGCTCGGCACATATCTTCACATTCATCAGGCGTTAGAAAGCCTATAGCACCGTGAATTCGTTTGCGATTGTACCAACCTTCAATGTATTGAAATAGTGCAACTCTAGCTGTTTCATAATTTTCATAGCGTGTTCGATAGACTTCTTCTTTTTTCAATGTCGCATGAAAAGACTCGATACATGCGTTATCATACGGGCATCCTTTACGGCTGAACGACGGAATCATTTCGTGTTTTTTTAGGTTTTCTTGAAATGTTTCACTCGTATATTGCGTACCTAAATCGGTATGGATGATTAATCCTGAGGATGGATTTTGAGCTTGTACAGCGTGATCCAATGCCTCAACGACCAAATCTACGGTCATTTTTCGTCCGAATTTATACCCTACAATTTTCTTCGAATGTAAATCAAGAACCGACGCCAAGTAGCACCATCCATCGCGGTTGTATGGATATACGTAATATCAGCTACCCATTTTTCATTAATCGTCGTTGTATGGAAATCTTGTTCAAGTATATTTTCACGTTCTTCCACGGGCTTTTGTGTTGGCGTCGGACGGTACTTTTTTGTGATGTTCGAGCGAATACCAGCTTTTTTCATGAGTCGTTGTACGCGTTTAATACTAACTTTCACGCCTTCTTTGAGTAACTGTGCATGTATTTTCGGCGCACCGTATCGTCCATCACTTTCTTTGTGAATGGCACAAATACGTCCTGTAATTTTTTTGTTTTCAACTTCGTACACGCTTGGTTTCTTGTGGAAAGACTGATAATACGTACTTTTGGGTACCTTTAAAACGCGACACATTAATTGAATAGGATAATGTTCGCTTTCGTTTTCAATATGGTCAATGAGTTCTTGTTTTGTTACTTTTTCGCGAATATGGTCATAGCCTTTTTTAAGATTTCAATCTCCTGCTTTAACCGAAGATTTTCTTTTTGAATCGAAGAAACTTCCGCTGCAGTTAATTCTTCTGCACCTTCGATTGGAGAATGTAACTTAATCCATTTATAAATAGTTACTTCAGAAACGCCATATTCGCTAGACAGTTGACTGACTGGTGTACCAGAGTGATAAAGCTCCACAACAGTTTGTTTAAATTCTTTATTAAATCTTTTTTGACTCATAAAAAAGACACGTCCTCTCTTGGTTATAATAATACTTACTTAACCAGGATGTGTCCATGACTCCATTCTACATTCACTATATCAAAGATGTGAAAATAGATAACAAAGTCACAACAAGAAAAGCAGATTTGAAGAATGCACAAGAAGTTAAAATTGTTATGGGTAAATTTCAAAAATGGATATCTAGGGGAGACTATGTATTGGTGTTCTGGTCATATTCTGACTTGTATTTAATAATGAATCAATTTTTAAATAGACGATTCGATTTGTCTTGGTTAAAAAATTATTGTGATTTACAAGAAAATTTCACTGCATTTATTAATGAAAGAAATCCAATATCTTTAAAGAGAGCTATAGATTATGTTGATTTAGGTTTTGTTGGTGAACAACATAATGCTCTGAATAATGCTTATAATACTGCTAGGATCTTAAACTATTTATTCGACAAGTCTGCGCATATTAAATTTGATCAAAATCCTTTTGATAAGTTGATTTGTCATCTATATAAAATATGTAAAAAGTGCAATGAAACTAAATATTACCTAAAATTTTCTAAAAAAAATAATAATCAATATAAAAACATCTGCCTAGACTGTGCAAGTGAAAAAAATAAATTGAAGAAAGAGAGAAGAGCTTTAAGAAGGATAGAGAGTGTTAATCTTTCTGAATAGCAGTTCAATATTGGATTAAACAAAAAAAGTTTGGTAGGGATATACCTACCAAACATCTAGTTAGATCGCGATTTCTTTAACAACAATGGTGAAAGGACTATTAAGAGAATAACTATCCATATGCTAAACAAATTCATTCCAAGAAATGATGCGTGAAATAAAGTTTGGAGACATTATCTGACCAACTTTCTTTCAAATTCTAATATAATATTGGTGATTTTAGGTAATAGAAAGCGTAGCGTCGTCAAACGCTACAGTTTCAGCACGAAATTATTTCAACTTTTGTGGTCTTGTAGCCTTAATTGAAGCTACTTCACCACAATTTTGACACACTGTATTAATAAGTGGAGATTCTGAAGAGAAAATATTGTTCACTGGTCTTAAGGCAGCATAGCCATCAAGTTTACCTTCGCTGATTGAATTAGGTTATAACTTACGTTACTGATTTCGAACAAAGAGAAGGGAATCTTGCATTTAGTATCATAAGTCCATATTAAACAATCTGAGGATCAGAACTATTAATAGGGTCACTCAGACGAAAGTGACCCTGTAAAGGAGAGCTCTTTTATAACTTAATCTGCTTCTATTCGGATAGCTTGAATATCTTGACAGTCCACGATAATAGTTGAACCAGGTTCTGTCGTTGGATCATTAAAGAATGCACAACAATCTTTCGGGTCAAAGGTAATAAAAACAACATCTTCTATAACCTGACCTCCAAGTAAGAAGAGATCAACTTCAGTCTGAGTTTGTAAACGTCTTAATTGATTACAAACACAACCTTTACAGCCATGGCCAGATTGTTTTCCATGTTTACCACAGGAATCAGAACCAGTTCTAATATTTATAATATCGCCCATTATCAATACCTCCAATTCTATTAAGGTAATAATAACCTTGCTTTATTAATTTATGATTAGACAAAGAAATTTGATTGGTAATTTGTCTATTAAGTAATGATTTAGGTTACAAAAAAAGAAAATGGTTAATAGACCATTTTAAGATTTTATTAATGTACATCAGATAAATATTGTTCAGAAAGGAGAGGTGGAGAATTGAGACTTACATTTTCAGTTGGCATGTATAAATGGTTGCGAAAAAGGCAATTAGATCGACTTTAATTTATTTCTATTAGTGTAATTTAGGTTGAGTATATCAGGGAATTATCCCTATATAATTTATCATTTTACAAAAATAGAAAAATATTTTATTACGGTTTCGTTGCTTGGAATTGTTTTCCAGATATAGAGTAAATAAATATAACTAAGTATGTGAGGTGAATTGTTGTTTT
Source organism: Lysinibacillus sp. B2A1 (assembly GCA_002973635.1). Classification (GTDB taxonomy): domain Bacteria; phylum Bacillota; class Bacilli; order Bacillales_A; family Planococcaceae; genus Lysinibacillus. The sequence goes on from CP027224.1 coordinate 3,340,360, forward strand.
ATTGAAAATATTCACTCGAAATTCTGGTAATCACATCAATATTTAATAACAAAAGGAAGTGTATTGTATGTATAAATTTATTACAAAGAAATCTATAGGATTTACTTTTGTATTTCTGTTATTCCTATCTACATTTTTTTCAACTACCGCAACTGTTTCTGCTTTTTATTTTGAAAATACAAGGCATGGGAATGGATACCATAATGCTTGGTATGATCCATCGGTAGCACAATATGGATATACTGCTCATTTCAATGATGGTAGAACCTATTGGAACCAAAGTCCTGAAATAGGTATTGGAAAATCTGATAGCTATCAAAAATGGAATGATAAATATGTTATTTCCAACTCATCAGTACCTAATCTAGTTGGGGAAGTATACAATGCTATTTATGTTACAGATTCATCGGGAACTTATGCAACATATGGAAGGGGAGAATGGTCGGATTTATATTGGGATTTTTGCAATGTTATCTTGTATGATAATACGATGAAGCAACAATATCCTTTTAACCAAACATACGTGAGTCGCAATGCAGCACATGAAATTGGACATTCTGTGAAATTGGATCATGAATCGGCTTCAGGTGATACCTCAGTAATGAGAAGAGGTTGGTACGCAATCCCTGGTGGTAGTGGAAACATAACAATTACATCATTTGATAAGAATAATGCATATAACAAATGGAAAAATTACTAAGTTAAGGAGGTATACCATGAAAAATAAGAAACTATTTTTTTTACCAGTAGTAGTTACTTTTATTGGATTAATAATATTTACTACTAATCTACCAACGCACTCCGAGGAAGGTAAAATAGATAAACTTCCAAATGAAGAAAAAATAAATGAGATTCCAATTGTTAGTTCAAACGGAAACTATATAAGTTTCGAAAATCTTGATACATTAGAGCAAAATTCAGAACTTATCATTATTGCACAAGCAACTAAAAACTTTGAAGATCGTGAACATATTAATAAGTTTCACGAAACTCCTGAAGATGAGTATCAACCTAAATTTTTGATTGAAGGTATTACAAAAACTGAAGTAAATATTAAAGAGATTTTAAAACAGCCCGAAGATGAGCAGTATAATGAAGGTGAAATTATAAGTGTGATTGAACCTATCTCTATTTTTGAAGATGTGGATAAAGTAAAGAAGATAAAGACGGTTAGTAATTATGAAGCAATAGGAACTGATGATTATATACTATTCTTAAAAAAGAATTCATATGGTGAATATGGTGTAATCAATATGAATAATGGTCGTTTCAATTTAAGTAATAATAATGAAGTTAACACAATAAAGACTCTAACAGCAAGCGAAGAAAGAGAACTAAATGAAGATGCATTACAACATCAACAAATTAAAGAAACTATTTTTAAAAAATACGATGCAGAAATAAAAGAGATTCAGAATCAATAATGTATTTACAAGGGCAGTAATTTTTTCACCAGCAACTTAGAAAAAAATTAAGGTAAAAAGGAAAGCCGAAGCACGTATGTGTAAATCGGCTTTTTCTGTGCCGTTTTATATTTTTTGAAGAAATGGACTATTTGCTAGGTTATAGTATATAAAAGAATAGAAAAAGTGACTTGTTAGAAATCTCTTGGAAAATACATTTGTAAATATAATTCAGGAGAGGATGAACATGATTGACTATTAACGATTTGATTTATATGAAGAGTATAAATTAACAATCAAAGACGGTGAAAGTCTCAAGTTCAGAAATGTTGAGGAAGATTTAACATTCTAATGAACAATATGAGCAAATTGTGCAGCTTAAAATGCAAAAAACAACCGTCATTTTAAACGGTTGTAAAGAGTTACTATTTACTTGCTTACTTTAATAATAGTACCTTGATTGATTTTTAATAAGTCTTGAACATTTATTTTAACTAAAGAGTTTTCGGAACCACCACCAGTATATACGTAATCCATATTTGTCACTTTTGGATCAACTAAAAAATTTGCTTGAAAACCAAAAGAAGGAACTCCACCTGGTGGGAAACCTGTACGTTCAATAATTTCAATTCCATTAGCAAGTCTAGGCTTTTCTATATTTAATGATTTTGCAACACGAGTTGTACTAGCTCTATTGTTTCCTTTTACAATAGCCACTATTAATTCATTATTTGAGTCAATCATGCAAATATTTTTTACAAAATCGTCTTCAGCGCCATTAACTGCTTCAGCGGCCTCTTTTACGGAGTGGCAAGATTGATTAAATACGAAGTGTTCGGCTTTTACATTATTAGAGCTTAAAAATTCCTTTACTTTATTTTCATGCGAATTCATAAAGGTCGCCTCCTAATATTTTTATTTATGTAAATATTAGCACAATAAAGTAAATCTTAAAAACACTACTGAACAATATGAGGAATTTGACTAGTTACAATCGAAAGAAATTGCGAAACAGAGGGAGTCAAAAACGAACACCATTAGATGTTCGTTAAATAGTTATTATTTTTCAGTTGCTGTATTCCCCATTGCAATAGAAATTCTATTCCAACTGTTGATCTGATTGATGATTAGAACAAGGTCAACATACTGTTTCTCATCATAGTATTCACGAACACGCTTATATAGGTCATCTGTAACTTTTTTAGTAGGAATTAAAGTTATACACTCAGATAATTCTAGAGCAACTTTCTCTTCAGGTGTATAAAAAGTACATTCATTCCAAGCATTTAAACAATAAATACGCTGTTCGGTTTCACCCATCTTACGAGCATCGGATGTATGCAAGTCTAAGCAGAACGCGCATCCATTAATTTGGGAGACTCTTATTTTGATAAGCTCCCGAGTTACTCGATTAATTGTAGACTTCTTTGTGTATTTTTCCATATCCATCATAATTTTCATACCATCAGGTGCAACATCATAGTAGGCAATTCTTTGGCTCATAAGGCAAGACTCCTTTTTTGTTTAAGATAAGTTTATTATAACTACACACGAACGTTTGTACTAGCTTTTAGCTTTGTGATATTCGGTTTAAATAGAAATTTATATAAATTTTATTCAATATTTATATTAAAGGTTATGGAATAAAAAAAACCGACCAAATAGTCGGTAATATTACTTTATCAATATTGGTTAATAAAGAATAAAAACCAAACTGCGTGATTCTGTTCATCTGAAGCATTTGAACTAAATTGATTACTAATATAAGGAATATTATATTCTCTAGCAACACGATGATAAAATTCAACAGCTTCTTGCTCATCTTTAAATGCAGTTAGGATACCACTCTTAAAATTCTGTGGTAATGTTTCGTTTATTTGTTGAGATGGTTGTTGACCAGTAAGGTAAGTAAAGGTATAAACAAAACCTTGGTAATGTCTCATTTCATCTTTTTGTATTTCTAGTATACGATTTTTAACTTTTTCATTTGGAGCAAGTCGTGCCAAATGTTCATAAAATCGAATAGCATTATATTCTCCGTTAATGGCTTTATTAAGGTCGAGAATTAATCTATTGTTTGAAGTTGATTGTACAGTGTATTGCAAAGGTTTACCCTCCTTTTTGTTGATGTTTTAATGTCACTTTTTAAGGTAGTTAGAAGGAAGTTCTAGTTAATGTATCGATTTTTTTACTTGCTTTAATTCATTTATTAAATAATCTATTTGCTTTTGAAGATCCTCTACTTCCTTAGATTGGTCACTATTTTGGACTTGAGGATTTTGGTTACTTGATTTTTCTAATGCATTTAATGCTAAACCTGCTGCAACAGCAGATAGGCCGTCGCCCAATGTTGCGATCGAAGCACCAATATATGCAAGTCTTGCTATCTGAATTTCTGTTGTTTCCAAAGGTTGTTGTGGATTTTTTTTAGTCATTCAAATCAATATCTCCTTTACTTTCATAGTGATGAATTACCTCAAACATATTCTATGTATTGCAGTATAGAAAGGTGACGACATAAATTTACTGTAGGGTTTTACTGAACAACATAAGGCTCCAATCAGAAAGAAATCGGAAGGGGAATTGATAAAATACGAAAAGCCATATAACTGAATATAAGGCTTCCGTGATTTTAACAGTGAAAATCTGTTTATAAATTAAAGAATCGGTGTTAATTCTGAGTTCACAAATCGTTGGGCATCGATGATTACACCTGAAGCTGTTCGCCCGTAAACGCTGTATAATCCGCCTGTTTGATTAGGAACAATTTCAATTTCATACTGAGCTGCACTTACACTTGGAGTTACAAAAGTAGAAGCATTGGCATTAGCAGCAAAAGGAGTTGTTGATAATAATTGTCTTGAGCCGTTGAGTCTGAAAACCCTTACTACTCCTGTTAGTAAACCTCCAGTGAGATTGAGAACTTTGATACGAACGCTAGAGGCATTAGCTGGTAGATTTCCTGTATTTTCAATTGGACCAGTAGTTAATGGCATGTAATTTTCACCTCCTCCAAACTAAAGATAATAATCTGCAGATTATATTTTCATAATATGCATTACTTTTCTACATTCACTAGTCTTATTAATCAAGTTTCTTTAAAAATAAAAGCGAAGTGTGAATTGTTTAGTAGAAAATGAATTAAAAGTGAATCTATAAACAAAGGCGAATCCATATACCAAGACATAATACCGTAGTAGTAACACCTAATATTGTGAGAGCTTTATATAATAACTGAACAATATGAGTATCGTGTCAAAAAGAAACTATTAAAGGGTCACCAAGCTAGGGCAACCCTTAAATCGGTAATGTTAATATCCAGTAATGAATGTACCGCCGACAATAATTAATAGAATAAAAAGAACGACAATTAGAACGAATGTTGAACCATTACCGCCGTTGGAGTTGCCGCAGTAGTATCCCATAAAAAACACCTCCTTTTTACTATATATTATGTTGGTTGTATAGAAAGAGTAGGGTTGTTAAACCATTCAGCTATGGGCTATTTTTGTGAGATAAGACCATAGAGAAAGGGCCACTTGGGATGGAGTGACCCTTATAAGAAAGGAAAGGATGTGTAAGGCTATATTAGCTTTACCTTACTATTAATATGATGTGATTGCTATGTTTGTATAGTGAATTGCCTGTGAAATAGATTTTAAAAATAAAAAAGCTGTAGTTTCGTCGAATATTACACTAATGAATAATTTGAGGAAAGAGGCTAATAAAGGAAGGGTCACTTGTCCGGAAGTGACCCTAAGCACCAAAATAGAAGAAAGACTAGAAAGCTTCATACTATTAAAACGTATGATTGATAATTAAAAATTAAGTTTGTGTAACTAATTCTACGGCTTCCACTACTAATGGAGTTCCTGCTGTGATTGTACCAGTAACACTGTTAAATGTTAATTCTGTTGCAGAAATTGTATATGAACCACCTTCTTGTAATACGCCATTAATATAGAAATTATAGTAGCCATTAGCTACTACAGGGAAAGCAGTAGCGGCAGTTCCACTATCGTCTAGAAAAGCAGTTGCAGCAATAGTAGTACCGTCTGTGACAGCTAAATTTGCTGCTAAAACATTAAAGAATCTAGTCGAAGTGCCTGTAACATTTACATGAATATTGATAATTGAAAGTGCCATTTTTTTCACCCCCTTTCAAGGGATAAAGGAATTTTAGATTACATTTGTTGGAAACCTAATGATTCGATAATTATTGGAGTTCCAGCATAAATAGTTGCATTAAATGGGTTAAGAGTTAATGAATATGGGGTTACTTTATATGCACCGCCCTCTTGCATTACAGCATTGATGTAAAGATTAACATATCCATTAGGATAAAAAAGTTTGAATTCTGTTACTGGATCGCTATTATCATCTGTAAATAAACTAGCCGGAATGATTGTTCCGTTTGTTAAATCAATATCTTCTGTAACAATATAGAAATATCTATTTATCGTTGGAATAATTGTTCCGCTAGGAATTACGACTGAAGGAGGTTGAATAGAACAAATGTCAACAGCTTTTATACGGGACCAAAGAACTCGGTTTTTTTCACAACAACTATCACAAATTAATTTTCGTGGGTCCATTTTTTGTCACCTCCATTCCGTAATATGTTAGTAACACCGCAAGTTATAGGCGTTTGTTACTTATTAATTGTGAAAACTGTTCATTCACTAATATTCTATGAATTAATGTTGGAAGGTGATTGGTAATATGTCTATTAAAGAGAAATAAATAATATTTTTAAGGAAAGCTGTGAAAATAGAGTCTTGAAGAAGTATATCGGAGATAGTACTGAACAATATGAAAGAAACTATAAAAGGGTCACTGTGGCTTCATCAGCGACCCTTAAAAATGGAGGTATAAAGTAAATGGGTTAGCTTTATACACTTCTATTTTATGATGTGATATGTATTTTTGTATGGATGTTTGTCGGTGAAGAAGAAAGAACTTGTTAAACAATCTGATACTGCACAATATGAACAAATTGAACCTATGTATAATATTTTCCTAATTTAACCTGGGAATTTGTAATTACAGTCGGAAATAAATTTAATTTCAGGGATAAAGAAATATTAAATAGTATTAGGAATATAGGAGGAATCAAAATGTCAATAGAAAGAAAAGTGTCACTAGGCGTTGTTGGAGTGGATTCAGGTCAACTATTGGTTATTGATCCATGTTACATAAATAGCGAATGGAAAAAAGAAGGTAGTCCTATAGCTATCGAATTTTGGGGAAAAGATCAGGATGAATTGTCTCTAATTTTAATTAATCAAAATTATAAAGTGAATGATGAGGACACGTATAATTTAATTGAATGTAATGAAGACAATGCAAAAGAAATTCTTACAAATATTCAAAAAATCATTAAAGATAATGACCTCTTTGTTAGAACTTTAATCAAAACAGATAATAGTTATGATACTGTATGCAAAATTACTGCCAATAGTTATAAACAAGGTGGTCCATTATATTACAACAAAGGTCAGGAAGGACTAGGTGTAGCATTTCGTTCAGGTTTTGGTGATGGTATATATGAAGTTTTTGCTACTATCAAAGACTGTGGTTCATGGGGTGAAAGAGTCTCTAAGGTTGAAATAGTGCTAATTGAAGATGATGAACTAGATGATTGAATGATTGAAGATAGATTTATTACGGGACAGTTTTAAGTAAAGATTTATTTGAACCAAACACTCTTAATGTTACATCATAGTAGCCTTCTGAGCATTACTATTAATTTTTTCGATGAAATTAAAGAAAAGAAGCTACCTGGTGCAAAAGCATTGATGAATGGAGATAGAGAAATTTAGATTCTTCATAGTCTGCTTAATGATAATTGTAAAGAACAAATGGTAAAGTAAGTGGAAATATCTAGTAGTATGATATATAAATCAAGATATAATTTTTGAATTACTGATGAAGTGGCTGAGAGGTTGCTTCTTTTTTTTTGCCGTTTAAAGATTATTCATGTGGGTATGTGTAAAACATGTTTGACATACGATTAGTGTTTTGGGTATTATTAAGGTGTAAAAGATATTTTACACCTTAAAATATGAAGGTGGTTGTTGAATGAAAAATAATATAAAGGAACTTAGAGAACAATGTAATATTTCTCAAGGGAAATTAGCACAACTTTGCGATGTAACTAGACAAACAATTAATGCGATAGAGAATAACAAATATGACCCAAGTTTGAAGTTAGCTTTTGATATCGCAAGAGTATTAGGAGTAACGATGGAAGAATTATTTATACCATGTGAGGATGGGGAGAAAAGAAATGGATAAATCCAAAAAAATAGTGGGTATAATTGTTTTTGTAGTATTTTGTACATTCGTAAGCTACACCTTATACAAATGGGTACGTTTTGATACTATTGACGGGGGTTCTATAGTTTTTAGTTTTATTGCATTATCGTATCTTTTAAATTGGCTTAATTGGGGTGACCATAATGGCGCTAAAGACAAAGACGAATTAGAAAGGCATATTGAAACTCAAAGTGCAAAGATTGGCTATTATGTTTTAATGATAATGGCATGTCTAATTTTATTTATTTCAGAGGGTGTATCTAATTTAAATGATATGAGGAATTATCCTTTACTTTTAGTTGTTGGTCTTACTTTTGTGACTTCACCAATAATAGAATTTGTTTATTCAAGAAAGTTTAAATAAAAATTGAGTTAATTGATTAGTAGCTACATAATAAGCAGGGCCCAGATACTCAATTGATTTTGAGCCTGGGCTTTTATTATCTTTTGGAACATAAGCTTCCGTATATTTTACTTCCTAGCTTGGATTAAAGTGAACCAATTATTTCCATTAAGTTTACCGGAAACTCTGTATATTGGCTGGTAGAAACCTTTTGTGTCGTACATATACGAAAGCTCAATTAATTCAATATTAAGTTGATCGTCCTTTTTTATAATAAGTTCTTCTTCCTTTACCAGCGCATTATATTTTATTTGGGAAAATTATCCATTCTTAATTCGTTCATATACCTCTGCAGGAGACAATATGTTTACTTCTCGTATAAATTGATTTTTTTTAAGACTGTAGGTTAACGAATAAAGACTGCCATCTGACTTAAGACCAAGACCTATATCTCCACTCAAATAATCTCTGTTTAAATCAGTACTATCTGGAAGGTTCCATTCAAATTTTCCATCCTCCAAAACAGTAAATGTAGCACCCGGAGGTATTATGGAAAGATCGTCCATAAGTGCCTTCGCCTTTCCAAGCATTGGTTCTTGCTCGGTAAATGAAGTTTGCTCTGGCGTATAATGGTTCTCTGTTAACGACCATTGTCCTTCTGAACTTATAAACAATGTATATTGAAACCCAGCTTTGTCTTTCACTAAAATCTCACGATCGTCCTTAAAATCCTGTGTATTCACCACTGATAAACCTAATTTTTGTTGTAACAGATCTTCCACGTCATCATTTTCAATAATTTTCTTATATACTGGAGCCATAGTTGGCGCTGAGCTTAATTCCAATGAAGTTGATACATGCACATCTGACATTTTCGATTTTGTATAGGCGTTTATTGCAAGATGACCAAACTCCTGTTGGGTATAGACAATATTCATACCAATAAAAATCAAGCCCATTAATAGGGGGATGGCAAGGTTTCCAATTAGACTTTTCATTTTTACTTTTTGGTGCTGAGCAATAGAAGCAGTTAATCTGTATAGTTGGTAGCCAATAATACCACCAAGTGTGTTGTTTATTAAATCATCAAGCTCAAAAATCCCTGCTCCTGAAAGTGTCTGATACGTTTCAATAGACGCTGTAGCACCTACAACTACAAAAAGAAGCCACTTAAATTCTTTAAATTTAACGATAAGTAAAGGTAATAAAACTCCTAGTGGTACAAACATTACAATATTAAATAGACAATTTTGGAGATCACGTAAAGAGTATTTTTTCCAAGCATCCATATAACCACTGAATGGTTGAAGGTTCATCTGCAGGTAATGGGAAGTACCACGGCCAAGAATCGTTAGCTCCAACACAAAAACAATATATCCGATGAAGACTGTGCCAAGAATAAGCTTCTTTAAAGCAATCTGTTTTTTGTGATCTGATTGTCTTTTTCGATAAAAATAATAATAAAGTGCGATTAGTAAGAACCCTATGCCAATAATAATGATTACTGGTAACATTAAATAACGAATATTGCTAAAAATCTCTGTAATACCCAAGGTGAGATGCTCCTTTTTTCTGTTGATGATTTTCAAACGCTCCATGTCATGTGAGAGAATACTCAGTAATGTCATCCTGCATCATTGTAAATGGAAATTATTAATAATTAGAAAGGATATTTATGAAGATTTTCTTAAGGATTTTTCATAAAACAGTAATATTTTTTTGTGGATGTTGGTGAAAGTGGAAAAGAAGCTGGCTGAGATTTAGGACATGTTAGGCCGATAGATAATGGTAAGCTAGGCCAGCGTTATTAAAAATAATGGAATCTCCATACAAAGTGCTTATATAAAATATTTATCCAGATAATATGTAAAAAGGGGTTTTTAAGAAGTTTTTGAGTGAATATGAAAAGCCCTATACCGAAGTATAAGGCTTTTCTGATTTAACAATCTATTTAACATTAAAGAATAGGTGTTAACTCAGAGTTCACAAATCGTTGGGCATCGATGATAACACCTGAAGCGGTACGCCCGTAAACGCTGTATAATCCGCCAGTTTGATTTGGAGCTATTTCAACTTCATATTGGAACGATCCTGCTACACTTGGAGTTACAAAAGTAGAAGCATTAGCAGCAGCGGCAAAAGGAGTTGTTGATAGTAATTGTCTTGTACCGTTAAGTCTGAAAACTCGGACTACTCCTGTTAGTAAACCTCCAGTGAGATTAAGAACTTTGATACGAACGCTAGCAGCATTAGCTGGTAGATTACCTGAATTTTCAATTGGACCAGTAGTTAAAGGCATGTAATTTTCACCTCCTCAAGACTAAAGATTTATAATCTGCAGATTACATTTATATAGTATGTAGTACTCTGTTCCATTCTCTAGACTTATTAATCATATTTCTGAAAATAAAAGAAATATGAGATTTGATTAGTAGAAAATTATTTAAAAAAAATCTGTAAACAAAGGTAAGCTTATATACCAAGATGTATTACCATAGTAGAAACACCTATATGGCAAGAAAGGTCTTCTATATGGATGGTATTTTTACAAAGTCTGAGAAAATCAAATGATTTGGATATGATGTTAGCAATATCGAAGAAGGGTTTTATGACAAAAAACAGGGATTCAACAGGCGGTATTATACAAGGGCTTGAATGTAGGTATTATAGTCAATTTTTGAATGATAAAAAATTACCTATATAGTATTAGAATTATTTTAGAAAGATGAATGTGATGGACAGTGGATAATCTGAATGAGGCATCTATTTATAAATGAAAAGGGTGCGCAAAGCGAGGATTAGAAAGATAATAGACAGCAGGAGATGACAAGACTGGACTACAAAGATATCCTAACACTTTAAGCTGATAGTACTCCTATTTGATCATCTGAAAAAAGCGAAATACAAACAATAATAATAGAAACGTAACTGATAGTGATACAAGAGTTGGAATATATTTCTATTGATAGCTAATTATAGCAAAAATACTTCCTATCACAGAGTCTATTATATGTCTTTTGTTATTAAAGGGTCACTCTGCTGAAAGTGGCCCTAATATAAACGTTATGGGACTATTTGAACTTGTGAAGTTTCTTAACTTTCATTGAAGCTACTTCTCCACAATTTGTACAAATAGACAATATAAGTGGGGAGCTCGAAAAAATTGAAATTGAGTCTAACGGTCTTACATTTGCATAAGCTCCACCTAATTCACCTTGTGTAAAGGTATCACTACCACATAATTTACAAACTAATTTATCATTTTCCATGAAATCACCTCGTTGTGTAATTATGTAAATTGTATCATAAAAAGGGCAGTAGAGTTGTCACGCGTTACAGCTCATCTAGTCAGCTAAGATACTCAAACACATAAGAGGGCAAAACTATGTGAAAATGGCAAACAGTAGTAGTGCTAGATTATAATATTTATGATTGGAATGAAGAGAGTAGAAGTTCTGTGGAATATTTTTAAAATTAATTACAAGCAAATAAAGCTTGCCCTTTCTTAAACGCTCAGTTTGGGTACTTCAAATAAGTACATATCCAAGATGTTTATCCTCAAAAAGGTTGTATCCAAATGATTGAGTAGAACCAATCTTTATCAAAAAAGGTACGACTTAACTCTACTCACAATTGCTCAGGAATACATTCTTTTTTCACTAAATAACTTTATCGTAAAGTATAGTTCTTTTTTGTCGGGTATTCTCCTACTTAAGAGTGGGACTTCATGATTATAAGACCATCTAGAGCGTTCTTTGATGGTCGATTTAGTTATTGAACAATCTGAGAATAGGTACTATTAAAAGGGTCACTTTTAAGTGACCCTTTAAAGGAGTGGACCTTTATAATTTAGTCAGCTTCTATACGGATAGCTTGAATATCTTGACAGTCCACGATAATTGTTGAACCAGGTTCTGTTGTGGGATCATTAAAGAATGCACAACAATCTTTCGGGTCAAAGGTAATAAAAATAACATCTTCTATAATCTGACCTCCAAGTAAGAAGAGATCAACTTCAGTTTGAGTTTGTAAACGTCTTAATTGGTTACAAACACAACCTTTACAGCGATTGCTCGATTGTTTTCCGTGTTTACCACAGGAATCAGAACCAGTACTAATATTTATAATATCACCCATTATCAATACCTCCAATTCTATTTTATTAAGGTAACCATATCCTTACTTTATTAATTTATGATTAGACAAAGAAATTTGAATGGAATGGTAATTTGTCTATTAAGTAATGGATTTAGTTTGAAAAATAGAACATGGTTAATAGACCATTGAAAGATTTCATTAATGTGTACGTCAGAAAGGTAATGCGAAATATGGGGTAATGCAATGGAGTTTTGGTGAAATAGTTGAAGCTAATAAAAATTTTTTCTTTATGGCGATTGTTTTTCTAAGGGTTTTAAATTCGTGAACCACAACATGTAGGACATTATTCTGAACAATGGGTAACTAAGGTTTAATGTGTGATTTGTAAACAATAATTGCACACTGAGGGATTTGAGTAAGTTTTCGATAATGAAGATTGGTGTAAGGGCTGTTTTGATCAGTAAAAAAAGATGGGATTTCCCATCTCTATGTATCCTATTTATCTAGCTTGTTGGAAATAAATCTTAGAATTTCGTTTTGTTCTTCCTGCAAGCTGTTTTGTTTCTCCTGTAAGTTAATGAATTTAATCAAAAACCAAATTATAAATATAAAAAATAATATTACAAGCATTATTCTAATAAAACCCCTTTTTGTGTGATTATACCATAAATATGGAATGATTAAGAAAGAAGGGGAATGACAATCTTGTCAGAAAAATATTGTGGGTACAGTAAGGGGACATGTAATATTTGAAAAAATTATAAAAATACTAGTTGATGTAAATAATTTTTGATAACATTTTTAATATGATACGTACCTGTCCATAATAATGATAATTAAATACTTTTTACTGGGGCACTATTTCTGAAAAAAACTACAAGTGCCCCAGAAAGTGCCCCAAAGAGTACCCCAGTTAAATACATTTAGATACATTTAGTAAGAAAGGTATAGAAAATGTCCTTTCTGCAAATCCTTCATCTTATGCATATCTCTATAATTAGAAACATCAGGTTAGAAAGCAAGGTCATAAGTTATGCTTATCAAAAAAGATAATATTAATGTAATTTACTTATGAATATAAATACGTTATCATGGGTATTGGAGAAAAGTTGCTTTACATAGGCCTTTTCAAAAAGATATTTAGGGGGATCCGCATATGGCACAAGGTAATTTACACAACAGCCGCGCATCATTCGAAGTAAATGGTAAAACTTACAATTACTATGACTTAGCTGCGATTGAAAAAGCTGGCGTTGCAAAAGTTTCAAACCTTCCTTACTCAATCAAAGTATTATTAGAATCTGTTTTACGTCAATATGATGCGTATGTAATCAAAGAAGAACACGTAAACGAATTAGCAAAATGGGGTAATGGTGCTGATCCAGAAGCTGAAGTACCATTCAAACCTTCTCGCGTTGTATTACAAGACTTTACTGGTGTACCAGTAGTAGTTGACCTTGCATCTCTTCGTTCTGCAATGAAAGAAATGGGCGGCGACCCAAGCAAAATCAACCCTGCTATTCCAGTTGACCTTGTAATTGACCACTCAGTACAAGTTGACAAATATGGTAATGCAAGTGCACTACAAGCAAACATGGACCTTGAATTTGAACGTAATGCTGAGCGTTATAACTTCTTAAAATGGGCTCAAACTGCTTACAATAACTTCCGTGCTGTACCACCAGCAACTGGTATCGTTCACCAAGTAAACTTAGAGTACTTAGCTCCAGTTGTGCACGTAAACGAAAATGCTGACGGTACATTCGAAACATTCCCAGATTCAGTAGTTGGTACTGACTCACATACAACAATGATCAACGGTATCGGCGTTCTTGGATGGGGTGTTGGTGGTATTGAAGCTGAAGCAGGTATGCTTGGTCAACCTTCATACTTCCCAATCCCAGAAGTTATCGGTGTTAAATTAGTTGGCGATCTTCCAAACGGAACTACTGCTACTGACTTAGCATTAAAAGTAACGCAAGTATTACGTCAACGTGGGGTAGTAGGTAAATTCGTTGAGTTCTTCGGACCTGGCGTATCTAAATTACCACTAGCTGACCGTGCAACAATTTCTAACATGGCTCCTGAATATGGTGCTACATGTGGTTACTTCGCAATTGACGAAGAATCATTGAACTACATGCGTTTAACTGGTCGTGACGAAGAGCACATCGCGGTTGTAGAAGCTTACTTAAAAGCGAACCACATGTTCTTCGATCCAACATTAGAGCCAGTTTACACTGATGTATTAGAAGTAAACTTAGCTGAAATCGAACCAAACCTTTCTGGTCCAAAACGTCCACAAGACTTAATTCCACTATCTCAAATGCGTTCTCGTTACAAAGAAGCAGTAGTGGCACCTCAAGGTACACAAGGTTTCGGTTTAACTGAAGATGAATTCGCAAAAACTTCTGTAGCTAAATTCGCTGAAGGTGATGTAGAAATTCCAACAGGTGCTGTAGCAATCGCTGCAATCACTTCTTGTACAAATACATCTAATCCTTACGTATTAATTGCTGCGGGCTTAGTGGCGAAAAAAGCTGTAGAAAAAGGTCTAACAGTGCCTAAATGGGTAAAAACTTCTTTAGCACCAGGTTCTAAAGTAGTAACTGGTTACCTAGAAGATTCAGGTTTACAATCTTACCTTGACCAAATCGGGTTCAACACTGTAGGTTACGGTTGTACAACATGTATCGGTAACTCAGGTCCGTTACTTCCTGAAATCGAAGATGCAATCAAAGCTAATGACTTATTTGTAACATCTGTTCTTTCTGGTAACCGTAACTTCGAAGGTCGTGTACACCCACTTGTAAAAGCTAACTACTTAGCTTCACCACCACTTGTTGTTGCTTATGCACTTGCTGGTACTGTGGATGTCGACTTACAAAAAGATTCATTCGGTAAAGACAAAGATGGCAACGAAGTATTCTTCGCTGATATCTGGCCTACAACTGAAGAAGTTAACGCAGTATTAGGTACTGTAGTTAACCGTGAATTATTCCAAAAAGAATACGAAACTGTATTCACAGCAAACGAAGCTTGGAATGCAATTGAAACATCAACTGAGTCTCTTTACACATTTGATGAAAAATCAACTTACATCCAAAACCCACCATTCTTCCAAGGTCTTGCGAAAGAGCCAGAAGCTATTAAAGGCTTAGACGGCTTACGTATTATGGCGAAGTTCGGTGACTCAATTACAACTGACCATATTTCTCCAGCTGGTGCAATCGGTAAAGATACACCTGCAGGTAAATATTTAATCGAAAACGGTGTTGCAATCCGTGACTTCAACTCTTATGGTTCTCGTCGTGGTAACCACGAAGTAATGATGCGTGGTACATTTGCAAACATCCGTATCCGTAACCAAGTTGCTCCTGGTACAGAAGGTGGATTCACTACTTACTGGCCAACAGGCGAAGTAGAATACATCTATGACGCATGTATGAAATACCAAGAGCAAGGTACTGGCTTAGTAGTACTTGCTGGTAACGACTACGGTATGGGTTCTTCTCGTGACTGGGCGGCGAAAGGTACATTCCTACTTGGCGTGAAAACTGTTATCGCACAATCTTACGAGCGTATCCACCGTTCTAACTTAGTAATGATGGGTGTTCTTCCTTTACAATACTTAAATGGTGAATCTGCTGATTCTCTAGGTTTAACGGGTAAAGAAGAAATCTCTGTAAACATTACTGACGATGTGAAACCACGTGACATCTTAACAGTAACTGCGAAATCTGAAGACGGCACAGTTAAAACTTTCCAAGCTTTAGCTCGTTTTGACTCAGAGGTAGAAGTAGACTACTACCGTCACGGTGGTATCCTACAAATGGTTCTACGCGCAAAAGCTGCTGAGTAAACATTTTAAATAAACCGATCTCCCTTGGAGGTCGGTTTTTTTTGTATTTCTAAAGGCTCAAAAGTTTACAAATTTTCTACAACTATATATTTATTTATTCAATTTGACCCAACATATAGCAATCTATCATAAATTTGTTTATAATTAATAATGTTATACATACCCTAATGGGATTAGTAGAGGAGAGCAAAATGATGAAAAATAAGAAAAGAAAACTTTATACAACAACTGCAGTTGCATTAGCAGTAACGGCGGTAGCAGCGGTACCAGCATCAGCGGCAAGCCCTTTTTCTGATGTAAGTGAAGACCACCCACATTTTGAAGGAATATCTTCACTTTATACGTCAGGTGTTTTACATGGTTATAGTGATGGCACATTTAAACCATCTCAAGCAGTAACACGTGGTCAAGTTGCGAAAATACTTGTCAATGCATTTGGACTTGCGACAGCGGATACAGCTTCTGTAGAAAAACAAAACTTTAAAGATCTTAACAAATCAAACGAATATTACGATGCTATTAAAAATTAACAGCACTTGGTGTGGTGAAGGGCTATGATGATCATACATTCCGTTCGTCTGAAACTGTGACACGAGGACAAATAGCTGTGATGATTGCACGAGCATTAGACTTAGATGCAAAAGGTAAAAGCCCGTTTGTGGATGTTCCAGAGAATAGTTCCTATGCTAACGCTGTGACAGCACTATATGAGGCAGGAATTTCAACAGGAGTTTCTGCTACAGAATATGGTGTCAATGATAAAGTAACTCGCGGTCAATTAGCTACTTTAATTTTCAATACATTGACAGCAACATCAACACCATCAACACCATCACAGCCTAGCTCCTTAACATTAGAAGAAGTATTTAATAAATCTCTAGCTAAACAACAAGATGTGAAGAGCATGAAAGCTAGTATGACGATGACACAGGCAATAGAAGTAAATGATGGAAAAGAAACATTCAAAACAAACACAAATAGCAAAATGTCAATGGATGTAGTGGTCGATCCAATGCAATTTTTCGTTGAGGGAACAATTGCTATGACAGAGCCTGAAAGTGGCGAAAAAATGGAGATGCCATTAAAAATGTACATGACAGCTAAAGATGGAATGTATATGTATGAGGCAACTCAAGGCGCTTGGCTTAAGTTCCCAACTGATATGTATGATGCTATGCTTGAACAAGCAGGCGTACAAGCAAGCGCAGCTGACCAGCTTGAAATGCTAAAAGAATTTGCAAAAGACTTTACATTAAAAGAAACAGATAATGCCTATGTTTTAACATTAAATGCAGATGGTGAGAAATTTACAAAACTGGTTAAAGACCAAATTTCAACTTTAATACCAATGTTGGAAACAGGAGCTGCAACAGCAACAAAAGATTCAGCAGAGGTACAAGTAGGTACAACAACAAAAGATTCAGCTGAAGTAGAGGTAGGAGCAGATGACATTTTAGCTTCATTGAATAATATGTCATTTGACAATATAAAATATCAATTAACGATTGATAAAAAGACATTCGATATAAAAAATATTGAAATTGATATGACTTTAGCAATGAATATGGCAGATGTAAAAATGAAAATTAACCAAAAATCAGCCATCACATACGATGCATTTAATACACTTTCTACGATTACTATCCCACAAGACGTGTTAAAAAATGCAAAGGATTTATCAGAATTAACAGCGAAGGAAATGGAGTTAGTTTCTTCAATTAATAAATAAAACTGAATGCATTTATGCTGTTAATATGAAGGTTGTGGATTATTCCTCCTAGCATAAAACAGTAAAAATAGACTAAGTAATAGCCATCTAGTATCGATACTTAATTGATGCTAGGTGGCTATGTTGTTTAGAAGGGTGATTTGCATTAGATGTGTAAAATGCATGAAAATAAAAGTGGTAGAAGACATTTGATTTACTTACTAATAAGAATATCTATAGGATATAAATAAGGTTCATCAGGTATTTCTATTTCTTTCCATTTATGAATTTTAAGCAATGGTAGTTCAACACCATTATAGTACCCAATATCAATAATTCCTTCTGCTTCAATCCATGTATCTTCTTCTAAATTGCTTGCTTCTGGTATCTCTGACAAAAAACCGATGATACTTGCGTCAGCTACACAATGTGTAATTAAGAATCTAGAAATCACTAACTGATTTTGCTCAAAATCATCTTCTTTTAATACAAATCCATTTATATGAATGCTTTTACCTTGATAGTTTAATAGATTATTATTAATGTCCTCATAATAAACGGAATATACATAATCCGTCATTTCAATAATTGGATTGCTGGCGAGCTGTTGTTTCAACAAATCATATTCTTTTTTGGGCATCTCCTGTTTTTTTTCTAATAAGTTTGGATCAACAGGGTGTCCTTCAGTGGAATCATTCAGCATTGCTATGTCATCATCACCAGTAAGGGCTTGAGATTGATTAGTCATCATAATCGTGGCTCCTTTTTTTTCTGCAATCGAAGCATCTAAAACCTTGGTCGGTATGATTAATCCAGTGACTATGGGAACGATAAGGATAAAATAAGACAAACCCTTTTTTATAGAAAGTGATGTATTTTCCTGATGATGTGAACAACATCCACATGTAGCACGATATGAATTACTTTGTTTTGAAAAAGTAAAAACTCTTTTTAGCTGTACAACGAATAAAAATAAAAAAATAATCGCTACTATTTTACTCAATATATCATATTTTGGGTTTATTAATTTTGTTATGTTTCCCGTCATATGAAAACTGTAAATCATCGCAGAGAAAGCAAATAAAATGGCTGCTTTGACTGCTTGTTGGAAGTGAAATCGCATAAATTTCCCCCTAAATATATGGTGCTGCCAGCCATAACAGAGTAAAAACAACAGCAAAGACTATGACTAATAACCATAATACAAATTTAATCCTAAATACGCCCAGCATCATAATGGTATTTTTAAAATCAATCATCGGTCCAAAAATTAAGAAGGCAAGAATAGCAGGTGAAGGGAAAATAGAACTAAATGAAGCTCCAATAAATGCATCAGCTTCAGAGCAAAGTGAGAGTATATAAGCTAGAGCCATCATAACAAATAGTGAAGATGATAGATCATTTCCAATGTTAACTAGTGTCTTAGTTGATAGAAATGTTTGAACAAACGCAGCTAGAAAGGCACCAATGATTAAATATTTTCCCATATCAAAGAATTCGTCGATGGAATGTGTTAACATATGGGAGCATTTTTTATTAAACGGTAATTTTTCTGTATGGGCATATGATTTGTTAATGTGAATACCTTGTTTAAATTGTGTTCCTTTAAAGGTAAAACTTATTATAAGAGCTATTATAATGGCAAAAAGAAATCCTAAAATCATTCGTAAACCTGCTATTTTCGTATCATTCCCAAATGCCATATAGGTAGAGACGATGACAATAGGGTTAATAAGTGGTCCAGTTAGCATAAAGCCCATTGCTGCATGAATAGGTACTCCTTTTGAGATTAGCCTTCTTACAATGGGAACAATACCACATTCACATGCAGGAAATAATGCACCAACAATACAGCTCATAATAACAGCCATCAATTTATTTTTAGGAATCCATTTCTGTATATGATCCTCTGTGATAAATATTTGAATAAAGCCTGCGATAAGAACCCCAATTAACACAAAAGGTAGTGCTTCTATCAAAATACTTAAAAAGATTGTATTAAGATTTAAAAGGGAAGGACCGATAGCAAATATCAAAGGGATATTAGAATAGAAGGAAGGTGTTAGAAAAAGAGCTAAGATGAGCAAAAATAAAAACCAAAAATTCAAAAAGTATTTTATGACATAACGATTCACATGTACCTCCTAAGTATATGTCTTCTAAAGATTAACTACTTTCTGTGAACAGTAATGATTACGTTTTAAGGTATGTACTATTCTTTTATATTATTACTAATGCTACAAAAAAGAGAATCACCGTAATTTTCCCAACGGTGATTCTTAGGGGTCTTACTATTATTTGAAGCCCATTAAATCCTGTACTTTTTTGGTATTATCAATTGATGTTAGCATTTCAAGTAAGGTAAAAGCCACGTCGAAGGCAGTACCTGGATTGGATGATGTAATGATATGTTCGTTTAGGACAATTCGCTCGTTGACAATGTCTGCACCGTAGGATTGGAGCTGTGCTAAACGTTTGCTTGTTGAATGATTATAGGTGGTAGCTTTTCGATTTTGTAGAATGCCACTATGACCTAAAATAAGAGAAGCTACACAAACCGTGGCAATTGGTTTTTTATGTTCATCAAAGTGACGGACAACTTCTTGGAATTCTTCACTGAAGGCATCAGTATAAAAGCCCGCTTCCTCAAATCCACCAGGGATAGCGAGAGCATCAAAATCCACTAATGAAACTTCATGAAGTAATTTTTCTGGGGCTACGTTAAAATTCCATGTACATTGCAGTTGTGGATGCAAACCGACAGTCACTACTTCTGTTGACCCATCACCCTCCCATTTATTCCAACCAAGTACATCTGTAAAGACACTCGCTTCAACAGCCTCAAACCCATTTGCTAATAATAATAAAATTTTTTTCATGCTGATATTGCCTCCTTTTATATGTTTATTGTAGAGGACAAGGTTTCACAATAACAGAAGTTGTATAATGTAATTATAAGAATAAAGTTAATAATATAAGGAATTTTTTTAAATCTAATTAATATAAAAAGGTGGAAAACAATGGATAAAATAGATACTGATATTTTATTGCAATTACAGCAAAATGCAAAAATTTCAATGAAGGAATTAGCGGCATCCGTTCATTTATCCTCGCCAGCTGTTATTGAGCGTGTTAAAAAGCTTGAAGAGCAAGGAATGATTGAAGGGTATAGTACAAAAGTAAATTTAAAAAAGTTGCAGCGTACGATTCAAGCTATTATTTTGTTTAAATCGATAGATTGTAAAAGTCTTTCAGATTTTTGCAATGCCCATCCAGATGTTTTGGAGTGTTATCGGGTAGCTGGGGAGATTAGTTATATTGTAAAGCTTGCTACATATTCAGTGGAAACATTGGAGAGGTTTATTGATGAGGCAATGCCCTATGGAACGCCTTCAACTAATATTGTGCTATCTTCAACGGAGAAGAAAGTCATAGCTCCATTTTTTAATGGAAATTTAGACAAATAAGAATATAATATGGTCGAAACTGAACAGGTGAAGAGAAAACCGCTCCAGTAGCCCAGGAAATTGCTCAGAAAAGAGAAAACTTGCTCGGGTAGCCCAAGAACCTGCTCAGGTAAGGGAAAAACCTGCTCGAGTAGCCAAGGAAATTGCTCAGGAAAAGGGAAACCTGCTCGGGTGACTAAGGAAATTGCTCAGGTAACCGAGAAGACTGCGTAGGAACCAGTTGAAGTTGTGAATCATTCTGCCAGCTTTGTAGAGAAAAAATTTCAAAAAATGCAAACCTCTAGCTTGTGAGCACCGTTTAAAAGGGCAGAGAGGGGGAGAGAAGTTGCTTGAGATTTATGAACTCGAAAAAATAATGGAAAAGCATACAGAAAGACTGATTCGACTGGCTTTTTATTATGTAAGAGATTTACAATGTGCAGAAGATATCGTTCAGGATGTATTTATTAAATTTTATGAACAACAAGAAAACTACGAAGAACGTGGAGAATTGCGGGCATATTTATCAAAACTTGTCATCAATAAAAGTAAAGATTATTTACGTAGCTGGACATACCGTAAAATTCAGGTTCAACAGAAAATTTTTGCGAAGCAAGCTGTGATAAGGAGGGACATACTTGTTCAGCAAGATGAACAAACGTTAATTGAAAATGCTATTTTAGCTCTACCATTAAAACAGCGTGAGGTTCTAATTTATTTTTATTTCGAAGAATTACCTGTTATGGAAATTGCCGAGCTATTAAGTATTCCGGAGAGCACAGTCAAAACAAGGCTTCGTCGTGGGAGAGAGCTATTAAAGCCAAAGCTACAGCATATTGAGTGGGAGGTGCTACTGCATGAGTAAATTGAATGTGACAGTAATAAGGGATTTATCGGAAAGTAAAAAGAGGGTTATGGCAAATGTTGTGCAGCATATAGAACAGCGTGACAATATAAAAAGAGCTTGGCGATGGCAATATAGTTTAATAACCATTATTTTTACAGCATGTATAGGGTTGTTTTTCTATTCACAATTACAATTTGATAATAAGCTGCATTTATCTTCAAATGAGCTGCCAATTCTAGATGAAGAAGAAATATCCTTAAATTTGAATGTATATAATCCTCAAAGTGAACAATCTCGTAATGCTTTTTTTCAAACAACGATAGAAATGGATGCTTATCACGCATATGCTTTAAGCAAGGGAATTGAAATAAATGAAGAACTAATAGACAAGAATAGAAGAATAAGTAAACGAGATTTCGAGAATCAATTAGAAGATGAACATTTTAATAATAGTCTTGCAAGTTTAGAGCTTACATTTGATGAGTATTTTGAAAAATATATCGAGCCTTTAAATATTAAGGGAATCGCGCAAAACGAATTACTCAAAGATTATCAAAAGAGATATGAAAATTCCTTTCCACTACATGCTTATCTTGGTGTTAAAAAAGAGGCAATGGATTATCTTACTGCAAAATTTGTAGATAAAATTGACTATTTAAAGAAAAAATTTCAATTTTCAATGAATCCAAAAGATGCGTACGTATCTGACACAAAGTATAAAACAGGCTATGTTGTAGCAATTGAAGAAGATCGTTTCTTGGTTGTTTCTGGGGAAGTAAAAGATTTAATTGGACATTTAACAAATGAAGAAATGATTAATCAAAAAGAAAATGGCATTTGGTACCCTCTACATGAAGTAAAAGATAAACTTGCTGTAGGAAACATGGTAAGTGTTACCTATAGTATGCAAGAGCGTCTTGGCAAATATGGCTTTGTAGCTAATTTGGATGAAATTGAAATTGTGAAATAATAGAAAAGCAGCTTATCCTAAATGATATGCCCCAATTCACAATGAGGGTCATTTTCATTTAGGATAAGCTGTTTTTGGTTTTAAATTAAGATACAATTATTGCAAGTAATTACAGCATTATTACATAAAACAATCATGAGCTTTCTTCTCCCAACCCTGGCATGAAAATAAGTTCCTCCTGTCCATAATGGTAGTGACACAAACAGGATGTAAGACGCGGCTTTTTTTGGTGGCTTAGACCCTGGGCATAAAACTGTTTGAGTGAATTTGGTGTTCAACCCTTTGTTAGCTCCACTTGATAGTAGGATGACTACGTACAGAAAAATGCTTATTTTCAAATTCACTCACTGTTTGTGATCTTTATTGTTTGGAGTGATTTTTATGGAGGTATTTATTAAGAATTGTGCAGGCTTAGATGTGCATTCTGAGACAATTGTTGCTTGCGTTTTAAAAGGGAGACACGAAAACGAAGTATATCAAGAAATAGAAACTTTCCCTACGCTCACGAAAGATTTGTTTCGTCTATTGAAATGGTTAGAAAGCCATGAAGTTACACATATTGCGATGGAGAGTACGGGTGTGTATTGGAAACCTGTATTTAATATTTTGGAGGACTTTTTTGATATTACACTTGCGAATGCCCAACGAATCAAAAACGTTCCTGGCAGAAAAACAGACGTTTCAGATGCAGAATGGATTGCGAAGTTATTACGTCATGGCTTGATTGAAAAGAGTTTTGTTCCACCCGTGGAGATTCGAGAACTCAGAGATTTAACAAGACTTCGGAAAAAGTGGATTGGCCATTTAACTTCTGAAAAGAATCGCATTCAAAAAGTATTAGAAAGTTCAAATGTCAAACTAAGTACTGTGATTTCAGATGTATTTGGCGTATCCGGGCGTAAATTACTAAATCGATTAATTGAACAAGGTTATGTAGATGAAGCCGATGTCAAAAAGAATATTCATGGAAGGTTAGCCCCTAAAAAACAATTGATTACCGATTCTTTATTTGGAACACTCAATGAACATCAAATATTTCTTATTCGCCAATCTTGGCGACACATTGAATATTTGGAGTCATTGGTTTTAGAAATTGAAGAACGGATTAATCAACTATTACAAAATTATCATGAAGAACTTCAATTATTAATGACAATTCCAGGTATAAAAAAAGATACTGCCGCAGTTATCATTGCAGAAATTGGTGTAAACATGAATCAGTTTCCCACATCACAACACCTTGCTTCATGGGCAGGCGTATCTCCTGGTAATCATGAGAGTGCAGGAAAAAGAAAAAGTACGCGTTCTATTAAGGGAAATCCACACATTAAATCGGCCATGTGTGAGGCAGCTTGGGCAGTTTCAAGAAGTCGAAATCGTTGGTTAGCCAACAAATATTGGTCACTCGCAGCACGAAGAGGCAAGAAAAAAGCACTCGTTGCGATTTCGCATCGAATGCTTCGAATTATTTACTCCATGCTACTGAACAAGGAGCCATATAAAGAACCACAATTGGTTTAGTTTAACCAAAAACCAAAAGTAATAAACCAAGATACCTTCCGACAGGTACCTTTGCTTTCTCATTGGCTTTTTTCGTTATTTATAGAATGACCTAGTCCACTTAATAATATTCAAAAAACAAAGACATTATTTATTTTCACAGAAAAAAAGAAAAAAGGGAGTGAAGGCTTTGTTTATGCTTATGGATTTTGCAACCGCGTTTCTGTTAACTATTCCTCTATTATTTTTACATTTTAAGAGTAACTATATGAAGCATTGTAAATGGCAGTTTTTTTCTTCAATAGGGTTATTAAATTTTTTAACTATTTATTATGTGATATCCTTCGGTGACATCTTTTGGGTTGTGCTTATTTGGCAGTTGGTTTTTATTTGGTCAATCAGTATCGTTTATTATTGGTATTTGTCTAAACAGGATTATCACTCAGATTATTATTGGGGTTTAAGAAAAAAACATTTCCTTTGGATAGGAACACTCACAATCATTAGTATCTTTATGGTGTTTATAGGTATGTATGGAGCCAATACAAAAGTTATTGCCTTTCATCAGCAAGTAATGCAGGATTTTGAGAACAGCCCTAATCGCCAGCTGTATTTAATCGAACATACAATTAATCCAGCTACATTGCTAGATTTATCAGATCAAATAGAGAAGGTGAGAGGTGGACAAGTACGTGCATTAACCTTTCCTTGGCGAAGCAAGGTAATTGTGACGATAGGCAATAGGGAACAAAAGGAATTCACTTATGTAAGGTTATATGATGGATGGAAGCTAGACGGCATTTATCGAGAAAGTTATACTATGGATGTTGACAGGAGTACAGAGAATGATTGATTATTTTGAACGGATCGTGCGCTTGACTGATTTGGAAGTCTGGTCAATCCGTATCGAGCAAATACGTTACTGCTTAGTCATTGAGGATGAAAGAAGAAAGGCGTCAATTGAGGAATTGGATTTGCTAGATGCTATTGATGAAGATGCTCAACGGACAAATTATATATCAGTTAGCATTTTTTCTGAAATCCATGTAAAAGAGGAACATATAGAAGTTTTAGATGATTATTCAAAGCGCTTCACAGATCATTTAGCACTTGCTCATTGTAATGTAGTTGTGAAATTTTATTTGGAGCGACCAGAAATTGCAATAGATCGATTGTTGTTTCAAAAATATGGTTATAAATTAGCAGATATACCATTAGAAAAATTATGGCATTTGAATCAAGAATAAGGAGAAAACATGATACTTTATGAAAATGAATTAAAAGGAATACTTAAGGACATAAAAAATGGCAGGAAAATAGAGCATCAAGAGGAGCAAGCCCAACTTATAAAATCCATGATAATACATATTGGCTCATTAGATAGTGAGCTGAGGGATGAATTAATTTATGGAACATTTTATGAATGGATACTCGAAAAAAATCTTATAAATCATACACTGTTAAAGGAGCTTTTGAATGAATGTATAAATCATTTATTATATAAGGGTATTGAAGAAAATGAATCAGATTTAGTGTTTACAAGATCATTTACATCTCTCTTAATTGCACTTATTTTGAATAGGGATAATCAAGATGATTTTTTATCTGCTGAAATAATAGCTGAAGTAAAAGAGAAATTAGTAGCCTATTTATCAGAGGAAAGAGATGTCAGAGGATATGTACCGGTCAAAGGGTGGGCCCACAGTGTGGCACATATGGCTGATACAATAGATGAATTGGTGAAAAATCCAAAATTAAATAGAATATTTTTTATCCAAATTGTCAATGCATTGTGGAGCACCATTATTTTTCAAGCAAACCATGCCTTTATTCACGATGAGGATGAAAGACTATTAGCTCCTATTTTTGCCATGCTTGAGTTGGGTTTACAAGAACGAGAAATTGTAAAATTATTACGACAATTACCAAATGATTTAACGGAAAGGCAGTCACAGCTTGATGAGCAGCATTACAGAATATTATTGTTTAATTGTAAAACATTTTTAAAAAGCTTTTATATCCAAACATGTAGTAAGCCTCAGCATACAGTACTTCATAAAAGCATTGAGGCATGTCTAGAAGTATTATAAGGATTTTGAAAATGTTGACAGACAAAAATTACTTTGTTAAGATGAATGACAATAAAAGCATACAAATTCGTTGATGAGAAAGAGTAGTGTTTCATTTTGTTCTACAGAGAGCCGACATTTGTGGTGAAAGTCGGTGTGCAAGTGTTACATGAAAATCCTCTCTGAGAAGATTAGCCGAATATAGTAGGTTAATCCGGGTGTCTACCGTTAAAAAGAACACGTATGATTGTACGTTGCTAAGTGCTATTGAATGATGTGTCAATAGAATTAGGGTGGTATTCGCGGTTAACCCCGTCCCTTACTTGGGACGGGGTTTTTTGTATGCCTTTTATACAAATGGATTGTATAGGAGGAAATCACATGCAAGTGAAAAAGAAAATAGAAACAACTGTAGAAAGAGAATTACGAATTCGCACATTATGGGAGCAAGAAGGATCGTTCCAGGCAACTGTTGCAAATCGTTCTGGCCATAAGCCTTTTGTATTTTACGAAGGACCACCAACAGCGAATGGATTACCCCATGTGGGTCACGCATTTGGTAGAACGATTAAAGATGTCGTTGCTCGCTATAAAACCATGCAAGGCTATTTCGTGGAACGTAAAGCGGGATGGGATACACATGGTTTACCTGTAGAATTAGGGGTAGAAAAAAAGCTAGGTATCTCTGGGAAACACGAAATCGAGAAATATGGTGTTGAACAATTTATCAAGGAATGTAAAAGAAGTGTCTTTACCTATGAAAAAAAATGGCGCTCCTTTACAGAACAACTAGGCTATTGGATTGATATGGATGATCCCTATTTAACACTTAGTAATGAGTATATCGAATCCGTATGGCATATTTTAAGCCATGTGCACAAGGAAAAGCTTTTATATAAAGGGCATCGTGTGTCACCATATTGCCCTAGCTGTCAAACATCATTAAGCTCTCACGAAGTGGCACAAGGCTATAAGGATGTTAAGGATTTATCTGTAACAGCGATGTTTAAGCTTAAGGAGAAGGACGAATATTTTCTTGGCTGGACAACAACGCCATGGACTTTGCCTGCTAATGTTGCGTTGGCAATGAACCCAGAGCTTACGTATGTGCGTGTGAAGCAAGGCGAAAAAGTGTATATTCTAGCAAAAACACTTATCAACAAAGTTTTTACTGAACCTGTGGAAGTGTTAAGTGAGCATTATGGTCGTGAATTTGAAGGCATATCCTACACTCCACCTTTTTCATACGTTACAGTTGAGAAAGGGCATATTGTTGTACTAGCAGATTATGTGACAGAGCATAGTGGAACCGGCATCGTGCATATTGCACCTGCCTATGGAGAGGACGACTATAAAGCAGTTCAGCAAAATGGTCTGTCATTTGTCAACGTTGTGGATGGAAAAGGTTGTTATACAGAAGAGGTGCCAGAGCTAGTCGGTCAATTTGTCAAAGAATGTGATGTCGACATTATTAAAATGCTTGCTAAAAAGGAGCTTTTATTTGATAAGGAAAAGTATGAGCATAGCTATCCTCATTGCTGGCGCTGTGATTCACCATTACTTTATTATGCAACAGATAGCTGGTTTATCAAAATGTCAGCCTTAAAAGAAAAGCTTTTAGAAAATAATGAGCAGGTCACATGGTATCCAGAGCATATTAAACATGGCAGATTCGGAAATTTCTTAGAAAACTTAGTGGACTGGAATATTAGCCGTAATCGCTATTGGGGCACACCTCTTAATGTATGGATTTGTCAGGATTGTGGTCATGAAGAAGCACCAAATAGTATTCCTGCTTTAAAGAAATTAGCGAAGGGTACTTTACAGGATGTCGAGCTTCATAAGCCATATATCGACGAGATTATTTGTAGTTGTCCAAAATGTAAAGGTGAGATGGAACGTACACCAGAAGTAATTGATGTATGGTTTGATAGTGGTTCCATGCCATTTGCGCAGCAACATTATCCTTTTGGAGACCTTGCTACTTTTAACAATCAATTTCCTGCTGATGTGGTCATCGAAGGCATTGACCAAACACGAGGCTTTTTCTATAGTTTATTAGCGGTTTCGACTTTATTTACAGGAAAGGCACCATATAAAAAAGTACTTTCCTTAGGGCATGTTCTAGATGAACACGGACAGAAAATGTCGAAAAGTAAAGGAAATGCATTAGAGCCAGTTGAATTAATTGAACAATATGGAGCGGATGCTTTGCGATGGTCATTTTTAGTTGACAGTTCACCCTGGAATCCGAAACGTTTTTCAAAGAAAATTGTTATGGACGCGAAATCAAAGCTTGTCGATACATTGGATAATACATTTAAATTTTATCAGTTGTACGCAGAGATCGATGGCTTTGAGTACAATGCAAATAATACTGGCACACGTACAAATTTAGATCATTGGATATTGTCTCGTTTACATCATACAATTCAGCTTGTGACAAAATATATGGACGATTTTCAATTTACACAGGCAACACGAGAAATCGGAAGGCTTGTGGAAGAGCTAAGTAATTGGTATATCCGACGCTCACGTGCAAGATTTTGGGCCAATGGGCTGTCAGAGGACAAACGGGGAGCATTTAGTACACTATATGAGTTACTAACAACAATTTGTCAATTGTTAGCACCATTCACACCATTTATTGCGGAAGATTTGTATCGACAATTATATGGGGAAAGCGTGCATTTACAAGACTACCCAAAATATAATGAAGCACTTGTTAATGCGAGCCTCGAAAAAGAAATGCAATCTATTTTAACAATCGTAGAATTAGGGCGTAGCGTTCGTAATAGTCAAGGGATCAAGGTCAAGCAGCCATTAAGCGAAATCATTGTCTCTGTTGATGGAGTATTAACAGATTTTCAACCGTATAGCGAGCTTGTGAAAGACGAATTAAATATAAAAGAATGTTTATGGACAAATGATTTTTCAGCATACGAAACGGTTCATTATAAACTGAACTTTAAAACAGCAGGGGCCATATTTGGAGCAAAAGTGAATAAAGTAAAAAATTACGTTATGAATTTAAATGATCAAGAAAAACGTGAATTACAGCAAACAGATGAGGTAACATTTACGATTGAAGGGGAACAGCTAACCTTGTTAAAGGAACATGTTTTAATGGAATCGATGGTAAAGGATCAATATATTATAGCCGAAGATGCCTCATGTCGAATCCTTATAAATGTTCACCTTACAGCAAGCTTACTAGAGGAAGGGCAAATAAGAGAATTAATTCGCACAATCCAAGATACACGTAAAAAATGGCAACTACCAGTAGAGCAGTATGTTTCAATTTCAATAGCTGGAAATACTAAAGCAACGTCTATTATCCAGCAGCACGAAGCGTTATTAAAAGCAAATGTGTTGTTACATGATATTGATTATGTGAGTGATGGTCATAGTGAACGCTATATTGAAACAGATATGTTTAATGAAAAGATCACCATTTATTTTAACAATCTTTAATTCACAAGAAATTTAGCAACCCCCAAGTCCGCTCAGGTTGCTAGGAAAAGTGCTCTGATAACTCCGAAATCTGCTCAGGTAGCTAGGAGAAATGCTCAGGTAAGCTCAGAAACTGCTCAGGTCGTAAGAAAAAGTGCTCGGGTAACCTCAGAATCCGCTCAGGTCTTGAGAAAATATGCTCGGGTAACCCAAAAAAACGCTCAGGTAACCAAAATAGGAAATATCCTGAGCGTTTTTATGCCAAAATTACAATAAACCATTCAGCAGATATAAAGCTGTAGCCCAGATAAAGATAGCAGAACATTTATTAAAAATACTCATTATTTTCCCTGAGCTATCGATTTTTTTGAAAAAGGCTCCAGCAATGGTAAGACCAAAAAACCATATCCAAGAAATCAATACACATGCAGCAGTAAACAATATTTGCTCCGTGTCACTATATTTTAAAGCACTTGTCCCAATTACACCAATTGTATCTAAAATGGCATGTGGATTTAAAAGTGAGACAGAGAGCGCAAATAAAATTTGTTTTTTCCTAGGAAGTGCTTCGCTATTATCAGCTGTGGTTGGGGTGGAGCGCCATATTGTATAGCCCATATAAAGTAAGAAAAGGATACCAACCGTCATTAAGGCAACTCGAAGCCACGCAAATTGCAATACGATAATAGACAAACCGAATACTGCAAGCAGAATCAGAAGCGTATCACAAATTGCGGCTGTGATGCTCGCAGGAAAGGCTCGAACTAGATGTGGCTGTGTTGCACCCTGT
Organism: Lysinibacillus sp. B2A1; assembly: GCA_002973635.1. GTDB lineage: Bacteria > Bacillota > Bacilli > Bacillales_A > Planococcaceae > Lysinibacillus. The sequence goes on from CP027224.1 coordinate 3,371,167, forward strand.
GAAAAGACAAAGACATTTTGTACGCCTAATGGCAAAATAAGTCCAAATGCTAAAATCATTCCATGAATAAATGCTTCCAATAAAATTCCCTCCTTTCACTAAACATTCTAGTTATGTTATAACTAAAAGAAAACGACCAATTGGATGGTTTTTTTACCACCCAATTTTAACTGTTTGAGGTGATATAAATGAGCTGGCAGCCAATTAAACAAGGCGAAATGACGTTACAGCAGCAAATTATCCAATGGATTACAGGTCATATTGAGCGAGGTGATTGGGTAGCAGGAACAAAGCTACCAACACAAAGGCAGCTTGCCATGCAATTTGGAGTCAATCGCAGTACCGTACAGCAGGCATTAGATGAATTGAAGGCAACTGGCATACTAAAAGCCAAGGTTGGCTCAGGTATTTATGTAGCTGATAATTCCTGGCATTCGTTAATTACACAAACACAACCTAATTGGCAAAAGTTTATAGACACTAGTCTTCATAAGCCCAATTACCATACCATTCAATTAATCAATGAATATGAGCAGCGCGATGATGTCATTCGTTTGGGAACTGGAGAGCTTGCACCGAGTCTACTGCCAACAGCTGATATAGAAGCATCACTGAAGGAGCTTTCTTTGCAGCCGAAAGCGTTAGGCTATTCATCGCCTCAAGGTAATGACAGGCTACGAGCTGCAATTTGTGAATATGTGAAAAAAAGAGGCATCCATGTGCAGCCTCAAAATATTTGTATTGTTTCAGGCGCACTTCAGGCATTGCAGCTGATTGCTGTTGGATTGCTTGAGCAGGGCGCTATTGTGTTCCAGGACCAAACTTCTTATTTAAATTCAGTGCATCCCTTTCAGTCGGTGGGTATGCAAATGATGGCTATCCATAGAGGTGAACAGCTTGCCCAAACATTGGCTCAACAAAAAAGAAAAAGACAGGCTGTGTTTTATGCTGTTCCTACGTTAAACAATCCAACTGGTGAGGTATGGACAATGCAAGAAAAAAGGCAACTTTACGAAGCGTGTAAAGCGTCTCGCATTCCTATTATTGAAGATGACGTTTATCATGAATTGCTCTTTGAAGCGACAACACCTCCAATTAAATCAATGGATGATAGTGGGCAAGTCCTTTATATTGGAAGCGTCTCGAAAACCTTAAGCCCTGGACTTCGTATAGGCTGGCTAATTGGTCCAACGACAGTGATTGAACGATTAGCAGATATAAAGATGCAAACAGATTACGGTTCAAGTGCCATCTCGCAGGAAATTGTCTTACATTGGCTGCAATCTGGTAAATATGAAAGACATATTGAAGACTTACGCCAAAAATTACAGCGAAGGGCACATTATGTAGAGACTATTTTAAAAGAAAAATTCAATGATTTGGCTGACTGGAGCAAGCCAAAGGGAGGCTTTTATATTTGGCTAAAGTTTTATAAGCCCATCGTTGATAAAGAGTTATTTACCAAGCTATTATACCGACAAGTTCTTATCAATCCTGGCTATATTTATGATCCACAGGATGCCCATCATATCAGATTGTCCTATGCCTATGCTACCTATGAAGAATTACAGAGTGGCCTGGAAATATTACATGAATGTGTAGTAGCAGTGGTTGAAAAACGGAATGAAAAAACGCCATTTTGAAAAAAGATTCAAAAATCTTAGTGTGTTCTTTTATATTCTTACTAAAGAGATTTACGTTTAGTATTCAATTTAAAAGGAAATTGTTGAAGGCAGAGATATTGCAATAAATAACGTCTCTGCTTTTTTATTATTGTAAAATCATTTTTCCGGTATAGAAAAGTTGCGAAACAAGAAATAGAGTGTTACTATTATCTCGATTTCAAGATAAAAGAATTCAAACCTTTTGCGCCATTTTGAAGGTGGGATATAGAAATGAGTTTTTAAATAGGTTCCTTACTTCAAATAAAAAGGAGGAAGAAGCAATGGCAGAATTAATTATTGGCATCATTATTGGATCAACTCGTGAAGGGCGTGTAAGTCCATAGGTAGCACAATGGGTAAAGAAAATAGCAGATCAACGAGGAGATGCGAAATATACAGTAATTGATATTGCAGATTACAAATTACCTCTACTAGGTGAAGCGGAGCAAGATGCTTCAGGTGCACAAGCTTGGTCAGAAGCTATTGCCAAACAGGATGGATTTGTGTTCATCGTACAAGAATACAATCATTCCATTAAAGGCGCTTTAAAAAATGCATTAGATTATTTACGTGAAGAGTGGAATAACAAAGCTGCAGGGATTGTATCCTTTGGCTCTGTAGGTGGTGCTCGTGCTGCAGAACATTTACGTGGCATTCTAGGAGAGCTTTTAATCGCAGATGTACGCGTTCACCCTGCATTATCACTATTCACAGATTATGAAAATGGTACAGACTTTAAACCAAAAGCTGTACAAACTGATTCAGTCAATCAAATGTTAGACCAACTAATTCCGTGGTCTAAAGCGTTATATACAATTCGTTAAATATCATGAGAAATGACAACAAAATTTGGAGGAATGAAAAATGAAAGCAGCAGTATGGTATGGTCAAAAAGATATTCGAGTAGAAGAAAGAGAATTAAAACCATTAAAAGACAATGAAGTAACTGTTCGTGTAGCATGGGCAGGTATTTGTGGTTCAGATTTACATGAATATCAAGAAGGGCCTGTTTTTGTACCAGTCGACGCACCAGATGCATTAACTGGCGAAATTGCTCCGATTACAATGGGTCATGAATTTGCAGGAGTCGTAGAAAAAGTAGGTCCTGCTGTTACAAAATACAAAGTAGGGGACCGTGTAGTCATTAACCCTACAATTACTCATGGAAACAAACCAGAAGACATTGACAGCTATGATGGTTTTAGCTTTATCGGCTTACATGGTGATGGTGGTTTTACTAAATTTGCAAATGCGCCAGAGCATAATATTTATAAATTACCAGATACATTAACGCTACAGGATGGTGCTTTAGTAGAGCCTACTGCTGTGGCTGTACAAGCAATTAAAGAAAGTGGTATGCAATTTGGTGACACAGTGGCCATCTTTGGTGCTGGTCCAATCGGCTTATTAACAACAATTGCAGCAAAAGCAGCTGGCGCAAGCAAAATATTTGTCTTTGACTTATCAGAAACACGTCTTGAAAAAGCGAAAGAGCTTGGGGCTACAGAAGTATTTAACTCTGGAAAAATCAATCCAGTGGACGCGGTAAAACAACATGCTCCAGATGGAGTCGATGTTACGTTTGAAGTTGCAGGTGTTGCACCAACGTTTAAATCATCCATTGATGTAACTCGTGCTCGTGGTACAGTTGTTATCGTATCCATTTTTGCTCATTCGATTGAGTGGAACCCAATGCAACTAACAAACACAGGTGTTAAAGTAACTTCAACTATTGCTTATACACCAACTTCATTCCAGCAAACAGTTGATTTAATGGGTACTGGACAATTAAAACCACAAGGGATCATTACTTCTCAAATTGAACTAGATGATATCGTAGAAAAAGGATTTGAAGCATTAACAAATGACAAATCTCAAGCGAAAATTTTAGTTAAATTAAGTGGAGAAATGTAATTCATTTAATTTTGGTTTATGATATAAGCACAGCAAGAAGGTAGCCGTAAATAGGCTACCTTCTACATAGTGTTGAAAAACTAAATGGCCAAGGGACTCTTTGTGAATATTTAGTCAAAATGAAGGTGATTTCCGTTCCAGGCTACTCGCTTTCCAGTGGGCGAGCGACGAGCCGCTTCCTGCGCTGACGCTCCGTGCAGGGTCTCGTCTGTCTCGCTATCCCACAGGAGTCGAGTAGCCTTACACTCCAATCAGCAATAGTGTAGAACTTTAAATATTTTCTTCCCTCAAAAGTAAAGTAAGCCTGTTACATACCAGCATTAAATGGATAGAATAGTGGCACAATTCTATAGTGCTCATTTTAAATATAAAACTACTTTGTCACTTTACATAAAGCCACTATATTGCTGAAGCTGCTTTCCCATAGAAAAATGTTACCAAAGCTCCATTTTTTCGCAACATAGTGATGTCTAAGACTTCAATTTATTACTATAAATTTGTATGAAATACCAGAAGAAAATATACTATGAGCAGTGGTTGATTGGAGTGTAGACTGAGTGACTCCTCGGGGACTCAGCGTCACAGATGAGACCCTGGAGATCACAACGCGAGTGAAGCGGCTCATCGGACGCCCCCAGGAAGCTCTGCTCTGCGCGAAAGCGAAGCGTCAGCGGCAAAGCACTCAGTCGGAACGGAGATCAACCCCTCGTTTTGAAAAAGGGCTATACTTTTTAATTTGTCACATTGATTTCATTGACATAATAGTATTTCAACAACATGAAGAAGGTAGCCGTAAATAGGCTACCTTCTATTATTATCGACAACTGTGAAGAAGGGTTCTGATAAAGTGATGAAAATACTCCCAGCTAAAGAAATTTACCTCAAAGGACATGAACATGCCATTTTACTTTTGCACTCATTTACAAGTCATACAAGAGATATGAAGAAAGTTGCAACCGTGCTCCATGAAAAAGGTTACACATGCTATGTACCGCTCTATCGTGGACATGGTTATATTCCAGAGCAACTATTACAGTATAATGTAGACGACTGGTGGGACGATGTGGTGAACGCTCACCAATTTTTGATGAATGAAGGGTACCAAAGAATCTCTGTAATCGGATTATCAATTGGTGGTATTTTCACATTGAAACTTGCTCAATTAAAAAAATTAGAGCAAATCATTGTATTATCGGTACCCGTAGATAAGGGGCCAGAACAATTAAAGCAAAGAATCATCAACTATGCTTACAATTATAAAAAAGTAGAGGGGAAACCAGAGCTCCAAATTTCTAATGAACTCGAAATTTTTAACGACATGCCGCTAGATTCTTTTATAGAATTTCAAAAATTTATTAAAGCAACTATGCAACATCTGGATAAAATCTCAATACCTATCGCTATCTTCTATGGGGAACGAGATGATGATTTGTACGCGCAAAGTGCCGAAATTCTATGCAGTAACGTCAATTCTGATGTAAAACGGATGAGAGGATTTGAAAAGTCTAAACATTTAATAACATTAGGAAAAGAACAAGATGAAATAAATAAGGAAATAATAAATTTTCTAACGACGACTAATTTATACTAATTCTAAATAGGGGGTTTTCTAAGTTCAATTAGATTAAACCCCGTTATACTTCCATACACCATTGTTAATTGTGGCTTTAAACGGTAACTGTGGGATCGGTTGTCATTTTTGTAGGGAAAGTTATTGACTATCAATAAAAATCATGATAAAATTATCACGAATTAAAGATATTTTAATTCGTGATATTTTTTTTATACATATATTTTTGATGATTATCTCGGAATCGAAATATGAAATCTAAAACGTCGAAGAATGGCTTCTGAGTTTTGAGAACTCCTATAGGCTATAACTTATAAATAATATAATTTTAAGGCAAATCGATCTCAAAATTTACTCAGCATTTATGGATAGGAAAGATTTTATATGTTAAAAATCATGATACATACGTGGATCATCTTGATTGACGGTTTTTTTCACCCGACGAAGTCCTAAAATATCGTGATAAAATTTATGATTTTCGTGTGCATTCTTCGTAATCATTGAAATATAAGGGTGTCCAGGTGCTTCAATTTTTCCTAAAGACGGAGATAATGTAAAAGTTTTAGTGGGGAAAGCAGATCAAGCTTTGTATGAAGCAAAGGAAAAGCGAGATAGTTTTGAGCTATTTACTGGATTATAACCTACTAATTTAGGGTAATTAGAAGAAAAAGTGAGGGGAATGCTTATGAGTTTTAAAGAGTACAGAGGAGAAAAAATTACAGTTTATTTTGATGGGGAAATTTGTCAGCATGCAGGTGAATGTGTAAAAGGATTACCTGAGGTTTTCAATGTAAAAGCAAGACCTTGGATTTCTCCTGGTCAAGCAGAAGTAAATAATGTAGTAGAAGTAATCAAAAGATGTCCAAGTGGTGCATTAAAATATAAACGTTAAAAGGAGAACTATTTCAATGGATATTAAACAGGGTACTCAGTCATTTTATATTGGGAACGAGGAAAATAGTGAAGCTGAGGTTCATTTTGTTCGTGTAGGAGAAACACGAATCATTTTAGATCATACACATGTTGCAGAACATTTAAGAGGTCAAAATGTAGGTCAGGAATTAGTAAAAGCAGCTGTGGAATATGCCAAAAAAGAAAAGTTACAAGTCATCCCATTATGTCCTTTTGCAAAAGCTGAGTTTGAAAAACATCCTGAATATCAAGATTTATTAGGATAGCCATCCATAACTTCGAAAAAGCGCATACAAAGGACAAACATTTGACCATCTGAAGAACTACGAAAAATTGAGTTCCTTGTTAATAATAAAATATCGCACCTCTATTCAGGGGTGGGATATTTTTTAGGAAATCTCTATTTAGAGATTGTATAATAATCCATTCCTTTAAAATCTAGATGTTCTTTAGGTGGGCTTGTTATGGAATATTGCTTAGTCATCCCGATTTTCTCTAAAATCCTTACCGAAGGAATATTTTGGGGAAATACCGTCGTCACTATTTCATCCAATCTTAAGGTAGAAAAACCATAATCTAATAATGCTTTTGCCGCTTCAGTAGTAAGCCCTCTTCCTCTAAAATCTTTCTTGAGACCATAATAGATTTCAATTTTTGTAGAATCTAAATCATAGGGTCCAAGTCCACAAAAACCAATAAAGCAATTTGATTCTTTCAAAATAATACCAAGATTTAATTTATAAATTTTCTCCAGGGTATTTTTATTATTGCAATCCATAGACCATTGTATTATTTCCCCGACTTCTTTTAGGGAAGGTGGGGCTTCAGGAATATAGTCGTAAAAATTTGGCTCTGATATTATAATAAACAAATCTTTAGTGTCTTCCAATCGATAAGGTCTAATAATGAGTCTTTCGGTTTCGATTAATAAATTCTTGAAAATAGTCTGATTTTTAATTTCGCTATTCATCTCAGTTCTCCTTTGTACAATTTCACACAGAAATAGATGCATACTTAAAATAACTATGTTTGTTAATATTGTCAAATTGTCGCCTTTAGAATTGATATTTCTTGTGCGTTTGATGCTCATAAAAAGAATAATCTAGATAAAGAACCCATACATTTTTAAATAACGATTTCTTTATGGAGAGGTGAATAATTGGAGAATATGCCAGAGGGCTATTTTTATGTTCCACAGCCTATTCGAGATGATGGAGCGGGAGGGGTGGATAAAGGGCCAAGAGATATTATGAGAGATTTAGAAAACCCTGATATGCTAGTCCCTCCAAAAACAGATGGTGGACTTATACCAAATCTAAAATTCTCTTTTTCTGATACGCATATGACCTTAAATAAGGGGGCTGGTCACGAGAAATTACGGTGCGTGATTTGCCAATCGCCAAGACATTGGCAGGGGTTAATATGAGTTTGACACCTGGTGGCGTGCGTGAGCTGCATTGGCATCAACAAGCGGAATGGTCCTATATGCTTCTAGGTCATGCCCGTATTACAGCAGTGGATCAAGATGGCAGAAATTTTATTGCAGATGTTGGACCGGGGGATTTATGGTATTTTCCACCTGGAATTCCTCATTCGATACAGGGTCTTGAGGACGGCTGTGAATTTCTTCTAGTCTTTGATGATGGTAATTTTTCAGATTTAAATACATTTTCAATATCTGATTGGTTTGCGCATACACCTAAAGATGTGCTGTCAGCTAATTTCGGAGTACCTATTAGCGCTTTTGACCATATTCCAACTGAACAAGTCTATATTTATCAAGATAAAGTGCCGGGTCCTATCGAAACACAAAAGGTTCAATTTCCATATGGTAAAGTTCCTCAATGTTTCAAACATCGATTACTTTCACAAACCCCCATTAAAACACCAGGTGGCAGTGTTAGAATTGTAGATTCCTCAAACTTTCCTATTTCCCAAAATATAGCGGCAGCGCTTGTAGAAATTGAACCAGGAGCAATGCGAGAATTACATTGGCACCCGAATAATGATGAATGGCAGTATTACCTACAAGGGAAGGGACGTATGACTGTATTTGCCGCTAATGGTACGGCTAGAACATTCGATTATCGTGCAGGAGATGTTGGTTATGTACCATTTGCCAACGGTCATTATATTGAGAATACAGGAACAGAAACATTATGGTTCCTCGAAATGTTTAAAAGCAATCGTTTCCAGGATGTGTCGTTAAATCAATGGATGGCGTTGACTCCATCTGAGCTGGTGCAAAGCAACTTACATGTTGGTCAGGAGCTTCTCAAGGTATTGAGAAAGGAAAAATGGCCAGTTGTAAAATATCCTGGATTTTCTTATTATCCAAGGTAAATCTATAGAAAAGCAGGTGAAGAAAGAAAATTCTTTCATACCTGCTTGTTTTTAGTATCGATATTTGTTTCGAGTCACAAGCAAAATAGCGATAGCTGGAACCGTACAAATCAGCATTGCTCCAAAGGATAGTCCAGGAGAAATTTCGTATAAATAACCGCCTAAAAATGTAAGGATGGCTGTACTTAATCCCATTGCTAAGGCAGAATAAAGTCCTTGTGCATTTGGGATCTGTTCCTTCGGTAATGCTTTAGTCAAATAACCAATAAAGGCAAAATGTGCAAGGGCAAACGATAATGCGTGTAAGGTTTGTGATGCGATAAATACCCAAACATTAGGAAAAAGATAAATAAGTAACCAACGTAAGGAAGAACCACTTGCTGCTAAAAGCAATAAAGAGGATGAGCGCCATTTTGTAAATAACGTATCTGCCTTCATAAAGTATAAAATTTCACAAATAACCGCTATGTTTATAATCATCCCCATATAGAACGAATCGACATGTAAATCACCTAAATAAATATAACCGTAGCTGTAGTATGAAGCATGTGCACCTTGTAATAGGATGACGATGAATAAAACAATAGGGAATCCTTTAATTGTCCAAAGTGTTTTCATCGACAGCGATTTTGCTCGTTGTTCTTTTGTTGGTATCACAAGTAATTCTTTTGGTGTCGCTAGTTGCTGCATCAACAGCATACCGATAAGTCCAAGAACCATACTCCAAAAGATAATATCTTTGCCAAATACACCTGTTAGCATACTAATAATTAACACCGCAATTACAAAGCCGAAAGATCCATATGAACGACTTTTACCATAGTGAACATTTCCATGTTGGACTAATGTAGCGGCACTACTTTCAACGGCGGGTAGAAGAGCAGGGTAAAAAATGCTAAATAAAATAGTAACAATTAAAAGCATACTAAAGCTTGTGCTCGGTAAGTAAAGGAATGTTGTTATAAGTGCGCCTGTCGCAAGAATTGTAATAAGTCGTTTATTGTGTACATACTTAGCAAGAGTTGGGAAGAAAAACAGGTTTGAAGTAGCACGAGCTAATAAACCACAGCCCATCACAACACTTGCCTGTGAAACAGTTAGATGCTTAACATCTACGAGCCATCCTGTCCAATAAGGCAAGAAAATACCCCAAGTAATAAAAAATGCAAAGAAATTCTGAGAAAGCCATCGTTGATTATTCATAAATTTACCGTACCTCCATTAACTATGTTGAATAATAGCATGTTCATCGGTACAATAATGTGAGATATCTCATATATTATAGGAGAGAGTAAAAAAATGCATATACTGACAGCTAATGAGCGCATACATTATCTAGAAAAATACCCGATTCATGATTTCTTTTCATTTGATATTTATCCTTATCTTGAAGTATGTCAATTTGACAAAGGAGAATGGATTTTTAAAGAAGGATCTTTTCCAGATACGCTTTATTACATGGTGGAGGGGAAAGCAAAGCTATATATGACCCATAAAAATGGGAAGGTTTCTCTTATTGAATATTTAGAGGCACCACGTTTTATGGGGGAAATTGAGCTGCTAAATGAAGCAAGATATACTAAAGGAATTCAAACGGTAACAAAAACAATTTGCTTCTCTATTACACAGGCATGTAAAGAAAAACTCCTGGCTGATGCTCTTTTTTTACGAAGACTCTGCGTGTTTTTAGGTGAGAAGGCGACAAATATAACAGCTAAATATACACAAAATCTGGCATATCCATTTGAAAATCGCTTAGCTGCCTTTATTCAGCTATCCGCAGATCAAGGTATCTATAAAGAAAGGCATACAGAAATCAGTGAATATTTGGGTGTTTCCTATCGGCACCTATTATATGTTTTGGCTCAATTTTGTGATGAAAAGATTCTAGAAAAGAAAAAGAATGGTTATCATATTATTGATGAGGAACATCTTCACCAATTGGCCCAGGAAATTCAGTAATTCTATATTTAAAGAGCTATTACCACCAATTGATAAATTTTTAAAAAAATAAAAAGGCAACAGTTAATACCCTTTAATTTTGCAATCTTTTTCTATATTTCCTTACAGCAGGTATATATCTAAGTTGTTAGTGGTTCGTAAAATAAAAATTACAGCACATAATGAGGCCATTGAAATGTTAACTATTATGAAGGATAGTGAAAATGTTAGCAAAGTGATTGAGGAAATAGCAGCGGTAACTGAGCAAGTGGCGGCTTCAGCGGTGCATCTTCAGACAGTGACGAAGAGTATGCATTAGCTTGCAGTAACCGCTGATAAATTTGAGGAAATTAATTAGATTTTATCAGCTAAGATCTGAAAATGAATTTAACAGACTTCAAATAAAGAGGTCAAGCTTATTATATTCACTTTTTTTAACCAGCCAGCGAGCAATTTCCTTGCCGCTGCAATAAAAGCTAACTTCATTGATTCTTTGTTTTTGTGGGGTAATGTTAAAGGTTTTTTCCATAACGTCAAAAGGAATAATGCCTGTACAATAATGCGTGTAGGGTGAAAATGGCTTATGCTTTATCACAGCGGAAGTTAAAATTGTAGTATCATATTCTTTTCCAGATTTCTGTGCATTTTGGAATGGACAAGCAAGTAATGCTCCTTGTTCCCATGGTGTACTTGGTGAGTAACAATTACTTTTCATTCATCATGCCCCCTTTTGTCGTTAGTTTTATTGTACAAGATACCTGTCTTAAAAAGTCTTTATTTACAAGGCTTTAACGAAAACTTAAAGCTTAGTAACATGAAGTAGTAATTTGTAACCGTATTCATGCCGTTGACCGATGAAAATCATAGAAAAATGATATAATTTCTCGATAAAAAACAGATACTCAAACTATTGTGAATTTTTCTAACACAAAGTATTATTGTAAGTAGATTTAACGTGAAGTTTTTCACATAGTCACGTAATCGTGAGGAGGAATTTTGATGAGTGCAATTCGAGTAGGTATTGTAGGATATGGAAATTTAGGACGCGGGGTGGAATACGCTATTTCACAAAATCCAGATATGGAATTAGTAGCGGTATTCACTCGTCGTGACCCTTCAACAGTAAACGTTGCAAGTAATGCAAAAGTGTATGTAGTGGATGATGCTGAAAAATTCCAAAATGACATTGATGTAATGATTTTATGTGGAGGCTCTGCAACAGATTTACCAGAGCAAGGTCCACACTTTGCACAATGGTTTAATACAATTGATAGCTTTGATACACATGCGAAAATTCCTGAATTTTTTGAAGCAGTAGATGCGGCAGCACAACAATCTGGTAAAGTTTCAGTCATTTCAGTTGGTTGGGATCCGGGTTTATTCTCATTAAATCGTGTACTTGGTGAGGCTGTACTTCCAGTAGGTACAACATATACATTCTGGGGAGATGGCTTAAGCCAAGGACATTCAGATGCTGTACGTCGTATCGAAGGTGTAAAAAATGCTGTACAATACACATTACCAATTAAAGATGCTGTAGAGCGCGTTCGTAATGGTGAAAATCCTGAGCTGACAACACGTGAAAAACATGCCCGTGAATGCTGGGTTGTACTTGAGGAAGGTGCGGATGCAGCAAAAATTGAACAAGAAATTGTGACTATGCCAAACTATTTCGATGAATATAATACAACAGTTAATTTCATTTCTGAAGAAGAATTTAAAGCAAACCATACTGGTATGCCACACGGTGGTTTTGTAATCCGCAGCGGTGAAAGTGGCGCAAATGATAAACAAATTCTTGAATTCTCATTAAAACTTGAAAGTAATCCAAACTTCACGTCTAGTGTACTAGTAGCCTACGCGCGTGCAGCATATCGTTTAAGCCAAGCTGGCGACAAAGGTGCGAAAACTGTATTCGATATTCCATTCGGTCTGTTATCACCTAAAACAGCTGCTGAATTACGTAAAGAGCTTTTATAATTTTTGTTTATAACCTCGATTATCGGTAGTGAGATAATCGAGGTTTATTTTACTGTAAAATGAAAGTGGTGGATAGAATCAATGAACTGATGGATAGAAAAGCTAAAGAGATGGATAGAACTATTAAACTGATGGATAGAATCTCTCCTTCGTTTAGTCTAACGATTTTTTGAAAAATTGGGTATAGATGATATATTAGTGGAAACAACATTTTTTGGAGGAACAACTATGCCATTTTGCCAGGTAAGTAAGGCTAATATTTACTATGAAATGATTGGAGAGGGAAAGCCAATCGTTATGCTTCATGGATTTTCACCAGATCATGGATTAATGGAGGGGTGCATGGAGCCCGTTTTTGTCAAAAGAGCAGGCTGGAAACGAATCTATATTGACCTTCCAGGAATGGGGGAGACGACAGGCTATGAAGAAATTAATAACTCTGATGAGATGTTAAAGGCTGTAGTTGAGGTAATCCATTCCTTAATTCCAAATGAACCCTATCTTTTAGTAGGGGAATCCTATGGTGGTTATTTAGTTCGAGGCATTATGAGGGATTATCAAGAAGAAATATTAGGGGCTGCATTTATTTGTCCGTTGATTATTCCAGAAAAACAAAGAAGAACAGTGCCAGAACAAAGTATTATTCTGTCCGATAAAGAATTTATTTCAACATTGACGAAGCAGGAGCTAGAAGATTATAGCTCCTATCTAGTTGTTTTAGATGAACACCATTGTACCCGATACATGAATGAAGTAGTAGCAGGACAAGAAAAAGCTGACGTCAATTTTTTGGAAAAGATTCAGCAAAACTATAGTTTTTCCTTTCCTGTTGATGAAATGCTATTTGAAAAACCATGCTTATTTTTGCTGGGTAAACAGGATTCTATGGTTGGATATAAGGATGCGTTTGATATTATTGAAAAGTTCCCAAGAGCAAGCTTCACGATTTTAGATAAGGCTGGTCATAACTTGCAAATCGAACAAGCGAATTTGTTTAATAGCCTTATGGGTGAATGGTTAGATAGAGTAGAGGAATTTACCGATTAACAATGGATTCCTTTGAATTTATTGACGAATTACGCACGCAATAAATTCAAAGGATTCGTTCCTATATCTCACTTCTCATTAGAGTCTATCTCAATTTTTATTGTCTCCAGTCTTTCTTTCGTAATATTTCCTTCTTTATCCATTGTATGAACGATTGGTGTGATGTAAATTGAGGATGCATTAGCCTGAAAATTATTTAATATAACTTTACCATTTGAGTAATGATCAGTTATTTTATTTGTCGTTGTTTCGGATGTGTCATAATAATGATTGTCAAAATTATCAACAATGTCTAAAGTTATGAATTCAGTAGCAAAATCTAAATCACAGCTAAAGTAAATAGATGCTGTATTTTCTGAAATTGAAATACGATTAAAAATAAATTCATGCTGTTTTGAAAATAGTTTTTCAGATAAAGTTACATCCTTAATTGGTAATATAGAGGCCATTGATGAAAAATTCACTAAGCTAGCTGAACAAATTCCAATGGCAAGAATGGAGGCAATGGTCCATTTACGAATTTTCTTTCGCCTGAATTGCTTCTGTAAAACGGTGTTTAAAACCTTTTGCTTCTCATTTTTTGAAACCGCTACTGGCGTTATATCATCTATATCCAACTGTAAAAAGATTTTTTCTTTATTCATGTCCAACACTCCTGTAATTTAGGATTTTTAGCAAGCTTTTTCTTTCCTCGATATAAGCGATTCTCCACTGCAGATTTTGAAATATGTAGAATTTCTGCTATCTCGTTATTTGTATATTCAAGGTAATACCTCATTAAAAATAGTTCTCTATCTAAATCAGGTAGATGCATAATTTCAAGAAGTAATTGCTCTTTCGCATACATTTTATCAAACTGTTGTTCAATATTATCTGGTGCGATAAGAGGAGGAATATTTTCCATAGGTAATGCTGCTAGTTGCTTTTGCTGTTTTCTGTAAAGATCAATCGCTTTATATTTAGTAATCATGCCTATCCATCTTTTAAAATCCACTTCCTCCCCAATAAAATAATTACTTTTTTGCCAAATAAGTAGGAATACGTCATTTACACATTCCTCAACTAACATATAATCTGATGGTTTTTCTAAAATTTTTAGAGTAATTGCCTTTACAAATCCTAAATAGTGATCAACAACATATTTCAATGCTTTTTCATCATGTCGTTGAAGACGTTGGATAAAATCATTCATTTTTTCACTCCTTATGATCGTTATACATACTATAACGAAAATTTTGTGGAACACTCGCGCAAAAATGGAAAATTTTCTTTGTATATATCTAGTTTTTTGTCAATCTTAAGCTAAATAAAAATGTCAAAGCGTTGATTTGAACAACATTTTGGCATTTTATGTGTTTTATAGGAACAGCCCAAACATCTTGAAATCGGAATTTTCCGTTATTTTGGTATTAATGGGCTAACAGTGACTTAACGTGGATTTTTTGCTTATTGTTTACTAATGGAGATTTACTTATATAGATGAGGGACTATTTTTTATCTTCAACAAATCAAACTTCTAATATAGTTCTGTTATTCATATCTTTATATTATGAGTTTCTTTTCTTACTATATTATCTAAAAACAACTCTTCCAAATAAATACCCTATTCCAACTCCTAAACTAGCAGTAAATACTTGAAAGCCTGGTTTAAAAAGCATGCCAAAAATTACACCTATAGCACAACCAAAAATCATCCCTAATGATATTAAACAATCTATTAAATTATTAGTATCACTAGATTTGCCACAACTTCCTTCAATAAAAAACCGTTCATATTTGTAAAATATATTAATTTATTGATAATGTATTGAAACTATTATTAGAATCATGTTTAATTAACGTGATTTACATTTTATACATATTATTCCTACGAGCTATTTAAGAAAGGAGAGAGAGATTTTGCGCACATTTAAAATTAGTACAAAATTTAATTTGCTTTTAGTGGTGGTCATTATATGTTTAAGCATTATGATTGGCATTGTTTCCTATGTACAAGTGAAGGATATTATGCGTAATAATTTCGAGCAAAGTATAACGCATATTTCAAAGGTTGGTTATTTGCTGCTTGAAGAACGATTTAAGGGAGACTGGGCAATAAAAGATGGAGAGCTTTATAAAGGCAATGCGAAAATAGTTGACCAAGTGGACTTTGTAGATGAGGTGGGAGAAAGCATCGAAGGCGGTGTGACGATTTTTCAAGGAACCAAAGGGCTGATTACTAATTTACAGCTTAATGGTGATCGCTTAGTTGGCAAGGATGCTGACCCGAAAGTTATTGAAGAGGTAATGAAGAAAGGCAATACATTTATAGGTGAAGCTGATGTTGTTGGGACAAAATATTTAACACTCTATGCACCCATAAAAGATGCTAATGGAGACATTATTGGGATGTGGTTTGTTGGTGAGACGATAGATGAGGTTCAACAAATTATTTTTGCATTTATCGGCAAGCTGTTTATTGTCATGTTTATTGGAGCAGCCATTGCAACTTTGGGTAGTTTCCTTTTCACAAGAGCATTTGTAAGACCACTTCAGGAAATGAACCGTCAACTTCGAGATATTGCAGAAGGGGAAGGGGATTTAACAAAACAGCTACAAATTAGTTCAAAGGATGAAGCAGGTGAGCTTGCACAATCCTTTAATAAAATGCTGGCAAGTTTAAAGAGCCTAATGCAACAGATTGCCCACACATCTCATCAGGTTGATTTGTCCTCTGATAATTTAACGTCTCAATCAGATCAATCAGCAGAAATGACGAGAGCATTAGCCTCAACCCTACAAGATTTAGCACAAGGCTCTAGAACGACATTACATACCACAGCGGAGAGCTTAACGGCCATGCAGGAAATGGCGATTGGTATTCAGCAAGTGGCTGAAACCGCTTCAACAGTGTCAGATGCTGCTGATGTAATGGGGCAAGAGGCATCGCAAGGAAATGATTCCTTGAATCGTGTGATGTCGCAAATGACAATTATAAATGATTCATCTGATCATGTAGAGAAACAGGTGCGGATATTAGGTGAACAGTCACAACAAATAGGCAATATTGTAGATGTGATAACTAGTATTGCAGATCAAACGAACTTACTTGCTTTAAATGCTGCGATTGAAGCAGCACGGGCAGGGGAACAAGGAAAGGGCTTTGCCGTAGTAGCAGACGAGGTACGAAAATTAGCAGAGCAATCGAAGCAATCAGCAGACCAAATTGCGGTCCTTATACAATCGATTCAACACGATACTACCAATGTGATTACAGCTATTTCGAGTAATACGAAGGAAACTGCTGCAGGTATGGAAGTTGTTGATGAAACAAAAGAGGCCTTCCAAAAAATTATGCAGTCCATAGAAGGAGTAAGTTCACAGCTTCATGACATTTCTGCGGTGACAGAGCAGATGTCAGCAAGTATAGAAGAAGTGACCGCTTCCACAGAGGAAATGGCTCGTATTGCTAGTAGTGCAACAGATAGTTCTGAACATGTAACAGTCACTGCTAAGGAGCAATTAGCCTCGATAGAACATATGGCTTCTACAGCTAAGGAAATGGCTCAGCAGGCAGATGAGCTTCAGGGCTTATTAAAGAAATTTCATTACTAAGGCTAAGCAACAGATGTAAGGTTAAGAAAAAGCACCTGACACCTCTAAATTTTATAGAGGGTTAGGTGCTTTTTCTTTGTATTGAAATACGCTCTAAAATATTATCAAGTACAATTAAGCAATGGACAGCCTATTACTTTAAAAAAAGTACAGTTAATGCAGGTGAAATTCCAGCAGCATTACACAATCTGTAAACCAACTTTATGAATACTTGTGGAGCTATATATCAACATTAGTGTTTTGCTTATAACGGCTGTACAAATAGAAACGCTAGCATAGTCGTAGCGTTATTTTTATTGTCTAAATCAGCAGGGAAATCCTTCCTTTAGTCGAATTGGGTAAGATGAAAGGAGTGAATTTTATGGCAAAGCCAAAGTGTCCTGAATGTAAAATTGAGGGATTAGAACACATAGTATCTGAAGATAGTACTGAAGAATCAGAAGATGGACAACCATGGTTTAATATTGCTTATTGTAATAACTGTGGGCATGTATATGGTATTTTTAACAAATATTCGCTTAATCCTTTTGATTTTGACTAATTTAAAGTGAAAAAATGCTTAATTTCTCAAATTTCTATATGAACAAATAAATTATTATCAAACGAAAAACTTTACTGACAGTGGATGTCAGTGAAGTTTTTTTATAATAGGATTTATTAATTAGAAAGGAAGTGTCTATTATGAATGCAAAGGTGTATCTTTATGTATTTGATACAATGTCAGACTGGGAGATAGGCTATTTAATTGCTGAACTTAACTCAGGAAGGTATTTTATAAAGGAACTAGCACCTTTAGAGGTGATTACAGTAGGTCTTCATAAAAATGCTGTTACAACAATGGGAGGATTAAAAATAATACCTAGTGTTTCTATTGATGAGTGTATTTTAACAAGTTCGGATGTTTTTGTACTTCCTGGAGGAAATACTTGGATGGATTCAATTCATGATCCTATTTTGAAAAAGGTATCTAAATATTTAAGGGAAGAAATTATTGTTGCTGCAATTTGTGGTGCAACAGTGAGATTGGCAAACGAGGGGTTACTAGATTCTAAAAGACACACAAGTAATCATCTAGAATATTTGAAAATGGTTTGTCCTAATTATAGTGGAGAAAAATATTATGAAATGGAACCGGCTGTAACTGATGGTAATTTAATTACTGCATCAGGAATAGCTCCTTTGGAATTTACAATGCATGTATTGAAATTGCTTGGTGTATTTGCACCTGAAACATTACATGCATGGTTCAAGCTGTATCAGACGCAAGAACCAAAATACTTTTTTGATTTAATGAATTCTATTGAATAGAAAATGGGAGGAATATTATTAAAAGAATAAAAGCGATAATCTTCATCTTGCTAGCATTTATTTTTTCACAAAGGTTCCCATAATGGATACATATCAGTAAAATAGAGTAGGTTAGGGGGACTTTATTTTGAAAGATCAACGATTTAAAGTTGCGCATCGAGAGGCGCTTATTGGTGTCGTGCTTGTCATCGTCAATTTTGCGATTTGGTTTGGCTTTGCCTATGGACTAGGTTCTGGTGATCCGACAAGCTATACCTATGTTTTCGGTTTCCCTGCGTGGTTTTTCTATAGCTGTATCGCAGGGACAGGCTTTATGATACTTCTCATTTGGCTTGTCATGAAACTTTTCTTCAAAGAGGTACCGTTTGAGGATGAGGAGGTGGATCGATAATGCATTGGCAAGTTATTTTTCCACTGTTATTATTTTTAGTCATTATCTTTGGTATTGGTGTCTGGGCTAATAAGCATGTACGTTCCTCCAATTCATTTTTACAGGAGTACTTTCTTGGTGGTCGTGAAATGGGAGGCTTCCTCTTAGCTATGACCATGATAGCTACGTATGGTAGTGCAAGTAGTTTTATTGGTGGTCCAGGTGTTGCTTACACGAAAGGTCTAGGTTGGGTGTTATTAGCAATGGCACAGCTTCCGGCAGGCTATTTTGTGCTTATGATATTAGGGAAGAAAT
This sequence comes from Lysinibacillus sp. B2A1, assembly GCA_002973635.1. GTDB lineage: Bacteria > Bacillota > Bacilli > Bacillales_A > Planococcaceae > Lysinibacillus. Next base: position 3,390,125 of record CP027224.1, read on the forward strand.
TTGCCATTCTTGCAAGACGTTATCATGCCATTACTTTAATTGATTTTTTACGAGAGCGCTATAAAAGTCATGTGATTGTCATCTTATCCGCAATTAGTATTATTGTCTTTTTATTTTCTGCCATGATGGCCCAATGGGTAGGTGGCGCACGTCTTATTGAATCATTAACAGGCTTAAACTACACAGCAGCACTCTTTATTTTTGCTATTTCTGTATTAGTGTATGTCATTATCGGTGGTTTTCGTGCTGTTGCATTAACAGATACTGTGCAGGGCTCTATTATGGTCATTGGAACGATAATATTATTAATTGGGACAATTATCGCAGGTGGAGGCATCGATCAAATTATGGCATCCCTTGTCGCGGAAAACCCGAATTTTGTCTCTCCATTTGGAGCAGAGGGAGAGTTAACACCATTATATGTTTCTACATTTTGGATTTTGATTGGGGTTGGCGTTGTGGGGCTTCCACAAATCGCAGTTCGTGCTATGAGCTATAAGGATTCTAAGAGCATGCATTTAGCGATTATCATTGGTACTATTGCCATTGGAACAATCATGTTTGGGATGCATTTAATTGGTGTCTTAGCTCGTCCAGTTTTACCAGGAATTGAGATTGGGGATAAGGTAATGCCGCTACTGACATTAAAGGTTTTACCGCCATTTTTAGCAGGTGTAGTCTTAGCCGCACCAATGGCCGCCACAATGTCAACAGTCAACGCATTATTGATGCTTGTAAGCTCTACTGTAGTGAAGGATATTTATCTAAATTATATAAAACCAACAGCTAATGATACAGAAATTAAGCGGGCTAGCTTTATTGTCACGACTGTTATAGGTTTAGCCGTTATCGTTTTTGCTGTGAATCCACCAGATTTATTAGTGTGGCTGAATTTATTTGCCTTTGGTGGACTTGAGGCAGTCTTTATTTGGACCGTTGTATTAGGGCTATATTGGAAGAAGGCTAATAAGTACGGTGCTATTGCGTCAATGTTTTCAGGCATGATCTTGTATATTGTTATTGATCGTTTTTACCCGTCCATCTTCGGAATGCATACCGTGACTATCCCGATTGTCGCTTCTTTATTTATCTTTGTAATTGTAAGTTTATTAACAAGCCATAAATTTAAGGAAGATAAGTTATTTATTTAACTAGAAAAATGCCGTGAAATTTCGTTCACGGCATTTTTCATGTCTATTAATGAGCAAAGTAATCATATGCATTTTTTGTTAATAATGTTATGGTCACAATAATAAACAAAACACGCACAAAACCGCTACCTTTTTTAATGGCTACACGTGAACCTACCATCGCACCAGCAATTTGAGCGATGCCCATTATGAAACCATAGGCAAAATGAACATGTCCTAAGTAGACGAACATTAAAAGACCCGCAAAATTACTTGCTAAATTTAAAAACTTTGCATTTCCTGCAGCCTTTAAAAAATCAAAGCCAACAAGTAAAAAGCTAAAGATTAAGAATGATCCAGTACCTGGACCAAGAAACCCATCATAAAACCCAATACTAAATAGCAAAAACATAAATAAAGCCAAGTGTAAAGGAGATAATGTTTTAACAGCAGATACAGAGCCCCAATCCTTTTTAAAAATCGTATAAACTGCTACTCCTGCTAGCATTATGAGCATGATTGGTTTGAGTAGCGAGGGATTGATTAAATGTACAGTCCATGCGCCAAATAACGATCCAACAAAGGCTAGTGGAAAGTATTTTATGACAGAACGAATGTCTAACTGTCCTGAACGATAAAAGGAAATCGTAGAGGTTAAAGAACCCATAGTACCCGCTAACTTATTGGTTGCAACGGCTGCTGCAGGATTTAAACCCGCAAACAAAAGAGCAGGTAATGAGATTAAGCCACCACCACCAACCACAGAGTCTACAAAGGCTGCGAGAAACCCAAACGCAATCAATAAAATTACTACATTTACATCTACTTCAAAAAGCATGTTGACACCTCATTAGATAGTTACTACTGAAATAGTAACTAATTTTTATTTCGCTGTAAAGACTATTTTTTCATTAGCTTCTATTCATCAAATTATTCTATAATAAAGGAAATGGAGGGATTGGATGGATGAATTACTCGCCCAATTAAAAGAGCTAGGATTTACAGAATATGAAGCAAAGGCCTATACGGCACTTGTCCAAAAGAGCCATATTAGTGCTTATCAGGTCAGCAAAAACTCTGGTATTCCTCGAGCAAGAGTTTATGACATACTGGATGTGCTCGTTGAAAAAGGATTAGTGCTGAAAGAGGAGGCTGCTGATCAAACAACTTATTCTTCCATTCCTGTTGCTATGTTTTTACAGCAAATTCAACAGCGCTGGCAATCGAATTTTACGTCAATTAGTGACCAATTAGAAAAATTAGAAACTAAGGAGCAGGAAGCGGAGCCTAAAGTGTTAATGCTAAAAGGGAAGGAGACAATTATTAATTACTGTCAGTCATTATTAAAGAAAGCGGAGAAAAAGGTACTTCTTTCTATGTGGGAAGAGATGTATGAAGCATTGAGAGAGGATATTTTATTGGTGGCTGAACAAGTTCCTGTTCACGGTATTACACTATATGTGCATGAACCTGTGTCATCCATCGATATGCATCGAATGACATATTATACGAAAAATCTTCTACACCGCACTGGTTTATCTTGTCTATAGATGGTCAAGAGATGATTTATGGACATTCTCCTTCAAATCTTGAAACCGCTTTTATTACGAATGATCCGGTTCACATTTGTTTATTAGAAGATTATATATGGCATGATGTCCTTATTAATCGTCTACTAAGACGAGATGATCATGAGCTTGAGGAATGGATTACTAAAGAACGTAAAGCATTTTTTGTAGAGTAGAAAATAAAGAATCTGCTTGCCTTTGTAATACTTAAGAGGCAAGCAGATTCTTTTTTAATAAAATACTTTATCAACATTATATTTAGAGCGGAAAACATTAATGGCATACGTTTCGTAAATTTCACGTTCCATTGGATCCTCTATTTCATAAACTTCAATTTTGAAAATTTCTTGACGATGATTTTTCATAGGTGATACATTGTCTTCAAAATGCTTTTTTATACGCTGACGAATTTTACGCGCTTTACCGACAAATAAAAGCTCATTTTTCTCATTGTAAAATAAGAAAATGCCACCTTTGTCTCGTGTGATTTTATGGAAGTCAATAAAACCATGGTATGGTGTAATTGGTACATCACCAGGCTTTAAATCTTGCTCACGCTGGCGAATCACTAAATCTGGTTTAGGAAATTCAATTTTAATCAAGCTATTCACGTTCCTCTCTGTTACTAAAGGTATATGGTAACATAATTACAGCATGTTTACCATAAAATTTCATATGTTATTATGATGATTAGTGTTCATCAAAATTTAGCTAAACATGCATAGTAATGACAAAATATTCTATGTTTTATTGATATTCTTAATAGTTCATGTTACAATTCATTTTAATTAAATAATCTTATCAAGAGAAGCTGAGGGATTTGGCCCGATGACGCTTCAGCAACCTCTAACAAATGTTAGAAAGGTGCTAATTCCAGCAAAGGTTTGTTCCTTTGAGAGATAAGAGTGAACGTGGTAAATCCCTTCTCATTCTATCTCGCATGGAATGAGGGGGATTTTTTAATTTCATAAAAAGTGTCATTGTAAACATTAAGAGTGAATTAAAAGAGAGGGGAATGCAAGATGCCAATTAATATTCCAAAAAACTTACCAGCTGGAGAACATTTACGAGAGGAAAAAATCTTCGTGATGGAAGAGGATCGTGCGAAAACACAACAAATTCGTCCATTAAATATATTGATTTTCAACTTAATGCCTGAAAAAGAGAAAACAGAGCTTCAGTTACTGCGCTTACTAGGGAATACGCCACTGCAAGTCAATATTACATTTTTAAATACAGCAACACATGAATCAAAAAATGTTAGTAAATCACATTTACAGTTATTTTACACGACATTCCAACAAATTCGTCATCGCCGCTTTGATGGAATGATTATTACAGGTGCTCCTGTTGAGAAAATGGCTTTTGAAGAAGTGAATTACTGGCAGGAAATCTCACAAATTATGGATTGGTCTAAGAAAAATGTGACATCGATTCTACATATATGTTGGGGGCACAGGCTGCCTTATATCATCATTATGGGATCGGGAAGGTTGAACTTCCAGCAAAATGCTCTGGTGTTTACTCGCATGTTATTACAGATTTAACAGTGGACTTAGTGCGAGGTTTTAGTGATTTATTTACTGCACCACATTCTCGTTATACATCTGTTTCTATAGATGAAGTACGCAATCATCCTGATTTACGTTTACTATCCTATTCAGAGGATGCAGGTGTATTTATTGTGCAGTCCAAGGATAATAAAAACATTATGATTACAGGTCATCTTGAATATGATGCGACAACTTTAGCAGATGAATATAGCCGAGATGTTTCAAAAGGGTTAGACATTGCTGTGCCAGTGAACTATTTCCCAAATGACGACCCAGCACAAGAGCCGATTAATACATGGCGTGCCCATACCCATTTGTTATTCTCAAACTGGCTGAATTACTATGTTTATCAAGAAACACCATATGAATGGGATTTCGTTGATGAAATTGAATATCATATTTAAATCAATTATGCCTCGACATAATTGAGTCCGGAATCGGCTTTGTGCTTACACAAAGAACTCCTTTCCGATTCCGTGACATCCGCCGGAGGCTTTAACTTCTTTTAGCGGTTGTTTGGACACCCGTTGAAAAGTAGCTTAAATTCGCATTCATCTCACCACCTTTAGAGGCGGGAGACTTCTGCTGAAAGAAGTTAAATTTAAACCCGCAAAAAGCCCAATGTCTCCACTTATTAGTGAGAGAGGTTGGGCTTTTAGCTATTTCACTTATTGTTCACAAATACTGCCATTTTTCCCTTTGATAATTTCTAAAAAGTTGAATCTACTTCATATGTGGTATATTATTTTATCAAATGATAGATTTAACTATCATTTTTAATTTACTGAAAGAAGGGATTCATGATGATAAGTGTAGAGGATGTTCCAAAACCAAAAACATTTGGTCCACTTGGCCATTTGCCTTTAATCGATAAAGAGCAGCCAACATTATCACTTTGTAAGCTTGCAGAAGAGTATGGGCCGATATATCGATTAGAAATACCAGGTTATACTAGCCTGGTAATATCTGGTCATGATTTGGTAGCTGATGTTTGTGATGTTTCTCGTTTTGATAAGCAGATATATAGTGAGTTAGAAAATGTTCGTGCTTTTGGTGGTGATGGCCTGTTTACAAGCAGAACAACTGAGCCGAATTGGCAAAAAGCGCATAACATCCTACTTCCCACATTTAGTAAACAAGCTATGAAAGATTATCATTCGATGATGACGGATATTGCCACACAGCTGATACAAAAATGGGAACGCTTAAATCCGATGGAGGAAATTGAAGTCCCGGAAGATATGACGCGATTAACACTAGACACAATTGGTTTATGTGGCTTCAATTATCGCTTTAATAGCTTTTATAGAGAAACACATAGCCCCTTTATTATGAGTATGGTTCGTGCTTTAAATGAAGCTATGCTAAAAAGTTCCCGATTAAAGATACAAAATCTGATGATGGTTGGCACTAGGCGTCAATTTAACGAAGATATCGAAATAATGTTTACATTAGTAGATAAAATTATTGAGGAGCGAAAGGCAAGAGGTGCACAGGAGGAAATTGATTTATTAGGCCGCATGTTAAATGTAAAAGATCCAGACACAGGAGAAACACTAAGCGATGAAAATATTCGCTATCAAATCATTACATTTTTGATAGCTGGGCATGAAACAACAAGTGGATTGCTATCCTTTGCCCTCTATTTTTTAATCAAACATCCTGAAGTATTAGAGAAGGCTTATGTAGAAGTTGATCAGATCTTGACTGAGGAAACACCAACATATGAACAAATAGGACAGCTAAAGTACATTCGTCTAATTTTAAATGAATCATTACGATTATGGCCGACAGCACCTGGCTTTGAGCTTTATGCAAAAGAGGATACTGTCATTGGCGACAAGTACTTGATTAAAAAAGGTGACAATATAAGTGTCCTTCTGCCACAGCTTCATCGTGATAAAAATGCATGGGGTGAAAATGCGGAACAATTTTATCCAGAGCGCTTTGAAGATACTCAGAATGTTCCTACACATGCATTTAAACCGTTTGGAAATGGTCAGCGTGCCTGTATCGGCATGCAATTTGCCCTTCATGAAGCAACATTGGTATTAGGAATGATTCTACAGCGTTTTGAATTAATCGATTATGACAATTATCAATTAAAAATACAGCAAACTCTAACGATAAAGCCAGGTGATTTTAAAATTCGAGTAAAGCAGCGTAATCGAGTAATTAACCAAAAAACAACAGTAGCACCTCAGCGACAAGAAAAAATGCATCCTTTACCAAAACCAAATGTAGAGAATGCAAAAATGTCTTTGCTAGTCCTCTATGGTTCTGATTTAGGAACTACTGAAAGAATTGCCAAACAGTTAGCAGATGAAGCTGTTCTGTATGGTATTCGGAGTAAAGTCGCTACGCTAGATGAGTATGCTGGAAAATTACCTAAAGAGGGCGCTGTACTAATTGTTTGCTCTTCTTATAATGGTCATCCCCCAAGAAATGCTCGAAAGTTTCTCTCATGGCTAGAGAATAGTAATGCGAATAGCTTACAAGGAGTAAACTATGCTGTATTCGGCTGTGGAGATCGAAATTGGCATTATACGTATCAAAAAGTACCTAGAACAATAGATGAACAGCTTGCCATTAAAGGGGCTACAAGAATTTTGCTACATGGGGAAGCGGACGTAAGTGCAGATTTTGAAAAGCAATTGGAGAACTGGCGAGAACAACTGTGGCAGACTATGGAAGAGACATTTGATTTAACTATAGATGATGATGTGTTGCAGGAACAAACTAAATTGTCTATTCAAGTTGTAAAAGGCTTAGCAACGGTACCACTTGCCTTAAAACACGGTGCCCGTTATGCATCGATTATAAAAAATGAAGAGCTTCAATCAGCCAATAGTGAACGGAGTACACGTCATATTGAAATTGCATTGCCAAAGGGGCTTAGCTATCAGGAGGGGGATCATCTTGGCGTGATACCCAAAAATAGCAGCAAGCTCATCCATCGAGTTCTTCGTCGATTTAAATTGAATGCCAATGATCAGCTACTCATTTCGTCTAATGGAAATGGGTCGCATCTTCCTACAGATTATCCGGTTAGCTTATACGAGGTGCTTGCTACTAGTGTTGAATTACAGGAGACAGCTAGTCGTATACAAATACGAGAGCTAGCCGCGTATACAGAGTGTCCACCACATAAACGTGAATTAGAGCAATTATTACAGGAAGATATTTATAGGGAGCAGGTATTAAAAAAACGATTATCTATGCTAGAGCTTCTTGAAATATATGAAGCCAGTGAATTACCTTTTGAAAAATTTATTGCTTTACTACCGGCATTAAAGGCTAGATATTACTCCATATCTAGTTCACCAATGGTAAATCCTGAACGCTTAAGCATTACAGTAGGAGTCTTGCAGGAACCAGCTTGGTGTGGGCGAGGGGACTATTATGGGGTGGCGTCAAATTATTTGGCACAGTGTCAACCAGGTGAATCGTTAGTGATGTTTTTACGTTCAGCTGATTCAGGATTCCAGCTGCCAGAGGATGCAGCTACATCGATCATAATGGTTGGACCAGGAACTGGTATAGCACCATTTAGAGGCTTTTTACAGGCTCGTGCTGCGATGAAACAGCGAGGAATTGCACTTGGGCAAGCACATCTTTTCTTCGGCTGTAGAAATGATGCTGATTTTATTTATCGTGAGGAGCTTGAGCAGTTTGAAAAGGATGGGATTGTGACACTTCATACAGCATTTTCCCGTAAAGATGGAATACAGAAAGCTTATGTGCAGCAAGTAATGGAGCCTTATTCCTCAAATATTATCGAAATGTTAAATAATAATGGACGATTATATGTTTGTGGAGATGGTAATCATATGGCACCAGCTGTAGAAGCTATGCTGCAGCATGCCTATCAATTTGAAAAAGGGGTAGAGGAGATTGAGGCAAAAAACTGGCTAGAGCAGCATCAGTATAGAGGAAACTATGTGAAGGATGTCTGGGTGCAGAATGGGCAATGACTTTCTTTGTAGTGCAAAATGTTTTATTTCCTTGTAAGAAAAGCCTTGCTGATAGGCAAGGAGGTTGAATTCCAGTGTGCTGTATTCTACAATTGTATCAATTGGTAGTAAACACTATCTAGTATTCACCTTATTTTTGGAAAGAAGTGAAGCATGATGAAAAATGCAAAAGAGGCTAGGCTTCATGCTATATTAGATGCAGCTACAGAGCTCCTCGTCGAAAAGCCGACAGCCTCCTTAACTGACATCGCTAACTATGCTGGTATTGGTATCGCAACTTTACATCGTTATATTGAAAGCAGGGAACAATTGATGTTGCAATTAGGCTTTAGAGCTGTTCAGGTTGTCAATGATACCATGAACGAAATACCAGTGGATGAAGAGAAGCTGGAATCCTATATCCCAAAGCTTATTGAGGCTTTAATTCCGTTAGGAGATAAAATTTATTTTCTTGCCCATGAATGCTCCGTAAATTACAGTTCAGAATTATTGGCTGCTGAAGATCAGCTGAAGGAGCCTATTAGACAGACAATTATCCAATTACAGAACCAAGGTTTTTTACGTCAGGATATGAGTAGTGAATGGATGCTTAATGTCTTATATTCACTCCTATTTACTATGTGGCAGCAGGTGCAGGAAGGGAATATTGCTAAAAACTCAGCTGCACTGTTAATTGTAGAAACGTTATTCAACGGCATAAAAGCGAAATAAATGATAAAATGATGACCTGACAGTTTATAAGGTCATCATTTTTTAATATTCATTTTTATCTTGATCAGATTTTACATCATCTTCATTTTTAGTCTGTGGCTTACTATCATTTTGACTTTCTAGTTCAAGTTTATTTTCATTTTGTTCCTCATTTTTAGAATTGCTTTGGTTATCACTCTCTGAAGCATTATTACTTTTATTCTCACTATCGTTCTGTGCGTGATTCTTGCTCGTTGTTTGAATTTCATTGCTATTTTCACCTTGTGAATGCCCATCTATTTTGCGGAACATCGCAACGATTAGTAAGGTTAACGGCAAAATAACTGTGAATATAGCCGAGAATATGGGCCAAATTTCATTGTTGTAGACATTAGAATGAACGATATTAGGATGCACAATTTGAGAAAGACCAATCATTAATAAACCAAGTGGAAAAATAAGTGGACGATGATCCTGTATCTTACATATCTGCGCTATACCAATGACTGAGGCGTAAAAATACATAAACGTTCGAATATAAATGGATATAATCCACATGCCTGCCATAATAATTTCAATACGCTGTAAAAAATTACCGATAGAAATTCTTTGCGCCAATGCGTAGCTAGGAAAGGTACGAGAAGCGGTATTAGAGGGACCTAGTACAAGAATACATAAGGTAATTAGAATAATTAAGACAATACCACCGATAATCGCCCCAATGTAAAATCCTTTTTGTGCAGACTTTTGGACATTAACAGCAGATGGGAAAAGCATTAGCAGTACAACTAGTGGAAAAGAAAAAATACTCATAAATCGAATAATACTATATAAAAAGGATTTTTTAGATGTTTCCAAGATTGGCTGTACATTATCGAAGCTAATCTGAGGTGCTATACAAACTGCAAAGATGATAAAAATTAGGATAAAAATAGGAAATAGAATCTCTGCAGAACGAGCAAATACCTCAATACCGAGAAAAGCAGCATACACAATGATGATACTAAACAGCAATGCAAATGCCATAGTTGGGGTTTCTGGCATCACTTCTGTTTTCATGAAAATACCAATAAAATATAATAGTTCACCTGAGGAAAGAAAGGTAAGAATTATAAAGCCGACCGCTGTAAATTTTCCAAAAATGCGCCCTAATATTTTTTCATTTGCCTCAATGAATGTAAGGTCAGGTGTACGTTTTCCTAAAGAGATATATAGCTTTATTAAGAGAAAGCTTATTGCGACTCCGATGATTGCTGCAATCCAAGCATCTTGCTTTGCGGCACTTGCTATAGTGGCTGGAATAATTAATATGGCTGTTCCAATGGAAAAAAGAAGGGTGATGATCATAAATTGTCTTGAACTAATAATTTCTTTTTCCATTATGAGCAACCCCTTTTTTATTTTGTAAGTGAAACAATTAGATCTTTAATAGGTGAAAAAATAAAAGTGATCAAGTCAAGTGGACTTGGAATCTGAAGCTTTAAAACGACACCAATATTTAATGCAGTAGCAAGTAATAAAATAATTGAAAAAATAACAATCGTCTTCGTTTCTTTTTGTTTTTTTAATTTTGGGATAAAAGCAAAGGCAATTATGGACGAAATAACAAGGATAAATAGCGTCATCACCATGGTCTCACTCCTCCTTTTTGGATTTGTGCAATAATGAATTTTGCATCGTTCCTAATCCCTGTGTATTAACATGTACTTCAACGTTAATAGGAAGCTCAGGGAAAATTGTCTCCCAGTCATTTTTTATTTTTTTCCACTGTTTAGCATCTGATCGATGGAGTACTTCGCTAAAACCGAAAACATCTACTTGATAATTTTGCTGAACTGTTCTGATTGTATTTTCAACATGTTGTTTAATCATTTTCTCCGTTTTTTTATTTATATATTTAATGGATTTATTGTTAGAAAGCTTCATATCACACTCAACTTCTCCAACATTTTGCTCTACGTCAATATGCACATTTATATGGGGGGAGCCCTTTTTAAAATTACCTTTTATTTTGGTGGTTGATTTGGTAATTTCGGTGGATAGAGTACCTCCATTTGTGCAAGCAATAATTTCAATGGTGCTACCTATTTTGTCATTAATATAGCTAAGTCCTCTACTTTCATTTTCTGTTAAAAGTCCGATATATTTATCTTTTTTAAAGACAGCCAAGCCTACATACTTTAACAGTACTGGAGTTTTTACTCTTTTGACATTTGTCTGATCCATACCTAATTTTGGATCACCATGTATTTCAATAGCTGACAGGATTGCACTTTTTTCATTGTTGTTTAAAGTATTGACTAAATCATCGATATTGATGGAAATGGTGGAGCCCCAAACTTTTTCTGATACTCTCAAAGAATTTAGCATTTTGTTAGCTGGTACTTTTTCAATTGGCGTTAACACACTTAAAACGTCCTTAGCAGTTGCCTCATGAGACATGATGACATCAAAATCATTGCGGAATTCATGATCTCTGGAAATTAAATCTAATGCTTCGTTTATTCCCTCTTTCGCTAATTCCTCACCGATAACAACTATCCGAAGATGAGAAAAATAGGGTTTCCTAGCTGCTAAAGTTGTCATTTTTCGAACAGCTTCAAAAATGGTTTCTCCTGTTGCATGATAGGTAATGACAGGGGTACGTCCAGTAGATGGCTGTCTAGTAGAAATTTCACTAGGATCTACTACTTGAATCGATAATTCATATTGATCATCAACCTTATCTACCCCTAATGCAACGACAATTGCTAACTCGTTCAATTCACGCTTACTCCAGCAACCACTTAGTAGCAAAGGGAGGATCAGTAGGAAACAAATTAGGCTGGATTTTGACATGTGTCATTCCTCGTTTACACATTAATTTGAATTTCTTTTTTTCGTATCTAAATATTTATGGCCTCTAACGTTATTTTTTTGACTAACTAAACGTGGTCTGGTCAATAAATCTCTACGTGGTAGTAAGATTAAAGCATCTTTCTGATCCTTTATAATTAATGGAGCAAATGGACTGAAATAGGGTACACCAAAAGATCGAATGCTACATAGGTGTAGGATAATTATCATTATTCCAAACATAACACCAAATAAACCTAGCATGGCTGCAACAATCATTAATGGAAAGCGTAGAACTCGAATAGTATTCGATAAGCCATAGGCAGGGAATAGAAAGCTACAAATCGCTGTTAATGCTACAATTATAACCATTACAGCTGATACAATACCTGCTTCAACGGCGGCCTGGCCAATGACTAAGGTTCCTACAATGGATACAGCAGGTCCAATAGTTCTTGGCATACGAAGACCCGCTTCTCGTAATACTTCAAAGGCAATCTCCATAATAAGTGCTTCAACTACTGCGGGAAAGGGAACACCTTCTCGCTGTGAAGCAATACTAATAAGCATAGCAGTTGGAAGCATTTCCTGATGAAAGGTAGTGATGGCAACATAGAGTGACGGTGCCACCAACGCAAGACTTATTCCTAAAAATCTTAATAAACGAATTAGGGAACTGATGATCCAATTTTGATAGTAATCCTCGGCAGATTGTAAAAAGGATGTAAATAAAGCGGGTACTACCAATACAAAGGGTGTACCATCCACTAAAATAGCAATTTTCCCGTCTAACAATTCTCCAGCAATAACATCAGGTCGTTCAGAATTATAGATTGTTGGAAACATTGTGAATTTAGAATCTTGAATAAAATCTTCGATATAGCCACTTTCTAATATGGCATCAGTATTAATACGATCAATACGAGCTAGAACCTCTGCCACTATTTTGTCATTAGCAATGCCATTTAAATACATAACGGCTACATCTGTTTGCGTTACCTCTCCAACCACACGAGATTTTATCCAAAGATTAGGACTTTTAATTTTTCGTCGGATAAGGGCTGTGTTTGTGCGTAATGTTTCCGTAAAGGATTCCCTTGGTCCTCTAATCACAGATTCTGTTGACGGCTCTGTAACCTCTCGATCTTTAGCACCCTTTGTACTTGTCACGATCCCAGTGGTACATCCATTTAATAAAATGACCGTATTGCCATTCAAAATAGCCGTATACAGTGCGGTGAAATGAGAAAGATTATTGGTATCACCGACTGTCAAACAAGATTCTCTTATAAATTGATGAATAGTTTCTATATCTGTATCTGAGCCATTTTCTTCAACCTTATCGAGCATAAGCTTATCAATAACCGTATCCGAAATGGTTGTTCTATCAGATAAGCCATCCATATAAATAATTGCGATTGAGTGCTTGTCAGCTTTTCCAATGGTAATTTCTCGTATAACCAGGTCATTACTATTTCCAAGTGTGTTTCTAATCACTTTCATATTGTTCGAAAGGGAATGATATAGGAGTTCGCTGTTGGAATTTTGTCGGGAGGCATCTGAACTTTTTGAAACGGACATTTTCTTTCCTCCTCCAAGTATGCATTCAATACCTATAGAATGGACAAATTTCAGGAAAGATAAACAAAGATAGGAATTTATTCTATTTAGTTTCTGGCAAATGAAAAAGCCATGTTCCCTTCGTAAAAACGAAAGGAAACACGGCTTTATTTACGATAGTCATATTTTAATTCATCGTTTGTAGCATCAATATCTACATGTAGATTGTGGCTATTAAAAAACCATAAATCTTTTTCATCAATATAATAGGTAACCCCATCAATCTCTGTTTTGACACCAATCTCGATTGGTTCCTCACGAGTCATACCAAGAGAAAAGCCTTCATGAAATGGACTGGAACCTCCGTATCTTGCATAAAAACGAATGGTATCGCCTGTTTCTACTTCCATTTCTCGTTTAAACCAATGCAGGGCTTCCTCTGTTAGTGCAATATTCATTAGAATGCTCCTCTCTTTATTACAGCCATTTCACCTTTGGCTCAGTCCCATTTTTAATGCGGCCAATGTTTGCCCGGTGACGATAAATAATAAAGGTGAATAAACACGCGACTAAAATGCTTAACGCAAAATCACCTGTAACAAAATAATAAACGATAGAATAAATAAGTGCTACTAAAGCGGCAATCATGGAAGTTAAACTTACAATCTTTGTGACTTTTAACGTTACAATAAACGTAATAAAAAGTAAGACAAATAAAGGCCATGTATATCCTAAGAGGACACCAGCTGATGTTGCTACAGCTTTTCCTCCACGGAAGTTTGCAAATATAGGGAACATATGACCAATAACCGCTATAAGTCCAAGAATTAATGAGTGTATGGAGACTTCAGAAAATATCGGCAGCGCTACTAGCAATACGGCCGCTGTCCCTTTTAGGACATCCATAATGGTTACGACAATTCCTGCTTTTTTTCCTAAGATACGGAAGGTATTCGTGGCACCCAAATTACCACTACCATGTTCACGAATATCTGTTTTATAAAAAATTTTGCCTATCCATAATCCAGAAGGTATAGAGCCAATTAGATAAGCACATAAAATAATAAGTCCATTTAACATAGTTGGACTCCTTTCATTGGTAATTCATCACTTGGTACTAATAGTTTGTAACAAGTATTTTACACTTTTTCTTGATAATCTACAATGTCATGAAGGAGATTTCATGACGTTCCTTGAATTCAATACAAAAGAGAACCAAAAGAGAACTATTTTTTCAAGGGTTTCGATATGTATATTGTGCTAAGGTTAGGCTATTTGACACGAGCATCCCATTATCAAGACAATCCTTTTCTAAAAATATAGGTAAAATGGCAATTTTGTCAATCATCCTTTCCTTTGGTAGAATAGAAGTCTATCTTAAATTTCATGGAAATGCTAGTATGAATCTTCAGTCAGGCAGAAGATCCCATTTTGTTGTTAATCTACATATCCGCCATTATAAGAGCGGTTATTGAATGCTTCTGCATGAAGAATTGAATACCTTCACGAGTTATCTTTGTTTTAGCTGAAAGTTTATAATCGGTTATTAGTCATTAGGTGTTTTATCTTGATTAAGCAAATCTTTACTGTGCGAAAGCAAAGCGACAGCAACAGATCTTTATTGTGCGAAAACGGTAGCGGCAGCACCAATATTGTGTACCGAAAGCGAAGCGTTAGGTACACAATACTTCCACCTCTAAAGGTGACGAGATGAATGTGTTTTCCTAACGCAATTACGCTAGGGCGTAATTGATTTATGCAACAAAAGCTCACGTCCTTGCGTCAAGGGAATATGACAGCTTATGACAATGCAGATGATTACTTTTAAAAATAAGGAAGCTGTGGAGAATTAAAAATTTATTGGGCCTGTCGCTAGCTATTGACAGGAAATGCTATTATTATTAGGAAGAGAAGATAAATAGAACATGCGTTTGTTTTTTGGAGGGGAATTTTTTGACGAATAAGCAGTCACCAAGCGTCTATAATGATGACGCTATACAAGTATTAGAAGGATTAGAAGCGGTACGAAAGAGACCCGGCATGTATATCGGTTCTACAGATGGTCGTGGACTTCATCACCTCGTGTATGAAATCGTGGATAATGCGGTGGATGAAGCATTGGCTGGCTTTGGTTCACATATTATTGTCAAGATTCATAAAGATCAAAGTATTAGCGTGCGAGATTTCGGTCGAGGAATGCCAACTGGTATGCATAAGATGGGGAAGCCAACACCTGAAATTATTTTTACGGTTTTACATGCTGGCGGTAAATTTGGACAAGGCGGCTATAAAACAAGTGGTGGTTTACATGGCGTAGGTTCTTCTGTCGTTAATGCGTTATCAACATTTTTAGAAGTTACAATACACCGCGACGGTAAGAAATACTGCCAACGCTTTGAAAATGGTGGTCATCCAGCCACGACGCTTGAAGAAATCGGCAGTACGAAACAAACAGGTACGCTAGTCCATTTTCTACCTGATGACAAGATTTTTTCTGTTACAAAATTCAATTATGATACACTTGCAGAACGTTTACGCGAGTCGGCATTTTTATTGAAGGGCTTAAAAATTGAGTTAATCGATGAACGCGAGGAAGGCAAAGGTGATGTGTTCTTTTATGAGAACGGCATTGAAGCTTTCGTTGCGTATTTGAATGAGGAGAAAGACGTTCTTCATCCCGTCAAATATGTAGAAGGGATTCAGGATGATATTGAAGTAGAATTTGCGTTCCAGTATAACGATGGCTATTCAGAAACAATTCTGTCCTTTGTTAACAATGTTCGTACACGTGATGGTGGCACACATGAAACAGGTGCAAAAGCAGCATTAACACGTGTGTTTAATGAATACGCAAGAAAAATTGGTCTGTTAAAAGATAAAGATAAAAACCTTGAAGGAACAGATATTCGAGAGGGACTGGCAGCAATTGTGTCTGTACGTATTCCTGAGCATTTACTACAATTTGAGGGGCAGACAAAAGGCAAGCTAGGGACGAGTGAGGCTCGTTCTGCCGTAGATAGTGTGGTTTCTGAGCAAATTTTATATGTACTTGAGGAAAATGCCGAGCTATCTGCATCACTTGTGCGTAAAGCTATTCGAGCACAGCAAGTTCGTGAAGCGGCTCGTAAAGCACGTGAAGATGCACGTAATGGTAAGAAAAATAAGAAGGCCAGTACCATTCTTTCTGGTAAATTAACGCCCGCACAATCTCGCAATGCTGCGAAAAACGAGCTGTATTTAGTCGAAGGTGATTCTGCTGGGGGCTCCGCAAAGCAAGGGCGAGATCGCACATTCCAAGCCATATTACCATTGCGAGGTAAAGTCATTAATACAGAAAAGGCTAAGCTACAGGAAATCATGAAAAATGAGGAAATTTCAACAATTATTCATGCTATTGGTGCAGGGGTGGGCACAGATTTTTCTGTTGAGGATTCAGCCTACGATAAAGTCGTTATTATGACCGATGCCGATACAGATGGTGCACATATTCAAGTTTTGCTACTAACATTTTTCTATCGTTATATGCGTCCATTAATTGAAGCAGGCAAGGTCTTTATTGCCTTACCACCCTTGTATAAAATTTCAAGGGGTACTGGTAAAAAAGAAGTGATTGAATATGCTTGGACTGAAAATGATTTGCAAAAGGCCATCAAAAAAGTTGGAAAGGGTTACATATTGCAGCGCTATAAAGGTCTTGGTGAGATGAATGCAGACCAGCTGTGGGATACGACGATGAACCCTGAAACACGTACGTTAATTCGTGTAACGATAGAGGATGGTGCACGAGCTGAAAGACGTGTCACAACATTAATGGGCGATAAAGTTGAACCACGTCGTAAATGGATCGAAGCCAATGTAAACTTCGGTATGGAGGATGATTCAAATATTTTAGACAATGAATTCATCCAACAAGAGGAGGACCAAGCATGAGTAGTACGGAAAAGTTTCAAGATTTACCTTTAGAAGAAGTGATGGGTGACCGTTTTGGTCGCTATAGTAAATATATTATTCAAGACCGCGCGTTGCCTGATGCACGTGACGGTCTTAAGCCTGTGCAGCGTCGTATTTTATATGCGATGTTTTCTGAGGGGAATACACATGATAAACCATTTCGTAAATCCGCTAAAACGGTCGGAAATGTAATTGGTAACTATCATCCTCATGGTGATAGCTCAGTTTATGAAGCGATGGTGCGTATGAGTCAAGATTGGAAAGCGCGTCATATGCTGATTGAAATGCATGGAAATAACGGCTCTGTTGATGGAGATCCACCAGCAGCGATGCGTTATACAGAAGCAAGGCTATCAGCTATTGCTGCAGAGATGCTACGTGATATTGGCAAGAAAACGGTTGAATTCGTGCCAAACTTTGATGATCAGGATATGGAGCCAACCGTGTTACCAGCACGCTTCCCAAATTTACTGGTGAATGGCTCGACAGGTATTTCAGCTGGCTATGCAACGGATATTCCTCCTCATGCACTTGATGAAGTACTGGACGGTGTTCTAATGCGCTTAGAAAAGCCTCATGCAACAGTTGATGAGTTGATGACAGTTATTAAAGGTCCAGATTTCCCAACAGGTGGCATTATTCAAGGTGTTGATGGCATTAAAAAAGCTTATGAAACAGGTCGTGGTAAAATCATTGTTCGTGCACAAGCTACTGTGGAACCGATTAAAGGTGGTAAAGAGCAAATTGTCATTACGGAATTGCCATATGATGTTAATAAAGCAAATCTTGTGAAAAAAATAGATGAACAACGCGTTGATAAGCGTCTAGAAGGTATTTCGGAAATTCGCGATGAATCGGACCGTACAGGCTTACGTGTGGTCATTGAGCTGAAAAAAGATGTACCAGGGCAAGGGATTTTAAATTATTTATTTAAAACAACGGATTTACAAGTAGCTTATAATTTTAATATGATTGCCATTCATAATCGTCGTCCAACGATGATGACCTTGCCTTTATTACTTGATGCGTATATTGCCCATCAAAAAGAAGTTGTTACAAACCGTTCGATCTATGATTTACAAAAGGCTAAGGATCGTTCGCATATCGTTGACGGCTTAATTAAGGCATTGTCCATTTTAGATGAAGTGATTGCCACGATTCGTTCTTCTAATGATAAAAAAGATGCGAAACTAAATTTACAAACAAAGTTTGACTTTACAGAGGTGCAATCAGAGGCAATCGTTAGCTTGCAATTATACCGTTTAACGAACACAGACATTACAGAGCTTCGCCAAGAACAGGATGAATTAAATAAATTGATTGCCAAGCTAGAAGGCATTCTTAATAGTGAGGCAAAGCTTATTCGCGTCATAAAACAGGAGTTACTTGATATTAAAAAACGTTTTACAGAGCCACGTCGTTCGAAAATTGAACAAGAAATTGAAGAAATTAAAATTACATTAGATGTTCTTGTACCAAGTGAAGAGGTTGTTGTGACTGTAACAAAGGATGGTTATATTAAACGTACTTCTACACGTTCCCATGCAGCCTCAAATGGTCAGGATATTGCAATGAAGGATTCAGATTATTTATTATATGAAGAAACCTTAAATACACAACATCATCTCCTGCTGTTCACAAATCGAGGCAATTATATTTATCAGCCTGTACATGAGCTGCCAGATATTCGCTGGAAGGATCTCGGCCAGCATATATCGAGTATTGTGCCGACAGGAGAGGATGAATCCATTATTGCGGTCTATGGCTTCGACACATTTGAACAAGCGAATATCTATATTTTAACGGCTACGAAAGATGGACAAATTAAACGCTCTTCTTTGACAGATTATGCTGTTACTCGTTATTCAAAGCCGATAAAAACGATGAATGTTAAAGCTGGCGATGAAATGATATTTGCAGATTTCGTTACGGATGACACTGAATTATTATTAACAACGGATACAGCCTATGCTATCCGTTTCCCAATCGAGGAGTTACCAGTAACAGGCGTGAAAACAGGCGGTGTTAAAGGGATTACCTTAAAAGATGGGGAAGCACTTGTTGGTGTCAATGTTTTACAGCCAAATGACACAGAATATGTTGTTATTGTAACGCAGCGAGGTGCTGTGAAGAAAATGAATGTAGCTGAAGTTGAGATGGCGAGTCGTGCGAAACGGGGCTTAAAGGTTTTAACTGAATTAAAGGCAAACCCTCATCGTATCGTTACAGTAGTCAAGGCGACAGATGAGGAGCATGTTATCATTGAAACTGAAAAAGGTGTGCAAGAGGTCGTAGCTGTTCATGCACTAACCCGTTCAGATCGCCATTCAAATGGCTCGTTCAAGGTAGATATTGCAACTGACGGACAAATTTCACATGTATTAATCGCAAAAAAAGAACAAAACCCAAGCTAGATTAAAGCCTGTTCTCTTTATGAGAAAGACACTAAAAAAGTCGATTTGCCACAAAAATGTGATGCAAATTGACTTTTTTTAGTTTTTAAAGTGCCATTCATTATGAGTGCTGCGTTTTTTATTATTATTCAGCACCAACTAAATAATGCTATTAATACAAAATTAATGAAAAGATGAAACCAACAAGCATTATGCCTTGTCTAACTTATACAAATTGATGAAGGGAGGGAATTGCTTGGAGAAACAACAAAGAGATATACATTTACGGGAGGTTATGGATTTATACGGTCATTACTTACTTCGACTAGCTTATACATATGTAAAAAATAAAGAAAGGGCAGAGGATATTATGCAGGAAGTATTCATCCGCTATTACATTCATATGGAGCAATTTGAAGGGCGTTCTAGTGTCAAAACTTACTTATACCGTATGGTCGTCAACGAGTGTCACAATTACTTTAAGAGCTGGACATATCGGAAAACAGAGTTAACTAATCTTTTTAAAAAGCAGGAAGCCTCTACTTCAGTGGAATCTCAAATTTTAAAGCAGGAGGAAATGGATGTTATTGCTCACAGCATTACTACATTAGAAACGAAATATCGAGAGGTCCTTTGGCTTTATTACTATGATGAACTATCTATCACCGATATCGCATCCATTTTACAATGTTCAGTCAATACAGTGAAAACAAGGCTAGCAAGAGGGAGAAAACGAGTAGGCATCCAATTAGAAAAGGAGGGAATTTATAATGGAAATGAATTTACGTAAGCGATTAAAGACTACTATACCAGATCAATTAGCATTAACTCCTCAAAAAAAAGAAGAGATTTTAGAGGCTGCTCATGTTAGATTTGAGCAACAGCAAACTCCTGTAAAAAAACATGTGTGGAAGCCCGTAGCAGTAGGATTTTCAGCTTTAGCACTTACGGCATTACTAAGTTATCCATTTATAGATGAAATAAAGGAACAATTGACGATTTCGCAAATAAGTGAACAATACTATGAAGAAATTAGTATTCCTGGTCGAACTGCTAATACATTATCTACAGCTATCTTTGATGATGCAACGAACTCCTTTTATTATTACGAGGGTAATACCATTTATTCCTATTCACTCGATACACATATTGAAAAAGCGGAAGTAACAAGTACAAGTGAATTTCCTATTTCAAAAATGTTAGTAAATGAAGATTGGCTTGTTTGGATGGCTGATGATAGGAATTCTGTGTTTGTAAAAAATAGAGAAACATTAGAGGTCAAAGGCTTTTCTACGGATACTTTTATGGATTTAGAAGATGATACACTACTGACAGAAATGTCTGATACCAGAACAGGTCATACCATTTATAGCTTAACAAATCTGCGTACAAATGAGGTAAAACAATTTAAACAGTCCTTTGATAATAGTGCAGTAAGTCAGCCAATTTATCAGGACAATCAGTTGCTCCTACCAAGAGCCTTTAAAAAAGATGGAGTAGAAACGGTAAGCTTTACGCTCTATGATGTTGGAACGGAAAAAGAAAAACAATATGATTTACCTTTTAAAGGCATACATGACGTGGCACTTACTGACCATAAAATCTATGCCTCCTTTAGAACTGAAGATAGCTTAGAGACAGGATATGTTGATTTAATAGATGGCTCCTATCATAAACTTGATGGTAAAAAAGCCCTTACTTTAACAGCCTATCAAAATAATGTTGCTTTATACGAATGGATACCGAAGGAGGAAAAATATCGCTTTAGATCCTACCAAGTCAAAGAAGATGGTTCATTAACACCACTTTACGCCTTTAAAGATGTTTCATTAGCTCTTTTAATACCACGTTATACAAAGGAAGGGACATTACAGGTATTTGGGATAAATGAAAAGTATCTCACGGAGGATGGATTTCATGAAGCAAAAGATGATGCAATTAAATTATTTTTACAGCGTTTTCATTAAATAGAGCCTTGTTATTTACAGTGAGATATGGGTATAATAATCAACGAAAAGTTCATATGGAAAGAATGTAGGGGAGCTGGTAGTTGCCAGCTGAGATTGTGTCCGTTAGACGCTGACCCTTTGAACCTGATTTGGCTCGTACCAGCGTAGGGAACATCTATTCAAAAAAAGTAAGTTTTTGATATTGATTGCACAACGTCTGGGAGGAATCCTAGGCGTTTTTTTGTTTTATATACACATCTTGGGTGTAGATAGACTGTGAATACGCTTTCTTCTGGTAGAACATTCCTTTATGAACACTTTCACACTACTTACTGGGAGGATTCAGCATGAAAAAATGGTTATTGGTTCTTATGGCTGCCCTTTTAACATTAGCGGGCTGTAGCGAAAAAAAGGATACCAACAAGGATGAGCATGCATTAAAAAAGGTGTCCGTTGTACTCGATTGGACGCCAAATACAAATCATACAGGGATATATGTTGCTAAGAAATTAGGTTATTTTGAAGAGCAGGGCTTGGATGTTGATATTTTACAACCTGGTGACGCAGGAGCGGATCAGCTCGTGGCATCTGGCAAGGCACAGTTTGGTGTAAGCTATCAGGAGGGAATTACACAGGCTCGTGTACAGGGGGTACCTCTAGTATCGATTGCGGCGATTATTCAGCATAATACTTCTGGCTTTGCCTCAATTGCCTCTAAAGGCATTACATCACCGAAGGAATTTGAAGGGAAAACATATGGTGGCTGGGGAGCTCCACTTGAACAGGCTGTTCTACAGTCATTAATGCAAACTGAAAATGCAGATATTAATAAATTAGATATTATTAATGCTGGCGATATAGATTTCTTTACAATGATGAAAAAAGATATTGATTTTGCATGGATTTACTATGCTTGGACTGGAATTGAAGCTGAGCTTCGTGGTGAAAAGCTCAACATGCTGTATTTAACAGATTATAGTGACCAACTGGATTATTATACACCTGTTCTTGCTACGAATGAAAAAATGATTCAGGATGATCCAAAGACAGTTGAAGCATTTGTCGCTGCCGTGGCAAAGGGCTATGAATATGCGATCAGTAATCCAAGTGAGGCGGCAGATGTTTTACTTGAGGCAGTACCTGATTTAGATAAAGAGCTTGTGCATAAAAGTCAGGAGTGGCTAGCAGATAAGTATCAGGATGACGCTGCTCAATGGGGCGAGCAAAAGCTAACTGTCTGGGAAAACTATGCGAAGTGGATGACTAGCAACAACGTTTTAGAGGGCGAATTTAAGGCAGAACAAGCATTTACGAACGACTTTTTACCAAAAAAGGAGACGAAGTAACATGGCAAACTCATTAATCAGTGTACAAATTATCCCGAAAACAGAAAAATATGAAGATGTTATTCCATTTGTTGATGCGGCCATTGCTATTATTGATGCGTCAGGCGTGAAATATGAGGTGCACCCTTTAGAAACGACAATGGAGGGCGAGCTGACAACGTTGTTAGAAATCATTGAACGGATGAATGAAAAGATGATAGAGCTTGGGGCCATCAATGTTATTACACAAGTGAAAATTTTATATCAGCCATCTGGTATTACAATGGGAACGTTAACGGAGAAATACAAGTGATGAAGCAGGCAATACAAAAGGGAAGGACGATAATTTTTATCGCCTTCCTCTTATTCATATGGGAGCTAATTGTGCGTTTGGCAGATATCCCACATTGGTTATTGCCAGCACCAATTGCTATTTTGGCAGAAGGTTTACAATCGTATGAAACATTTATGCCTCATGCCTTCGCAACAGTGAAGTTAGCTTTACTGGGACTTACTATTGGCATATGTTGTGGACTAGCGGTTGCTGTGCTCCTGCATCGTTTTTCATTTATTCGAGAACTATTTTATCCCATTCTTATTATGTCACAAAACATTCCTATACTTGTTCTAGCACCGTTATTAATTATTTGGTTTGGCTTTGGTTTATTACCTAAACTTATCATTATTTGTCTTGTATGCTTTTTTCCCATTGTTATTGCTGCAATGGATGGCTTCCGTCAAACCTCATCGGAATTGAAGCATTATTTTGAGATGATTGGGGCAACAAAGGCACAAACCTTTTGGAAGCTTGAATGGCCATATGCATACCCGTCTATTTTTTCAGGCATTAAAATTGCCGCTACCTACAGCGTTATGGGGGCTGTTATTGCTGAGTGGTTAGGTGCCAAAAAGGGGATAGGGGTATATATGACATTGGCACAATCATCATTTCGTACAGATCGTGTGTTTGTGGCCATTTTTGCTATTGTCTGTTTAAGTTTAGTATTATTTAGCGCTATTCAACTGCTAGAAAAGCTTATTGTGAAGGGGAGAGGATTCCATGCTAAGCGTTCAAAATATTGATAAATCCTTTGATACTCTTCAGGTCATTCGAAATTTATCCTTTGAGGTGAAGGACGGTGAATTTGTGGCAATTATTGGTCCGTCTGGTAGCGGGAAAAGTACGCTCTTTCAATTAATTGGAGGTGTTTCTTCGATTGATAAGGGAGCCATTTTATTAAACGGTGCAGATATACAGCAAAAAAGAGGAACGATTGGCTATATGCCTCAGCAGCCATGCTTACTACCATGGAGAACTATTTTAGAAAATGTCACAATTGTAGAGGAGCTTCAGCAAAAGCCGAATATAGAACTTGCAAAGGAGTGGTTAGCGAAAGTGGGTCTCGCTTCATTTGTTAATGCCTATCCAAGTGAGCTATCTGGTGGTATGCAGCAGCGAGTGTCCTTTATTCGTGCAATTGTTAGTAACAAGCCTATATTATGCTTAGATGAGCCATTTTCTGCGTTAGATGAGTTTACAAGATTAGAAATGCAAGCTTGGCTATTATCCATTTGGGAAAAATATCGAAAATCTATTTTATTTGTAACTCATAGTATTGAGGAAGCGCTATTTTTGGCAGATCGGATTATTGTACTATCGAAACGACCAGCAACAATTAAACAAGAAATAATTGTTCCTTTTGTACGGCCACGACAAGAGGAGATTCGTCATTCTGAGACATTTACAGCATTAAAGCAACAATTATTTACGTTTTTAAAAGAAGAAAAGGATGATGTCTATGTTGATTGATGCCCATATTCATTTGGATCAGTATCAGGAAAACGAGATACCTGCTTTACTTGAGAAAGCTGAATATGTTATTGCTGTCAGTATGAATCTTGCATCCTGTGAAAAAACGTGGATGCTGTCGAAAACTTATAAAAATGTCAAGGCTGCATTTGGCTTTCATCCTGAGCAAGCCTTACCTAGTAAAATGGAAATGGATGCTTTGTTTGATTGGATACGCCAACATGCACATGAAATGATAGCAATAGGTGAAGTAGGTTTGCCATATTATTTAAAACAAGAAAAGAATATTGATTATCGACCTTATACAGAATTGTTGGAAAGTTTTATTTTGCTGGCAAAGGAAATAGATAAACCAATTATTTTACATGCGGTTTATGAGGATGCAGCTCTTGCTTGTGATTTGCTTGAAAGACATCAAGTAACGAAAGTACATTTCCATTGGTTCAAGGGAGATGAGATAGTGGTCGAACGCATGATTCAGAATGGCTATTTTATTTCTGTTACGCCTGATTGTACGTATGAAGAGGAGATTCAACAGCTCATTACAAAATATCCAATCGAACTAATCATGGTGGAAACGGATGGGCCTTGGCCATTTGAAGGTCCCTTTGACAATAAACGTACATCTCCCTGGATGATGAATCATTCTGTAGAGGTCATTGCATCAATAAAGGGGTTATCAACACAGGAAGCGGCAAAAATAATTACACAAAATACAAAATCATTTTACAATCTAAAATAAATAAAAAAGCAGTGTATAGTATCTATTCATCTATACGCTGCTTTTTGTATTTTGTAAAGTTTCTTTCTATTGTTTCTTGCTTTGACTTTGTGACACGTTCATGCGTACTAAAAGGGGAGGCTTGACGATCGATTTCAACATCTTTTCCTTTTGTACGCTTTAGATGCATACGTTTCTTTTTGGCTTTTGATTGTGACATAGTATTACCTCCAATACTTATTATCAATATAATACTGAATAGAACAGAAAATGTAAAACCTCGTAAGTAATTTACTTACGAGGCAATTATCATATTATTAGTGAGATACGTCTTGAACTGAAATACCTGTGTTTGCTTTAACATCCACTTCGCGATATTTCTTTTCATCATTTTCTTTAGAAAGTAATGTTCCAATGAAACCACCAAGGAAACCAAGTGGTACCGAAATTAATGCTGGATTTGTTAACATAATTAACGGCTCACCTACGAAAATCGCTTTTCCTTCAACTGGATTCCAGATGTTTGGTGATACCGCAACAAGTGCTAATGCAGAGATTAAACCTGTTAACATTGCCGTTACAGCACCAGCTGTATTAAAGCGTTTCCAATAGATTGTATAAATGATTACTGGTAGGTTAGCAGAACCTGCAATACAAAATGCAAGTGATACTAAGAACGCTACGTTTAATGTTTGTGCACCAAGTGCTAAAAGGATAGAAACAACAGAAATTGTAATAGAACCGATACGAGCTGCAAGTACTTGCTCTTTTTCTGTAATTTGACCTTTTTTAATGATTTGTCCATAAATATCGTGAGAAAGGGCAGACGCACCAGAAAGTACAAGACCCGCTACTACGGCTAAGATTGTTGCGAAAGCTACCGCACAAACGAATGAGAATAGAATGTCGCCACCAAGTGCTTCTGCCAGAAGTGGGGCAGCCATGTTACCAGCAGCATTTGCTGCAATAATTTTTTCAGAACCTACGAATGCCGCAGCACCGAAACCTAAGAAAATTGTAAGAACGTAGAAGAGACCTACAATCCAAGTAGCCCAAATTACTGAAGAACGAGCTGTTTTCGCATCTTTTACTGTGAAGAAACGCATTAAGATATGTGGAAGACCAGCAGTACCTAATACTAATGCGATAAGCATAGAGATTGTATCAATACCATTTGTATACTTAAGACCTGGATTTAAGTATGCTACACCATGCTCAGTTTCTGTTGCCATTTGCGAGAACATTGTTGAAATACTGAAACCAAATTCTTTTAATACTAAGAAAGAAATAATGATAGTTCCTAACATTAATAGGCAAGCTTTAATGATTTGTACCCAAGATGTAGCTGTCATACCACCAAATAGTACGTAAGTTGTCATCATGATACCTACAAGTAGTACCGCCATCCAGTAATCAATTCCTAGAAGTAATTGAATAAGTGCACCTGCACCAACTAACTGTGCAATCATATAGAACAATACAATTGTAATTGTCATAGTGTTGAAATAAGATTATGTCAATGAAAATGCCACAAATTTTTTATGGCATTTTTATGATTCTATTTGTTTTTTTAAACAGATTCTTCTATAATTTCATGTGTTAGGTGTAGACCAATTTGCTTGAGTGAGCGGAGTTTGGTCCACTTTTTCAAGTTTTGTATGATGGCTGTCATCAAAACTTGTCTTTTTACTTTTTGGACTCCACGGTAACGCGCATAGCGTAAACCGTGGAGTTCTTTACTATGTGCGAAGCTAAGTTCGACAGTGGCTGGACGTACAGAACGAAGGATTTTCCCCCGATAGGACAAGCGTTGCCCTCGTAATTGATTATAAATTTCTTGGTGAATCGAAATTCGTAACACACGGTCTTCGTTTTCCCTTTTTACAAAAGGGCAGAATTGACAACTTCCTTTTGGTGGTTTGAATTCGTGATAGCCCTGTCGATTCGTTGTTTTATAATAAAATGGTACACCACATGGACAGGCATAGAGATCCTCATTCACCTGTTTAAACTGATAACGGCGACAATTCGGGTGGTCCTTCGTTGCGAATCGTCGATAAGACATATAAACGAAGAATTTCCTTTCAAACAATCTTCGGGCAAGAGGGGCATTGTAATAACCTGAGTCGAGCGCTATTTCCTTCGCGTATTGCCCAAATAATTGCTTTAATTGATCCACTTGTCCTACTAATTTACGATGCCCTGGTACATTCGCAGCTGTGACATCTGTCGCAATAATAAAGTTATGTAACGAATCCACAATACGGTGCTCAAAATACGCAAAGCGCCCACGTTCATCATGTTTAACAGACAAACGTGCTTCCGGATCCACAGGGCTACTATTTGTTCGCTTTTCTTCTACCTTTGGCTCTTTTGTCATAAGAAATTTCTTCCCATGACGCGCACGGTGTTCATTAATAAGCGTTAAATCATCCTCTTTTTCTTCTATGATTTTCTCTTCAATCTGTACGTTACGCACCCGTTTATTGGCATTCGCTTTTAATTCCGTTTCATCTGCCACCCATGTTTCGTTCGCAATAAATCCTTCATCGTGAATGAAAAGAAGACAATGTTGAAAAAGTTCCTCCCAAAACGTCACACCCTGCAGACGTTGCGAAAGAAACTTAGAGATGGTTGAGTGATCTGGAATTTTTTCTGTAGGAGAAATGCCTAAAAACCAGCGATACGTTGCGTGTTGCTTCACTTGCTTACACGTAAAACGAACTGAACGAAAGCCTTCTAAATACTGAATCAATAAGATTTTCACCAACATGATGGGATCTTTTGTTGGGCGACCAATACTGTATGGATAAAAAACTTCCAATTGTTTCGATACAAAATTCCAGTCCATCACTTGATCCATCTTCACTAACTGATGCGAAGGGTCGTACATCATCTCGTAGAATTTTCGATTCTCTTCAATCTCTCTTCTGGAGTATGTAACGTACATAAAAAATCCCCTCATTTCACTTATTTCATTAATGAGAGAATTTTATTGGAATGTTCACATTTTGTCTATAGACGATTTTGTTTTTCAACAGAATGACAATTGTAATTGTACTTAATGCTGCTGTACCACGAACTTTTGAACTGTTAAAACGTGCTGTAATCATGTCTGCTAAAGTAAATTTACCAAGGTTACGTAGTGGTTCAGCTACGATGTAAAGTACCACTAAGTAGGCTACTAAGTATCCAATAGAGAAGAAGAATCCATCAAACCCAAATAGTGCAACGGCACCAGCGATACCTAGGAACGATGCTGCTGATAAGTAGTCACCAGCGATAGCTAGTCCATTTTGCCAACCAGTTAAACCACCGCCTGCTGTGTAGAAATCACTTGCAGAAGAAGTACGTTTAGATGCCCACCATGTAATAACTAATGTAAGACCTACAATTGCTACGAAGAAAAATATTGCAGTAAAGCTCATCGGCGGCCACCTCCGTTTTCATATTCTGTGATAATTGCTTTTGCTTCTCTATCATAGCTGTTTGCTTTAGCTACATATAAATGACATAAACTCCATGTCATAATGAATAATCCTGCTGCATAAACCCACACCCAAGTGATTTCCCCAAATGCCTTTTGGTGTAGAATTGTCGTGTACGAAGTAAGAATAGGTAGTAACATATATGCTGCTAAAAAGACTACAGTCATAGTCCAAAGAAATGAATTCTTTCTTCGTACAAGTGATTTAAACGATTCTTGATTTGCAATTGCATCATAGTCAATCACGACGCCTTTGTTTGCTTGATTGTTCGCCATTAACATTCCCCATTTTGTGTTTATTTTTACTGCTTCAAGACTTGATTTTGCTAGTTAAGTGAATTCACATCTTCATTTTATGAGACAGTTCACTAAATTGCAATACATTTCAGAAAAATTATGTAAAAAAAATTTTTAGAAAAATAGTCTTGGAAGAGAAAATATATGACAAAGCCTAGAAATATAGGGGTTTTGGAAAATTCAGATAAATATACAAAACGAGGACAAATCTAGATTTCGGGGCATAAAATAAGGTTAAAAATTGAAAATAAAAATATTTTTTCCATAAAAAATAAACACTATTTACCTAGTGAAAATTGGGTTTTTTCTGTTTTTTGGAAATAGAATAGTATTGTTCAATAAGTAAATTGGTAAAATTTTTATAATAAAAAAGTAAAAAACTCGACTAAAAAATCGAGTTTTTTACTTAAATTGTTAGTGTTGTAGAACAGAAAATTTGAGTTTATAAAGCCCTAAAGATTAATGTGAAATATCAGAAACCGATACACCTGTATTTGCTTTAACACGAATTTCTTTGTAAATACGATCTGCTTCTGCCTGTGGTACTTTGCTAGAGGATAGAATAGATCCTAAATAACCAGCGATAAAGCCAAGTGGGATTGTAATAATTGCTGGCACTGCTAGAGGCACAATAGGGTTACCAACAAAGATTGCTGCTCCTTCAACAGGACTCCATACATTAGGTCCCATTGCACCTAACACTAAACATGATACTAAACCTGTTACCATTGCTGAAACGGCACCTGTTGAATTGAATTTTTTCCAATAAATTGTGTAAAGAATAACAGGTAGATTTGCTGAAGCACCGATACAAAATGCAAAGGAAACTAAGAACGATACGTTTAGGTTTTGCGCAAATAGAGCAAGAATAATTGACACAATAGCAATTGAGATGGAGCCAGTACGAGCTGCAAGTACCTGTTGCTTTTCTGTTAATTTACCACCTTTAATAATTTCGCCATAAATATCATGAGAAATCGCAGAAGCTCCTGTTAAAACTAAGCCAGAAACAACGGCTAAAATAGTGGCAAATGCTACTGCACCAATAAATGCCATCAGCACATCACCGCCCAAGTAGTGAGCAAGCAGTGGAGCAGCCGTGTTACCTGCTTTACTTTCAGCAAGAATATTATCTAAACCTACAAAATTTAATGCACCAAAGCCTAAGAAAATAGTTAATGAGAAGAAAATAGCTGTAATCCAAGTAGTCCATGAAATAGAAGAACGGGCAGTTTTAGCATCTTTAACAGTAAAGAAGCGCATTAAGATATGTGGTAAACCAGATGTACCTAAAACAAGTGCCATCATCATAGAAACAGAATCAACCGTACTTGTATATTTAATCCCTGGTACAAGGAATTTTTCACCGTGATTAACAGCGATTGTATCAAACATCTTCATAAGAGAGAAATCAAATTTAGCTAATACTAGAGTAGCTAATAAACCTGTCCCAAATAATAGAAGACTTGCTTTAATGATTTGAACCCAAGATGTAGCAGTCATACCGCCAAACAATACGTAAGTTGTCATCATTACACCTACGATTAACACAGCAATCCAATATTCAATTCCGAATAATAGTTTAATAAGAGCACCTGCACCTACTAATTGAGCGATCATATAAAGAATAACGATAATAATTGTTCCTGAAGCAGCAACTCCACGGATACGTTTTTCATTAAAACGTGCAGTCAGCATATCAGCTAATGTATAACGACCTAAATTACGCATTGGTTCTGCAATTACATATAAAAGAACTAAGTTAGCTACTACATAACCAACAGAGAAGAAAAAGCCATCAAAACCTGTTAAAGCGATTGCACCAGATACACCTAGAAATGCGGCTGCAGATAAATAGTCACCTGCGATTGCAAAGCCATTTTGCCAGCCTTTAAGACCTCCCCCAGCTGTATAAAAATCCGCTGCAGAAGACGTGCGCTTTGCTGCGATATAGGTAACAACAAGTGTCAAACCAACGATTGCTAAAAAGAAACCAACAGATACCAAGTTCATTTATTTTCCACCTTTCGCATGATATTCTGCTAGCACAGCTGCTGCAGCTTTATCGAATGAAGAAGCTTTTTTTACATATACTGTACAAAGTACGATTGTCATAATGAATAATCCTGCTGAATAAACCCATACACCTGTAATATTTCCGATGAATTTTTGTTGTAGTACAGGCTGGAAAGCAAGGATTGGCAGCAAGATATAAAGAATTAAAAATACTGCTGTAATCGAGAAAAGGAAGGTATTTTTCTTTTTCACGAAGTTGTTGAACGATTCCATAGCTTCAATTGCACTATAATCAACTGATTCTACATTTTTGTTACCAGAAATGTTTGCCATTATTATTCCCCCTAAAGTGTTATATTTCTGTTTTAAACGACATATTTCTTTTTCAATCGCCGTTATATTCACTTATTTTATGAGGTATATTCCTATAATGCAATACTAAATTTTGAGTTTTTATAATTTTTAGTCTCTTTGTGTTTGTGGAAATAACATAGAAATAATAAGGATTTAATAGAATTATTCCGTATGAAAGAGAACCGAATTACCTATTAGAATAATATTATTGAAATAGTTTGGTGATAATAATTCTGAATGTAGGAGAATATTTAAACACAAAAGAGAATTTTAATGAATTTATTATTGTGCTATCAAATAATGGAAGATTTAAAAAAGCATAAAAACTTTGTTATATAACAATTATCTGATGTCTTGGGAAATAACCAAAATAGTAAAAAACAGCTTTAAAAAAAATTTGAAAAAGCGAGAATTATTTGGAATATACAGGATATTTATATGGCAAAATCATACAATATACAAAGATTAGACATATAAAATAGTAAGGTTAAGACCATAATCTTGTATTTCAAGGTTAGAATTTATACAATAAAAAATAGTGGTAAATTGAAGGGAAGTGGGCAAATTAATGAAAAAGAAAAGTACAATGCTTGTATTGATACTAGCATTAAGTAGCATTTTAGCTGCTTGCGGTAGCTATAAATTTGAGCCAGAAATGAATATAGAGGTACAGGATTTTTCGGTAACAAATCAACACAATGAAAAGGTTAATCTAGAGAATTTTAAAGACAAGCCATGGCTGGCGATGTTTATTTTTACAAACTGTAATACCATATGTCCACCAATGACGTTTAATATGACAGAGGTCCAAAAAGCGCTAAAGGATAAAGGCTTGGAAGACTATCAAATTGTAGCTTTTAGCGTTGATCCAGAAGTTGATAAACCAGACGTTTTAACGAATTATTTAAAAACGTATTCAGTCCCGGATGAAAGCAAATGGCAGCTATTAACTGGCTATGATCAAAAGTTTATTGAACAGTTTGCAATGAAATCGTTTAATTCACACGTAAAAAATGATCCAAATTCTGACCAAGTTATACATATGGGAAGATACTACTTAGTCAATGCTGATGGTACAGTTGTTAAAGATTATGATGGCACAACAGATGTACCAGTTGATACAATTGTGGCGGACATAAAGGCTTTAACAAAATAAGCAATCAATAACAACTTAGACGTATAGAAGACTTCTGATTAAAAAAGACAAGAAATTCTTGTCTTTTTTTAATTAGAAAGGATACTGTATGTAAAGAAACTATAATTTTTAATAAACTATTTAAGCAAATCTACAAAATTTATGGCAAAGGAGTTGTCCTAAGAAATTTCTGGACAACTCCTTTTTTACTCATCCAGCCAATTATTAACTTCTTTCTTGCTAACAATGCTTTACCTTCTTTACTAATTAAATCAATAGGAAGAAACATCATTTTAAATAAGTTGGTGTTTCAAAAACTGACATAGGTTTTACATGAAGTCTCTTAACTGTATTTTGTCACTATAGTTCTTACTAGATTGGAAAATATCTTATGCATCTTAAGTTCATATTGAATTATTTGATCCTTATCGAAGCTTGTCGTTATATTGAATAATTAATCAAATTTTTAATAGCTTATTGCATGTATATTTTCGTACAATATAAATACTAATAGCCTTTTTTGCAATATATATACTATACGGCCTAATTATTGAAATTAATTAGGTGAGGAGGATATACGTGGGTGACCAATATTTAGAAGAAATTGAACTACATTTTACAAAGAAACATTTTCCAGAGGTGTTTCAAGCATTTGCGGGCACAATGTTTGAGGCGCTGCACCATTATTTAATTGACGAATGGAAGGACGAAACGTTTTTAGTCGCATACCAATTAGCTCAGACAAGCTTAGTAAAACAAGTGGCCGCAATTTTAGAGGAGTATGAGCCTTCTATGCCCTGTTTTCAGCTTTCTAATACTGAGCAACTTGATCTAGCGATAGATGCATTCATTGATTTAGGGGGATATGTGCACAATTTCAAAAAGATGTTGCACAGCTTTTAAGTGAGCATTTTCCTAAAAAATATCCAATGTTTTTTTATGATATAACGAGTCAATTACAGCCGCTTCAACAGGAAGTTGAAGCGTTCAAAGCAGAAATAGAGTTGTTGAAGGAAAAGCTTGAGAAGAAGGAAGAACATTTAGAGCACTATCGTCTTACAGCACAGGAGTTAAAAGTTGAAAAGAAACTGCTTATAGATCAGCAAGTGGAAACACAACACAATCTAAATAAAGAGACTGAACGCTATCAACGCTTAAAAAAATCACATGATACGTTGGAACATACTATAAAAATATCGAATGAGAAAATAGAAGAAGAGCAAACAAAGCGGGAAAAAATTCAAACAGATTATATTGAGTTTCAAAAAAAGGCTCGAAATACGATTAGATTTTTACAAAGTAATCAAACAGAGACAACGACTGAGGCAAAGCATATAGGGTCTCAACAGCTGATAGAGCAAGTTAATGAATTAAGGAAGCAAAATACTGCGCTGCATCAGCAAAATGAAGCAATACGACGAGCAAGCATTACGGATGCTAAAAGAATGTCTAGTTATAGTCAAACAATTCGGGACTTAAATGAGCAACAAAAAAAGCTATTGACGGAAATTGAAGTGTTAAAGAATCAGTTACAGTCAAAAAATGAAGCAATTAGTCAACTTGTGCAAAAAACAACAAACATGTCGCCACAAAAAAGTAGTGGTGCGAGCGAGCGAAAAGAAGATGATACGAAAAAACTACGGGAATTACTGAAAAAATATCGAAATGAAAATGCCGTGCTAAAGCGTAAGTTGAAGGGAGATTCATAGTATGTATCGTGTGAAGAGCAATGGCTTAGATGTTCAATTATCTATCTATACAGAAAGTGAACAGAAGGAACATATTATTCAGAAGCAAGTGTTATTTCGAAAGGAACAGAGTCAAATTGTTGTCTATTGCAATGGGGAGAGAATTGGTGATGTTCGTATTCGAAAAGAAATCGCAACAATCCAGCATATCCTTGAACACCATCTACCGTATTATGCATTGGTGCAATCAATTAATAGGAAAATCGTGCAAATTTCTGTTGTAAGACCCACGGAAATTGTCACAGGAGTCGAAAAAATCGCTATTAATTTATCGAAATTAGATGGTTCATTAAATCGAGAATTGTATATATCAATGCCTCATAGCCCGTTTCCACATCAAATCGGTTTAGTTTATATTGCATATGATGAACAAAATAAGCGATATTACCTCTTCAGTAATGAACCAAAAAAAGGCTCAGCTAAAGTATTAGTACTCATATGGGAGCAGGATCAATTATTTGCGGTTGCAGAAGAGCCCATTACGTATAAGCCAGAGGAGAAAAAACGTTTATTAAAAAAAGCAAAGTTGTTTGATACGATGCTTATCTTGCGTGATACGATACAGGGTGAGCAGCTTGAAACGGAACTAAATTTCCATGAGCATTTTAGCTCTGTAGATAAATATTTAGATGCATGGAAGCAATATATGAACTATGAGCGAGATTTACTTACTCAAAAGCAACAACAATGTAAATTACTTCAATATAATGATTATGATTATGTATATGGTAAGCTAACGTTTTACTTAGAGGGAAAAAATGATATATCTGGCTGGCTCGATCAGGTAGAACAAGTATCTGTTGAAATTCCGAGCAGTGAAGAGGCGTTACAGGTGGGAGTATTAAAATATATTAATGGATATAAATTAGAAGTCGATTTCATGTTAGATGACACAGCAGATCGTCTTCGATTTCCGAAAAAAGGTAACTTGCAAGTGAGTACATTAATGAACGAAGTGGCACAACGTCGGCGTGATATAGCATTGCAAAAAACGATGGCAAGCTTATCGGTTATTTCTAATTTAGGTACATATTTAAGCGAGCCTGAAAAAGTACCACCAATGGGGGCTATTCATTACCGTTTCCCATCTGCTGATGTGCCGACCCTTGTAAATGGTCGTGATGCCGATATCCAGCAGCGACTAGCAATTGAAGCAGCATTGAATACAAATGATCTAGTGCTAATTCAAGGGCCACCAGGAACCGGCAAAACATCAGTAATTCAAACGATTATGAAAAGTTTAATTGCTTTAGGAATGAATGATATTTTACTAACATCATACCAGCATTTAGCGGTTGATAATGCAATGGAGGGGCTAATTGAGCATGG
Source organism: Lysinibacillus sp. B2A1 (assembly GCA_002973635.1). Taxonomy (GTDB): domain Bacteria; phylum Bacillota; class Bacilli; order Bacillales_A; family Planococcaceae; genus Lysinibacillus. The sequence continues at coordinate 3,425,950 of CP027224.1, forward strand.
AATGTCTGCACATCGTTTTGGTGGCGAGAAATATGTTGAAAGCGAGCTGAAAACATATCGTCGACTTGTGAATGAAATGGCAAGTCGTGTAACATTTGATGATGTCGACATTCAACAAAACATGCCGTATTATGAGAAACTTTTGGAAGATGTTCGTGATTTTTTAGCACAAGCTCCGTTTACACCAGCGACTTTGACGACACTACGTCAGTATATGGAAGGGCTTGAGGGAGATGAGGAGCTGCCAATTTCACTTATCTTAACCTTAGATGAACTATTAGCCTTATTGAAGGAAGAACAATATGCGGATGTCCATGTAACTGTAGACATTGACCCAATACTTCAATCGCAGTTTGACAAGTTGCCTAAAGCAGTAGCTGGAATTAGGAGTACAAAGGATGTAGAGCAATGGCAAGTATTTTTAAAGAACATTGCTCTCCTACAATCAAAGGAGCGACATAAGCAATGTGACATCTTAATAACAGACATTAAAAAGACACGCCAACAGCTCGTTATTCGTAAAGATAGTAAAGCGTTACAAGAAAACCTTCAGCAGAAATTAGATGAACTTGTTGTGCTCGTATCATACTTATTTACACAACAAGCCCCTACATCGTTTTCAAGCGATGAGCTAGTTGGGCAACTACAGAGGATTATTGTTGAGGTTGAGATGCTAATAGAGGAATCACAACAAGTCGTTGTACTGGCCGAGCAAGCAGTTATTTCAGAGTTTATGCGTCAAATTAAGGCGGATCCATTAGAACTTGCTAAATGTATTCGTCAATATGCACAAGTAAAGGGAACCACTTGTCAGCAAACCGTCGCACAACGTCATAGGCTGTATGATGTCATTTTCGATGCGGTTATTATCGATGAGGCTGCACGTGCCAATCCATTAGACGTTTTAATTCCGATGACTCTCGGTAAAAAAGTCATTTTAGTCGGAGATCATAAGCAGCTACCTCATATTTTAGAGCCAGCCTTTGAAAAGGAAGTCGATTTACCTCCAGATGAATTTGACAAAATGTATGCCCAAAGTCTATTTGAACGGTTGTATCAAAACTTAGCAGTTGGTAAAAAGGTGATGCTTAATAAGCAATTCCGTATGCACGAAGACATTGGTGAGCTTGTGAGCCAGCTTTTTTATCCAGAGGGCTTTACCATGGGCAGCCAGCTGGTGCATTACAAAATGATACTTCCTTATACAATGGCAAGCATTTAGCATGGATAGATGTATCATTAAGGGGACAGGGTGAGCAAGGACGTTATGTCAATGAACACGAAGTGGATGTATTGATTGAACAGGTGAAAAAGTTATTAAAAAGTAGTCCGCAATATAACGGTCATATTGGCATTATTTCATTTTACAATGAACAGCTTGTGTTGCTAAATAAAAAGCTGAAAAATGTGGGGCTTGAACAGGCTGTCCAAAGTGGAACGGTCGATGCATTTCAGGGGAAGGAGTTTGACATTGTATTCTTAACAACCGTACGAAGTAATCGTTATCAAGGCGAGGCGCGTGCACTTGGTTTCTTACGCTCACCAAATCGATTTAACGTTGCTTTATCTCGAGCACGTAAGTTGATTGTTATCGTTGGGGATGCAAAAACGCTTTGCCATTCAAATATGTTCCAGCATGCTTATGATTATGTGAAGGAGAGAGGATATATTGAGCATTATTGATTTAACACGTACTCAGCGCACAATGCGTCAGCAAGATCAGCCCAATAGTTTGTTCGTTTATTATCCAGTTGCAGTTGTGCCAGTGGAATATTGGAGTGTACAAAAAATTGACCATAGCATAATTGCTCAAACACTCTTAAAGCTTGGGGATATCGCTCCTTTCCGACTAGATGAAGTATGTGAAAAGCTTGGTTTCCCAGTGGAATTTCATTTCATCGTTGATCAAGAAATTCAGCAATTATTAAAGGAGCAACAGCTTCAGGAGGTAATGACTGGGAAATATAAAACAGCAAAAAAACAGGTAGCTGTTAGCTATGAATATAAAAAAGGTTACATGATGTATGATGAAATTCGAGGACAATTTTTTACCTATATTCATGAAAAGGAACTGTTAATGAGTCATGATACTTACAATATGGAAATGCTAACCAGCAACATTCCACTTACACTTGAGTTGTATCAACAAACGTCGTTTGAGACACTTCTGAAGCTTGCGGTCAATCAATTTAATCTATATCAAGAAAAGCGTTTTACAGAAGGAGTAGCCGATACAGACATTGTATTGTCTAGCCATCTTGAGGATGAAGTTAATGAAGAGATTAACACCATGATTCGTGTTGAAAAGCAGCCATACCCTTTTGTAAAACGTGGTTATATTGCTGTGCAGCTTACAGGGATGATTATGCAATCGCAAAGTGGTGAGCTGTATACGAAAGTGAGTGCCATTTCCCCCTTTACAGATGATCACTCTGTGCAGTTATATGAGCTGATTAAAGGCCAAGACGTTGGCGAGGAGGCAATTCGTTTAGTAGAGCTAATGGCAAAAGAAGCGGAATTGCAGAGTTTTGGCTCCTCTCCAAATGAGCAGCAAGATACACTTGCAAATATTGAAACGATGTTACAGGGAGCGCAAGTATCAGATGCCTTATATGAGTATTTACAAACGTGTGAACGCGATTATCTACGCTATAAAAATGGCAATGGTGAAAAAGGAGATCGTGCAAGTAGCTTAAATACATTTGGTTTAATGTCGGAGGCACTATTACAGGAACATTTAGAGCCGTACATTCAAATCGAGCCGATTCTAGTAAAGAAAAGCTGGTTATTAAATGGCCATGTGAATCGTAAGGCGCTAAAGGCAGACTTTTTTACAATTAGTGACCATATACCACAAGCAATCTGGTGTAATCTTGAAAAACTTGTTGAAAAAATGAATCGATACGGTTCTATTCAAAATGTCCATTATTATGGAAGCCGTGACTACGTTGCCGTAATGTTAATAAGTGATTATTTAGGAGAAAAGAGTTTTTATGAAAAAGTCCTCCAGCACCCACAAGGATTAACATATGTCGAAGATATTGTCGTAATTCGAAATAAGCTAGCAGGACATCATAGTGGCTGGTTAATGGAAATGCAAAATAAAAAATTCATAGAATTGTTTACAGAGCTACGTGAAAGCATGTATGCGTTTATTCGATTTATGGAGGAGAAGTAATTGGAAACAGAAATCATTTCACTACAAGAGCAGTTAGAGATGCTGCAGGCAGATTATGAATCTATGCTGAAGCTGTACGAAACCAGCAAAGCGACAGTCCATACACAACGTAAGCAAATTGCTATTTTAATGGAAGAAGCAGATGAGAGAGAAACGGAGGTAACAAACAAATATAAAGATGAGCTCAAGGTTTTAAAAGGTAAGATGGAGGAGCTAAAGGAACAGCTCGAAGAACAACAGACAGATTATGAAAAGCAAACAAAGGCTTTGAAACATGAACAGAAAAAACAGCTGGATTCGTTAGCAGAACAGCATGCTGAAGAGATGCGAGTATTGGAGGATACTGTAGTATCTCAGCAGGAAGCATTAACGGAAGTAAGTGATGAGCTGGATGCAGAACGAGAGGCATTCGAGCAAGAAAAGGCAATATTTAATATTGAGGATGCTCATCAAACAAAAATGGAGCTTGAACGTATACAGGAGCGTTATGCACAGCTTCGTCCATATGTTGACGAATTAGAGCGTACCAACAAACAGTTAAAAAATAACCTAGATGATGTAGCCTATATATCAGAAAACGTAACATTTTTACAGCAACAGCTACAACAAAAGCAGGAGCTGATACAACAATATAAAGAGGCAGCATTTCAATGGGAGCATTTACAGTCACTCCGTGATGAATATGATGAAATTTCAATACAAAATAAAGCAATCAAAGCTGAAAATTTGAAGCTGCGTGATTCGTTACAACAGCTTCGTATAGAGCTTGAGGAAAAACAGGAAAAGGCAGAAATCCTAGAGCATGCCGAACGACAGCGTGCATTTTACTTATATCGTACACGCAATTTAGAACGAGAAATTCAGCGTTATCAAAAGCGTGAACAAGAGGCAGTATCAGATGAAAATCGTGTATTTGAGAGCTTCCAGATGTTAATAGAAACTAGTCAAAAAACGCCTAACCAGGTAGATAATTATCCAGGAGATCAAGTAATTAAGCAACGAATTATTGAGACAAGCGAAGCAGGAAACTATGAGTTTTCATTGGATATGGTAGAAGGATTTTTAGCAGCCATGAGGAGTTCACGTTTTATTATTTTAAAGGGTTTATCTGGTACAGGAAAAACAAGCCTTCCCAAAATTGTTGCACACGCATTAGGCGGTGTATGTGAAACAATTGCTGTACAGCCCAATTGGAAAAGCAAAACGGATTTAATTGGATTTTATAATCATTTCAATGAGCGCTTTATGCCAACACCTTTTACAGAGGAATTATTTAAAGCACGCTTACCTGAGAATCGTGATAAGTTTTACTTTATTGTGCTTGATGAAATGAATTTAGCACGTGTGGAATATTACTTCTCAGACTTTAACTCAAAGTTAGAGTTGGAGGAATCGAAGCAAGTAATTGAATTGTTTGATACAATGGGGCGCACATCAGGCACATTATCAGAATATATTGATGGAGGCAATAAGCTGAAAATTCCTTCTAACGTATTCTTTATCGGGACAATAAATGAGGATGACTCTACATATACACTGAGTGACAAAATATATGATCGTGCACAGGTATTAGATTTCCAAGCAGTATTAAGCGATAAAATTGGTAATATGGAAAAGGTGAAAGAGCATGCTAAAATGCCAGCAGTTAGCTTTGTAGGCTTTAAAAAGCAGCGTGAAGTAATTGAGGAACAAAATGTGGATCGTGAAATGCAGCGCATTGAAAAGGTATTGAGTATTTTAAGTGAAAACTTAGATCTTCAAATTGGAAATCGTCCACGCCGTCATATCCGTGCTTTCTTGCAGGCATATGCAGCAAACAATTGGAATAAGGATGTTGCGATTGATTTACAAATTGTTTCTAAAATCGTACCAAAAATTATGCCAAGCTATGACGATGCCTTTGTTGAAACAATGGATAAATTAGAGGGTGTAGTAGATACAATTCGCAAACAGTCGTTAGCGAAAAAAGCATTCCAAAAGGTGAAGCGAAATGCAAGATAGTGTTCAGCTACTGTATAAAAATCGTTGGTTACAAGAGGCCTACTTGTCATATAAAGGTGAGCATCTGGATCATCCATATCAATACGATTTTAGGTTAACATGGGGCGCGCAGTGTATCCCACAAAAAGTCCGCATTAACAATCAAATATTGCATACATTTTTTGATGATCGTCATATCTATGAATTTACTTTGCCGTTTATGCAGCCAATCGTTACGGTCGAACTACAGTATATTTTGGATAAAGAGATTTTATACGAATCATTTAACATTATCGGTACTAAAACGTTTAAAGTTGTTCCTGAAATGCTACACGATGTGCAAACTTTATATAGGGACTGGAAAGATAATTTTAAAACAGCGTATGACATCTATGAGGAGAAATATATAGAGTTTGCCGACTTTTATACAAAAAAAGAAAAGCAAGATTTATGGAGCCAGCTAAAGAAAGAACTTGAGGAGTGTGGAGAACATTCACCTTATTGGTTTTATCATTATCGTCAGGACATTTTAAAACACTTGCAATTCATTACTCGAAAACCGAAGCTAAAGCTAGAGAGTGAGCATTATTTAGTAAATGCGGAGGAATTAGACGTTGTGACACCACAAACTGTTCAGTATTTTATGAAAGATACAACGACATGGCGCCGTACTACTTTAAATCGACCAGTGCCTCAACAATTATTAAAGGAGTCGTATATTGAATCTCTTGATGTACACGAAAATCGTTTCGTCTTTACATTTGCCTATATGCTAGAAAAAAATGTACGTCAATTTTTAAAGCTGTTACGTGAGCACATTCAAAACATTCAACGTGAAATGAACAATACAAACAGTCTAATTGAACTCAATATTTTACGGGAAGAGGCAGAGTGGAAAAAGCTAGATGTTGAACAATACCTTGAATTTTTTAACTGTGTCTATAGGCAAATGAAGCCACTTCATGCATTATTGCGTGAGGCACTGCGTTTATTCAGGGGACTTCAAAAACTACATGGCTACATTCAACCAAATCAGGTGCTATTATATAACCGAGATTACAAGACACTATACAAGCTATACAATGAGTTTCTTAATAAAGGGGAACCAAAAGAGCAAAAATGGCATGATCATATTGATTATCAGACGTATTATGTAGATAGTGTATTTATTGATATTCTTCAAATGATTGTGGAAACGAAGCTATTTACAGTTGCGAGTGAGCCGTTGAAACTTCCGATTGGTGATTATTTGGATGATTATATTTTTCCACGTAAGGATATGGTCGTAGAATTTACACACTCAGATGTTTTGCTTCGTGTAACACGTGTTCAAAATGAAAATTTTGAAGCGGAACGGTCTGTTATTTTACTCGAAATGATTAGACATGATATTAATAAAGTAATTACGTATCGCCTAGTTCCAACTTTTGTACAGTTCCATGAGGGGTTAAGTAAGGCTGAACTCGAGGGACTATATAAATATCCAGTAAATGGTGTATCAACATTTATTATTCATCCATCCAAGGAAGAGGATTATAGTAAGCAACTAACATATAATGAACTACATCGCTTATTTAATCTAGGAATGAATTTTTTAGAGGATGAACATTATGAACAATTTGGAAATATGAAATACGGTGCATTTTCATCCGCTGTAAATATGGCTGAAAATATTAAACGGTTATTACGTCTACAACTCTTTACGTTAGGTGTTCGTCATGTGTGCTTTATTTGTGGAAACCACGGTAATGCAATAAAGCAACAAAAGGGTGAAGAAGAGTATGTCTGTTCAAATGTGAGATGTAAAGTTGAATGGGGAGTACGTTGCTGTAGTAAATGTGGAACTGAGATATACAAAATGCAGAAAAAAATAGAAGCAACCTTTTTAACCGAAGAGCAAATTGAAGAAATAACAGCAAAAAGAGATATTGCCTGGTTATTAGACGCAGAAAAGCGTAATGGTGATTTTGCCTTAGCTAATTTTTGTGAAAATGCACATCTAGGTAATAATTTCTTTGCGATTTGCCCAAACTGCGGCGATTGCCAGCAAAAAACAAAAAAAAATCGTCTTTGTCGACGCTGTGATGTAAAGTCTATGTTGTAAAGAAGTGATTAACAACAAATTGTAGATTTGAAATAAAGTCACGACGTTTATAAAAAGATTTGATTAAAAATCCTGTGTTGTTATACAGGATTTTTTCTTGTTCCTCAAACGGGTCATATTCTTGAGGAACGTTTTCGTTCACTTTAAGGAAACATTTATCGATGGGTCACTTTCCTCGGTTGTGTATGTGATATGTAGTACATTAATGATATCTAATATCATATTTGCAATTGTCTATCTTACTCATACAGGTTTTCATGATGGTGAAGAACTTACGGTCCTCCTACCGCAAATTAGCTTTTTATCATTATTATTCTTATATATCGCAAGGTTGAAAGATTCCCTGAATCATTTTCTTGATAGCCAGAATGAAAAAGAGGCAGAGGACAATAATAAATTCATTTTATTTCTCTACAGAATATCTAATAACTATCAAAGGATGTCAAAAATATGAGCAATATGTTTATTTCCAATTTTGGTCATCATCCAATTGATTTTGGTCCTGTTTGGACAACGACCAGATAGCTTTATCCGGGTGTTCCTTGAGACAAGCTCTTTCAACTATTCAAATATCCCTGCGCCAAAACCAGTGATAATAGAGGGTGACGGGCATTATTTGTGTACGGTCTCTGCTAAAGGGCATAAAAACTTGGTCAAACCGAGCAGAGCTGGCATTAGAAGAGGACAAAGAATTCCCGTGAACCGCCAGCTGCTGATTGCTAACGCATTTGAGAACATTCTAGAACAATATATGCCAACCTTCCATAAAGTCATCCGTAACTTTTACAATCGATATGGCTATCCAATTAGTAGGCATATCAATTCAAAATGGTCCGCAGATATCATGTATCACTTAATGAAACCTTTAGAATGGTTCTTTCTTGTTGTGCTATATACAGTTGACAAAAAACCAGAAGACAGAATTCATATACAATATAGTGAGTTGAGAAAGTGAAAAAAATAAAATGGTTCACATTGTGGTATTTGCTTTTCAGATAATCTCAATATCGAATCTTCAAGAAAAGGGCGCAATTATTGAAAAAGAATAGGCGCCAATTTTTCATTTAAGAGCCATTTAATTTAATAGGGAAAGAAGATATTATACCTGCAAAATAAACATTTACATTTTTGGCTCAACACCAAAATCTGTTCTTGCTAAAAAAGAATACAAAAAAACATCTGTATCCGCTAGAGTTGAGAGTACGACCAAACAACACAGCGAGGTATACAGATGCACTCTTATTCTATCAAGGATTTATGGGATTTACCAGAACTAAAAATTATCGCAACCACTAAAATAAATCACCAAATTTTCATTGATGTCATGCCAATTAAATCTAAACAGGCCTGTCCCATTTGTGCATTTGAAAATACGACTCGTCGCGGAATCGGCTATGTTCGAAAAGTGCGTCATCTCGAAGCGTTTGGTTGCCCTGTTTATTTGAATTTACCTGCCATTCGTATGTCATGTACAGCTTGTTTTGCACATTTTGTATGGGCATATGAGTGTGTGGCACCGAAAAAACGATACACAAAGGCATTTGAAGCCACGCTGCCGAAGCAGGCAATCGGCTCTACCATCACGCATACATCACGTGTGGCAAACACACCCGCTACAACCGTTGCGCGTATCGTCCGTTCATGGAAAATGGAGGAAGCCACACGTGTCCAAAAAATTTGTCAGAAAAAAGCATTGGCGTGTCACAATCTCGTGCTAGGCATTGATGATTTTGCCATTCGTAAAGGGCATACGTATAACACGGGTCTCCACGATTTACGTGGTGGCACATTTTTAGATGTTATTCCTGGACGAAGAATCGAGGAATTACACGCCTATTTCAATACACAATCTACTCTTTGTGCGCTAAAGCCTGTCGCGATTGTCATGGATTTGGCAAAGGCCTATCATACGTTTGCGAAAAAGATGTATCCGGAAGCGATTCGTATTGCGGATCGTTATCATGTCAATCGTTACGTAACTGAAGCGCTTCAAGCCGTACGAAAATCCGTTCAAAAGCAGCTAGCACCGTATGCTAAAAAGGACCTTAAGCAACACTTCCGAATTCTTGGTAAACGACGTGATCAATTGAAGAATGATGAAAAAAATAGCCTACACCGACTGCTTCAATACGCTGAAATCCTCCATCAAGTCTACAGTTGGAAAGAAGCCTTTATCGAATGGTACGACTGTAGCTCCACGTATGAACTGGCGAAAAAAGGCTTCGAACGTTGGTTGACGCAAGGTACTACCATCAAGCATCCAGCCGTGGAATCCTGTCTGTTAACGATGCGCAATTGGCAAGAAGAAATCTGTAATTATCATCAATTACGCTTTACTAATGCGGCAGTAGAAGGGAAAAATAATCTCATTAAAGCGCTGCAAAGACGCCATTTTTTCACGCGCAATCCGCAGCACTATAAAGAGGCAATTTTACTAGAATGCAATGCCGAATGGATTCAGTATGGCTCTTAGTCAAGCACATGTTTTGGTGAAGAGCCACAAAACAAATAGGTTGTTCTATTAATTTATAGTCATGCTGCTTTTTTACGTTAAGATGAAGTAATTTGAAATACTTTGATGATTGTTGTGCTTTAAAATGTGAACGTTAGTGTTTTATTTAATAATTGTTAATATTCAAAGCAGAAGAATTGCTATAATGAATCTATAATTTTGTTGAAATTTTACATATTCATTAAGGAAGTGGTATTATGGGGATTTTCAGTAAACTACTTAAGAGTAAAAAGAAAGAAGTAGAACTTGGTAAGCAGAAAAAGTTTGAAGGCGTGAATGCTAACCAAAAGCAAGTTTCAGAAAATACAAACTCAAATAAATTAGAATACACAGGTGGTCTAGGACTTTCAATAGGACTTAACAATGAAGGAGATATAAATTTAACATCATTACCCGTAGGAGTATCAACCGGAAGTACTGCAAAAGATTTTTATGTGTATGAATGGTTTATTAAAGAAACAGGAGAAATATTCTATGTTGGTAAAGGACGTGGTAATCGTTTTAAGGAGTTCCATCAGCGAGCATACGAAGCTGAAAAAATTCGAAAAAATTTCGAAACAGATAATCGTTTTGTTGCGATGGGGTTAACTGAAGATGAAGCGATTGAATTAGAAAGCAAAGAGATAACTCGTATTTTAAATGAAACCAATGATAGATTAACGAATCGTCAAATCCCCTTGTTTACAAAACGTGGTAATGGTTTTGATCGAAGTCCAAGTACAACAACAATTCGGTTTGAAACCGCTCCAGTTTTATTTGCCAGTGAAATAGAAGAACATTATTTTGGTAAACAGCACCGAGCTTTTGATCAAGTTCATTACGATAATCTTAAAGCTGTAGCATTTATTACACGAAGTATGCGAGATGAAATTAGTGTTATATACGCTAGTAATTTAGAAAAATATAAAGATGAGGTTACAAACACGTTAATAGCTAATGGGAATAAGGTATTGAAAAGTAAGTTTGCTAAGTCCATAACAGCATGGATATACATTGGTGATGATTACGTCACTAATTACAATAATGATCAAGAGAAAGCCTTAAATGAATTAGGACGTCAAATTCCAACGTATCATATGATAGATGTATGGAAACATTTAAAGAATAAGTTCGAGGAAATTGCATCTGTTTCGAATGAGGAACCAATAATCAACGCTATTCATAATCGTGTACCTTTAAATGAAATTAAAAATCTAAATAATTGGGAGAGAGGCTTTGATAAAGGTTATCCTTTTTACGAAGAAGGTGATAAAGAGCGCAAATCTGGCAACATTTTGGGCGCTATAAATTTATTCGATAAGGCACGTTTTAACGGATATAATGCTCCTGCCTTGTACAGTTCTTATGCTATGGCTTATCGTAAAATAAAAGATTATGATAATGAAATCGCAATTCTTGATGAAGCAATTGAACGTATGAAATCCGAACAAGGTAATTATGAAACACGTATTATGGAATTTAACGAGCGCCGTGCAAAAGCATTAGCATTAAAGTGTAAGTAACTAAAACAGCCAAACACTTGCTTAGACTTAATAAACTGTACTACGTATTCATGTCTTATAGGTGTCTTGAGTTCATTTTTTAAAATTGTTTGCCCAATATTTTCAAAAGAAATAAACACCAGTTTTCTTTCTTTTCATTATCTATCCTAGTAATCCAATTAGATTAGACTAGAAAAAGTAATTACACTATTCTGAAATGTGTGTTATAGTAGGAACATAATTGAATATTGTGTAAGACTTGGTGCCAAATGAAAGTTTGGCTTAAAAGGGAAGTCGGTGTAAATCCGACGCTGTCCCGCAACTGTAATTCGGAGCAAATCACAAATGCCACTGGGAAACTGGGAAGGCTGTGATGCGTGTTGATGAAAAGCCAGGAGACCTGCCAATTTCTAGTACACACCAAATACCTACGTGGAAATAGGTGGTGAAAGGTGACCAAATAGGCACTGTGCGATAATTAATGAATTATGCGAAAGTAAGTATTTTTTTCGTAATGTTTTAGCATTAGTATTTTCAACATCCAGCCATTTTCCTTCGAGGAGAATGGCTTTTTATTTTTTTAAAAAGGGGATATTAAAATGAACTATACAAGCACACTCATTGGTTATCCATATATAGGGGAGAATCGAGAATGGAAAAAAGCATTAGAAGCATTTTGGCGCAATGAACTTTCTGAAGAGGATTTTGAGGAAAATTTAAAGAAAATTCGTTTGGCTAGAATCGAAAAGCAATTACAACTTGGTATTGACATGGTGACAGTGGGAGACTTTACGTATTACGATAGAATGCTAGATATGGCATTAATGTTTGGTTTAGTTCCAGAACGCTTCAACTGGAAAGGTGGAAAAGTAGATTTAGCCACTTACTACAGTGTAGCAAGAGGAAATAAAACAGCAGTAGCAAGTGAAATGACGAAATGGTTTAATACAAACTATCACTATATTGTTCCTGAATATGAGGGACAATCCTTACAACTAACAGAAAACCAAGTGTTAGCAGACTTTTTAGAAGCAAAGGAAGCGTTTGGTATTATTGCGAAGCCGACTTTGATTGGTCCCTATACTTTTTATAAATTATCGAAAGGGTACAACAAGTTAACACAGGTTGAATACTTATTAGCATTAATACCTCTCTATACGCAAGTATTAAAAGAATTAGTGGATGCAGGAGCAACTTGGATTCAATTAGAAGAGCCGGCCCTTGTGACAACCCTTGATTCGGCAGAAATCAAGCTTGTAAAAGAAATTTATGACCAATTAGCCGTTGCAGTTCCAGAGGCTAAGGTAATGCTGCAAACTTATTTTGAAGCATTATGTGCCTATGAAACATTAATTACTTTACCTGTACAAGGTTTTGGCTTGGATTTTGTTCATGGTCATAAAGAAAATATGGCGTCCCTTCGTCAATATGGTTTCCCTCAAGATAAAGTATTGGCAGTTGGGATTGTCAATGGACGTGATATTTGGCGTTCCAATTTAGCAGAGGTAAACGCTACGATTCAGGCTATTGAGCATTTAAGCAATGCGTCAGAGCTATGGATTCAACCATCAAGCAATTTACAACACGTACCGATTACAACTGCTCTAGAAAGTGAGATTAACCCTGTTCTAAAGCATGCCTTAGCCTTCGCGGATGAAAAAATCGTTGAAATTATTAAGCTGACAAAATATAGACAAGATAAAGAAGGTAACTTACAACACAATTTTTCAGAAAGCATGAAGGCAATTGAGGCTCTGAAAAATCATCCAATCCGTCAAAATAAGGAAATCCAACAAGCCATTCAAACCGTGTCAACGCAAGATTTTGAAAGACATCGTGAGTTTACTCAACGTCAAAAATTGCAACAACAAGCTCTAGCGTTACCACTTTTCCCGACGACAACAATCGGAAGCTTCCCACAATCAGATGAAGTGAAAAGGAACCGTAATGCTTGGCGTAGAAAACAATTATCGAATGAAGCCTACGAAACGTTTATTGAGCAGGAAACAAAACGCTGGATTACGATACAAGAGGAACTTGATATTGATGTTCTAGTTCATGGAGAATTTGAACGTACAGACATGGTCGAGTACTTTGGGGAAAAGCTGACTGGTTTTGCATTTACTGAAAAAGCATGGGTCGTTTCCTACGGCTCACGTTGTGTTAAGCCACCAATTATTTATGGAGATGTTTCATGGGCTTCACCAATTACTGTGAAAGAGTCAGCCTATGCTCAAAGCCTAACAACACGCTTTGTAAAGGGAATGCTAACAGGACCAGTGACAATATTAAATTGGTCATTTGTGCGAGATGATTTGTCACGTAAAGATGTTGCTTATCAAATTGCATTGGCACTTCGTAAAGAGGTTGAAGCATTAGAAAATGCGGGAATCTCCATTATTCAAGTGGATGAGCCTGCTCTAAGAGAAGGTTTACCGCTTCGAAAAGAAGAATGGGGAGCTTATTTAGATTGGGCTGTCAATTCCTTCAAGCTTGCTACTTCTGGTGTTAAAGATGAAACACAAATTCATACGCATATGTGCTACTGCGAATTTAACGATTTCATTGAGCCTATTAGTGCTCTAGATGCAGATGTGATATCCATAGAAACATCAAGAAGCCATGGAGAGTTAATTTCTTCACTACAAGTACAACCTTATCAAAAAGGTATTGGCTTAGGTGTTTATGATATTCATAGTCCTCGTGTACCGAGCAAAGAAGAAATGCTCACTATTATGAGAGATAGTTTGCAGGTGCTGGACCGTCATCAATTTTGGGTGAATCCCGACTGTGGCTTGAAAACAAGAAAAGAAACAGAAACTGTTGCGGCATTAGCTAATATGGTTGCTGCAACAAAAACATTGCGCCAGGAAGTACAACAATCTATTTCAAGATAGCAAAAACTATTCTAAAATCTATTACACTAATACATTTACTCTCCTAAATATTATGAAGACCAGGTCAAGTATCTGGTCTTTTTTAGTACATTCCTTCTTAGATTTTTATTATATTCAGAAAATAAAATTGACGTGATTAATCGAGCATGTTATGTTTAATACTAATTTCATAGCAATTATTACAAGTTTGAGTGAAGAATCTTTCATTCAATTAAAAGGAAAATGGGTGGAAATCCCATGCTGTCCCGCAGCTGTAAATGAGGAGCTTTGTTTCGAATACTACTAAGTGATTACTTAGGAAGGTGGAGCAAAATGTTGATTCATAAGCCAGTATGCCTGCTTGTAAGAAGATTCATTGATGATCTACGAAAGATAGGGAGATGGATGAAGACTTACTTATTTGTATGTTTTTCTATCCTTATTCTTTTTTAGAATAAGGTTTTTTTATGCCTTCTCTTCTTTTTCAAGTAGATTCTTTTTGTACCACGAATAGAGATAGGAGACAGGAAATGAAATTGACAAAGTATATACTTCCTTTTGTGCTGATGTTGACTTTCAGCATACTTGCAGGTTGTACAAGCGCTGATCAAGAAAAGGGAAAGACAGCAACAAAGCAAACTGATGAAAAAATGATAACGATTGGATGGCCTTTAGATGTCGGTCCATTAAACCCTCATACATATTTACCTAATCAAATGACTGCCCAAGCAATGGTCTATGAATCTTTGGTGGAATACAACGATGACGGAACTATAACCCCGAAACTAGCAGAAAGTTGGGATATTTCAGAGGATAAAACTACGTATACTTTTCATTTAAGAAAAGATGTTACATATTCAGATGGAACAGCTTTTAATGCTGATAATGTAATTCGTAATTTCGATGCCGTATTAGCGAATCGGGACATGCATTCTTGGATGGGTATGGTCAACCATATGAAAGAGGTTGTGAAAGTGGATGATTATACCATTCGTTTGCAATTGGATGAACCTTATTATCCTGTCTTAAATGAGCTTGCCTTTGTAAGGCCATTCCGTTTTTTAGGGGATGATGGATTCCCAGCTGGAGATGCAACGCAAGATTCTATCAAGGCGCCTATTGGAACAGGTCCATGGGTATTAACTGAATACAAAAAAGATGAATATGCACTATTTAATCGTAATGAAAACTATTGGGGTGAAAAACCTCGCGTAGAACAAATTAAGGTGAAGATTATTCCTGATTCCGAATCGATTTCGTTGGCATTTGAAAACGAAGAATTAGATTTAATTTATGGCCGTGGCATTATTAGTTTAGATAACTA
Organism: Lysinibacillus sp. B2A1; assembly: GCA_002973635.1. Taxonomy (GTDB): domain Bacteria; phylum Bacillota; class Bacilli; order Bacillales_A; family Planococcaceae; genus Lysinibacillus. The sequence goes on from CP027224.1 coordinate 3,441,405, forward strand.
TACGTATTTAAAAGATAGTGCTAAATACAAAACTGCTACCTCTGAACCATTGTCTACGAAAGCACTGCTATTCAATACGCAGTCAGGTCCATTAGCTGAATTAAAAGTACGTCGAGCCATTCAATATGCTATCAATAAGGAGCAAATGGTTGACAGTATTACACATGGAACAGAAAAAGTAGCTAACACACTATTCTGGGATGCAATTCCATATGCCAATATTGATTTAACGCCAATCTTGTATAATCCAGAAAAAGCGCAACAGCTACTAGATGAAGCAGGTTGGACGTTACAGAAGGGCGAACAAATTCGTTCGAAAAACGGACAACCCTTATCATTAGATTTAATCTATATCGCAACAGATGCGATCCAAAAGCCAATGGCTGAGTTAATGCAAGGTGAACTAGCAAAAATAGGGATACAGTTGAATTTAGAAGGGGCAGATGTAATGGTGGGCCTTCAAAAATTAATGGATGATCAGGTGGATATTAATTTCTGGCGAACAAATGGACCCCCAACTGATCCTCACAGCTTTGCAAATGAATCAGCCACACCAAATGCTAGTGGTGTGTATGAGGCGAAATTAGGCTTACCAAACGCTAAAGAAATCGATACGAAAATTCATCAATTATTAGTGGGTACAGATGAAGGGGAACGAGTGCAGCTTTATACGGACATCTTAACCATGTTCCATGATCAGGCACTATTCTACCCTATATCTTACGAAACAAACAATGTGATTTATCAACCTTATTTGAAGGATTTTGCGCCACGTGCATCTGAATATGATATTCCCTATGCACAAGTGGGAAAAGAGTAGTAAAAGCAAAAGAGAGAGTATGTCTTGCAAAGACAGCTCTCTCTTTATCATAGGATTAAGTAGGAAGTGACTACATGTATGAATCTACATGGATATTTTGTTTAAAAAGAATTTTGACTTTACCGTTCGTCTTACTAGGAGTATCCATCCTAACTTTTATTTTCATTCGTTTCGTACCAGTTGAGCCTGCTGAGGTCATGCTGCGATTGGCACGAGTTGCCCCAACCGAGGAAGCCATTCAGACACTGCGTGAAGAACTGGGGACGGACAAGCCTTTTATAATTCAATATTTGCTATGGGGAAAGGGCGTTTTACAGCTAGATTTTGGCACATCTTTTGTTAGTAAATTACCAGTGGCACAAGAACTATTTGCGAAATTACCTTCAACCATTGAATTAGCTTTTGCTGCATTTGTCCTCATTCTAGGATTCAGTATTCCTTTAGGAATCATAAGTGCATTGTTTAAGCATTCCATCATTGATAAAATCATTCGATTCTTTTCTATCTTGAGTGTATCGATTCCTACATTTTGGTTAGGTTTCTTACTACTCTATTTATTCAGCTTGAAATTAGGTTTCTTTCCGACAAATGGCAAGGACACACTTACTCATTTAGTTCTACCAGCATTTGCCCTTGCATTACCAACCATCGGGCTCTTTGTTCAGTTTATTCGTTCAACGATTCTCGAAGAATTACGACAGCAATATGTTCAATATGCACAGCTAAGAGGGCTAAAAAGCACTGTGATTCTTTTCCGTCATGTGTTGCGAAATGCTGCTATACCATTGACTTCTTTGTTAGGAATGACACTTGGTAGTTTACTAGGCGGTGCTGTAATTGTGGAACAGGTTTTTAGCTGGCCAGGACTTGGTAGGTATTTAATCGAATCCATCGTGAACAGGGATTACCCAGTTGTACAATGCTATGTTTTAATCATTGCTGTGATTTATGTGCTTGCCAATATATGTACGGATGTATTACATCGTTTATTGGACCCACATCTGATGATGATGAACGGGAGAGATTAAAATGACCCTATTTCGAAAAAGAATAGATCATATTATAGCATTAGTTAGTTTATCGCTCCTTGTGCTCATTGCCTTATTGGGGCTGTTTGCGCCAATTTTAATGCCACATGATCCTTTAGCTGTCGATATAACCAAGAAATTTTTAGCCCCTTCCATTGATTATCCTTTCGGTACAGATCATTTAGGAAGATGCGTCTTTTCTCGGATGCTTTTAGGTATTCGTTATTCATTAGGATCCGCACTTGTCATTCAGCTCGTTGCCATTGTTTTAGCTATCCTGCTAGGTGCTTTAGTAGCGTTGAAAAGAGGCTTAATCGATGTACTATTCATTCGCATATGTGATATTTTATTAGCATTTCCTACTCTTGTGCTTGCATTTGGACTGTTAGGTGTATTAGGCCCTAGCTTAAAAAATATCTTAATAGCCTTGATTTTTACACAGTTCATTTATTATTCAAGAATGGTCAGAGGTTTGTGTATTGGGGTGAATGAAAAAGACTTTATTCAAGCCGCTAAAATTACTGGCACTACAGGAATCAACTTAATCATTCGCCATTACATCCCTAACATCTTGCCAGCTATTGTCACGATTGTTGCACTAGATATTGGGAAAGTAATTTTAGAAATAGCAGGCTTTTCCTTTATAGGACTTGGCGTACAGGCACCTACTCCAGAATGGGGCATGATGGTGAATGAAGGCAAACAATACATTCGTCAGCATCCTGAATTAATGCTTTATCCTGGACTAGCTATCGTCCTTGTTGTGTTATTGTTTAATCATTTAACAAATCGTTTAAATAAGTTTGACTAGTAAAGGGGAAGTTATGGAGAAAGTTTTAGAAGTGAAAGACTTAAGCGTCAAGATTGGGGAGAAAAATGTATTAACCTCTATCAATCTGGCTGCCTATAAAGGACGTGTTTTAGGAATAATAGGGGAAAGTGGTAGTGGAAAGACCATGCTTTGCCATGCCATCATGCAAACATTACCCTCTTTAGCACAGGTGACTCAAGGGGAGATTCTCTATCAACAAGAAAATTTATTGAACGTTTCAAATACCAAATTAAGAGCTTATCGTGGTCGGCATCTTTCGATGATTTTGCAAAATCCTTCTACTGCATTAGACCGTATTCAAACAATTGAAAGTCATTTTCGAGAAACATTAAAAGCCCACTTTAAGCTGACAAAAAAAGAAATGAGACATATTGCCCTTGATGCTATGAATAAAGTTCATTTACCTCATCCAGAGCAGCTATTGCACTATTATCCGTTTCAATTAAGTGGAGGAATGCTACAGCGAGTGATGATTGCCTTGTCATTAGCCATACAAGCCTCTATATATATTGCAGATGAGCCTACAACAGCTCTTGATACGATTAATCAAAAACAGGTATTAACACTATTTGATTGTATTCGCTTAGAAACAGAGGCTGCTTTAATCCTCGTTACACATGATTTAGGTGTCATTGCTGAGCTAGCAGACGATGTGGTTGTGATGTATCAAGGGGAAATTATAGAGCAAACGAATGTCTTTGATTTCTTTGATGCGCCTCAGCACCCTTATACAAAAAAACTTTTGCAAGCAAGAATTCTATGATAGAGGTGAAAAAATGGCGCTGCTAGAAGTGAAAAATATTGGGATGCATTATGCGCAAATACCGTTTCTATTTAAACGTGGACAGCAATCTCCTGTATTACAAAAGGCAACATTTTCACTTCAAGAGGGTGAATGTCTTGGAATCGTCGGTCAAAGTGGTTCAGGAAAAAGTACATTGGGCCGCATTATTTTAGGAATCGAGAGACCAACAAACGGTGAGGTGCTCTTTCAAGGTGTCAATTTATATCAAGCAACCAGCAAGCAAAAAAAAATGATACGTAGAGATTTACAAGCTGTCTTTCAAAATAGCTATCATTCATTTAACCCTAAACAGACGATTTTTGACATATTAGAAGAACCGTTCCTGAATTTTGACCATTTCAGCAAATCTGAGAGACAACAGAAAGTAAGAGAATTACTAGAAAGTGTAGAGTTAGAGTGGACAATGGCCCAAAACTATCCTTCACAGCTAAGTGGGGGTCAACAGCAACGAGTCAATATTGCTAGAGCTCTTGCGTTAAATCCAAAATTGATTGTATTAGATGAAGCCATTAGTAGTCTTGATATGATTTTGCAAAAGACGATTATTCAGTTACTACAAACACTACAAAAAGAGCGACAACTTGCTTATATATTCATTTCGCATGATTTACAAGCAACACGTTTTATTTCAGATCGTATCCTCGTCATGCAGCAAGGTCAGCTAGTAGAGGAGATTGGGAAAGATGGAGCGTATCATCACCCTGCCTCACAAGAACTATACAATGCTATTTTGCCATCGCACCCGCGAGAAAGAATAATTAAAACGAAACATATATAGTATGAGAGAACTTTTACAGTGATCAAGAAGGTAAGGGATACGATAAGAACGAATTCGACCAGTTAGTAGATGTCAAAGCGCAGGATTGTACTGAGGTAAAGGTAATACTAAAATGACCTCATATAAAATATAATTAGGGGATGTCAAATAAGTCAAAAGAAAAAAAGATAGAAGTATTCTTTGAAAAACGAGATATTGTAACACACACTTTGCCGCTGCCTCTCCGTTACACTTCACTTCGCGTAAAAGAAAGAAAGGGAGTGTCTCAAAAATGACTTATGAGACACTCCCTCTATAAATGTTGATATATCAATGGTTCACGCCACTTTTACGTGTCAAAAAAATTTTTTTCGACACATCCATCTATCGTTATTTTGTATTTCTTTCTTTTTCTTACAAACTATCCGTATGCTTCGCTAAAAGAAAGACCATTAATTGGTAATAATCTTCCTGATTTTATGCGTTATAGCGATGCACTGTTGGATCTCTGCGTTGCTTATGATGACGGACCCTCCCATATCTCTAGGCGTCTGTTTGCGCGTACATTCCTTCGTTCGGTCTAGTCATAAGGCAGAGGCTGGCGATGCTCCCTTAGGGACTCATTTCAGTTGTTTGAATGGTCGGATGGTGAAAATAGTGCCGGCTTCTCCATGTCATCCTCTTGATTTTGACTTCTGATGGCGGCGCTTAGGCAGTCATCTGAAGATGGGCGAAATCCTTCATCATTTGATGTTCATCAAACATCGTTTTCTTTTTGCACAAGGCATGTAAAATCTTTACTAACTTGCCACATAGCACAACGATCGATTGCTTTTTACGCAGTGGATTGTTGGCACGTGTGGTGTAGTATTCGTGTAACGCTCGAAAAGCTGGGTTATGTTTGATTAACGGCATCATTACGCGGAACAGGAGCGCACGTAATTGACGACGACCTCGCTTGGAGATGCGCTTTTGTCCTTTTTGCTGACCAGAGGAGTTTTCACGCAATGTGAGTCCCGCTAATTTGATTAATTGGCGTGGATGCGCATATTGTGTGAGTGAACCGACCTCTGAAAGTAAATCGACTATCGTGATATCACCAATTCCAGGAACAGATGCTAAATAGTCATAATCCGTCATTTGTTTGGCTTGCTCAATGAGCTGTGCCGTTAATTTTTCAAGTTGTGTCTGCATCAATTGGATTTGAGAGAGGAGTGTGGCAATTTCAAAACGTGCCATCACAAGACCTTCTGTCACTCCAATGGAGCTTTCTGCTACCTCGCCCAATTGCTTTGCCTTTGGTAGTTGGGGACTTTTCATTCCCTCTACTTGGCGATAAAGGAAGAGCAGTTCTTCCGGTGTTTTTCCATTGATATCCGATGGTAGAGGTGTTTTTTCAAGCACCGCATAGGCCATCTTCCCAAAACTTTTAAATACTTGAGTAAATTCAGGAAAAAAGCGATCGAGCCAACGAATGATCCGATTTTGAAGCGCATTTAAGTCTTCTTGTATTTTGGCACGCAATGTCGCGCCGTTGCGAAGTTCTGCTTCTACACCCGCTAAAATACGTGGATAGCTGAAGCGTCCATCGCGCATTAGACGAGCAATCACTAGTGCATCCTTTTGGTCATTTTTCGTTTGTAGGTTATCATCGAGTTCCTTCGAGCGATTGACGTGCATCGGATTCACCATCACAAAAGGAATGCCGTAGTTTGTTAAAAACGCAGCTAAGTTCATCCAGTAGTGACCTGTTGGCTCGAAACCAACGAGGATTTCCTGTTTATCATGTATCGCCTTTAACGCAAGTAATCGTTCATAAAAAGCTTCAAATCCCATGTGTGATTGAGCAATCGGAAATGATTTTTGAAGCACACGACCACGATCATCGATGGCACATGCAAAATGTTTATACTTCGCGATGTCAATACCGATGACAAGCGTATTTTCAGAAACTTGATTAATTTTTTCATTCGTATTAAAATTCATTGTTATAGAGTCCTCTCTGTAGATGTGCGAGTCAATTGTCTGTTGATACTCAAGCATCATACAAGAGGGCTTTTTTTATTTCAAGTCCCCGAAAACGTTTCTAACAGGAATGCTCCCTTTGCTATTTAAAGAGTATCATTCCTTAATTTCCACCAATTATCCCCAAGGTGATCTAATAACATTTTAGTTCTGTTCTCAAGATGATTTGGTAGCTCATTTTTACCAAAATATGTAAGTTTTAAACTTTCACCATCCTTCATTTCTAGTACACCACTGACATTTTTCGCTCTATAAAGATGAATGACGGTATAGATTTCATCCCCATTTGGATATTGAAAATAAAAGTTTGGTCCTGAAAATACACCAATCAGGTTAAATTCATCAGCTACGAGTCCTGTTTCTTCATGAAGTTCACGAGCAGCTGCTTCTTCTAACGTTTCATTTAATTCTAATGAACCGCCAGGTAATCCCCAATCCAACGTATCGGAGCGATATTGAAATAGAATTTTCTTTTCATCGTTAACTACAAGTATTGTCGCCCCAATGCTGATTATCGGTCTACTACCGATATGTTTCCTTAATTCTGAAATATATCCCATTTTCACCCTCCTAAGTAACATTAAAAAACTATTCGCCTATCTTACTATAAAAACCTCTATTTTCCAAGTGATTTATGATAATGGATTTATTGGTATAGATGAACAATCATTTTCTACGAAATAGTGCTAAAAAACGAAGAATAGTTCATCAAAGATAAAAAATAGCTTTTCTCAATATTTTTTTCTGAATTTTACATATATTTAATGTTTTGAAAACTCTATGTTAAGGTAAAAAGACAAATTGAATATGCTAAATTTTGGTGGTTCAAACTGGTTTGATTGTCGCATGGAGAAATAGCAACTACTGAGCAACGGGCTGACTTACAGACCAAAGTGAAATCTCATTTTCAGGTCCCACAAGAGATACTTCAAATTTTCAAGCTTGTGCTTAATGAGTAACATGCGATGGATGGACTGAGAACAGGTATTTCTGTTTTAGCTGGCTATGATCAGCACATCAATGATCTCTCTACTGAAATGAATTTATCACGTGCATATAGACTTTTAGGTGTTATACCCAGCACTGTAGCAAATAGCTATCGCGTATTAAATGGGCAAGAATTTATTGAGTCAGATAGTCAACTTTCCTATAGTGGCAATTTTTATTACATGATTACTGGCAGGATGCCATCTATGTTAGAGAAAGAATTTTTTGATCAGTCATTTGTGTTATATAGTGAGCATGAGTTGTCAAATTCAACTTTTGCGGCTCGTGTCATAATCTGATTTGTATGGCACGTTAACCGGAGATGTCGCATCGTTTTGAATTTACATGGAGGGGCAAACGAGGCAGATATGTACATGCTTCTTGAAGCCAATACAGTAGAAGGCTTTGAAACAATGTTGAAAAGCAAACTACAAAATAAAGAAAAGATTTTAGGCTTTGGTCACCGTGTCAATATGACCTTTTACAATTGGTAGACATACTAATTCTCAATGATGAAAGATGCAATTGCATTGAATGAAAAAACTTTATAGACGTCTATATATAATGATAAGATTTTTATAGATAGGTGAGGAGTATGTTATGGAAACAAACGACATCGTAAAAAACAAAATGATTAAATGGTTAGAGGACGAGGATAAATATTATCAATTGTTAGCTGAACAATTAGGGGTAAGTAAAGCAGTTGTAGTATTTATGTTAAAAGGAGAACGTACTCTAAAATCGGAACGTATTGAACAATTTGCTAAGATGATGAGGATCACGACAAAAGAATTGGTTCATTCAGATGCAATAAATAATAGAAGACCAATTGACTGTTAATTTGATAAGTGGATTATCTTATCTTTGCTCTAAGAGAGAGCTGGATTCTTTTTTATTTGCCATCAAGGACTATTTTGGAATAAAAGAGCAGGTGGAATGATTGTGGCTTTAGTTGAATAAGGCTCATTTATTTGATTAAAAAATGGAGATTTTACATTAAAGTATAGAAGGTTTTGAACTTAATAAACTAAAGACTTCAAAATTTAAAATACTTTAGCTTTGAGGTCTTATTTTTTAAACTTTATGTCTTTTCTACATGTTCATAAAAATAAAATGTCTAAAAGTTCTTGTCTCATAAAAAAATAAAGTGTCTAAAAGTTCTTGTCTCATAAAAAAATAAAGTGTCTAAAAGTTCTTGTCTCATAAAAAAATAAAGTGTCTAAAAGTTCTTGTCTCATAAAAAAATAAAGTGTCTAAAGGTTTTTGTCCAAAATTTTAAAAAAAGTCCTATATACTTGATCACAAAGAATAAAATGTCTAAAAGTTCTTGTCCAAAGTAACAAAATTCTTTAAAATCCTCGTGGAAAGAAGGTAGATTTATGGCATTGTCTAAAAGTTCTTGTCCATATACACTTGTACAACACATGTACATAACGTATCTAGGCCCTCCTCCACGCCAAATAATTTTAGTTTACATAATATAAATTATAGGAAGTTATGTATCAATTAAAAGTATACTATTAATATTGAGACGAAAGCGCTTGTAATGAAATACGATTATAATTTTAAAATGCTCTGTGGTATTATTTGTATTAATCGGTTTAAACCTTAAGAATTTTGTATCTGACTGACATTCTTAATAAACAACAGCTGCATATTCACTGCTTCTACAAGAATGATCCGAGTAATAATACTTAACTTTAATACCCAGTGAGTTTAACAATAAAAATAAACACATATCAAATTATTTACCATGATTATTGTTTAAAATACCATTTATCAAATACAGAATTTAGCCATTGTATCACCAGGTATCGTCGCTAACTGGACAAATCAGCTTTCTTTCGTAGAACTACGCCAATATTTTGCATTTTTAGTAATGTTAAGAACATCTCCTGTTTTAAAAGCTGTCCTGGTTTCCCTTCTTCTTGATTTTTAGGTACAGTATGCAAATATGTTTCACCAAGAAAAGCAACTTAACATAATAGGATTTTAGGTTTTAACTAAAGCTCCTTTTACTCTATCCACATGAACTATTAGCATACTTCCCAAGTCATAACCACCGTTTAAATAAATCTCTTGTAAATAGAAAGAATATTTAGATTTTTATTGATGAATTGAAAATAATTACTTATACTTAAAACACTTATATCATTAACAATCGCTTAGAAAACATTTAAATACTATAGTACTGAGGAGAGGAAAGAATGGAAGAATTAATAGTAGAAAAAGCAATTCAAGATATTTATCCAGATGATTTCGCTTGGTGTTATGGGTGTGGCCGACTGAATAATGATGGTCATCACCTTCGAACTGGATGGCAAGGAGAAAATACTATTACAATCTATACACCTGAATCAAAATACATGGGTATTCCTGGATTTATTTATGGTGGTTTAATCGCATCATTGATTGATTGTCATGGATCAGGATCTGCAGCCCTTGCTCTGCATCGTAAAAATGGACACGAAATTGGTGATGGTGCAGTGCCACCTCGATTTGTAACTGCTAACCTTAATGTAGATTTCCTAAAACCAACACCACAACATGTCCCATTAAAAGCTATTGGGACTGTTGAAGAAATTCATCCGAAAAGATGGAAGGTTGAAACCGAAGTTTACGCACAAGATACTCTATGTGCTCGAGGTACAGTAGTTCTTGTTGTAATGCCTAGTACTTTTCAAAAAAATGATTAGCACTTCCCTTTCATCAAACAAGTTAGCCAACGAAGGTTAACTTGTTTTTTAAAGCTTATTATTATCTTTATTCCTGTACTAACAAATCATTTGGGAGACAAATCAATTTCTAAGTTTAATTCTTCTGCTTGTAAGTTTAAGAATAATTCTTCTATCTCCACCAAAAACCAAAACTATTTGTCTTAAAAATGGTCAAATAGTTTTGGGCACTAAAATTTAACAATTCTTATAAATCAAGCATTTATGAGACTTTTGGTTTTACAGTGAATACCAAAGTCTTCCCTAACTGTCCACAGTACATCTTGCCTCCCCATTGATTTTTTTCATCTTGATTATCTGAATCACTACAACCTTTGGTTATTATTCTGCCATCTCAATCTCTCTAATCTATATGATTTGCACATTTTGCAACATCAGTTTGAACATCTTCTAAAACGTTATCAAACATATCAAGAAGCTCATGAATACGTTCATTCCTCAAACTATAGTAGCAGTATTTCCCTTCATTTCGACCAACTATAATGCCACAACCTTTTAAACAGGATAAATGTTGTGAGATGTTAGACTGATTTCCTTCTAGTTCCTCAACAATTTGAGATACAGTCTTTTCCTTCTCTTTAATACACTCCAAAATCTGAAGTCTTACCTTATTTGAAAATCCATGTATCATTTTAATTTTTAAATCAAACAAATTATCTGTCACAAAATCTCCTCCAATTCACATTAGACTTTGCTAATATGTTTTGTTATTATCATATTCGATATTACTAATATGTGTGTCACACATATTAACACTATCTAATTATATGTGTCAAAATTTTTAAAAAATAAGTTCATTGGAGGTCAGAATCATGTTTGCATAGATGTAATAACGCTTACTATCATTTTTTTCGTAACCACTTTTAGGTCTTAGATTTACATTTTTGATGTTTCTATTAATAATGCTTACGCAACAACAAGTATTACGATCTACTAGTTTTCCCAGTTTTGCAAACTATTTTAGTTCCCAACGAAAATTAGATTTTTACAATTTATTAAGGCTTGAATTGTTACATATTTCATTTCCAATTTTTTATTCACTCCTATTTTTGGTGGGTTCACAGGATTTAAGTACTTTTAAGCAATTCAAAAGTTCTGGAAATTAATTTAAAGTTAAGAGGTTGTAAATTTTGAATAATACATGGAACAAGATTATATATAAAATCGGCTCTTCCTTCTATGATAAATTTTTTAACACAGGTATTTTTTTGAAGGCTAGAAAGAAGGTTTTTCAAGAGATTCCTTTTAAAAACGAACAAAAAATTTTATATGTAGGTATTGGTACTGGCGCAGATTTAGAATTAATCGATTTTGCTGATTATGATATAACAGCAATTGATTTTTCACCTGATATGCTTGCTATAGCTAAAAGTAAATTCAAGCACTCTGCAATAAATTTTTTCGAGATGGATGCTCAAAAATTAATATTTGAAGATGATACTTTTGATTATATTGTAGCTAGCTTAATACTATCAGTCGTCCCGGATGAAAATAAATGTTTTCAAGAGATGATACGTGTTCTAAAAAAAGATGGTAAAATTCTAATCTTTGATAAATTTGCTCTTAAAAATCAAAAAAGCACATTGCTAAAGAAACTGTTTAGACCATTTATTAGCATGATAGGAACCGATATTGGTCGAAGTTTTGAGGAGCTGATTAATCAAAATAAACAAAGAATAAAAATTGAAAAAGATGACAATGTAATGTTAAACGGAATGTATAGATATATAGAAGTAATTAAACTATAGATTTAATTCATAAATAGGCATGGTTGTTATAATTAGCACTATGCCTATTAAATTTTAGGCTGTACTTCTTTTTTCTCTTGTATTTCCAAACTAGTTTAAACTAACAAGATATGGTACTCTTGTATAGGAATTTTGCTGATTCATAGTGGATTAAAAGTTAATTAGCTTGGCGAAGCGTCACAACCAACTGACAATGTGTTTATACGATGAAAAAGTATTTGATCCCTTTAAAAACCGGGTCAAATTGTTGATAAACCAACAATTATAGAGGGAGTTATCTAATAATGATTTCTAGAGAAAAATTAGAAAATAACCAAATTTTCCTGTATGTAATTGTTTTGTTGCTAGCCACAGCAGTAGGATTATTTGCCCCCACTATCGGAAAGCAGTTAGACGTTACGATTTCATTTGTAATTGCTATATTAATGTATAGCATGTTTTCACAAATCCCATTTACATCTTTAAAAGAATCATTTTCTAACCGACGTTTTATTTGGGCTCTACTAACTGTCAACTATATTGTTGTGCCTATTATTGTATGGCTGTTAACAATGCTATTACCAGATCATCCACCTTTATTACTCGGTGTCTATTTAGTTTTACTTACACCATGTATTGACTATGTGATAGTATTTACGGCACTCGGGCGTGGTAATGAAAAAGCTATGCTTATTTCCACACCCATTCTCTTCATCAGTCAAATGCTATTACTACCTTTATATTTATGGTTCTTCATTGGTGATGAAGCAGCAAATATTGTTGATCCACAGCCGTTCTTAGAGGCATTTTTGGAACTTATCGTTATACCACTACTACTAGCTATTGCCCTGCAATTATTTGAAAAGAAATCATCTGCTGGAAATAAATTAATTAATCTTTCTGCGTGTCTTCCTGTTCCATTTATGGCGTTAACTCTTTTTGTTGTTGTATCCTCTCAAATAGGAAAATTATCTACATCCATTGATTGGATTATAAGGGTCATCCCCATTTATATTGCCTTTATGATTATTATGCCTTTTATCTCTAGATTAATTGCAAAATGGTTCAAACTTGATATTGAGTCTGGTAGAGCATTAATTTTTAGCGGTTCTACACGTAATTCACTTGTTGTGCTTCCACTAGCTTTATCTTTGCCAGATCACTTAAGTACACTAGTAGCCGCCATTATTGTCACACAAACCATTGTTGAAATTATTGGGGAAATAATTTATATTCGTGTAGTTCCGAATCTAATTTTACGCAAATAGAAATAATATTATTCTTAAAAAGAACGTGTTTGAAAAAGCTTATTTCAAACATGTTCTTTCTTTTTATTTCACCAGACAAACTCTCTAGTAGCATCTATTACACGAATTATGATAACAATCCTAAACTTTTATGCAAATTCCCCCCTCTTTATTTTTTAATTCTAAACCATTCACTAATATATCAATGCTAATTGCTGCGTAATCAGCAACTCAAATTCTAAGAATCGTACTTTCATTAAGAGGAATGATTATTTCAACACAAGTAATAAAAATCAATAATTTTAATTTAATTATTAACATTATCAATTTTTCATTTTTAAAAAATTAAATATTATCATTTAAATTTTCCATTCCTTAATGTATAATCAAATCAACCAAAAGAAAGGAATTTCATTATGGCTTATAAAGTAATCACCAATTGCCCTGTCTGCAGTCAAACATTGAATATTACAAAGTTACAGTGCTCCCATTGTCATACTACGATTGAAAATGAGTTTGAATTAAGTAAGCTGGCAACCTTATCAAAGGATCAGCTTCATTTTGTGGAAGTATTTTTAACATGCAGAGGGAATATTAAAGATGTTGAAAAAGAGCTGGGGATTTCGTATCCAACAGTTCGAGGTAAGCTAACAGACATCATTTCTTCCCTTGGATATGTACAAAAGAAGAAAAATGAAGTAGATGAGAAAAAGGTTGTAACCATGTTGGAGAATGGCGAAATTACCCCCGAAGAAGCCATTAAGCTTTTAAAAGAAGAATAAGGAGGAGCTTATCATGAAAGAGGAAATTACAAGAGTATTAACGATGATTCAGGAAGGGAAAATTGATGCAGATAAAGGATCCGAACTGATTCATGCATTACAAGAGAAAGAAAAAACAGGTAATAAGTCTTTTGAGAAAAAAACAGCCTATTTAGATAAAACATTAAAAGTTCGTGTGGTCTCAGCCGAAAATGATAACGTCACAGTCAATTTGCCTATCAAGCTTGTTAAGGTAGTATTAATGGCTGGACATAGCATCGCAGCGAGTATTCCACAATCAGAAAAATACGTGAAGGATATAGACATAAACCTTATTATTGAGGCAATCGAAAATGAATTAGATGGTCAAATTGTTGATATTAAATCCGCAAATGGGGATACCGTTTCGGTCTTCATTGAGTAGTGATTTGCTTATGATATATGTAAAAGTAAAAGCAAAGGATGTTCGGTTTACTATTCCAGTTCCATATGCTATTTTGAACATTGTACTTGCTATTTTGTCTTCGAATTTTTTTCAGAAATATGTAAATAGATGGACCAAAGATTACTTCGAAAGAAAAAAACTGGACCTTAGCTTGCCTTATTTAGACAAAAAAATGCTAATGCCTATTGTCAAGGAATTGAAAAATTATAAAGGGATCGTGCTTGTAGATGTCAAAGCTAAGGACGGTACTGAGGTTAAGGTTAGACTATAGAATATACCTACTACTGACATTTCGAAGAAAAAGCCTATTTTCTCACCTATAATATCGAGATAATTGTAATATAAAAGCTCACATACTTAAACCCCGCTCTAAAATTAGCGGGGTTTAAAATATAGTTGTATAATTTATGATATAGGTACATGACTATACAAAAAAAATATAACAATAACAATAAAATCGTTTAAGTTCTAATTAAATTGCGCCATATTGTTGAATAACATGGACGTTCTATGATTAATTTGTGTAGCCCTGGAATAAAGTTTGATTAAAAACACCTCACAAACCCATATTTTACGATAAATTAAAAAATCCCTTTTGAAAAAAGATTGATCAAAAGGGATTCTTATTCAGCAGATTTAAGTTTGATCATTTTCTACCTCTGTTCTTCCACAATTGCGCACGATTATTGAATAAACCTATACTCTTCTTTTATTCTTATACATCAGGATTTTCACTAGAGGCTTTCCACTCCAATTCATTTAACAGATTCAATGCTTTTTGAGTTGAGTCAATCAATGAGAAATCTTCTTTTGTTTTTCTTAACTTCAATGCTTCTAAAAAACATTCTTCGGCTTCATTTTGCCTCGCTCATTTCATAAGGCATTTATCTTTGTGTTGCTAGCCATACATGTGTATTTCTCCTTCTATTTATCAGAAACCTTTTTCGATTTCCAATCTAACCTTTTCAAATAGAAAAAGCACAATTCTTGCTGCAGAAATGAGCACGATTGTTAGGTTACTTCATAATAAAATTTACAATAATTCAAGTACGATTTCCACATAATAATCAAATCAATATTTAAAACAATAACAATATAATAAAAAACAAAATAAATTTATTGATAATCGATAAATATTGTATTAAAATCATATAATCATTAAATCAGTGAGGTGCGTTAAATGAATAGTAAACTAGATTCAACTTTTTTCTTAAAGGTTGTTGCTTTTCTTATTGGAATTGCGATACTTGCCGTATGTATATTTTTGTTGCCTGAAGCAGCCACAAGAGATGCTATTGTGCATCCAGGAGATTACTCGATATATCCGTTGTTAATATGTGCTTATGGAGTATGCATTACGTTTTCTGTAGCTTTGTATCAAGCATATAAACTATTGAGTTATATCGATAGTAACAACGCTTTTTCCGAGTTATCCCTTAAATCCTTGAAGGTTATAAAAAAATGCGCTTTTACAATTATTTTCTTAATTTTATTAGTAATAGTTTACTTAAGGGTGTATGCCATGTTCACGGGTGATGACCCAGCAGGTCCAATAGCACTTGGACTAATTGGGATATTAGCAACAGCTATCATCGCTGCCATTATGGACGTACTTCAAAAGCCATTAAAAAATATCCTAGAAAAAAAGAAATAAAAATGTGGCTCTTCACCAAAACATGTGCTTGACTAAGAGCCATACTGAATCCATTCGGCATTGCATTCTAGTAAAATTGCCTCTTTATAGTGCTGCGGATTGCGCGTGAAAAAATGGCGTCTTTGCAGCGCTTTAATGAGATTATTTTTCCCTTCTACTGCCGCATTAGTAAAGCGTAATTGATGATAATTACAGATTTCTTCTTGCCAATTGCGCATCGTTAACAGACAGGATTCCACGGCTGGATGCTTGATGGTAGTACCTTGCGTCAACCAACGTTCGAAGCCTTTTTTCGCCAGTTCATACGTGGAGCTACAGTCGTACCATTCGATAAAGGCTTCTTTCCAACTGTAGACTTGATGGAGGATTTCAGCGTATTGAAGCAGTCGGTGTAGGCTATTTTTTTCATCATTCTTCAATTGATCACGTCGTTTACCAAGAATTCGGAAGTGTTGCTTAAGGTCCTTTTTAGCATACGGTGCTAGCTGCTTTTGAACGGATTTTCGTACGGCTTGAAGCGCTTCAGT
The DNA here is from genome assembly GCA_002973635.1 of Lysinibacillus sp. B2A1. GTDB lineage: Bacteria > Bacillota > Bacilli > Bacillales_A > Planococcaceae > Lysinibacillus. The sequence goes on from CP027224.1 coordinate 3,457,755, forward strand.
TACGTAACGATTGACATGATAACGATCCGCAATACGAATCGCTTCCGGATACATCTTTTTCGCAAACGTATGATAGGCCTTTGCCAAATCCATGACAATCGCGACAGGCTTTAGCGCACAAAGAGTAGATTGTGTATTGAAATAGGCGTGTAATTCCTCGATTCTTCGTCTAGGAATAACATCTAAAAATGTGCCACCACGTAAATCGTGGAGACCCGTGTTATACGTATGCCCTTTACGAATGGCAAAATCATCAATGCCTAGCACGAGATTGTGACACGCCAATGCTTTTTTCTGACAAATTTTTTGGACACGTGTGGCTTCCTCCATTTTCCATGAACGGACGATACGCGCAACGGTTGTAGCGGGTGTGTTTGCCACACGTGATGTATGCGTGATGGTAGAGCCGATTGCCTGCTTCGGCAGCGTGGCTTCAAATGCCTTTGTGTATCGTTTTTTCGGTGCCACACACTCATATGCCCATACAAAATGTGCAAAACAAGCTGTACATGACATACGAATGGCAGGTAAATTCAAATAAACAGGGCAACCAAACGCTTCGAGATGACGCACTTTTCGAACATAGCCGATTCCGCGACGAGTCGTATTTTCAAATGCACAAATGGGACAGGCCTGTTTAGATTTAATTGGCATGACATCAATGAAAATTTGGTGATTTATTTTAGTGGTTGCGATAATTTTTAGTTCTGGTAAATCCCATAAATCCTTGATAGAATAAGAGTGCATCTGTATACCTCGCTGTGTTGTTTGGTCGTACTCTCAACTCTAGCGGATACAGATGTTTTTTTGTATTCTTTTTTAGCAAGAACAGATTTTGGTGTTGAGCCATTTTAAATGTCTAAAAGTTCTTGTCCATGTACAACAAAGATGTCTCAGTTTGGGACACAAAGTACGCACAATTACAATTTATTCGTAAACTTGAAAAATCGGGACACAAAGAGTACACACTATTCATTTCGACATTTTTATACTTAGTATTAAGTCGCCTCTGTTTTACGGTAATATAAGGTGAATAAAAAATGTATATAGTGGATCTAAGTCAAGATTCCGGACACATTAAAGTTAAGTTTTTGTTTTGTGGCAACCACCATTTATGGAGTGTTCCACATCCCGAGTAGCCAGTCAAAGTGAAAAGAGCCTTTGACAGACTACTCGGGATGTAGAGCGAGAAATCCATGGAGGTTGCGCATCAAAAATGTGAAGGGGAACATTTCTTGTATCCCAAAATGTTAAGCCATAGCTCGGCACATATCTTCACATTCAACAGGCGTTAGAAAGCCTATAGCACCGTGAATTCGTTTGCGATTGTACCAACCTTCAATGTATTGAAATAGTGCAACTCTAGCTGTTTCATAATTTTCATAGCGTGTTCGATAGACTTCTTCTTTTTTCAATGTCGCATGAAAAGACTCGATACATGCGTTATCATACGGGCATCCTTTACGGCTGAACGACGGAATCATTTCGTGTTTTTTTAGGTTTTCTTGAAATGTTTCACTCGTATATTGCGTACCTAAATCGGTATGGATGATTAATCCTGAGGATGGATTTTGAGCTTGTACAGCGTGATCCAATGCCTCAACGACCAAATCTACGGTCATTTTTCGTCCGAATTTATACCCTACAATTTTCTTCGAATGTAAATCAAGAACCGACGCCAAGTAGCACCATCCATCGCGGATTGTATGGATATACGTAATATCAGCTACCCATTTTTCATTAATCGTCGTTGTATGGAAATCTTGTTCAAGTATATTTTCACGTTCTTCCACGGGCTTTTGTGTTGGCGTCGGACGGTACTTTTTTGTGATGTTCGAGCGAATACCAGCTTTTTTCATGAGTCGTTGTACGCGTTTAATACTAACTTTCACGCCTTCTTTGAGTAACTGTGCATGTATTTTCGGCGCACCGTATCGTCCATCACTTTCTTTGTGAATGGCACAAATACGTCCTGTAATTTTTTTGTTTTCAACTTCGTACACGCTTGGTTTCTTGTGGAAAGACTGATAATACGTACTTTTGGGTACCTTTAAAACGCGACACATTAATTGAATAGGATAATGTTCGCTTTCGTTTTCAATATGGTCAATGAGTTCTTGTTCTGTTACTTTTTCGCGAATATGGTCATAGCCTTTTTTAAGATTTCAATCTCCTGCTTTAACCGAAGATTTTCTTTTTGAATCGAAGAAACTTCCGCTGCAGTTAATTCTTCTGCACCTTCGATTGGAGAATGTAACTTAATCCATTTATAAATAGTTACTTCAGAAACGCCATATTCGCTAGACAGTTGACTGACTGGTGTACCAGAGTGATAAAGCTCCACAACAGTTTGTTTAAATTCTTTATTAAATCTTTTTTGACTCATAAAAAAGACACGTCCTCTCTTGGTTATAATAATACTTACTTAACCAGGATGTGTCCATGACTCCATTCTACATTCATAGTATCAAATAAACATGCCTGATAAATGTCCTTTTACATCAAAGTCTAAACTTTAAAGACACCAAAATCTAAACTTTACTTAATTGTCAAATAAGTTTAGATTTTGGTGTCTTCTTTTTTTATTCCTCACAGAATTCACTCAAATGATTTAACTATAAAAATAAAAAGATAAAAATAACCCATGAAAACATGATTGATAAAAAATGATTATTTTAATATCGAAAATATGTTTGGTACGTTTCTCACTTAATAATTACAATAATAATCAGATGTTTTCCCATACTTATTTTCCCATTTTATTCCGAAAATGCTGAATGGTTAATGTTACATCATGTACTGTATATGGGACATTTTTAAAATAAATACCCTCACTTTTTATCCAATCGACTGCGATAACTAATGCTTCTACATCTTCATTTAAGTATAGATCTTTTGACAAAAGAAACTTCTTAATGGATATCAAAATTTTCTCGTACATTACTTTATCAACAGTCGAAAAAGGTTTTCTCATTAAAGAATTTCTAAAATGATTGAGAACATATAATTTCTTATATACTTGTTTTAATTTTCGTTCTAGTTTTTCTGCTTCTTTTATCAATTCTTCGCATTTTAGAGCATCAAAATCTTGTTCGTAATAATCCACTAAGTCACTATAAATAACTTGCTTGGTGTAACATAGAGAATGATAATTTTTAATATTGTAGGATCATTTGCTAACTCTTTAGGGATTTCCACTTCTTGCATTCTTCTAGCAACAATAACAGAACAAGGAATGTGATAAGCGCCGAATAAGATATCTATATGATTTTTATAGGTTTCCAGCTGAGAAGAGTCAAAATGAACAAATGTATTATTTATTTCCGCATATCCCGATTCAAAAATAGGCTTCCGTACTGCATTAACTATAAAAGGCTTTTTACGGTTGGAAGTTTGATCAAAATGAATGGGTTTTATTTAAATGCGAAATTATTTTTATCAAACTATATTACAAAATATCAATCTTTTATAATCGAACTATATTATAAATGATCAATCTTTTTTACAAACTACAACTCTTTTTTTCTTCCATCATTGGGATATTATTTTATTTAAGAAACAATTTTTCTCTCTTTACGAACAAATTCACATGTCCAAAAACCTAAAAATGAATTTAAGCTTCTGTATATTGTCCAATCTTTCTGAATTTCTCATAGCGATCTTCAATTAATTGTTCGCCATTTAGGGAATTCAATGCTTTTAGTGTGACGTTTATACATTCTTTTATATAAAATGCTTGCTTCGCAACATTGCGGTGTGCTCCACCAGTTATTTCAGGGATTATTCCATCAATAACGTCAAGCTCTTTTAAGTCAGTTGCTGTTATCCGCATTGCTTCTGCAGCTTGCTTCCCTAGGCTACCATCTCGCCATAAGATCGATGCAGCCCCTTCAGGCGAGATAACCGAATACGTTGAGTTCTCTAACATAAAGACGCGATTAGCTACCCCTAATGCAATTGCACCCCCACTTCCGCCTTCCCCAATAACAATACTAATAACTGGTACTGTTAGAATCGCCATTTCAGAGAGAGTTCTAGCAATGGCTTCACTTGGGCCGCGTTCCTCGGCTGCCTTACCCGGATAGGCTCCTTTTGTATCAATAAAACAAATAATTGGGCGCTTAAATTTCTCAGCTTGCTTCATTAAGCGTAATGCCTTACGATATCCTTCAGGGTGTGGCATACCAAAATTTCGTCGAATATTTTCTTTAGTTGATTTTCCGCGCTGATGTCCAACAATTGTTACGGGCTGTCCTTCAAAGAGAGCAATTCCTCCAAGAATAGCTGCATCATCACCAAATGTACGATCTCCATGTAACTCAATAAAGTTTTCACACATAGCTTCTATATATTGTAAAGTTGTTGGTCGTTCTGGATGTCTAGCAACCTGTACACGATCCCATGGCTTCATATTGGCATAAATAGATTGTTCTAGCTGTGTTAGACGTGTTTCAAGCTTTTCGATTTCGCCTGTCATGTCTACATTTGCCTCTGTAGCAATCGTTTTTAATTCATCAATTTTTTCTCGTAATTGTACTACTGGTTCTTCAAAAGCTAAATTTTTAGACATGTTGCACACCGCCTTTTGTATGCATTTTTACAAGTATTGCTACTTGGTTTCGTAAATCCTTTCTATGGAAAACTGCATCAAGCTGACCATGCGCTAGTAAAAACTCTGACTTTTGGAAATCGTTTGGTAATTTTTCCCTTAATGTTTCTTCGATTACACGGCGACCAGCAAAGCCAATCAATGCTTGCGGTTCTGCAATATTAATATCTCCAACAGAAGCAAAGCTTGCTGAAACGCCACCGTATGTAGGGTGCGTCATGATCGAAATAAATAATAGTCCTTCTTCACTATGACGTTTTAATGCCACACTCGTTTTTACCATTTGCATTAATGATAGAATACCTTCTTGCATGCGCGCTCCACCACTAGCAGTAAAGATAATAACCGGTACACATAATTCAATAGCTTTTTCAACGGCACGTGTGATTTTTTCTCCTACAACGGAGCCCATTGAGCCCATGCGGAAATGAGAATCCATAATGGCTACAACAATTTCTTCTCCATCAAGAGTACCTACCCCAGTCAGTACAGCTTCGCTTAATCCCGTTTGTTGTTTAGCCACTGAAATTTTTTCTACATAATCAGGGAAATTAAGTGGATTACTTGTTTGTAAATGATCATCCATTGAAACAAATGAACCTTCATCTAAGAAATATGCTACGCGCTCCTGTGCAGTCATTTTGAAATGATGGTCGCATTTTGTACACACTTTATGATTTTTTTCTAATTCCTTTGTTAACTGAATGTGACGGCATTCTGGACATTTTGTCATAAGTCCTTCTGGAAATCCCTTTTCCTGTCCGTCCTCATTCTTTTTACTAAATAAGCTACGTATTGCCATGTTTTACTCCTCCTATGTTTGTCTAAATGCCTTGTTCAGCATTTATGTTCGTAAGCTTTTAATGCTTCTTTTTCATAGCCAAGCTGCATCAATTTCAACATAGTTTGAATGATTAATTTTTCTTCTTCTGTTGAGTTTCGATTTAAACGGTCACCGGCATAAACTGCTAATTGAAACCAGACTTTTAGTAAAAAACGATTTCTGACGTGATGACTATTTCTCGTAAAACATCCAGACAATTAATCGTACCTCTATCTCTAGCTTTACAAAAAAACTGTCCCACATAGGTAGTGTTCGCAGAGTCACTGTACAACTTATAACGCGAATGGCTTCCATTTCATGAATTTGTCGCGTTAATTCGACATCCTTTTTTTGATTTTTCATCTTCTAATATAAACATCGACAATTTTTCTACGAGCGGATGCTTTTGTGTAGAAGCTAGAAACGTACCTCCCCCATGTTTCGTTTCAATAAGACCTAACAACTCTAAACTTCGCAATGCCTCTCTCACAGAGGATCGCCCGACACCCAGACGTTCTGAAATGACTCATTCGGAAGGTTACTTTTCACCAGCCTGTATTTTAAGTTGTCGTAATTGTTGGACGATATCTAAAAACACTTTCTTTTGTTCGGTTTTTTTATCCATACGATCAACTCCTCGGTCAATCTATTCGCCTTGGAATAATTATCGCTGTCGCTTTCCTTTCGCGCAGATAAACAATGCATCCAAAGGCTTTATCTTCATTCAGTAGGTGTTTGGATACCTACTATAAAGAAACAAAATCCACCACCTTCAGATGATGGCGTCTCTTACTGAATGAATTCAAAAGTGGTCTGGCCACTTTTGAAGTTGGCTTTATCTTACAAAATAATTATTTGAAAGTAAAGAAAAAACTGCATAAAAATTTATGCAGTTTCTAAAATTCCCTTCAATTTCATATTCTTTTCGTCGTTTGTGTATGTTTTACTTTCACTTGAGGTCTACCAAAGCGCTGTTCAAGCGTTCTCTCACTTGAACTTCAAAGAAATGCTAATTAAATAAGTGCTGTAGATTCAAATTTACAGCACTTCAATTTAATCAGACAAGAGATATTATTCACCTCGAATATTAATTGGAATTTTCGAAAATTTTTGCATATATAAACAAATTTAGGACTTTAAACAAAAGCCATCGAGAATGACTCTCTCGATGGCTTATACTCTACTTAATGGTTAAATGATGTATCAAAAATAATCAAATTACTTTTTTTCATACGTAGCAAAAACTTCACTCGCTATATTTAAAATTAACCGAACTTCAGATTCATTTCTATCCTCAATTAGATTTTTTAAAATCATAATCAACTCTTTTTTTTCAAAGTACTTATTATCAAAATTTAGAGTATTAAATTTAAAAATACTACTTGGAGTTTCTTCTAAGCCTTGAGTAATCTTTTCTAAGGTCTGTATGGTTATATTTCTATCCCCTCTTTCAACCCCAGCCAAATATGAAGTTATTCAAGCCCCTCAGTCCATTTAATTAGATTATACCAAAATAATCCAAACCCTTGTTGAACTATTCTCCCCCTTAGCCATCCATGTCGCGTACAATCAACACAACACCACAGTAAATGAAAGATTATTACGTTCTTTCATGGGAGTTTAAGTATATTTCTTCACAAGGTGATTACATGCCATGCGTAAAGAGCAATACTTTGTTCAATTCGCATTTTACTACCTCAGGATACTGATATGTACGCTGTAATTGATTAGCTGTTAGATTCAAAAGTAAATATATCCAGCGTTCATGTAGACAATCTTTTTTCAAACAGTACGACTTTATTTCAAAGACACAACGATCTTACTACACGCTTTTTATTTATCCCACACGCTCATCTGCTAGTACTACTATTTTTTATTACCAAATTAGCCGTTTCACTCGGATGGTTAAGAGGAAAATGATGACCATATGGAACAAAATCAACCTTACCCAGATGTGAAGGAGCAGAATAGCCTCTGTCAGAATCCCCCCAAATAATGTGAAGATTATACATTGTTACTTCATTGAAATCACCTTGAACGTTTTTCGATAGTAAACTGTTAAGCTGAACCGTAGTATTTAAAATTCTAGGAGAAGTAAAACTTTTACTTATTTTTTCAATATAATGTTCAGGGATGCTCTCTATACTTTCAAATAAACCATTACTTAATAAATATCGCTCTATCAAATTAGTAGTTGCCAATTTCAATGTCCATTTGTTCATAAATTGAGGAACATATATCGATTTAGCATTTTTTTTAGCAATAGGTGGCTGAAGTAAAGTAATTGTATACTTCTTATCTATGTACTTTTGTACTAATGCTTCCAAAAGAATATACGCACCAAATGAATGGCCAATTAGATGGGCACCGTTAGTAGCTTTCTCCAATAACTTTTTTAATACATTCAAATAGATATTTAAAAGATTTTTCTCTCGTTTAAAAGGAGAACGTCCCAAACCTGGAAGATCCAAGATCCATACAGGTTGACCCGTTTTTTCATGAAGCTCATGCGCTAAAGGAAATAAATCCTCTCCATCACTCAATAAACCATGTAATAAAATAAACGGTTTCCCCTCTCCTTGTAATTGGTAAAGGGTATTGTTATCGCATAATGTTCGCTCAAATAAATGATGATGCTCACCATCTTGATACATCAATCGATAATCCAGATCAGCTACTACGGCAGGGAAAAAGTTCATGACACTCATCTTCTTAAACCAATCTCCCCCCCTCATGTTTTTCACCGAACCATTTGAAAATGTTCGTTTTGTGATAAAATTCAGTCCATCAGAAGGAATGTTTGTTATTTTACTTACTCCACTTTTCATTATTGTTTTCATAAGCGGCATTGGAACAGAGATTTTTGGTGCCCTCATATTCATACTTTCCGACATAACACTTAATAATTCAGCAATGTTCGGATCGTTCTCTTTGTCATCAACAAGTGTATATGTTTGAATAGCCGGCTGCTCCAATTTGAAAACCTGCACAATAAACTTCGCAAACTCATCGTTTGAAATCAGTGGCAACCTATATCCCTTACCTCCAGGAATCACTGGCATGAGCCCTCTTCGCATACTTGTCACAAGCAAACCTAATCCTGCTATCTGCTCTGTACTCCCTGTTTTACTACTACCAACCACAGTTGGCGGATTAATGACAGACAGCGGATAACCTACTGCTGATGCCTGTTGACGGATATAAAGATCTGCTAAAAATTTTGTTTTCTCATATGGATTTTTTATTTTTAAAAATTTGTTTCCTTCTTTAAATACATCTATCGCAACCTTGCTATTATTATCATCAAAGGGACTCATATAACCTACAACATGAATAAATTGCTGCAAGCCCTTCAATTGATGAATACTTTTAGCGAATTCACTAATATGTTTGGCGCCATTCAAAAATACAGAAGTTGCCTCTTTGTTTGTCGCTTGAATATCCATGGAGCCTCCTGCGTGAATAATCACATCCGTTTTCAATACCAACTCCTTATCTTCAGCACTTAGACCTAAGTCTATTTTCGTTAAATCACCTTCAATAAAGTGCATATTTTCCTCTTTTAAGATGCCTCTTTCCTGAAAAATGTGTGTTGCTTTACTTTTCGACCTCACTAAAAGAAGAATGTTCACATCCTCTTTGACTAATTCATTCACTAATTGCTTTCCAATAAAACCTGTTCCACCCGTTAAAAATACTGTTCTCATAAAAATCCTCCTAGTAGTACTATGTAGTACTAATTTGATGTAAAAAAAATGCTTCTTTTACCGAAGCAAGTTAAACAAATGATCTGCTGTTTTCATGATTACAGTTGCATCCTCCAGTGTTTCTGAAATAAATAGCGCTCCTTCAAGATTTGTAATAAAAAGAGATGCAACCTCGTCAATATTTATTGTCTTTCTAAATTCACCATTCTCTACCCCTTGTTTAAGGAATAGAGAAACTTTCGTTTGTAAGCCTTTAAAAAAAAGACCAATTTTTTCTTTTACTTTCGTGGCATTTGTAGGACTTTGAATATAAAGCGTAATAAATGGACAGCTCCCCTTATATTCTCTCGTCTGAACTCCTTGTGATATTTGCTTTAAAAACAGTTGGATACGATCTTCAACTAATAAATGGTTTTGAGATAGTAAGTCATCTATTGCAGATTGATACATTTCAATCCAATAATCAACGACCCCTTCCAACAATTCTTCCTTATTAGAGAAGTGATAATACACATTAGACTTTGAAACTTTGCTTACACGAACTAATTCATCCATGCTTGTATAAGCAAACCCTTTTTCTAAAAATAATGTTGCAGCTACTTCAATCACACGTTTTTGATTCATTAATTTTACCCTTGTCATAATTAGTACTATACAGTACTACAATGGGTGTTGCAAGTATTTTTGTTAGTTTAATAAAAGTGGCTATCCTATTGTTTGTGTGTGGATAAAAAACTTTAGCCTTTATTGTACAGGAAATTCTAGGTTTTTTAATTTCTTAAGCCAGAAAATTTTAGAAATAACGCTATGAGGCATATCGAGATTCAGTTACACGTACCGTTGCCCATCTCGATCGCTCTCACAGCGCATAATAAAAGCCTTCCACAATGATGTTGAAGCTTATGCTTGCTTGTGATTTTGTTCAACTTTAGTTAATTAAACCTTTTATTTAACAGCTTGAATAATAGCTAAGACAATATAATTTTCTTTCCTTTTAAAAAAAGAGAATAGATTCTATTAATAAATTCTTTGAACTTTTATCTAAAAAATCACTTATTAATTTAATACTATAAAGCATAATATAACAAGAATATTTGATACGAATCATACATATATTGATTTTAGTATTTCATTATAACAGAAGACTATTATTATCCTAAGATGGATTTATAATATATGCGAAAATTATCTATAAAGATAGGATGATGACAATTATTGAAAAATCGGTTCTTGCTATGGTTATTTTACGTGTATTGTCTGGAAGTATTGAAGTAAGTGCTGGATTGTTGATGCTAAAGTTGAATAATTTAGAAAAAGCATTCTATATTAATACAATGCTTGCATTGGTTGGTCCAACAGTTTTAATCGTAACGACAGCAATTGCATTATTTGGACTAGCTGATAAAATTCCTGTGACGAGAATCATTTGCCTATTTACAGGAATTACACTTATTATTATTAGCTCACATGTTAAGTAATATGGACATACCATTCTTAATACTTGTTAAATTCTTTATTATAAACCTCACATTTATTAGCCATAATTTTTCGTCCTTTCTGAACAATATCTTTTGATTATTCTCCTAATAATAATGTTCATTAGTTTGCTGTAGCCTGTGACGACACTGCGCCTGCAGACTGTCGCACTTAAAGGGATAGTCAGATAAACTCCCCCAATCATAACTAATCTATACTATTAAAAAAGATGTTCAAAAAGGCTCTCCTTTTTGAACATCTTTACTTTATTGTAGTGGAATCTTCAGTTCAATATTCTTTCCAATAGGGTTGAAGAAATAGTTGATATATATTTTTGCTTTGCCATCATAATCCTCAAATTGCGTCGTTTCAATATTGTACTGTTCATCTTGTGAAACAGTGATACCTTTAACGTCTAACTCCGTACCATCTTCTTTTACAGCATCAGTTAGCAATACAAATCTACTTTCAGCCTGTTTATTAATAGCAACTGATACATCTTGTTGCGCTACGGAAATGTCCATATCGAAATAATCGGGCTTCGTAAGTACTTCTTTTGTGCCAAAATCAACTTCGATAAAATCCTTACCCTTTGGAACGGCATGAACAGCTCCAATTATAATTTTGAGTGCATCAGGATTATAGAAATAATTGCTCTCCAAATATAGCGTAAATTTGCCGTCACGAATATTTTTGGATATTGGTCGATGTCTACTGCTTTCTCTTCGCTCTCCATCTTGCATCTCGACCGCAATATCATCAAACGATAATATTTCCATCGTATTCGCTTTGTCTACTTCAATATCGAGAGCCATTTCTAATGGGGAACGACGAATTTGTGTAATCGTAAATTTCTGACCATCAACATTTACAGTACGATTTAGAGTGAAAATTTTCTCCTTTGCGATTTCATTTTGTAGTGTAAACGGTACCGTAATTTCAATGTTCCCCTTATCTTTATCATTAAAATGAAATACTGCTTTAAAATCTTTTGAAATATACGCGAAAGACTCTAAAAAATCAAATTCTACTGAAGAAGAGATGTGCGTTTGATTTCTTATGCTTTGAAATGAACCATTACCAATAATTTCGTCCCCTTGGAACAACTGAATTTCCTCTAGGTTTAATTTCGGACTATCATATGAGGCATCGGCGTCATAGAAAAGTACTAATCCAGTACGATCTGCTATCACGCCTTGCAATGTAAGCGATAGACCCTTTTTAGACTTCGTCACATTGATTTCTTCATAGTATGCATTGTCGACAATATCTTGTATCCCTTTATCTCTTGCAACCGCTGATACAAGTACTTCAAAGCCAGGTATTTTTGCGACTTGGCTAGCAATGGTAGGAGAAACGCGAATTGAAAATAAAAAGCTTAGGCAAAACAAAGAAACTATTGCAACCGAAAAAATGCGCTTCTTTGTTCTTTTTTCTCGTTGAACTTTACGAAACATATCCATCCGAATTTGTTGAAGTTTCTCCTTTGGAACATCAATAGGTAGTTTACTCATAGCCAGTCCTCCTTTTCTCCAGCGAAGTTTCTAAGCTTCTTTAGTATGTGATGAAGCTTAGACTTTACAGTACCCTCAGGAATTTGATTTAGCTCTGCAATTTCTTTGTTTCTTAGTTGCTGAAAATATTTCATATAGACGAGTTGCTGCTCTGACAAGGATAAATGTTCCAATAACTTCTCTATATCAGAGTAGATGACCCAATCAACTAGATGATGTTCCTCAATTGAAACGGTTGGTTGGCGTTTTCGTAAATGGTCTTTACAACAATTGATTAAGACGCGCACGAGCCATGTTCTGGCATATTCGTGCTGTTGAACGGTATGCATTTTTTTCAGTGCCTTGTAAACCAGCTCCTGCATCACGTCTAAAGCGTCTTGCTCATTTTTCAAGTATGTAAAAGCCATGCGATATAAAATTTCTTCATCCATTTCAATAAGAGAAAGTATCGCTTGATGATCCCCACGAATAGCACGCTGTACGATTTCAAATTCCATCCATTTCGCCTCCTTCCTTAATTAGACTCAACGTTGCTCCGTTTCGTTCAAAAATTTTAAAATTATTTAGGAAGCCGTCATAAAAAATATAAACTTCAGGAAACATATGACGATTAGATGTAGCTGTTGGATTATTTGCATGTATCATGACTTACTTCGAGGCGTTTTCTTAGAGGAAATGGGGTACGTAGAATAAGTACAAACAAAATTAACCAATTCTAAATGATTCTATGGAATACTCTGAATCTGGCTATAATTGTATGAGCAAAGCACCTTTAGATGATGCTGTTAGACATGCAAATCCACATCATTGTATTGTAGGAGTACAATCGTCTTTACTTGTTGATGCTGCAGGAAATCGTTGGAATGGCTTGAGGGTGTATGCACATGGAAACCTCATCGTAGATTTATTAGATAATTTAGTTCTTGAGTTAACTGGTGTACTTCAAAGAACAAGCATTTATAAAATGAGCTGTAATCATACATTAGGTAAAGCATTAGAAACCTAAGACGTAGATTGGAGCAAACTATTCCCTGTACCAAACTACGATATCAATAAATATCCTGAGTGTAGGAAGTTCGTTGAAATAGGCTATCATGCTCAATTTAACTTTAGATTAGATCGAACATGTAACGGTGAAATCTAAAAAAGAACAAACTCCAAGTAGCAATGGCGGAGGACTAAATGAGACTCCTACACCACCAGAAGGATTCCTAGTACCAGTTGTATCCAATTTACATCTAAGCTGTATCATGTGAAAAAGATTTGGTATATAAAAATTTACATACTAAAAGCACCTTCTGGACAAACTAATTTCAGGAGGTGATTTTCAATGGCTAACAACAATCAAAATTTTAACTCAAATATTCCCAATGCAACACCAAATGCAATGAACGAAGAATTTGGAAATGAGACTGATGTTAATCAAATTAGACAACAAATTCAACAAGCGGAAGCTAACAAAAAATTTGCTTCTGGTTCACTAAACTCGATGAATGAAGAATTCGGGACCGAGACTGATGTTAATCAAATTAGACAACAAATCCAACAAGCAGAGGCTAACAAAAAATTTGCTTCTGGTCGATTTGCAAACGAAAACAATACAAAATAATTTTACTACCACCCCCAACCGGCAATCTTTTTTGTCGGTTTTTCCCAATTCACTCATCTTACCCTAACTTAGATTAACCCAGCATTCGCTTCAACAGTGTAGCCATCCTGCACAGTGATTAAAATTCAATGGCTACCTTTCTACTTAAATTGATTTCTCCTATAGCTTCTCTAGCTGTAGTTCTTGGACCAAAGCTAGGCTGAATTGTAATTTGATTTTTATATTCTCCAAGTATCCTCTGACAAGCTTCATCATTTTTGGCTAGTGAGAATTTCATTTTACAATCTTCTTGCAAAACGCACCTGGTTATTGCTCAAATAGATATAATATTGGAAGCAAAATTAAGCCTAATAGAAAAAGCATTGGAATCGAGGAAACAATTAAAGCAAAAATTCGTAATTTACCCTTTTGGCTAAAAAATGCAGTTAGAAATGATGCTACAATTAATGAAATGACCACAATGTCCCCAATTTCCGAGGTTCCATTCACTACGATTGGTGTAATAAAAGCAAATATAATGAACAAAGTAAACAATAACAATGAAATAATACTCAAATATCTTTTTATCACAATTACTCCCCCTCTTCTCTCTTTTCTACAATTGACTATATTTAACATAAAAAGTTTCCTTTTGTTAAATTAAACTTCATTTTTAGTTTAGTACGTTTCTCTACAATTTGAAAATCACCTCACCACTAAGAAATCAATAGAGGTAAGATGATTTTGATCAAACTTTATAATATTTTATAAATAACACATAATTAAGCTGCTGTTTCTAACATTGCTTCAAATCAATCGTATCTTGGATTTCTTCATTAGCTAGGCTTTTTAGTGCATTTGTAAATCGATTTTTTGAGCATTGGCATTTCACATCAAATAACTAGATTTTGTTTTATGCATTAAAAGCTACAATTATACTCTCTCATTATTGAGTTCGTAACGTTTGTATTTGACCATCGAGAAAATTCCTAGAATAGGTCCAATTGCTAAAATTGAAAAACCCCACTCCCAACCAAGGAGCTTCTGAATAATAGGGATGAGATTGATAGAAAATATAGTAATTAGGAAACCAATACACATTTGAAAAGTTAGGGCTGTACCTACATATTCAACTTCTGCTATTTCTGAAACTGCTGCAGAAAATTGGGCGGAATCGGATATGACAGACATCCCCCAAATCATAGAAATGATTAGTGTGAACCAAATAGATTGTCCAAATGTAAAGCCTATTACTATAGAACAGCTAGCACTGATTATCATAGAAATAATCGTTAAATTGGCTCTTCCGATTTTATCTGAGATTAGTCCACCTACGACACACCCTATCCCTCCTGCAATTCCTATTGAAATAAATGACGATAATGCAATGAACCAATGCGGAGTTTCTGAAGAATAGGTTAAAAAACTAGCTGTCAAAAAAGCGGGAAGCCATGTCCACATCGCGTATAATTCCCACATATGGCCGAAATAGCCGTAGTTTGCAAGCATTACTGGTTTATTCACTACTACCTTTTTTATTAATTGAAACGAGAAAGGCACTTTTTGTGATATTACTGGAGCATCGTCTAAAATAGTAGTGATGATAATAGCTGATAATAGAGCCAAAACTGAACTACAAACTATCACGAATTTCCAACTTAATGAAGAAAAGAACATCACAACAAAGTGGGGTAATGATGAGCCTAATGTTAAAGCTGCTATTAAAATTCCAATTGCCAAACCACGTTTTTGGGGAAACCATTGGGATAAAATCTTTACAGCTATTGGGTATACACCAGCAAGGGTTATGCCAGTTAAAATCCTTAATAGAATACCAAAGAAGCTGGAATTGACTAGAATGAGTAGGGCATTCAATATTGCACCTAGAAATGCTGATATTGCAAAAACTTTTCTTGGATTAAAGCGATCAGCAATCCCAAAGTATGAACTAAATAATGCTCCTATTACAAATCCAATAGGAACAGATGCAGAAAGCCATGCTTCCGAATTTGAGCTCAGATTCCAAATTGTAATTAACTCAGGCGCAATCACTGATGCACTATACCATAAGCTTAAAGCACATAATTCTGATAAACCTATCCATAACAATGCTCTCCAAGAACCTCGAACCATCATATCCCCCTTGAAGAATAAATTCTTTTGATTCATTTTTTGGAGCACTTATATTGTTAAAAAATGGAATAGAATCCTTTGCTTAGATAAGCCATTTTAAACTTTGCATTTATCTGTCTATATTAAATTTAGACCTTTAGTGAGCCACGGAAGCCCCTAGCAGCATAGTAGGAATCTGCTCCATTATGGTATACAAAGACAGTATCGTAACGATAATCACAAAATATGGCCCCACCGAGATTTCTAATATTTTCAGGTGTTTGGACCCAGCTAGACG
The DNA here is from genome assembly GCA_002973635.1 of Lysinibacillus sp. B2A1. Classification (GTDB taxonomy): domain Bacteria; phylum Bacillota; class Bacilli; order Bacillales_A; family Planococcaceae; genus Lysinibacillus. Next base: position 3,473,882 of record CP027224.1, read on the forward strand.
TTTTCATATCGAAGTTTTCAAGTTTCTGCAACTCCCGGTATTGTTCTTCTGTTAAAAGTTCAATACCCATGTCAGTTGCCATATCAATAGCGTTATTTTCTGGTTTGTGTTTTTTCCTTGATTCCAATGCTTCACGATCATAACAAACACTTCTGCGTCCTTTAGGACTTTCCACTGAACAATCATAAAAAATGTATTCGTCCGTCTTATTATCATGGCCAACTACATCTGGTTCTCCACCAGTTACTTCCATTTCATTGAGTGACCATAGTTTTTCAGTATTTGCTTCAAGCCTAGCTTGTATTTTATCCCATTCAAGTCCTTTATGACGATTCATGTTTTTCTCAAAACGGGCTTCCAAAGTTCTTAGTAGTTCCTCCCGTTGTTCTAGTGACAACTCCATCTTGCTCTTTGTCATGTAATTTCCCCCTTATTGTTTTTCCTCATAAAATTCCGATAGCAAAAGAAAATTCTAGTTTTTTCAGTTACCTCTCTTCAATATTACATTATTTTATTTTGGAGATTCAGTGTTTTCTTTAAAAATAATAAATTTCTATGATGAACGTACATGAGAACAACTAAAAATCAATTCATCAATACAGAAACTTTCCTTTTTATAATAATTTTAATCAATTCCTACTATTATTAATCACAATAAATTTGTTCTGAAATGCTTCACATTTTTAAAATACGAATAAGGGATTATGGATTTAATTCTAAAAAACTCCTCTTCTTGACCCTTTGCCTACTATAAAATTTATTAAGATTCTAGTTAATTCTGTTTTCAAATTTTCAATTTATGTTACTCATTTGTTTTTTTTACAGCCTGGATAATAGCTGAGACAATATAATTTTCTAAATCATAATGAGGTTCCCATTCACGAATAAATTCTTTTGACTCATCTTTTAGTATGATTGTGATATTTGTAAAGCCTGCATCTTTTAATAGTGCCTCGTACTCTTCAATCGAAATGGCACCAGAGACACAGCCCGAATATAGATTCATATCTGATAAATAACTCTCTGATAAGGCTGCCGTTAACACTACATCTGAAATTGCTAAACGACCGTCTGTTTTTAAAATACGGTAGGCCTCTTTAAATACCTGAGGTTTGTTTGGCGATAGATTGATCACACAATTTGAAATGATAATATCAGCGGTATGATCTGCAACAGGCATATGCTCAATTTCACCTAAACGAAATTCTACTTGTTCATATCCAGGCTTTTCCGCATTACGACGTGCCTTGGAAATCATTTCAGGTGTCATATCAATGCCAATTACCCTACCGTCTTTCCCTACCTTTTGGGCAGCCAAGAAGCAATCGAAGCCACCACCTGACCCTAAATCAACAACAATTTCTCCAGGCTTCAAGTCCGCGATAGCTTGTGGATTGCCACAGCTAAGCCCCATATTAGCCCCGTTTGGGATAGAAGCTAGTTCCTCTTTTGTATAGCCCATTTTTTGCGAAATCTCTTCAATAGAAACATTTTTATTCTCTTTTGGATTACAGCAGCTAGGAGCTGGCGTACAGCATCCCTGTGTACTTTCTAATTTCAATGCTACCTTCGTATAACTTTCACGTACATTTGCACGAATATCATCTTCTCTTTTCATTTAAAAACCTCCCTTAATGGTTTTAAAATATTTTTTCTGCCAGCGTAATGCAACCCATACAAGTCCAATGAGTACTGGTACTTCAACAAGAGGTCCAATAACAGCAGCAAAAGCCACACCACTGTGGAGTCCAAAAACACCTACAGCTACTGCAATGGCTAACTAAAAATTGTTACTAGCTGCTGTAAAAGATAGGGCTGCTGTAACAGGATAAGATGCACCTGCTTTACGAGAAGAGAAGAATGAAACAGCGAACATCACCACAAAGTAAATAAATAATGGAATAGCAATTCGTATTACATCGAGTGGTAGTTCAACTAATTGCTCACCCTTTAATGCAAACATCATCACAATTGTGAATAGAAGTGCTATTAAAGTAAGTGGTGAAATTTTTGGTAAGAACTTTTCCTCATACCACTGTTTGCCTTTTGTTTTCATACTGATCCATCGTGTGAGGAACCCAGCAGCAAATGGTATGCCTAAGTAAATAAGTACACTCTTGGTAATCTCCCACATGGAGATGGATACATTAATTTTCTCTAAACCAAACCAACCAGGTAATATATTTAAGAAAAAGTAAGCAAAAATCGAATACGTCACGATTTGAAAAATGGAGTTAAAAGCAACTAAACCAGCTACATATTCACGGTCTCCACGAGCTAAATCATTCCATACAATCACCATTGCAATACAGCGAGCTAATCCAATCATAATGAGCCCAGCCATATACTCTGGATAATCACGTAAGAAGATGATCGCTAAAAAGAACATCAAAAATGGTCCAAGTAACCAGTTTTGAAAAAGTGAAAGTAGAAGCACCTTCCAATCCTTAAACACTCGCCACATTTCCTCATATTTCACTTTCGCCAATGGTGGATACATCATCACAATTAACCCTATAGCAATCGGTATCGATGTTGTGCCAATAGACATGGACTCTAATGCTTCACCAATATCGGGCATGATGACACTCAATAAAACCCCTATTCCCATTGCAAGGAATATCCAAAGCGTGAGGTAACGATCTAGAAAAGATAGCTGTTTAGTTAAGGGTTCATTATTCATTTATTTCTCTCCTTCATGGCAACAATCAGAAACACAATTACATCCATTTAAAGGCTGAATTTGGTCTAAAATCCCCTTCATCAGTGGGGTTTGATCTTCCACTAAACGATAATGTTTCCATGTCCCTACTTTTCGCTCAGTAATAATGCCTGCCTCCTTTAATTTTCGTAGATGCTGACTAACTGCGGGTTGTGAAATGCCTAGAACATCTACAAAATCACATACACATACCTCCCCATATTTCATACATGCAAGTAATTTAATGCGATTTAAGTCAGCTGCTGCTTTTAATTGTTTTTCAATGAGTATATTGTCCATGTTCTTCCTCCATTTATATAATCATTTACTTATATACGATTTAAAAAAACACCACATAATTGTTTGTTAAATATGTATATAACTATATACTTATATTATGAGCCAGAAATCAAAATTGCAATAGGAAATTAATTTTAATGATATTACCAATTAGCTACTTAATGTACCAGACTTCCTGTCAGCTAGCAAATCAGGTTAAATACATCATTGACAGCTATTCAAACCCATCTCAGAAAAGGTTTAAGGTATGATTTATCCCCTCCTCTAAAGCTATAAGTTTTGTTTCTGACAGTAAATAAGTTATCTAAAAGTATCATTCAGAAAAAATATTGGGATTTGTCTTTGCCTCCCCTCACTTATAAAGAGATTGTGCCACTGCAACTAACCTTTTTACCCCTTCCCTTAGTTGTTTTTCATTTACATAAGAATAGCTTAAACGTATCCAGGATGATAGTTGTTTTAATGGATCACAAACTTGACCTGGCACAAAGGATATAGATTGCTCGATACTTTTGGTTAATAATAATTCAGTTGGAAGTGTATCTGGGAGCTGCACCCATAAATTAAGACCACCTTTCGGACTGATCCATTTCCAATCTGTTACTGCTAGCTCTTTCTCCATGATTTCCTTTCGGATCTGTAGGGCAATCCGAATTTTCTCCAAGTGCTGCTGCAATCTTAGTGATGAAAAGTAATGGAGAAAAATTTTTTGATTGAGAAGCGGTGAACCATTATCAGCTAACGATTTTACTGCTAGTAGTGAATTCATTAATGATGATGATTGACAAATAACAGCCGCAATTCTCAAACCAGGTGAGATATATTTGCAAAAGCTCCGGATATAAATGACTGTCCCAGTAGTATCATATGTGTAAATTGGTGGTGGCGGGGCATGATCAAAATAGATGTCGTGATAGGCATCGTCCTCAATTAATAGACATCGATACTGTTCAGCTAATTCTACTAATTTTTTGCGCTGCTCGACAGAAACAGTATAACCAGTCGGGTTATGGAATGTGGGATTGAGATAAAATAGGCGTGGCTTGTATTGTTTAATATAGTATTCAACCTGCTCTAAATCGTACCCGTCTGGATGGATATCAACCGTTACAATCTGCGCTCCCTGTGCTTTAAAAATATCAATCGCAGCACTATAGCTTGGACGTTCGAATAAAACGACATCTCTTGGCTTAATAAAGGTTTGAGCGATTAAGTGAATCGCTTGCTGTGAGCCAGAAGTGATTAACAGATCGTCTGCACCCAGATGAGTTTTATACTGATTGATAAAATATTGAGTGAGTGTTTCACGTAGCTCTAAATCACCTTGCACAGTTGAGTAGGTTGCAAGTACTTTTGGATAAAAATCAAACACTTTCTTCACGTAATCTGAAAAATAATGATTAGGCAAAAGATTTGGATCAATTAACGCCTGAGAAAAATGATAGGAAACAGGTAATTGATGGATTTCAGATAAATGATTATTCTGTACGTATGCAGAAATAATTGGATTGTCCAGATCTAGATATTCAAGGTTTTTCGTCATATTGGATTGGACAAAATAGCCTGCTTTATCTTTTACATAAACTTTGTCATGCTGTTTCAGTAATTGATAAGCCTTTAAGACAGTTAATCGATGAACATTCATTTCAGATGCTAATTGCCGAACAGAGGGAATCTTTTCATGTTCTTTCCATTCTTTACGTTCTATTCTGTGAAGTACATAATCGTATACTTTCTTAAAAAGGTAGTCTCCATTTTGAATCGCTTTGCTCACATCAATTCCTCCTATTCAAAACGATTGTACCATGATCCCGTCTAATCTGTTCTATCTTTTTCAATCTGTTCTACTGTCTGTCTTTTATGATAGAAAAAGAGGAGGAGTTTTCTATGGTTATTATTAATTATTTCTTTATGTGTTTGATTTTTGGAACGACATTTTTAGCGATTAAAATTGGTGTTGATGCAGGCGTGCCCCCATTTTTATCAGCTGGACTTCGTTTTTTCATTGCTGGTTTGCTGCTATTTAGTTTTATGGTTTGGAGAGAAAAAACGACAATAGGGTTACTATTTCGGAAAGAGATGTTTTTTACAGGAATAGGTTTAACCTTTGGGACGTTTGCCACATTATACTGGGCAGAACAGTATGTGACATCAGGGGTCGCAGCTGTCTTATCTGCTACAGGTCCAATGATGATTATCGTTATTCAGACATTCATCTTGAAGCAAAAAGGAAATCGGAAATCATTTATTGGTTGTGTCGTCGGAGTCATTGGTGTCATGCTCTTGATCTTACCTAGTTTTTCAATTGAGATTAGTCCCTTCTGGATGATTGGTTGTTTCGCGATTATATTGGGTGAAGTTTTTTACGCATCTGGAACGATTTATACCAAGTATGTCATCCGAAAATTTGAAACGACATCACCGATTGCTTTAAATGCAGCGCAAATGATGCATGGTGGGATTTTATTAATCATTTTGTCACTTTTTACCGAGAGCATTCAGCTTGAGTATCTTTTAAGCCCAGCTTCAATTGGCTCTCTACTTTATTTAACTATTATTGGTTCAATGATTGGGCATAGCATTTATTATTGGCTTGTTTCACGGACAAATCCTATTTTTCCTTCTACATGGCTGTATATCTCACCATTAATTGCCGTTATACTAGGTGTTACCTTTTATCATGAATATATTTCTTGGGTAACAGGCATAGGAACTTTGACGATTATTGTAGGAACGGTTTTAGTCAATTTCGAAACATTACAGAAGCTGTTTTGGAGGAAGAAGACTGTTCTTCAGGATATTAAAAATTAATCTGCTAGATTTTGTTCTGGTAAATTATATGAGTTTAATATTAAATAGGATAGCATAAAATCTCGGAATTGGACCAGATTGTCAAAGGACAGCAGTAACTTTTATGAAGCAAGTCAATGTTAATAGCATGTTTATGCTATTCAATTAATTTGTAGGTTAGTGTGTTAATGAGTAATTAGTGTACTACGTAATTTATTATATTACGTACTAAATAAGCTTTATTCTTTCGACTTTCTTATATAACTAGTTATATCAATAAAATTTAATTTTAAAAAAGGAGACTAAAATTATGGAAATTTCTAAGGGCGTAGAGATGCTTCAGCTTGATTTTCACGGAAAAATTATTCATCCCACTCTTTTATGGGATCAAGAAATGGCTGTATTAATAGACACAGGGTTTCCTAGTCAATTTGAAGATTTACGCGCAGCAATGGAAAAGGTAGGAGTGTCGTTTGACAAACTAAAGGTTATCATTTTGACGCATCAGGATATAGATCATATAGGTAGCCTTCCTGAGATATTACAGGAGTGTGGAAGGCATATTAAAGTTTATGCTCACGAACTAGATAAGCCCTATATTCAAGGAGACTTACCTCTTTTGAAAGATGGGCACATAGAGAATCCACCAAAGGGAAAAGTGAATGATACCTTGATTGACGGTCAAGAACTGCCGTATTGTGGCGGAATTCGTGTCATTCATACTCCGGGGCATACTCCAGGCCATATTAGTCTCTATTTGAAACAAAGTAAAACACTGATTGCCGGGGATTCGATGTACAGTGTCAACGGAATAATTGAGGGAATTCATGTCCCAACCGTACTGGATTTAAAAGAGGCTCAACTCTCTTTGAAGAAATACCTAGACCTCGACATTGAATCTGTGGTTTGTTACCATGGGGGATTAAGTATGATAAATATTAATGATCAGATACAAAAAGTAATTTTATATTAAGTTAAGGGGTATTCAATAATGAAAAATGGCGAGACAAGACCTAGATGGTTCATGATTCAACTAATTCGTCGTCTTGAAACTACCTTATTCTGCTTTACCAGTTCTTTTTTATTTTACGTGTCTTGTAATTATTACGGCTTTGTTTGAAGATGACATAAATAGCCACTTGTAACTTGGCTTCTTGTGCTGGTTTTTAATCCAATGATCCATTGCAGATGGTGTAATATCATACTCTCTCGCAATATCTGCATGAGAATTAAAATAGAGGTTTAATCTACACTATTCGTAGATTAAACCTCTATTCTTATTTTACATCTTAATAGCAACAGCCTTTTTTAAAAAAAGGATTACTTTATCGCATCGGTTTTATCTTCATTCAGCAAAAGTTGTTTGTATCGAAAGCAGAGTGGCAGATGTTTTATGCGCGTAAGCGTAGCGGCAGCGGCAGATACAGAAGACTCCCCCCTTTACAGCTGGTGAGATGAATGCAGTTTTGGTTCCTTTTCAGTGGGCGTCCAAGTTCTTTGATAAAAACAGTATGTTCTTTTTCTTGGTGTATCCAAAATTCGGCTTCATCCTCTTTTTAATTTCTTCTACATCTCTTTCTAAGAGGCTCTCCCCCATGATTTTTCATAAATAATTGTAAAATATGTTGACCTATAAACATATGAAACTTATTCATCTAAAGTTGGAGGGAATATAAAAAATAAACCATATTTCCCTGTATATCTATTTATTTCATATATTTTTAGTAAATTTACCCATGATTATTGCAGATATTTTACACAGATAAAATTAAGGTTTCAAATTCACTATGAAGGAATAATCAGTAATATTAATGAAAAATCATACTTATATTTTTCATGTTATTCTTACTCTAGTCAAAAGCAAAAGCTATTTGAAAGGAGTAAATTTAATTGAAGAAAAAATGGTTACTACCAATTTTTGCTTCCTTTGCACTCTTTACAGGAATGGGTATAAATGACGCAAAAGCAGCGACAATAACAGATTTATCGAATACAGCAAAAGCATATATTGGCACTCCCTATAAATATGGAGGTACAGATATTAAGACAGGTGTAGATTGCTCAGCATATACACAATTGGTTTTTTCTAAGTTAGGAATTTCATTAGAACGTACATCAAAAGCTCAGTATCAACAAGGTTCTTCTATATCAAAAGACAATTTACAGACGGGTGATCTTGTATTTTTTAATACATCAGGAGACGGTGTTTCACATGTTGGAATATACATAGGTGATAGCAATTTTATCTCTGCAACTACAAGTTCTGGGGTTAAAATAGATAAAATTAATGACCCATACTACTGGGGATCTCGTTACATAGGGGCAAAACGTATTGCAAGCTTCTCTGAAAATGACAATGGTGAAGTAAAAAACGCAGAAATAGACTGTAGTATTTATGCGTCACGCGGAGAGGCTGCTCTTCGATTAGCTGAAATATTACATTTAGATACAAGTGATACAAATTCAAGTTTCCCTGATGTTAAACCATCATCTAAATATGCAGGTGCTGCTGGAGCATTAAAGAAAATTGGCGTCTTTACTGGTGATGAAAATGGAAAATTTAATCCAAGCTCCTCTATTACACGTGGTCAATTATCAAAAGTTTTAGTGGAAGCTTTTAAACTTAAACAACAAGGAAATGCACAGGAATTCAATGATGTTCTCAGTACACATTGGGCCTCTAATTATATAGCTATTCTTTCTTCTAATAAAATTACAGTAGGTAAGGGGGATGGTACTTTTGGGGTAAATGATAATGTAACATTGGTTCAATTAGATACTTTTATCCAACGATTAGACAAATAATTTATAAAATGGCGACTCATGTATGAATGAGACGCCATTTCCTTTAGTATTCTACTTTCTAATTTGTTTATAATTTTAAACTTGTTACTCCCATACAATATAAAATGATTGCTTGTTGCACATAAATCAAGTTCTTTTTAAATTGATATCCAACAAAATAATCTGATGCAATAGCGTCCTCACTAACCTCTTCATTCCTAAAAAATGGAGGACAAGGGTTTAAAATTGCATGTGGTTTAGCCTCTTTTATTCTCTTAAAAGTAATTTGATAGTTATTTATATAATCGTCTGTCCTTAAATCTTCTGGTAATGAATCCGTCAATATTACATCACTTGATACTAATACATTGTCTAGCTCTGTAAAAAATTTATAATTAGAGGAGTCCTTACATATTTCGTATCCAGATTTACAAACATGTTTGAATTTTAGGTTCATTACTTTTGCAATACTCACCCACGATTTTGAGATATTACTTGCAGGTCCAACGAATGTATATACTAGATCTTTAGGATTTTCCTTTAACTTACTTATAGAATAGAAGTCAGCTAATATTTCACAAGGATGATTTTGAGTCGTCATAGCATTTATAATGGGTATAGATGAATAGGTTGATAATTCGTAGATTTTAGAGAAATCAGTATGTCTTACAATGACACCGTCCACCCAATTTTCGATATAATTAATAACATCTTCTAATGCCTCTCGCTTATCAAGACTTTCTGGAGGAAATAAAATACACTCTCCCCCCAAATCTTTTATCCCCTTCTCAAAGGTAATTCTCGTTCTAATACTTGATGCAGGAAAAAATAACACAAAAGTTTTTCCTTTTAAAGGTTTTATCCCTTTGTTTTTTATAAGCTGATCTGTTAAATGAAAAATCTCGGTTATTTGAGATTCTGACAAATCATCGATACTTAGTAAGTTCAAAATAATCCTCCCTACTTCAATCTTTTTGTATAATTATACATATTTAATAATTGTTATGCAATGAAGTTCTATAAGAAAAAACCTCCAAAGAGAAAAAATGGAGGCTTCTTTATTCAACATCTTACATATTTACGTTTGAAACCCAGTCTCCCCTTATCTACTTCTTTCTGTATACTTTCGTATGCGTGTAGAATAGTGCTTTTTTTCTTGTCTCGTTTGAGTTCAACTGGACCTACTGCTTTGGCAATTTCGAGCGCTAAACCATGTAGTGGCACATATGAAATCCCAACAGTGTATAGAAAATTATTCATAGCTGATTTCGTTCGCTCTGGAGCATCGTGAATCGTATTTTTCACTATTTCAAGCATGCTGGCAATTTTATTCTCTGAGAATTCAACATCTGAGCGATTTCCTAAAAGCCAACAATAGCAGCTCCAGCCAGCTGACATTCTTAGCTCTTCCCCACTAACAATCCATTTATCTGCAACTTCTTGCGCAATATCTGCTTCTGCCAATGTTACTGCTACCACGTAATCAGATAGCATATAAAAATATGCCGAATCCATCCAACGATTAAAATCTGACGCAGTCATTGCTTTTGGATCTGCAATAATGCCTGCAAAGTACATCGCATCGTAGTTGCCTGAGGCATAAAGCTCTTCTGCTAAAGCTTGATCAATTTTTATTTTCTTTGCTATCGGCTTCATTGCACCTGTTGCCACGCCAAAAAGTGGTTCATGTGCACCATTGGACATATACATTTTTTTAGTCCGTTCCTTACCGAGGGCTTCAAGCTCCTGCATAATCATTTCTACATTCATCTTTTAGCACTTCCTTTTTTATGATTATCCTTAGTGCCTCATTCTTACTAAAATGAGCGTTAGGATGAACTCGTCAACATCTTCGCCACATGCTTTATCCCCTTTATTTTAAAGAAGATATTTTCTGACTTCAATGAATTTGTAGATTCTAAATCCTTTCTCTAATTCAATAAGACTTCTTGTCCTCGAGTAAATTTTCCATTTATTATTTCAAGATTTAAAAAGTCAGTACTAATTGTCCTGAATTAAACTACACTTGCTGTTTCATCCTTTTTTAGATGGAACAAATAACGTTAAAACAAATGCAATAATTGCTAAGATGGTCATGAAATAATAGGCATCACTTGAACCTAAAATTGAAGCAAGTGTGCGGATAGTTTCAACCGCAGCATTTGGTGTTTCAACAAGCAATGTTTTCGCATGATTTGTCGTTTGTGCTGTAAAAATGGTAATGACTACAGCAGCTCCAATTGCACCTGAAATTTGGCGCAAGGTATTATTGACTGCTGTACCATGTGTTACAAGTGTTTTCGGTAATGCATTCAAACCAGCTGTGTTCAATGGCATTGTGATAAAGCTTAATCCAATACGTAGGAAAATAGTGCGTAGCATTAAAAAGCTAAAGGAAGTTGTTTCCGATAAATCTGTAACTACCCACATGGAAGGAATAATAAAAATCAAACCGATAATAAATAATGGCCTTGCGCCAAAGCGATCATACATTTTTCCTGTAACAGGTGACATAAAGGCATTTACGAGAGCACCAGGTAATAATAATAAACCAGCGTCTAATGCAGTGAATCCTCTACCATTTTGTAAATAAATTGGTAATAAAATCATATCCGCGTACATCATCATTGTGACAATCATATTGATGATAGACGTTAACGTGAATACTTTATTTTGAAAAACAGATAAGTTTAGAAGCGGATCACTGGATTTAATTTGTCGAAGGCAGAATATAGCTATTGTCACAATTCCCACAATTATAGAAACGATGACGACTTTATCATCCCAACCATGGCTTCCTGCATTACTAAAACCATATAAAATAAGACCAAAGCCAATGGTTGATAAAATAACACTTACTATATCTAGCTTAGTTTTTGCTGTTTCTGAGACATTAATTAAATATTTCCATGCCATAAAAATGATTATTACAACAAAGGGGATGAGTCCGATAAATAACCAACGCCATGAATAATAGTCGATAATAAAGCCTGCAAATGTTGGTGCTATTGCTGGAGCGAAAATCATGGCAAGACCTATTAAACCCATCATACTACCTCTTCTTTCTGGTGGGAAAATAAACATTACGATACTCATTAGCAAGGGCATAATAATTCCTGCTCCAATCGCTTGAATCATACGACCAATTAATAAAGTGGCGAAGTTTGGTGCTACTGCACAAAAAATAGAGCCTATTAATAAAAATAGCATGGAGCTGATAAATAATTGACGTGTAGAAAAGCGTTTCATTAAATAGGCAGTGATAGGGACTAGCACCCCGTTTACCAACATAAAGCCAGTCGATAACCACTGAACAGTTGTAGCAGAAACAGAAAATACAGCCATTAAATTACTTAAGGCAACGTTTAACAGTGTTTGATTTAATGTAGATAAAAAACATCCTAAAATTAAGACTGTTAATAATACTTTTTTATTGATTGATTCTGACATTACATAATTCCTCTTTCTACTTGTTTTATTAACACAGTGTCAATAAAATAGATAATAACATTTTAATTTTTTGATGCCTATTTACAATTTCTCAAGAAGTGTTAATTAAACAACAGATTTAAAACAACTATTAATGAAGTTTATATTTAATAGATAAAGGAGAATGAAATTGACCACACATAAAAAACAAGATCCACGAGCTATTCGCTCAAAACGGGTGTTTAAAGAAGCTGTTGTAGAAATATTAATTGAAGACCCGGATATTTCAAAACTGACTGTACAAAAGATTGCTAAGCGTGCTGAGCTAAATCGAGCAACTTTTTATTTACATTTTATAGATATAAATGATTTATTAAAGCAGGTAGTTTACGACATTTTCGACGACCTGTCGTTAAAATTATCTCCAACATTACAAATTGATGATATTAGTAACCAAGAGCAATTAATGACGTTTTTAGATTATTTTTATAAGCATCGAAAGATTTTAGCTGTTCTCTTTGAACACCCTGGTTTCAAAAGAAAATTTCATATGATGTTAACGGATTTGATTGTCATTCGTCGTGACAGGATTTCTGCGGAAATAACCTTATCAATGGATATTCTCGCATCTTCAGTACTGGGAATTATTATGTGGTGGCTTAAAGATGGGATTCATTTTAGCTCTGAATATATCGCTGATCAAATTATTGAGCTATATCGATAATTATTCATATACCAACAAAAAACGTTCATCATTTTTAGATGAACGTTTTTACGTATTTATTCTATCATTCAATTGATTTATGTTAGTGTACTAAAGAATGGTATTACTTCACTTCAATACCCCTTTTTTTAGACTAACAATTTTTCTATTCCCCTTGAACGTCTATCCCTTGATTAGGTTTGACTCTTTTAATAAAGAAAGCAAGAATAAGAGCAATCACAGTAATCAATGTTGAAATAAAGAAGGTAATATTAATACCATGTAGCATCGCTTCATTCATAATTTGTTGTTGTACTTCTGCTGCAGCCTGTGTAGATGATTGAGTTGCATTGGCGCTCATATTATTCATTGCTTTAGCAGCTAATTCCTCTGCTTTTACAGTTGTTATATTGTTCATGACGGTAATTAAAACCGCGGAACCTATAGCACCAGATACCTGCTGTAGTGTATTGTTCATCGCTGTTCCATGTGGATTATTATAGGCTGGTAACTGATTTAGACCATTCGTCATTACTGGCATCATGACCATTGACATCCCAAACATACGTAAAGTATAGAGCAGAACAAGAGTAGAATAAGCAGTATGCAAACCGATTTTGCTAAAGTAATAAGTTGTTATAATGATAATGATCAATCCAATTACTGCCAAGGTTCTTGCACCATATTTATCAAAGAGTTTTCCGGTAATTGGAGACATAATTCCCATGACAATAGCGCCTGGAAGCATTAACAAGCCAGAATCCATTGGTGAAATTCCACGAATGGTTTGGACATAAATTGGCATTAGGATCATGGCTGAGAACATTGCAACCGAAATAACGATTGAAATGGTCGTTGATAAGGCGAACATTGGATATTTGAAAATACGAAACTCAAGCATGGGCTCATCCATTCGTAATTGACGAAGGATAAAGGTAATTAAAGCTAATGTACCAATAATAATCGTACCGTAGACGAGTATATTATCCCATCCTTTTTCCCCTGCTGAGCTGAAGCCATAAAGCAAGCCACCAAATCCAATACTAGATAATACAAGAGACAGTACATCCAGCTTTATAGGACGTTGTGGTGTGACATTCTTTAATTTAAACGCTGCAAAAATTAAGGTTAAAATGGCAATTGGCAGTACAAGATCAAATAACATTCTCCAGCTATAATGCTCGATCAACCAACCAGAAAGTGTCGGTCCAATCGCTGGAGCTGTAATCATTACAAGACCAAACATCCCCATTGCTGCCCCTCGTTTTTCAACTGGAAATGCAGTTAGCATAACATTCATTAATAACGGCATCATAATTGCAGATCCTGCAGCTTGAATCATACGAGCCCCTAATAACACGCCAAATGTAGGTGCAATACTAGCTAAAAATGTTCCCAAAGTAAACAAGGCCATTGCGATAATAAATAGCTTTTTATCAGTAAAGCGTTGAATGAAGAACGCACTTGCAGGTATTAAAATCCCATTAATCAGCATATAGCCTGTTGAAAGCCATTGTACTGCAGTGGCATTGACCTTGAATTCTTCCATAATAGCTGGAAGAGCAATATTTAATAATGTTTCATTCAAAATAGCAACAAATGCCCCGATAAATAAAATGGCAATCATGCCGTATGGCGGTTTTGTCTGAACAGAAATTGTTTTCTCTGACATGTAGTTTCAGTCCTACTTTCTTTCTCTTTTTCAGTTACATTCACATCTAAACTTTTCGATTGCCTTTTTAGATTTGAGCTACTTCGTCAATGTGCTGAGTAGTCTTTTCCCCCAATCCGTTGTAGTGCCCCTTCTGATTTCATAGCAGCCACCCCTTTAAATAAAAATGTTGACGAAAGAATAGAATGTATTGTATAATTAAAATAGGGATAGTATGCGTTTTATAAATTATACAATGTCTATCCATATAAATTTATCATAAGACATTATTTATTTCAATGTGTTCTACATAATTTTTTGCAAAAAAAGTCGATTCCTTCACTACAGGAGCTCGACTTTTTCTTTGCCTATTTTTTCGTTAATCCTTCACTAGTTAATTCATAAATGGTTGATGCTACTTTTTTTAGGTAGCGTCGATCATGTGAAACACTAATAATGGCTCCACCATATTGTGCTAAAGCCTGACACAGAACAGGCGTTGTCAAAGGGCTAAAATTTCTCGTTGGTTCATCTAATATCAATATTTCGCAACCATCCATAATCATTTTTAACAACAGTAGCTTTGCTTTTTGACCCCCACTCAAATGTCCAATTGTCTGCTGCATTTCATCACTAGTAAATTTCATACTGCCCAAAAGTGTGAAAGCTTTTGTCATGGCTTCCTTATCACCACCTATCTCTAGAAAACTAATGGGTGATTGAGCTGGGTCCAATAGATCCTCATAATTTTGTGGCATGTATCCTATCTTTAATGAAGAATATTCCTTTATCTTCTCCATAATTATTTTTAATAATGTTGATTTTCCTACTCCATTTTCCCCAATAATTGCTACTTTTTCTGGTCCAATAATAGATAACGTTATATTTTGGGAAAGTTGTTTATTTGCTATTTCAAGCGTTTCTAATGATAGCTCTAGAATTTTTTTATGTCGATGAACATGTATAGAGGAATCAAAGCTAAATTCGCTTGCCTCCTCTACAGTAGGTATCTCTAAAAAATCCTCTGTAGCTTTGTCCATACGTTTCTTTTGATTTTTTAATGATTTTATTTTCTTTTGTAATCTGGGGTCTGAGCGAGACACATTCTGATGCTGATGCTCAGCCTTATTCCATACCTCATGCCACTTACTTATCTGTTTTTTATAATCAGATGCTTGCTTTCTCGCCATCTGTTCTTGCTTTTGCAAATTGATTTTCTCGATGAAAAAGGTACGTTTCATAAGGCTCTCTTGTAAAGGTGTATTTAGGTATTTGCTTGCGATTGGTAAGCTCAATATGAATAATTGCGTTTGCCATATTATTTATAAATGTTTCATCATGTGATACAAAAATAACAGGTATCGATGTTTGCAGAATAAATGTTTCCAGCCATTCGATTGTGTCTATGTCCAAATCATTTGTCGGTTCATCTAATAAAAGAACATCAGGACTCATGGCGAGTAGCTTTAAAAAACGATACTTAAATCGCTCCCCTCCCGAAAAATCACCTATCCTTTTATCTGAAACAAATGAATCAATCCTAAAATCATTCATTGCCTTTAACAATTCTTTGTTCCAATTGTTTTCTGAAAATAACTCAGTGATGGTCAACTTTTTTTCTTGAGCCGATAGTTCTTGTGATAGATATCCGAGTGAATAATCATTTTTAAGTATTTTTCCTTCATAAGTACAATAATCAACAATCAATTGATCATTGTAAATGCATTTTAATAATGTACTTTTGCCATTGCCCTCTTCCCCTATTATGACAATCTTATCTCCTTTTTGGGTACTTAGCTGAAGATGTTCTATTAACGTTCGATTATCTTTTATCGTTTTGATGGTAAGATTGTGTATTTCTATCATGTAAATTCCCCTTCCTTTTTCATGATGTAACTGTTTAATGTTAGTTGTTCATATCCATCACCCTAAAATTTGATAAAAGCAAAAAAAGATGCCTCTGTTTATAAAGAGGGCACTGAAAAAGTCCATTATTTAAATTAGGTAGTTGAAAGTTCGATTATATCGAACTTTCAACTGCCTTTTTACTTTATAATAATGATATTAAAAGTAAGTATGTAGGTGATATCCCGATGATTTCAAACCAAGAATCTCTTCATCTTAGTCCGTTTATGGCCATATATGACATTGTTGTACCAAAGGATAATATGCTTCGGCAAATAAATGAACTTGTTGATTTCTCTTTTATTTTGGACGAACTGAAAAACAAATATTGTCTTGATAATGGTCGTAATGCGGTACCTCCCATTCGCATGTTTAAATATTTACTATTAAAATCAATATTCGATTTATCCGATGTAGATGTGGTAGAACGTTCTAAATATGATATGTCGTTTAAATATTTTTTAGATATGGCACCAGAAGACTCTGTCATTAATCCAAGTTCACTAACGAAATTCCGTAAGCTCCGTCTCCAAGATATGAGCTTATTAGATATGCTCATTGGCAAAACTGTAGAGATTGCAATAGAGAAAGAAGTCATTAAAAATAAAACAATAATCGTGGACGCCACCCATACAAAAGCACGGTATAATCAAAAATCACCTATAGAATTTTTACAAGAGAAATCAAAAAATGTAAGAAAAGCTGTTTATCAAATCGATGAATCGATGAAAGAGAATTTCCCACCAAAGACAAATTCTAACGAAATAAATGATGAAGTGGATTACTGTCGTCAAGTCATCGAGGTAGTTGAATCTCAACCTCAAATTGAGATGATTCCAGCTGTAAAAGAAAAACTAAATGTCCTAAAAGAAGTGGTACAAGATTATGAGGAGAAGTTAAGTTATTCGACAGATCCAGATGCACGTATTGGACATAAATCAGCGGATTCTTCTTTCTTTGGTTTTAAAACACATATTGCAATGAGTGATGAGCGAATAATAACAGCTGCGATAGTAACTACTGGGGAGAAGAGTGATGGAAAATACCTTCAAGAATTAGTTGAAAAAAGTAAAGAAACAGGTATGACCATTGATACAGTCATTGGTGATACAGCCTATTCTGAAAAAGACAATATCCAGTATGCAAAAAAAGAAGAATTCCAACTTATATCTAAACTAAATCCACAAATCACGCAAGGTGGACGAACAAAAGAAGATGAATTTGAATTTAATAAAGATGCTGGTATGTATGTGTGTAAAGCTGGTCACATGGCGATTCGCAAAGCACGGACAGGAAAGAAAAATCAAGGACAAAATCAAAAACATACGTATTATTTTGACATCGAAAAATGTAAAATATGTGCTTTCCGCGAAGGTTGTTATAAAGAAGGGGCAAAAAGTAAAACATATTCAGTTTCAATCAAATCTACTGAGCATAAGGAACAAGAAGCATTCCAAAACAGTGAAGAGTTTAAGGAGCTCGCACGTACTCGCTATAAAATAGAGGCGAAAAATAGTGAATTAAAAAATAGACATGGGTATGACACGGCAATAGCTTCGGGTTTATTTGGTATGGAAATACAAGGTGCAACCGCCATCTTCGCTGTAAATTTGAAACGAATCATTACACTTTTAAAAGAAAAAAATAGTTAATGGAGAATAAAAAAGACAACTTCTTGTTCGAAATGAAACAAGAAGTTGTCTTTTTTAAAGTTAAACTCTTTCCACAATAAAAAAACTGTATGTTTTTCAGTGCCCTCGTTTATAAACAGAAGCATCTTCTCGCACAACGAAAAAGTTTTCACCCTATGTGTAAAATCATAGAGTGGTAGAATTAAAATATGATAGGTGAAAATTAGCTTCTTGTTTATTTATTATGAGATTAGCTTTTTTAATAAATAAACAATTGCTCAAATTCTTCACCCTCCGTTCGTTCAAATTTGTATTTTTAATTTAACATTTAATTCTATTTATTGTCAATTGTAATTGTATATTAGCGATTATTAATAAAAGATAAATACTCAAAAGCTGTTGTCCCAAAAATACTTTTAAATTGTTTGTTTAAATGAGGTAAATCAACATATCCACATTGTGCTACTGCGGCATAAATATCACCAGTTTGCTCAATGATGGATTTTGCCCGTTCAATTTTGCAATTTAAGAAGTATTGATAAGGTGTAATACCAGTATGTTTTTTAAAATAACGAATGAATTGGAATGTTGTGAAATCTATTTCCTGACATATATCCTTTATTTTTAGTACGTTTTCGAGATGGGAATGGATGATTTCTTTAGCTTTTTTAATAACGAAACCATCTTTTTTCATTGATGAACT
Source organism: Lysinibacillus sp. B2A1 (assembly GCA_002973635.1). GTDB lineage: Bacteria > Bacillota > Bacilli > Bacillales_A > Planococcaceae > Lysinibacillus. Next base: position 3,492,479 of record CP027224.1, read on the forward strand.
AAAATCTTGTTTAACTAAGCGGTCTGTTAACTGTAAAAACAACTCGTGGCATAATGAAGAGTTTTCTTCTGTTAAAACAGCTTGCGAGAGCTTTAGTATATGTTGTTTTAGCATATTATTATAGATAATAGGCTTCTCAAAACAGATTATATCCTTTTTTTGAATCGCCTCTAAAAATAAAGAGGGTTCTATATAGAGCATAACATACTCAAGACCTTCTCGATTAAAAGCCATCCCATCATGGACCTGTTCGGGATTAAAAAACATGACGCCGTTTTGATGAGATAGCTGTAGATTCCCATCTAAATAGTAATGTTGAATTCCTTTTAACGTGACACCAAAAGCATATTCTTGATGAGCATGTTTTTTGTATTTAAAATCTGTAAAACTAGCCTTTAATGCTGTAATTCCATCCATTTTTCTATATGTAAAACTTTGCATGTTTTCACCTCTCACTTCCCATTAAATCCAGATCATCACGGCTGCATAAATCAAGCATAGTGCCATAAATACATTGACGACTTTTTTATGCTCTAGTAAAAATTGTTTAAAGATAGCCCCAAACAATACCCATAACAAGAAAGCAATTAGACCAATAATGGTAATAGTTATTACACTTAATGATAACGCTAAAAACGAATTATAATAAGGTAAGATAAAGCTTGGAATTACCGTCATTGTAAATAATACTACTTTAGGATTTAAAAACTGCAACAAAAACCCTGAAGAAAAATTTCCCGTTTTATTATTGCTATCACTGGAAGTATCCATTTTGTAAATTTGGTATGCAAGGTATATCATATATGTCGTACCAATAATTTGCATAATCAGCAACACTCTTGGAATCCATGTTGAAAAAAGAGTATTTAGAAACGCTGATAATACAAGTAATATAAAGAATGCAATCGTAGAACCGTAAGAAAAATGTAAGCCTCTTTTTATACCAAAATGCTGTGTTGTTGATAAAATTACGATATTTGTCGGTCCTGGTGTAACCGTAATAATAAAGCAGTACATTAAAAAAGATGTAATATTCACGAAGTGAGCTCCCTTTCAAGTTGATCTCTGTGAATTATTACATCTATTATTTAAATCATAATAGTACAAAATTGCACATTTACTTTGTCCAATTAAATGGTTTCCACTTCTCTTTCATCCATTTGGGGATTGGTGCTTCATATGGAGCTGTTGCTTTTAATTTGTCTTGGTGCCATGTAGCAGCCTTAAATCGAATCATTTCATCCAGTAAAGGCTGTACAAATTCCTTGGGCTCTAAGCGGAAAGAGTGGACAGCGAAATCGTAAAACCAGCCACAACTTAGTAAATAAGGTGTGATTTCCTTGCTCGATAGTCCATCTCTAATCATCAGTGTAAAAGAAAAAATTCTTTTACATGCATGCCAAGCCATTTTTTCTGGAGACAACATCCATGTCTCGAGGCGTGTTCTCGCTTTATCAATCATTATCAAGGGGTCATCAATAACTCTACCGTGACCTGGGTATGCTCTTTTTATAGATAATTTAGAGAGTCTCTCTAAACTTTCATAGGATCTTCTTAAGCTGTTAGTGCCTTCTCGGTAAATATTCAACCATCCCAAATCGTTATAATGAAATAAATCACCACAAATTAATATCTGCTGTTTTGGCTCATATAAAGCTATATGCCCTAAGGTATGTCCTGGTGTATGTAAAACCTGTAAAGCACTATGCCCAGTAGTAATCTCTTGTTCATCAACAAGTAAATGCTGAACGTTATATTGTTCAACAGGCTGATCTAAATAATGTGCACAGCAAGATTCTAAATCGCATCTATCTACCATTTCTCCCTCCCAAAGATGGGCAGCAATCGGTAGGTCATACTGTTTTTTGAAAATAATGATTTCCTCCAACATGGTCACTATGATAATGTGTATTGATGATGCCATTTAACTGTTTTGGTAATATCCCAATATCGGTTAAAAGTTTCTCAGTTCGTATAACATCACTTCCAAAGCCAGAATCCACTAAAAATGTTTGCTCGTCTCGAATAACAATACTATTAGCACTTGGAAATGAACGTTCAAAAAACAGAATTTCAGTTTTCATATGCTACCCCCTCTATTTATAAAATAATTCCAGAAAAACTCCCTTTTAATACCACCTTGTCTAGTTGATTTCCGTTTTTATCTAGTGATTTCAGGGTAGGAATTTTATCCCCTGAAAATGATGTCAGGCTATAGGGATCATCTTCTACTACTGGAATACCAAGCTTTGAGGATATGTCTAAAATAGCCTCTCTTCGCTTAATATTTAACGAAGAGCCTGTTGGATTGTGAAAATCAGGATTTAAAAAAATCATCTTAATACGATGTTTTTTATATAGTGTTTGTAAATCCTCTGGGTCGATACCATCCTTATCAACAGATAAATAATGAAGTTGTAAGTCTGCTGATTTAAAAATGGGCAGATTATAATTGTAAGAAGGATCTTCTATTGCAATTGCATCTCCAGGCTTTAATAAGCATTGGACAATCAAATGTAAGGCTTGCTGCGCCCCTGATGTAATTAGTATGGAAGAAGGTTTTGTATCAATCCCTCTACTATTTTTAATATGCTTCGTAAGGGTAGTTCGAAGTATTTCACTCCCCTGTGGATGATCGTATCCAAGGCTGCCGATAAAGGAGCGAGTTGCTGTTATTTCTCTTAATGCGCTTTTAGGGAAAAGATCTTCTGATAATTCTCCTGTCGCTAAATTTATTAGTTTATGTTCAACGGCCTCTTTTCTGATTTTTTGTGTGACAGGTAGATTTGGTAAAAAGGAGCCCGCCTCAATATATCGATTCCAGCTAGGAATTCGCTTTCTTGTGATCCCCCAAATATCTTTGCTAATGCTCGTACCACTGCCTCTATTTCGTTCAATAAGCCCCATTGCTTCCAATTCGTCATATGCACTAACAACTGTACTTCTATTTACGTTAAGAGCATTTGCTAAGTATCGCTCTGATGGTAAAGGTTTATCGGGTGGAAATGTCCCATCCGCAATACCTTTTTCAATATATTCTGCGAGTTGTTTATAGATAGCCTTTTTTGCATGTCGATCGGGTTTCCAATCCATATATACTCACCTCAATAGAGCATGATAATTTTTTTAGCAGCATCAGATAAGCTAAAAAATCAATCATAATATAACATCTTCTGTAGCTAACCATCCACTTTATTATTACTTTCGCCATCCACTTTATTATTACTTTCGCCATCCACTTTAACATTCAACCACTATCATCCTATAAAAACCCTTACTCTACGCGTATTTAACTCGATAAAGTTATACTGAAATTATTTTTCTCGTTTTAGAACATTCTGTGTTATCTTGCAAAACGCCTTGTCTTTCAAAGGATGTGCCACTATGATAAAAATCAATTGTGAATCAAAATCCATACAAACCCATAGTAGCCGATAGCACTTCAAAGAATCAGTTAAAGGGGTTTGTTTATGAAAAAAAGTTGGCTTAAATTAGCAGGTCTTTTCACTATTGTCACTATGTTAACCGGTTGTGAACCGTTATTAGTATTAGATCCAAAAGGTCCTCAAGCTCAAGTACAAGCCAAAGATATTATGCTATCGATAGGGATTATGTCCTTTATCGTACTAATCGTTTTTGTGATTTTAGCTTATATGTTAATGAAATATCGTGCTTCTAAGCAAAGTCCCGACTATAAGCCTCCCCACATTAAAGGGAGCACCATGGTTGAAATAATTTGTGTAGGTATACCTGTTTTAATTGTTGCGTACATGTCTATTATTTCTGTCCAAAGTAATTATAAGGTGGAATCGACGCCGGAAAAATATAAAAATGAGAAGCCGTTGGTCATTTATGCTTCAACCTCTAACTGGAAATGGCATTTTAGTTATCCAGAAGAAGATATTGAAACGGTAAATTATTTGTATATCCCTGCAGAGCGTCCAATTGAGTTCAAACTTTACTCATATGGACCGATTACTAGCTTCTGGATTCCTCAACTGGGTGGTCAAAAGTATGCGATGGCCGATATGGTGAACACATTACATTTGGCTGCGGATATGCCTGGAGAGTTTATGGGGAGAAATGCAAACTTTAATGGCAAGGGGTTCGCCGAAAACACGTTTAATGTGACAGCAGTGACTCATGATGAATTTGATAACTGGGTGAAGGAAGTAAAAGCAACAGCAGATCGATTAACAGAGGAAAAATTTAATACATTGCTAGAGCCAGGACATGTTGGACAATCAACCTATACTGGAACTCATTTAGCTTTTCTTCCAGCGCCGGAGGGTGAAAATGGTGGACATCAGCATGGAGCCTCTCACTCTAAGGAAAGTGCAACTCAGCAAGCCAATCATTAAAGCTCGAAATGAACTAGTTTACGATAAGGTTTATGTCGAAAGGAGACATAGTCAGATGGATTACTTTGAACGATTTGCAATACCCCATCCAAGCCCAGCTATTTATGCCTCAATGGTCGCTATTGGTCTTTTGTTGATAGCAATTATTGTAGGATTAACCTATTTTAAAAAATGGGGCTACCTTTGGCGTGAATGGTTAACAACAGTTGATCATAAACGAATCGGTATTATGTATTTAATTTCAGCCATTCTTATGCTTTTCCGTGGTGGTGCAGATGCGATTATGATGCGAGCACAAATGGCAGTACCTGACAATAAATTACTAGATGCGCAGCATTATAATGAAATATTTACGACACACGGAACTGTGATGATTATATTTATGGCCATGCCGTTTATTATGGCCTTTATGAACTACATTGTGCCACTTCAAATTGGCGCAAGAGATGTAGCCTTCCCACGTTTGAATGCTTTAAGCTTTTGGCTATTTTTCATGGGGGCCATGCTATTAAATATTTCCTTTGTTATTGGCGGCTCTCCTGATGCTGGCTGGACGAATTATTTCCCTCTAGCTAGTAATGAATTTAGTCAATCTGTAGGGACGAACTATTACTTGTTTGCTCTACAAATTTCAGGTCTCGGCACATTAATTACTGGTATTAACATGATTGTTACGATTCTCAAAATGCGAGCACCGGGTATGACATTAATGAAAATGCCAATGTTTACGTGGTCTTCATTCGTCGCAAACGTTATTATCGTTTTTGCCTTTCCAGTATTAACGGTTGCACTTGTCATGGGAACATTCGACCGCCTATTTGCAACGAATTTCTTCACAACATCCAACGGCGGTATGGATATGCTGTGGGCGAATTTCTTCTGGGTCTGGGGACACCCTGAGGTTTATATCCTGATATTACCTGCCTTTGGACTTTACAGTGAGATTATTTCTACATTCTCTGGACGCAATCTCTATGGCTATAAATCGATGGTCGGCTCAATGGTGATTATCTCCTTCCTATCGTTTTTAGTATGGACCCACCATTTCTTTACGATGGGGCAAGGCGCTTTAACTAATAGTATTTTTTCAATAACAACAATGGCCATTGCCGTTCCGACTGGAGTTAAGATCTTTAACTGGTTATTCACCCTGTGGAAAGGAAAAATTGTCTTCACAACGCCAATGCTATATTTTATGTTGTTTATCCCTACGTTTACAATAGGTGGCGTAACGGGGGTGATGCTTGGTATGTCAGCAACTGACTATCAATACCATAATACAATGTTTTTAGTAGCACACTTCCATATGGTGATTATTCCTGGTGTTGTATTTGCGATGTTAGCAGGCTTACATTACTATTGGCCAAAAATGTTTGGCTTTATGTTAAATGAAAAAATCGGCAAAGTGACGGCTTGGATTATTGCAATTAGTACCATGCTAGCCTTTATGCCTATGTTCTTCTCTGGCTTAGATGGGCAAGCACGCCGTATGTACACTTACTCGGCCTCAACAGGTTTTGGTATGTGGAATATGATTTCTTTTGTTGGTGCAATTGGCCTTACGATTGGCTTTATCTTAATTGTATACAATGTTTATTATAGCATTCGTTATGCACCAAGAAACGTTGGCTCAGATCCATGGGATGCACGTACTTTAGAATGGGCTACACCAAGTTCTGTACCGTACTATAATTTTGCAAAGGTGCCACATGTAATTTCAACTGAGGCACTATGGGATGCAAAATATCGTCAGCATGATTTGTTCCCAGAGCAATATGAAAACATTCATATGCCAAATAACAGTGGTGTACCTTTCATTTTAGGCTGTATCTTCTTTGCATGGGGCTTCTCATTTGTATTTGGTATGTGGATTCCAACCATTGTTACAACGATCGGTATTTTTGTTTGTATGGCTCACCGTTCGTTGGAAAAAGATCCAGGACATTATGTTTCTGTTAAAAAAGTGAAAGCAACGGAATCGAAATTGCGAGGTAGTCAATCATGAAAATCGATCAATCACTTCCTTTAGAATATAGTACACAGCAAAATCAATTGAATATTTTAGGCTTTTGGGTTTTTATCGGTGCTGAAATCATGCTCTTTGGGACGCTGTTCGCAGCTTACTTTGTTTTGGTAGATCGTACTGGAAATGGCCCTACAGGAGCTGACATTTTTGAAATTACACCTGTTTTATTTGAAACTTTTATTCTTCTAACAAGTAGCTTTACCATTGGCTTAGGGATACACGCCATGCGCAAAGGCAACACGAAAGCGATGATTACATTCTTTGTCGTGACGCTACTGCTTGGTGTAACATTCATAGGCTTTGAGGTTTATGAATTTATTCACTATGTCCATGTTGGTGCAGGATTGCAGACAAGTGCCTTTACGGCTACCCTTTTGACAACATTAGGGACACATGGTGCTCATGTAACATTTGGTGTGTTCTGGGGGCTGTTTATTGTTTACCAATTAAAACAACGTGGATTAACACCAGAAACAGCCAATAAGTCTTTCATCTTCTCCTTATACTGGCACTTTTTAGATGTGGTCTGGATCTTTATCTTCAGTTTCATTTACTTGAAAGGAATGGTATGAAATGAGTGATTTATTCCCACTAAAACAAGTTATGGGGTTTGCCCTGTCGATTATCCTTACGATCATTGCGGCGAGTGTGTATTTTTTGGGTGTATCACTCCCCATTACAATGACGATACTTTTAGTCACAGCATTTATTCAAGCTGGCCTACAGTTAGTCGTCTTTATGCACGCCAGTGAAACGAAGGATAAACCTGCGATCTATACAAATATCTACTATGCTTTAATAATTGCTCTTGTAACCATTTTCGGGACTTTATTATGTATGATTTGGGGCTATCTCTAGAAGAGAGTATGAAAAAAAATCGTCCTTTACTTGATGAGTAAGGACGATTTTTTTTATGACAAAACTATCGAGTTGTATAGCTTAACGAGAGCATCAAATGTACTTTTTCGTTGGAACGATTGGTATATGTATGAAGCTCTTCTCCATTAAATTTAATGACATCCCATTGATTTAATTGGTGGATTTTTTCTCCTACCTTCATCTCCAATTGACCGTTTAACACAAGGACAATTTCTTCTGATCCCGCTAAGTGACATTCACTGTACTCACTATTTGGCTCAATACACCCTCTATACCATTCCGTTCCATGTGTATTAAATAATGGCTCGACAAACCAGTTGTTATTATTATTACCTGAAAATTGGTAATCTGATCCAAACCGATGCACTTCTATATTTTCTTTAAATGATAATAAAGAGACGAGTGGAATATTAAGTCCTCTACATATTTTCCAAAGGATATTGACGGTTGGATTCGTTTCTCCTCTTTCAATTTTCCCTAACGTTAATTTACTAACACTACTTACATTTGCTAATTCATCAAGACTCATTCTTTTACTTTTTCGAATTTCTCTTAGATTAAGCCCAACTTGACTAGATAAGTCAATATTTTCCTCATTCAATGTGTCGCACCCCTTCCATTGACTTTGTATATAAAGTATATTATAGTATACCAGTCGATAAATCATAGTTTATTTTATATATAAAAAGTTAACTATAGTATATCAAAAAATAAATAAAAGAGGTGTTTTCAGTTATGACGAAATCAAAAAACTTTCCGATTATTTGGAGCGTTTTTTCTTTGTTTATACTATCTATGAATCTACGAGCTTCGATAACATCTATCTCGCCAGTATTGAAAAATATTCAAATGGATTTGCAGATGACGAGTGTTGTAGTCAGTTTACTAACGGCCCTACCCGTGTTTTGTATGGGGATATTTGCACCATTGGCTGGTAAGTTAAGTGAGCGATGGGGCATTGAATTGACGATTGGGGTATCCGTTTTATTAATTGGTGTATCAACAGCGTTGCGCTTAGTGGCAACCTCTCCTTTGCTTTTATTACTAACAGCTATTCTCAGTGGGATAGGTATCGCCATTACAGGGCCACTAATCTCTGGTTATATCAAAAAAGAATTTCCTAAATATTCTTCTACCATGATTGGTGTATATTCAGCTGGGATGGGAATTGGAGCATCTTTAAGCGCAGGTTTAGTCGTGCCCGCCATGCATGCTTTTCATCAATCTTGGAACGCAGCTTTAGCGATATGGTCGGTATTCGCACTCATGGGAATCATCGTTTGGATTCCTATTATCAAAAAATCAAAGCAATCTCAAGGATCAATAGAGAAATCGGTCAGTCAAAAAAGCCGATTACCATGGGGAAATCGATATGTTTGGCTTCTTATGGTGATGTTTGGTCTTCAATCGGGTGTATATTATTCACTTGCGACCTGGCTCGCTCCAAAAGTACAGGACATCGGTTATAGTGATGCCTACGCCGCAACAACGGTAACTATTTTTTCCGTTATGCAAATGATCTGTAGCTTTATTATCCCAATCTTAATTAATAATAGTGTGAAGAGAAAACCTTGGATTCTACTATGTGCTTTAAGTTCTTCTATTGGTATTTTCATGTTAATCATTGGTGGAGTTTCACCCATTTTCTGTGCTACTTTAATGGGAATTGGTGCTGGAGGTTTGTTCCCATTGGCTATGATTCTACCCTTAGATGCAACTGCTACACCAAAAGAAGCAAGCGAATGGACGGCCATGATTCAATTTGGTGGCTATATAATCAGTGGCATAATTCCGATGCTTGTTGGGGTCATTAAAGATATAACAAACACCTTTGATGTTGCCCTTTTCGCCTTATTATTTATTTTAATTGTCATCATGTTGCTAACATCAAAAGTTAAAACAAAAATCGAATCAACTATTCGTATTCTTTCATAGCAGGCTTTTGTACAAAAAATATGCGAGTATCACTATATTTAAAATGCTCCATCTAAAGAAAGGCGCTGTTCTTTTTTCAGTCGGTGAGTCAAAGACGACACTGTTTCAATTTCAATGGAAAATGTTCAACAGAAAGAAAAACTCATTTGCAGTGCATCACTACAAATGAGTTTATTCTCAAATTAATTATTCTGCTCAAGGTATTGATAAATCGCCATCATCTCTTGTTTATTCAGCTCTCGGATACGATTGAAAATAGGAATATCTGCAACAGCCTCAAGATATGAGCCTTCTGTAATAACATCATTTACTGTACCAGTTAGCCAAGTTTGCACGTCAATGCCATCGACAGTTTCCTTCCGTCCCTCGTCGTCAATGCCACTTGCTTCGCAACTCACACAAGGAACTGATAATTTAAATACGCCATCATGAAGATTATCTTCTGAAATGACTTTCTTCCCTTTACAGAATGGGCATGGATGACTTGCTTTTACCTTGTTAATTTGCGTTACGATTTTTTTGTAGCCAAATGCCTCATAGACATACGTTAGTTTTTTGAATTTTCCATTGGTGAAATATTTATCGATAATGGCTTCTCTAGTTTCGTTAATAGTAGCAAAATCACAAATGGTAATTAGATTTTTCTTGCTTATTGCTTCAATGTTGCCTTTAATGCTGTCCCAGAATGGTAGCACGTTTTGCAAGACGATTTCATATCCAACAAAGCTTGCCAGCTCTAATTCAAGCAGTTTCAACGATACCTTTGTTTCCCTAGGTAGTAAGGAAACATCGGTTGTAAGAGACATATCTCCCCCAACAATTGCTTTGATTTTTTCTAGCTGTGGTAATTCCCCTACTGTTTTTATGACCTCATCAATCGGTTGATGAATAATTTCACGTATATCTGTATCACCGAATCGTAATTTTTTTGGGTGGTTGAGGACGGAGCCATGACAAATTGGGCAAGGCATCATCTCTCTAGTTTCTTTCATTTGCTCTTTAATGATTGATTTAGAGATCACGATATAGCGACCAATGATAAAATTGAAGCCTTCCCATTTTTTTGAGGATTTTGTTGCTTTATCATAAAAAGATTTATCCCAATAACCATATAAAAATGTATGCTTTTCATCTTCTGTCATGTCATTATAGCTTTTACTGATATCTTGACCAAGTTCATTTTTTATCTCTGCAAAGAGGAACTCCAGTTTCGAATGTTGATAGTATTTTAAGACCTCCATCACATCTGGATGTAGTAACCCATCCCAAAATGGCACGCTTTTATCTTGAATGACAAGGTCAAAATCAAATTTTTCAATTTCTAAACGGCCAGAACAGCTTGGGCAATGATTTTCTTGGCTAAAGAAATCGAAGCTTCTTGTATCCTTATTCGTAGGGTGTGCAGCGACAATATGATTGATAAGGCCACCGATTTCATACAAAAAACTATACTGGCTATACAGATGTCTTTCAAGGTCAATAGCAATGACGGGGGCTATCTTGTTTGATTCATATTCACTGTAAATAAGACGGGCCATTGAGGATAAGCTTTTTAAGATGCCACCTTTATAAATATTTTCTGCATTTTTAAAATAACTTATAGGATGGTCTTCTAAGTATTGAATGCCGTTTCTTGATTCGAGCGTTGATGCGATTTGTAATGGGGCTGTGTCCGTTGAATGGTTATCCTGATCAAAATAGTCTTCATGGCTAACCACCTCAAGATGGGTCACAGGCTCCTGCTGCCTTTTACCAAAATCAACAATAAAATCTGAGCTTTCTAACATATAGGCATTGTGCTCAATCATAATGATGGAGATGGATTCATCTTGCAGAATGTCTCTGATGCTATCTATAAATTGATTTAAAATGTTTTGTGATAGCCCTTTTGAAGGCTCATCAAAGATAAAGAGTGTATGTGGATTTCGGGAATTTGCAAACAACTCAGACACTAAATGTACACATTGGAATTCACCAGTTGATAGGGATTGTGTTTTTCTTTCCAGCGTTAAATAGCCAAGTCCAAGCTTAATGAGCAAGCTTAAACGCTTATGGGCGATATCTTCATTCGGAAGCTCGTCAATAATATCCTCAATTGAACGTTGAAAAATATCCTCAATGTCCTCACTATATTTTGTCAGTTTCCTTTTAATATCGAGGAAGGTTGCAACAGTGGAGCGGCTAGTAATCGATTGGTTGCGATCTTGTCCCACCATTACTAGTTTATCCTTTGGATAGCGTTTTACAAAATTCTTTGCGATACATTCATTGACAAGCGTTGATTTCCCACAGCCAGACTCTCCTGTAAAGGTCACCAGTCGGTTTTGAGGAATCTCTATTTCATCCATTTGAATATTTCGGCAATGTAGATCACGGAATTGATAGAAGGTAGTTGGTATAACCTGATTCCGTTCCCAAAAGATTGGTTGTGGTCGAGGGGATTCTTCGACAATTTTCCCACCATATTTTCCACTACCTGGTCCAAAGAATATAGGCTGATCAGCTGTGTCTAACACTGTATCCGAATGATCGATAAGCCAAATTTGATTTTTAGAACCTAATTGCTGTATTTGCTCTAAAATTTTTAATAAGGTATTATGATCTAAACCAACGGAGATTTCATCGACAATAATCACTGTATTTTCGCTCGTTGCCATAAATTCTGCTAAGTAAAGTCTAGTTAATTCCCCACCTGACAATGTCCCCATAATGCGATTTAATGTTAAATAGCCAATATTCATCTGGATAATATTTTGAAGAATATGTTGTTTCTCTTCACTAATATTTAATTCCTTTGACAGAGAATAGATCGTTTCGATACTTAAATTGTGGATGTCAGATATACTATATTGGTCATTCCATAAAGTTATTTTATGTTGTTCTACTTCCTGACTATAGCGCTTGCCCCCACATTTTTTACATTCTACATTTTTGGTTGTACCTCGCCCTTTACATGCAGGGCACCAGCCCAATGCATTGTTAAAGGAAAAAACCTCAGGAGATAGATGAAATTCATCAGCCAGTCGATCACGAATCTCCTTAAAAACACCCGTATGCGTGCCAATTGTTGAACGTGGATTTGTGGAGATGGATGATTTTCCTAAAAAAAGAACTAAGGGCATTTCCTCCATTTTGATGGCACTGAAATTTGTTTCCATAATAGTTGAAAATAAATATTGATATTCAGCCTTTGGTAATAAAGAAACAAGACGTTTTTTTGATTCCTCCCCAATTGTTTGACAAAATGTAGTTTTTCCAGACCCGGATAAACCTGCAATACCTAGTGATAGATCTTCTGGTAAGACGACATCTAAACGGTTAATATTGTTGGCAATTAGTTGATTGATCTTCATTATGTTATCCTTCCATTTACTAAATTTAGAGGGTGCTTAAGGTTTTTAGGATGCCCCTTTCTTATCTTAGAAGAGTGCCCTTCAGAAAATGAAAGAACACAATTCTTGCTAAGGAATTGCGCTCTCATTCGTCTTAATTTTATTTGAACTAAGCTAATACTTTTTCAAGCTGTGAACTCATATTTGTCCAAGCGTATTTAGCCCCTTCAATGGCTCCTTGACGAGCTTTTGTTTCTTCACTAAATCCATCTTGATCAAGATGCAGCTGCGTAGTACCGTCTGATGCTTGTGTTAACGTCCAAGTAACTGTTGTAGTTTCTCCAGCACTTGTCCAAGTGTATGATAATTTATGAGGTTCTTCTATTTCAAGTACCTCACAATCGACAATACCATTCCACCATTCGTTTGGCTCAGCTCGGAACTGAAATTTATGGCCTACAATTGGTTGAAAATCATTGCTCCAAATCCATTTTGCAAGTGTATCCGAATCTGTTAGAGCATGCCAGACTTGCTCGATTGAACTTGTAAATTTAAAATCTAATGATACATCTGGTTTCATTTATTTTCCTCCAATAGTAAATGTAATTTTGATATTCTGTCTTTCCAAAAGCCTTCATAAATTGATACCCAATCTTGAATTTCTTTCAACGGAGCTGCATTCAGCCGATATCTCGTTTCTCTTCCTTCTTTTCGAGCAATGACAAGACCAGCCTCTTTTAGGATGGCTAAATGTTTAGATACAGCCGTACGCCCCATTTCAAATTGAGCCGTTAATTCGTGTAGCGGTAACTCATCTGCATTAGCTAACAAATTTAGCAATTGACGTCTTGTTGGGTCAGCGATGGCTGCATAGACATCACGCTCTTGGTTAGTATTATTCAAAACCACCACCCTTTCTAATAGGACACTAAATGGTGTCTTAATTATATGACACCATTTAGTGTCTAGTCAATTTTTATTTTGGGCAAAATGATATTGATTTTATACCTTTGAAAAACCCTAAATTAATGCTTGAAATGCAAAAAAGTACAGAGGTTTAACCCTTTGTACTTTTTTACATTATCATTTAAAATGGACCTCCAGCCTTTGGAGCTACAGAAGGGCACTTCACCATGCGTTCATAAGCGATTTTTTTAAGGAAAGGCAAAATTTACTTTCGATAATTTAAAGGCTGATCGATAGGTTGGGCATTTAAATTGAGCATTCCTTGTTCGCATTCAATATATTTGTAATAGAGTATAAAGTTGAAAGCCATTATAATCAATGTCTGGAATAATCCTAGAATTGGGCTCATTGATTGACCTTCTTTACGAGTGATTTTTATGCAAGTTCCAAAGGTAAAAATGCGTATTCCCCATCTCTAATAATGGGACATTTACGAACAGTTATGGGATACTGGAAAAGAGGACCATCAATGACGGTTGTATGGAATTCTCCACCTTCACCGCAAGGATCAATGTTACGAGCTTCGAGTTCCTTTACATATTCAGGGGTAAGTACTCGTCCTAAATCTTCCTCTATCATGCCTAATGATAAATTGACAGTGACAATAACCGTAACAAATCCTAAGTGAATAAATTCATCGACAGCTTCTCGATGATTCATCTCCCATAATGGCATGCCGAGCTTTAATCCAACTCTTTTTGTGACCTCGTCATGCCAGCAGCCTTGTGCAGGAATATCTAAATCACCTGTAACTAATACCTCTGCCCCTTGATTTTTAGCATTTTCTAAAAGACCTAAAAATACACTTTCGTAATCTGCCCAACTTGCCGCAGCTGTATAGACGGGTAAACCAATCGAGTCAGCTTGTGCCCGTATAAGCTCAGGTGGCATTCCATGTGATCTAGAACGTTGGCCCTCTTCCTCGAACATCACGATAAGTCCAATCGCTCTTCCTACTTGTGATGCTTTATAAATTGCTAGGACACTATCCTTTCCTCCACTAAAGGAGGCTATAAATTTGTGTCCTTTAGCACTATTTTTCCAATCGATTAATTCTACCATTTATATTTTCTCCTTTTTCTTATTTTTAATCGTCTAAAAATAATTGTGCACTATCATCCAAAAGCACACTATGTTCAAAGTCGTGCGAATGTAGAGCTAGTAATCTCTGTTGAATTTTATAGGAATATATTCATTGTATAGGTATTGAAGATTCATAGATATAGCCTCGATATCCACTTTAATTATGGTTATAACCAAACTGAATTGTTTGAAGCTTTTGTTTAAAATTGTTTTCGATCTCAATGGCCTCTAAGGCTGTGATATCTTTTGGTAGTACTTTTAAAATTGTATATTGGAATTGTAAATGTGCATTAGCGTTTTGTTGACCTAACTGTTCAAATGCTAGGTTGCCTCCATTGATTGTCGAGGCATATTCTGACCAACGTCCGAGCAAGCCATTTTTATTGTAGGAGGAGCCAATATAAATTTTTCCATTAGATCGATCAGTGATGGCGTAAATTCCATTGATTGCGCTTAATGCGATATGCCAATCTGCATATGGTTGAGGATTATCTATGATTTGTTTCAGCTCTTGAAACGTTAACAGGACGTTTTCATATCCTGGAAAGTCAAGTTGACTCGTATTGACGAGCTGGGTAATGATTTTATCATTGGTAGCTTTTTGATACCATCGTACAGCTGCCTTGCCCCATTCAATAAATAATTTATTTTCATAGGGCTGTAATGGATCATTTGGGATTTCGAACAAAGGATTCATAATTTCACCTTTATAAGGTTCTAGTAAAAATGGTGAGCAATCAGGGGCTACGAGTGGTGATGTCCCATGTCTTACTTCATACGATGTTAAGTATTTCGCTGTCGTACCTTCATCCGCTGAAAAGACAATGACATGATCATAGGCAGCATAAAAATCGGGCATTTGTTTTTGTGTATATTCCCGTAGAAAGCCGTCACGATACGCTTTAATAAATCGTTCATGCTTTAAAGAATGGCGAATAAGTAAAGTTCTATCGACATTATAATTACAGCGGGTTAATAAATCAGATAAATAAAGATGAACCATTTTTAATCTCCTTTTTTAGACGATACTCTTTTTTTGATAATACACATTTATCGTACTATATTTTGTGAATATTCATAACCAAAAATTAGCATTATTTGATTTGATGGAGATGAAGTGTATTAGTGTCTGTTGGAAGGCTATCAATCCAAAGTTATGTAATAAAACACCCTCTTATTCGTTTTTCATAAGAGGGTGTTTGGGCACAGCCTTTTAATATGCTTGAGCAAACCAAACCGTATGCTTTGCCTCGTTTCCACAGCAAATACAAGAAGTCTTTGTTGTCGGCGGATTAAATGGAATATTACGAGTCGTATATTTTGTCTCTTCTTTCACTTTTTCCTCGCATGCATCATTCCCACACCATCCAGCAAGAACCCAGCCTGGAATAGTGCCGTTATCTTTGGCTGTTTTAATGTGCTGTTGTAATTGTAGTAGAGTGTCAATCGTTGTATGAGCGTTTGCCTCACGGAATTGACGTGCTTTTTCCAATAAACGGGTTTGCATGGTTGTTAATTCTTCCTCAATGGCTGTAATGACATTAGCTAAGTCAATTGTTTGTTTATCTTCTTCATCACGTGCTTTCAATAAAGCTTGATTGTTTTCAAGGTCACGAGGTCCTAGTTCAATACGAACTGGCACACCCTTTAGTTCCCATTCATTAAACTTAAAGCCTGGCGATTGGTCTGAATCATCAAGACGTACTCGAATACCTTTCGCTTTTAGAGCAGCAAAAATCTCATCCAGATGCTCCATAATTTGAGGATTCTTTTTCCAAGGACCAACAGGAATCAATACTACTTGGGTTGGTGCAATTTTAGGTGGTAAAATAAGACCTTGCTCATCCCCATGCACCATTATGACAGAACCAATTAAACGAGTAGAAGTACCCCAAGACGTTGTGTGTACATATTCATGCTGGTTCGCTTTATTTAAATACTTAATATTAAAGGCTTCAGCAAATTTTGTACCTAAATAATGGGATGTACCAGCTTGAACTGCCTTGCCATTTTTCATCATCGCCTCAATTGAATACGTATCAATTGCACCTGCAAAACGTTCAGAAGGTGTTTTTTGTCCATCATAGACAGGAATTGCCAAGACTTGCTCCACAACCTCCTTATAAATCTCTAGCATTTGCATCGTTTCCTTACGAGCATCTTCTTCATCTACGTGAGCCGTATGCCCCTCCTGCCATAAAAATTCAGATGTACGAATAAAAGGAAGTGTTTTCTTTTCCCAGCGGAAGACATTTGCCCATTGATTAATAAGTACTGGCAGGTCACGGTAGCTTTTGATCCAATTTGAGTAAAGATGGCCAATCATCGTTTCCGATGTTGGGCGAAGCGCTAAGCGTTCCTCTAATTGCTCTCCAGCAGCCTCTGTCACCCAAGGAAGCTCAGGTGAAAATCCTTCAATATGGTCCTTTTCCTTTTGGAAAAAAGATTCAGGAATTAACATTGGGAAGTAGGCATTACGATGCCCCGTTTCTTTAAAACGACGGTCCATCTCCTCTTGAATATGCTCCCAAATTTCATAGCCATCCGGTTTAAAGGCAATACAGCCACGAACAGGTGTATAATCCATTAAATCTGCCTTTTGGATGGTTTCGATATACCATTTCGAAAAATCTTCTAGTTGTTTTGACATATGTGTTTTCCTCCATTTTTTTAAAATAAAAAGCACAAAGCTGTCCTCTGAACAAGGACGTCTTTGTGCTGGATAGACGTGGTACCACCTTTAATTTAGTTTTAAGTTGTCAATTTAAAACCCTTTAACGTTTGGTAACGAAAACGACTCGGTTATGTTTGTTGCATAACATCTCCGTGGTAGGTTTTCAGATAAGAAGCGGTGATATAGCTCTCAGCAGCTGCTATATTTTCTGGTTCACAATTCTTTCTTACTTGGCCACATCATCAATTGTATATTTTCAATAACTTTAGCAAAACAGTTAAAAAATATCAATCATTTTACTTAAAAATCTGATTTATTCACTGATACACTATCATTAATTAGTTTTGTGAAGTCTTCTACCGATAGTGGTTTACTGAAATAATAGCCCTGTACATATTCACAGCCATGCTCACGAAGCACTTTTAACTCAGCTTCTTCCTCTACACCCTCTGCCACTACCTCAAGGTTTAGTGCATGCGCTAAAGAAATCATCGCGGAAATCATGGCAATTCCTGATTTTTCTGGGACAATATCACGGACAAATGCACGATCTATTTTTAAAACATCTACAGGGAATTTCTTTAAGTAATTTAGCGATGAATAACCAGTTCCGAAATCATCTAATGAAATCGTTATTCCTAGGGCTCTTAATTGCTTAATTGTATCAATTAAATCTTCTGTGTAATCCAACATGCTCATTTCTGTAATTTCAATTTCTAAAAAATGTGGATTTATTCCTGTTTCTGCAATAACGTCTCGAACCATTTCGACAAAGCCTGTTGTACTAATATGGATAGGAGAAATATTGACAGCCACTCGTAAGTTTAAATGGTAGTTTTCGTTCCAAGCACGTGCTTGTGCGGATGCTTTTCGTAACACCCAAACACCGATATCATTTATAAGTCCACATTCCTCTGCGAAAGGAATAAAGCGGTCAGGTGGCATTTGACCTAAATCAGGATCATACCAGCGTAATAGTGCCTCCATTCCAATTACTTTATCTGTTTTTAAATCAATTTTTGGTTGATAATGTAGTTCTAAAATATCTTTTTTTAATGCTTGATGTAATTTTGTTTCGAGTAATAGCCATTTATCATTTGCCTCTTCCATATTTGGACGATATAAGCGATATTGATTGCCACGGGTAGATTTTGCTGCATACATTGCTATATCAGCATTTTTTAATAGCTCTTCAATAGAACTTGCGTGATCTGGGAAAATACTAATGCCAATACTAATGCTTGCATAGAACTCATACGTATCAACAATAAAGCTATCATTAAATACACCCATGATTTCCTTGGCCATTTCCTCAATGCGGCTAACATCGTTAAGAATCATCACAAATTCATCACTATTGTGACGGTAGAAGGAATTAGATGTATGATCAATATTTCGCAGTCGATTCGCCATCTCTACTAGAAACATATCCCCAATGATATGACCAAGTTCATCGTTAATGTTTTTAAAACGATTCACATCAATGAAAAACAACGCAAACTTTTCTTCTGTACGTCGAGATTGATGGAATTCATTTTCTAAACGCTGCTCTAATTTACGACGGTTTGGTAGCCCTGTCAATTCATCGTGATAAGCGATATGGGTAATTTTTTTATATCCTTCTGAGCAGTAATATCAACTCGTATAGCAATATATTGGTATGGCTTTCCGTTATCATCAAGGAATGGAATAATTGTCGTTTTTACCCAATACAGGCTACCATCCTTTGCGCGATTACATACCTCGCCATTCCACATATTTCCCTTACCGATTGTTTTCCACATTTCTCTGAAGAAAGATTTTGGATGGAAGCCCGAATTAAGCAAACGGTGATCCTGGCCTAATAATTCTTCACGCGTATATTTTGATATTTTGCAAAAATGATCATTAACAAAAGTGATTTTTCCAGTTCGGTCTGTAATCGCTACGATGATTGAACTATTCATGGCTGAAAAAATATCTTGTAATTCTTTCAAACTGTAGTTAACTTGATTGATACTACTAGGCGTGATATTCATCATTTTCATTCTCCGTTCATTAAAATAAGAAGGGTTTGGTACTTTTGCTTTATCTTATCGCGAGGTATAAAGTTGTGGTATAGTGCCCTTTTTTATGTAATTATATTATAGTCCTAGAAAAGCAGTTAATTCAACCCAAATATCAAAAACATTCAAATCTAGATTTGATAAATTTCAAGGAAATCGACAAAATTTAGGTGTATTAAACATACATAGTTTCTCTTATTTTATAGATATACATTACTATAGTACTACTCGTAATGCTATCTTTAGGCTTTTTATCTTTAGAATATATGATTTTGCTGTTAATTTTACGATACTTAAATAAATTCTTCTTTTATGTTACATTCAAAAAATGCCTTACTGTCACATACAGGCAGTAAGGCATTTCATGAGCTAAGAGATTTCATATTCTATTCTGCCTCCCAATGCTTTGGCTTGTTCATTGTATGCATCTAACTGCTCCTGAGATAAATTTAAAATATAATAATGAAAATTGATTGGTTCAAGACCATGTTTCTCACATACTTGTTTATAAAATTCATAGCCTTCACGATAATCTGTCATCTTAATAACTTCCTTTCAAATGTGCAGCTTGTAAAAATAGTTTGATTGTTCTATAACAGAAACATTATTTTAAAAATAATATATAACAGTCGTGCTCTCAAGTCAATAAATTATCTGATATTTCTTTCAACAATTTTAAAGCCCAGTCCATATGATTAAGTATGGCTGGGCTTTCATAAAATATTCACATCGGCTTCCGTAATAATCACATCCTTAAACGCCTAATTGTTTGGCTTGCATGTTATAAGCAGAAAGTTGTTGTTGAGATAACTGTAATACATAATAACGGAAAGAGATAGGTTCTAATCCATAACGTTCACACATTTCACAATAAAATTCATAGCCATCACGATACTTTGACATAAAAATTCCTCCTCTAGTTAAAACTGTTTTATAACAGTTGTTTTTATTTTTATTTAATATATAACAGTTTGCTTTACTCGTCAAGTATTTGCTTATAAAATAAATACATTTGTATGGAGGACAATAAAAAACCAATATCCCCATCTACAAATGGAGATATTGGATGTTCTATTAAGTGTTAGAGGTAGACTCTAATGCACCTTTAATCTCTTTTATTTGTTCAATATGTCGCTGTTCATGTAAATATATTTGTTCAATCCATTGATCAAGTGGCAATTCACCAAGAGCTGGGTGCTTCACGGATTTTTCTGATAATATAGATGTATCCTCAATTGTATCAAGGAAAGTAATCAATTGTTTTCTTGACTCGTCCAATAAATGCATTATTTGCTGAACAGTAAATAGGTCCTCAGCCGGTTCAACAATTTTAGGCGCTGTAATTTTATTGGATCTGTCGACAATTAATTGAACATTTTTTCTATTTGTTTTTTTGTGATCTGTTTGCTTTAATCCCCATGCGATTGCTTTAATAGATGATTCCTCCACTAAGACTAAGTGATGGCAAATTTGAGCTATACTCCAACTGTTTGCTTCGTGCTTACCGTTCAATTGACTATTATTTAACAGCTCGATTTCAGCTACTAAATTATTTCTAGTTTCCATTAGTTGATTTGTTATAAATTGATTCAAAAGCCTCTCCCCTTACTTTGTGTTTATTGAACTCTATTCTGCATATGTTCTATTATGACATATTCTCTTAAGCGACTTAGAATTCCTTTAATTTTATAAGATGACTAGCCTTTTATCTGTCACGGACGATATTAAATGGGTTATTTTCGAGAACCTGTTGAAGCTGTTCATCTTCAATATGCGTATAAATTTGCGTCGTCGCAACACTCGAGTGCCCCAGTATATGCTGAAGGCTGCGGATGTCTGCCCCTGCTTTATACATCATGGTAGCAGAAGTATGACGTAGTTTATGCGGTGTCAGTCTTTCTTTTTGAAGTCCTGATTGCTGATTAATCTGTTTTACTATTTTAGCTACGGTTTGCCGAGTAAAGCGTGTGCCCTTTTGGGAAACAAATAGCGGCTCATCCCCCTCTCCTTTATAGGCTGTCTTTCCACAAGCTTCATAGTCTGTTAGTGCCTGCATACAGCTGTCGTTTAAATAAACTGTCCGTTCCTTATTTCCTTTACCAACAACAGTTAAATATCGACCTTGTATGGATGATTTATTTAACTGACAAAGCTCTGATACACGCATTCCTAAATTCAAGAAAAACATCATCATGCAATAATTTCTAGGGGAGGCATGATTCGACTGAATACCATCGATAAATTGCCTAGCTTCCTCAATATTCATATAAATCGGTCGTTTTCGTCCAATCTTTGGTGTTTCTAATTCATCGGCAGGATTTTCTTCGAGAAGGCGACGTTTACCTTTTAAGTATTTAAAAAATGATTTTAAAGTAGCAACCTTCCTTGCTCTTGCAGATGCAGAGTTTCCACGCTGCACCTCACAATATTCCATAAATAAATAGAGATCTTCCAGTGTGATGTCACGTATTTCTTCTATTGTAATGGTAGATATATCGATAGAGGTAATGTTGCGTATATCTAAATCGTGTTGGACAGCTAAATGAAATCTGAAAAATAGTGTCAGATCATATTCATATTCTTTTCTTGTGCGCTGAGACTTTCCTCTAATGGTTGTTAAATAAACAAGGAAGTCCTTCATAAATTTTGGCAGCTTGGTCTTTTGCATCAAATCCCCCCTATTTGCTCTATTTTACCATGAAAAAACGTTCCCAAATATAAATTTGGGAACTTTATAATGAAAAAAATGCCCTTTTTTAGCATACGGAACATACGTTCTTGTATAAAGCGTTAAAAAAAGATGATTCTCTACAGAAAGAAAATCATCTTTAAAAAATGTTTTTTTGAAAGTTCCCTGTTTCATGCATAAAGCGTTAGAAAAATGAATATTTAAATCTAGTATACTTAATTGCAATGAGACGATTTTAAAAAAGTCGATATGGGGTATTATACATGTCGATTCGTCTCACAGTGCACATGGAATTATTTGGTTTTTTGTTTGAGTAGGGCATATCTTCTACTTAACGAATATGCTGTATGTTCCATCTACATGCTTTGACATTGTCCAATTCGTTGATAGCATTTGTTGAAGCTTAGCGATGGTTTCTTCATGACAATTTAAATACTGAATGCCTGTTTCTATCAATTGATAGTCCTTCCCTTCTTCTAATTGAAAGCGAAGATGGAGTAAACGTTGAATACCTGGCAATGTTACATATTTAATACGATAGTTACCATGTAAGGCATCCAAGAACAAATGTTCCCCATCTTGAAAAAGTGCTATTGTTTCTAAAAATTCGTAGTTTGGTACCTTTTCTTTCCAAACCGACACATCCCCTGTGTGCAATGTTTGTACAATTTCCTCATCTGTAAAATCTAATTTTGAAAGCTTATCTAGCTCATATGCTTGCATTAAGTTAATGATTGTCATTTTACCTGCTCCTTTTATGTATTCGCTATTAGTTTAACATTTTTTCTTTATTACTTAAATTCGGAGGCGATCCATATGATGAATTTATATGAATCTGGTGTGTTTTTTGATGAAATGTTAGATGGCAATCAGCCGAAGCCCCATTATCGGTCTTTTTATCAAAAGCTGAATGCTTTTTCGAAGGCGCAGTTAGACGAAAAATACCAGCAAGCCCAATCCAGTTTTTTAAGACAAGGAATTACCTTTACTGTTTATGGAGCTCAAGGTGGAACGGAGCGTACAATGCCCTTTGATTTTGTCCCCATTATCATTCCCTACAAACAATGGGAAATAATTGAAGCAGGTGTTAAGCAACGTGTGCAGGCCTTAAATTGCTTTTTACACGACATCTATCATCAACAGACCATTATTAATGATGGATTAATTCCAAGGCAGCTCATAGAGAATAATCCTTATTATTATGACCAAATGCTTGGAGTAAAGGTCCCAATCAATAATCATATTTTTTTAGCTGGAATCGATTTAATTCGAGATGAGCATGGCACTTATTTTGTGCTGGAAGATAATTTACGTAATCCATCAGGTATATCGTATGTTTTTCAAAATCGATATGTGATGAAGGAAGTGTATCCTGAATTTTTCTCAAAGCATGCTATTCAGTCTCTTGATAAACAAATGGCCTATATGAAAAAGGCACTTCTCGCTCATCAACCACGTTGCTTGCCGCCTGATGCTGAGCCTAGGGCAGTCTTATTGACAGCTGGGATGTACAATTCAGCTTATTACGATCATGTTTTTTTAGCGCAGCAACTCAATATTCAGCTTGTAGAGGGTCGTGATTTAGTTGTTCAAAATGATAAAGTGTATAAAAAAACGATCTATGGTCTAGAGAAGATTGATATAATTTATCGTCGAATTGATGATGATTTTTTAGATCCCAGTGTTTTTCGAGAGGACTCATTACTTGGTGTTCCACATCTAATGGCTGCTTATAAAGCGGGAAATATTGCTATTTTAAATGCTGTTGGGAATGGTGTTGCTGATGATAAGGCCATGTATGCCTATGTACCTGATATGATTCGCTACTATTTAAAAGAAGAGCCTATTTTACAAAATGTCACGACCTATCACTTAAGTGATGACAGTCAGCGGACTTGGGTTCTGGAGCATATGAATGAGCTAGTGATTAAAAATGTGAGCGCTTCTGGTGGCTATGACATGCTTATTGGTCCTCATGCAAGTGAGGAAGAAATTGCTAGATTTAAACAAAAAATTAATGAAAAACCATCTCAATATATTGCACAGCCAACCATTAAATTATCCAGGGCTCCAGCCTTTCAGGATAGTAGGTTCTATCCTTGCCATGTAGACTTACGTGTATATGTGATGAAGGGTGAGGATATGAATGTGCTACCTGGCGGTTTATCTCGTGTAGCTCTTAAGGAAGGCTCGCTAGTGGTGAATTCGTCTCAGGGCGGTGGAGCAAAAGATACATGGATATTAAAGGAGGAATGGCAGCATGCTAAGCCGAGTAGCCGACGCACTATACTGGATGGCAAGATATAGTGAACGAACGCAAACAAACGCACATATATTACAGGGACAGCTGTTGAATATGTTGGAGCAATCTGGAAAAGAGCATGAATATATTGATCATTGGGAAGCTATATTAAATATTTGTGCGTCAAAGGAAGAATATTTGTCCTGCTTTGAAATAATTCGAGTAAATCCTCTTATTGAATATTTACTTTTTTCAGAAAAGAATTGTAACGCACTTTTAGCAACTGTGAGTGCTATTCGAGAAAATGCACGTGTTACTCGTGATAGTATCCCTACTGAACTTTGGGAATTGCAAAATGCATTTTATTTGTCTCTTAAAGAGGAAATAATGGGAAGGCAAAAGCCTATTCCTATTATTGTGCTGAATTCTTTTTTGCAAAATGTTCGTAGGACTTCTTTAACGGTTACAGGATTGATTGAGGGCTCCATGGATCGTGATTTACCTTTTTACTTTATGCAAGTTGGGAAATGGATGGAACGGACAGAAAAAACGATTCGAATGATATTAATCGTAATGGAGCAACATAAACACGTTACAATACCAATTCATGAAGTGGATGGTACCTTTCTACTTGAATTATCAGAGGCAACAGAATCGTATTTACGCAAGCATCGTCAAACAAATTTGCTCTGTGTTATTCAATATTTATTACAGGATATACATTTCCCGCGATCTTTCATGTTTTGCCTACAAAAATTAGAGGAAGCGTTTATCCATATAGAAAAGGATTCTCTTTCAGGAAGATTTTTAGAGCTTCATCCTCCTTTGAAAAGTTCAGTCTTGGCCATGACGAATATGGATTTATGGAATTTTAGTATTGAGGATATTATTTTATTAATGGAGGAAAGATTGCGCCAATGTATTGAATTTAGTCATACATTCGCGACAGTTTATTATTTATATGAACCCAGCATACAACCTTGAAGGGAATCAAATACAGCTCCCTTTCAACAAGCAAGTCAGTAAACAAAAGGAAGCGGACACAATGAAATTTGAAATTCAACATACTAATAAGTTTCAATATGAGTCTGAAGTTGACCAAAGCTTAAATACAATCCGCTTAAAGCCGAGAAGCGATGAGCGTCAGCGCTTATTATCTTATCGAATTGCAATTGCCCCCTCATCCCTAACACGTGAGCATACGGATATTTGGGGTAATACTGTTGGTACTTTCTATATTCCTGAGCAGCATCAGGAATTAGAAATTCAAACTACTTCTATCGTTAGTATTCAGCGTGCGCCATTTATTCATCGCATTCAATATTCACCAGAAATGCAAACGATATTTCATTCTCAGCTATTTTATGAACATTATCTTCCTTATTTAAAATTCACCCATTTTACGTATATGACAGAAAATCAATTAGAGGAAGTGTATCATGCCATTGGTCACGCTGAAAACCCTGTCCTTTTTTCACTTAATTTAATGCAATATTTATATTCAACATTTGAGTATGACCCTGGTGCAACAGATGTGACAACAACCGCAAATGAAGCCTTTGTACTTAAACGTGGTGTATGTCAGGATTTCACCCATGTCATGCTTGCAGTATTGCGGGCTAAAGGGATTCCAGCTCGTTATGTAAGCGGCTATCTATACGTTGATGAACACTCAGCTTTAGTCGGTGATATTGCTACACATGCCTGGGTGGAAGTAATGATCCCAGGCATCGGATGGATTGGCCTTGATCCAACGAATAATGTAGAAGTGCTGGAAAATCACATTATTTTATGTATTGGTAGAGATTATTCAGATATTAGTCCTGTAGAAGGTGTTTATACGGGAGGAAAGCATGACTTAACTGTTAAAGTAAATGTCAGAGCATTAAATCATCTATGAGAAACCGTGCAGTAAAAATACTGCGCGGTTTATTCAAAACGGCGCTGTCTTTCTGTTAACACCCATTTTCGTACATAGCCCATTGTTTGCTGAATATGTTCAATTGTTTTTTCACTCTGAAACGCTTTCTGCATGACTGTATAGCGTAAATCTGTTGCTCTGACATTCATGCCAATATCCTTTGAAATAACCTGAAAAATTCGTTCAACGGTCTTTGTTGATATAGATTTTGATTGGCTAGCCTCACTGACCCACATCCACTCCCCTGCCTCTTGCTGATGCAGCTCTTCGGTTGCTACTTTATAATGCTTCAGCATGTCCACTAAAATTGGAGAAATTTTAATTTCTCTACGACCATTATGATTAGCAATATAGATGAACGATGAATCAGTGTGCATATGCGTCCATTTCATACGCACAATCTCAGCTGGCTTACAACCTGTTTCCAGCAGCATTTGCACAATGCAACCATTACGTCTTGCCAGCCAAGTATGCTCTTGAGTCTTCGCATATTGAAAATAGGTTGGCCAGACATTTGCAATGTTCATCAATTGCTTCGTTGTCAGTAATTTTAATGCCTCTTTTTGTCTCTTCTTTGGCTGTAAAATGACCTCATAATCAAACGGCTCCACCCACTCTCGTAAAAAAACAAAATCAACAAAGCCTCGTAATGTAGCAATTTTATGATTAAACGTGTTGATATTTACATACGTTTCCCTTAAGTAATTACTATATATAAATAACAATTCTTTTAACTGGTGATCCGCATTCAAGTAGTTTTTCTCATGGGCAAATGCTAAAAATTGTTTCCCATCTAAATTATACTGTTTTTTTGTGGCAGTACTTTTCTTTAAAGAATTTAAGAGTAATAAATAGCTGTTCCATGCCTCCTCTAATGTGACCAAGTTAACTCCCTCCTTATTAGCTGTGCGTGGTTAGTTTTATTTTATACTATATTATGGGTGCGTAGGTTATATTTATTTTTATAAATGATAATGTCGGATAATCTGTAATAAACATACAAAATACCGCTTCTCGAACTAAAATTCCTTTTTTTACATAGAAAACAAACGTTCTATAGTTGCAGCCTCTATCTTTTACTTTCTTACAATAGCAACTCCTCTTTTTCCTGTTGTAGTACAATTTCTTTAAAATGCCATTATTCTTGTAACACAAAGCAAATTTACATGAAAATTCGTATAATTTAGTGTTTATCACTGTTTGTGTTATATAATAAACGTATGAACTTATCATGTAGGGGGCGTTACGAGGATGCAAGTGAAAACAACTCGATTAGAGGCAGAAGATGCAAAAATAATTTATCAAGAAACAGCAGGACTAGCGATTATTACAATTCATCGGCCACAGGCGAAGAATGCACTAACTGCAAATATGTGGGATCAATTGGCTAAGATTGCTTTACAAGTTTTAGACAATCCTAAAAACAAAGTATTAATTTTACGCGGGTCCGGTGAAAATTTTACGGCTGGCTCCGATATTAAAGAATTTAATGCTATTTCTCTCGAAAAAGCCGAGGAAGCCTTTGTACATATGGAAAAAACCATCTCTACGATTGAACGTTTACCGATTCCAACAATTGGCGTTATTAATGGACCAGCAATGGGGGCAGGCTTAGAACTGGCATTAGCCTGCGATATTCGCATCGGCTCAGAAAAAGCAAAACTTGGAATCCCTGTTGGCAAGTTAGGAATTACTTTAAATAACAAATTTGCACAGCGTTTAGTTCAACTTGTTGGGCCTTCTACAACGAAGGATCTAGTCTTTACAGGCCGTATGTTTAAAGCAGAGGAAGCGTTTAAGCTCGGTATGCTTAATTATTTAGTTGCTGCAAAAGATATTAATAAATACATGATTCGTATGGGTAAGCTTGTGGCAGGAATGTCACCCGAATCGTTATTAGCGGTTAAACAATCTGTTCAAGAATGCGTAGACAGTGTACCAGCATTGTGGAAAGGCTCTACACCATTTGTTGGAAACGATTTTTCAGAGGGCTGCCGTGCATTCGTTGAAAAACGTCAGCCTCACTTTACACGTCAATCGAAATAAAAAACAGGTACTCTATACGCGTAAAGGCGAGTAGAGTGCCTGTTTTTTATGTTCTTCTCTTTATTATGGCTAATTTTATGTGAAGATGAATGGCATCTAGCTCATAACCAAAATGCTGATAAAAATCGGCCTGCACATTCTTTTGTAGTGCATATAATTGATCTGGTAATGAATAATCAATTGGTACCTTAAGCTGTAATGTGATTGTGGTAAACGCTTGCTCCCCTAATGTTAATTGCACTTGCTCAACCTTGTGAACAATGTCATGCTGTGAACAACAATACGTCAAAAGCTGCACGTAGACATGCTTACCAATTTCTATATATTCCTGTTGGAAATCAGGACGAACAATCGTTGTCTCCCCTATTTTTTCACGCTTTGACGAAAAAATTTCCATTCCTCTTTGAACTAAGCGCTTAAAAAAGTTTTGCTCTACTTGGCGATATGGTATAGGCATTACATGTTTGCCTTGGGTTTGACGGATAAAACGTGCTTTGGCAATTTCTTTTTGAGATCGCACATCTTCCACATAGTAATATGTTTTGATTGACCCAAGCTCTAACTGACGGGCAATTGTATTTGTCATTTTATCAGACGTACCTATTAATAAAATAGTCTGTACCTTATATGTATCAAGTGCTTTTTTTACTTCCTCACGATGAGCATCATCTGTAAAAATAGCACGACGAACGGCTGTTATTGTGTTTTTTTCAAATTTTGCGGAGAGCCCTGCAACTTTCATACCGTTTACAATCAGTAGACCATCATCAATAATAGCCTCTACCCCTATTTTATGCGCGAAGACAAGTGCACTGGTACTTTTCCCTGTCCCGCTTGGTCCACTTAAAGAATACACTTCCATATTGTTCATCTCCCTTTCTTGTTATGATAGCAGAAATGTTTCCAATTTTCCGTCATTATTTATATTTCCAACATTCGCTAAAAGATTTCCGCTAGCCTAAGCGAACATCTTCTCCTTTTCAGAAATATATTCTTTTTTCAGAATAACTTTCCCTTTCTGTGCTTTAGTATGATAAAATGTGAACTACTATTCTGTTATACAACTATAAGGAGTGTACTAGTTTGAAAATTGTACCGTCAAAAAAAATGTCATTATTCACACCAGCAATTTTTGGAGATTTAAAAAACCATGCCAAGCTTCAGCAAGAAAAAGGCATGAAGATGATTGACTTAAGCTTAGGAAGCCCTGACCTTCCCCCACATGCTAAAATTCGTGAGTATTTATCCTATAGAGCGGGATTAGCAGAGTCCTATGGTTATACATTAACAGGTACGCAACGCTTTTACGATGCAGTAAGCCGCTATTATAAACGTCGTAGCAATATAGAGTTAGATCCCGCTTCTGAAATTATTCAAACAATCGGCTCTCAAGAAGGATTAGTGCATTTACCAATCGCCTTTTGTGACCCAGGTGACATTGTGTTATCTACGAATCCTGCTTACGTTGCTTATGATGCAGGAATTCATCTTGCAGGCGCAACACCTTATTATATGCCTCAAACAGCTGACAACGACTATTTACCAAATTTAGATGCGGTTCCTGAAGAAATTGCCCAAAAAGCAAAGCTATTGATTTTAAATTTACCAGGTAATCCAGTCCCTGCAATGCCATCATTAGCCTATTTCGAAAAAGTCATTGCCTTTGCTAAAAAATATAATATTATCGTCCTACATGATGCGGCCTATTCCGAGTTCTACTTTACAGGCGATGGTCCGATTAGCTTCCTTGCCGCTCCTGGTGCCAAAGAGGTTGGAATGGAAATTAACTCATTATCAAAAAGCTTTAGCCTTGCGGGTACACGTATCGCGTATATTGCAGGAAACGCTGAGATGATTGCCATTTTAAAGCAATTAAAATCAAATTTAGATTTTGGCATATTCGAGCCTATTCAGGATGCAGCCGTTGTTGCGCTTGATAATGCAGAGGAAATTACAGCAAGTTTACGAGCAACATTTTCAGAGCGTCATAAAACATTAATGAATGGTCTACGTGCAATCGGATGGGATGCAGCTCCTTCAAATGGAGGGATGTTTGTATGGGCGAAATATCCATACGATATTGATTGTACAGAATTAGCCTTTAAGCTGATTGAGCAAGTTGGGGTTGTAACAGTTCCAGGTACAGTATTTGGCTCAGCTGGACAAGGCTATTTACGCTTAGCATTAGTACAGCCAAAAGAAGTACTACAGGAAGCTGTCGATCAATTAGCACAAGTACAATTAGCAACACAATCTTAAGGGATCGTCCTGCTATATGGCACTTTGCCACAATACATTCCCACATAAAAAACAGTTACTGCTTTTTTGCAGTAACTGTTTTTTCTCATACTTCATATTGCTGATGTTCCTCGTCCTCATAACGATTATAGCGCTGTTTAAATAGCTTAAATAAATGGGTTACAAGCACTTTAAAGATGGCATAGCCTGGAATCCCTAAAATAACACCTGGTACGCCAAATAAAGAACCAGCCGTTAATAATACAAAAATAATGGTGATTGGATGGATACTTAGCGATTTCCCCATAATTTGTGGAGAAATAAATTTTCCTTCAATAAGCTGTACCACTGTCCAAACAATTGCGAGCTTAATCAGCATAAATGGTGATGTTACTAGGGCGATAATTACAGCAGGTGTAATCGCAATAACAGGCCCTAAATAGGGAACCACACTTGTAATCATTGCAAGGAACCCAAGTAATAAAGCGTATTTCATGCCAATAATTAAAAAACCGATTGTTACCATGGCACCAATACACATCGACACTAAAATTTGACCCTGTATGTAGGAGCTAATTTGCTTGTCCATATCGTGAAAAATTTCATGCACCTCTTTACGCATACGAGGTGGACAGATGTTTAACATAAACTTTGGTAACTTTTCACCATCTTTAAGTAAATAAAACAAAATAAATGGTACTGTTACTAATGACAGGATTATGCCTGTTAAAGTTGAAAGGAAGCCTGTAATACCAGATGCCACACCCTGTGCTAAGTTCGTCGCTGTATCTTTCACCGTTTCAAATAAATCCGTTGTGACATTCTTAACAACTTCGTCATAGTTAAAGTCTATTTTATCTAAATACTCATTGAAGCGAGAATGTGTTAAGTACTCAACAATATTTTGCGTCAGTGCCATAAAATATCCAGGAAACTCCTGCAATAAATTTGTAAACTGATCTCGCAGAAACGGATAAACTAGTACTACTAGTAATGTAATGAAACCGATGACAGCAATGTATAAAATCAAAATACCCCATATTCTTGGAATACGCCAATTTTCTAGAATCCCTAATAATGGGCGCAATAGATAATAGGCGATAATGGCAAGTACCCCTGGTAAAATCACTACCTCAAATAATACTTTCAGTGGGGTAAATATAAAGGAAACCTTTTGGAACATGAAAATAACACATGCCAACAATAATAAAGTAATGAGTGTAAAAAATAAGTTTTTCCCACCTAAAAAGCGGATGAACTTCGTTGAAAACAAATTAGACCGCTCTTTTGGTCTTTCTTTTTCCATATACCCACCCCAATCCAAATGCTTTACCTTTATATTACAGGATAATGTTGACTTATGCGAACCATCACTCCAGCTGCATACCCAAAAATTCACTTAAAAAGGCTTTATTTTTTTCAACATCAATAACGATTGAATCCCCTGCATGACTAAAGTTCTGGAATTGATAGCTTCCCTCAATTGGGATGGTGGCCTTTTCAATTTTGACCTTCCCTTTTGACACCATTTTGAGTACCTGCAGAATTTCCCCAGAGGAGGAATAGTCTGTTGTTACATACCCTTGTGCTGCCCCAACAAACTTTGGTAAGTTCAAAATATTTTGAGGTGCTAGCACTTCATTCTTTATGGCTTCAATAACCTTTTGCTGACGCGCCACACGACCAAAATCTCCCTCTGCATCGTGTCGGAAACGAGCATAACCAAGTAATTCTTTCCCGTTTAGGTTATGCACACCCTGCTTTAAGGAAACGCCTATCTTTTCAGACATATCTTTTTCAACATTTATTTCAACCCCATTTGGCGCTAAAATATCTACTAGTGATTCAAAATTTTTAAAATCTATAATGGCATAATGATGAATAGGAAGACTAAACATATTACTGATTGTTTCCTTTAATAATTGCACACCACCTAAATAATAAGCTGTATTGAGCTTATACGATTGGTAGCCAGGAATATCTGCATATATATCCCGCATTAATGATACAAGCTTGATATCATTTGTTTTCTTATCCCATGATAAAACCATCATGGTATCCGTACGTGATTTTTCTTCTCCACGACTATCTATACCTAATAATAAATAATTTTCTATATCCCCTTTAACCGTATCACCGCTAAAATCTTCTTGCGCTACTTTTGTGTCATTTGCCAGCTCAAGCCCGTTTCGATATTGCATCACTGAATAACCAACCAGAACAATGACACAAAGCAATAGCAATGATAATAATGCTCTACCTTTACGCAATCGACGTTTTTTGGGACGTTGTGAGCGTCTTGAATACTCTTGCTCTTCCATACTTCATAACTCCTCTATTGTAATATAGTTAATGTAACGATTCACCATAAGGAAAGTTTCATCAAAATATTATGCATGCTACAATTATCCATCTAATCGTTATTTTACACCTAAAGTGTCAGTCGAGAGCAAAATAATGCTATAATATTTTCACGTTAGAAAGGATGATAAACTATGATAGAAAAAGCTGCATTTGCGGGTGGTTGTTTTTGGTGTATGGTCAAG
Source organism: Lysinibacillus sp. B2A1 (assembly GCA_002973635.1). Lineage (GTDB taxonomy): Bacteria > Bacillota > Bacilli > Bacillales_A > Planococcaceae > Lysinibacillus. The sequence continues at coordinate 3,525,462 of CP027224.1, forward strand.
CCATTTATAGAATGGGATGGCATACATAAAGTTACTTCAGGTTATATGGGTGGCCATTTAGAAAATCCAACTTATGAGGATGTTAAAAAAGGCAATTCTGGTCATTTAGAAGTTGTAGAAATTGAATTTGACCCTGGCATCTTTAGCTATGAGCAGCTACTAGATATCTACTGGATGCAAATTGATCCAACAGATGCTTACGGTCAATTTCATGACCGCGGTGAATCCTATACAACGGCAATTTTTACCTATTCAGAAGAACAAAAACGCATTGCCGAAGCATCCAAAGAGAAATTAGCAAAAAGTGGACGCTTTGATAAGCCTATTGTAACCACAATTCGTGATACTCAACACTTTTATCCTGCAGAAGATTATCATCAGGATTATTATAAAAAAGAGCCTGAGCATTATCAGAAGGACCGAGCGATTTCGGGTAGAGATCAGTTTATTACAGAGCATTGGAAAAAGTAATATAGTCTAGTTTCGGACAAAAATTAAAGTTAGAAAAGCGCGAAAAATCAACGTTTCTAAATTGATTTCTCGCGCTTTTAGGTTTTGACCAGCTTTGTCCTAGCCTCTCCATATAATTAACGATCAGAAGCTGTTTTCAAAAATGATTGGAGTGCCTCGAAGAATCGTTTGCCATATTTTTCGAACTTTACTTCACCAATCCCACTAACATGTCGTAAGCCTTCAAGCTCCATTGGTTTTTGCTCACATAATTCACGTAATGTTTTATCAGAGAACACCACAAATGGTGGTACCTGTTCTTCATCTGCAATCTCTTTTCGCAATACTCTTAAATGCTCGAATAGTGGATCATTGTCTGCCAGTTTACGTACAATGACAGCTTCTTTTCGCATCACCTTGCGATTACCCAGTAAAACCGCTTTGCCTTCCTCTGATACATAGATGGTTGGATACGTACCGTGCTTTACAGCTAGTAATCCTTCCGCAATTAAAAATTCAATAAAACTGGAGACATCTTTTGAAGAGTATTGCCCTTTTAAAATGCCATAAGTAGATAAACGTGCAAAGCCAAATTCCGTCATCTTTTGATTTTTAGAACCAATTAGCACTTGGGCCACCATTGTCTTACCAAATTTTTGTCCCATCCGTACGACGCAGGCAAGCACTTTTTGCGCATCTACCGTTACATCCTTGACCTCTCGCCCATCATTACAATTACCACAACGACCACAAGATTCTCCTGCCTTCTCACCAAAATACATGAGAATTGCATTTTGTAAGCATCCCTCTGTATGACAATAATCCACCATCGTTTGTAGCTTTACTAGTTCTTGGGTAATTCGAGATTCATCCTGTGTTTGTTCAATTAAGAAACGCTGTGTTTGGACATCCCCTGATGCATATAGTAAAATGCAGGCACTTGGTAAACCATCGCGTCCTGCTCGCCCTGCTTCCTGGTAATAGCTCTCCATATTGCGGGGCATTTGATAGTGAATAACGAAACGTACATTGCTCTTATCTATACCCATGCCAAATGCATTGGTCGCCACCATAATACGCGCCTCATCTTTTAAAAAGCGCTCTTGCTCTGACATACGCAGCTCTTCTGCCAGCCCTGCATGGTACTTGGCGACAGATTCGCCAGAACGACTTAAGACATCATATATTGCATCCACAGCCTTACGAGTTGCAGCATAAATAATGCCCGCTTCCTGCTTGTTCTTAGTGAGGTAATTTTTAATATAACGTTCTTTATTTTCACCAATTAATACTGACAAAGCTAGGTTATCGCGCGCAAAGCCTGTAATGACCGCTGATTGCTCGTCAATCTCTAATAACTGTCTTATATCCTCACATACCGCTGGCGTTGCTGTTGCTGTAAGTGCTAAGACTGTTGGCTTTTGTGGCCACAATGTAAATAATTTTTGAATAGCTCGATAGCTTGGTCTAAAATCATGCCCCCATTGAGAAATACAATGGGCCTCATCTACAGCTAGCAGAGGTACTGACAAATAGGATAGTGCCTGTAAAAACGCAGCACTTTCCAATCTCTCTGGTGCTATATAAAGCAGCTTTAAATAACCCGCACTTGCAAGCTGCATTGTTTCATCCACTTCCTGTACGGATAAGGTACTGTTAATATAAGCTGCTGGGATATTTGCTGCACGTAATGCCTCCACCTGATCTTGCATAAGAGAAATAAGAGGGGAAATTACGACAGTTAAGCCCTCCAGCATAAGAGCCGGAATTTGATAGCAAATTGATTTTCCGCCACCAGTTGGCATCACACAAAGACTTGATTTTCCTTGTAATGTCTGCTGAATAATTTGTGCCTGTCCATTACGGAATGAATCATAGCCAAAATGATGTTGTAGCATTTGTCTTGCTTGCTCCATCCAACTTTTCACTCCTCAGTAGTTAGACGAATAAGCTTATACTCGCCTTGTTCATTTTTTTTAATTTCATAAAGCATCTTCGAGTTAGCAAGTGCCTCCTGCCCCGCAGAATTCGTTAGTAAATATTCTGTTATTGCACGCACAACCATACGCTGCTCTACCACTTCAATGTTTTTTATAGTAGTCTTGGAAAAATTAATTTTTGCCTGCTTAGAGGCATAGTAAGATACCATATTTTTCAAAGTTTCCTGTAAATCATCTGCTCCAACTATAGATTCCATTACACTAGCGTCCTGAATATCGACAGCAGCTTTTAAATGCTTATGGAATACATCTAAAAATTGCTTAATTTCATCTTCATTATATGAAAAAATATTTTTCCCGTACTTTTCTATAGCCTGCTTTACAGTTGCTTGATCCCCCTGCTCTATATAGGGGTACAAATTTTTGGATTGAGAAAGTCGATCACTAACTCTCATTCCCTCTTCAATCCATTCATCAACTAGCTGAGCTATGTCTTTAAATGGCAATATGTATGGCTGTGAAACATCGTTTTGCTGACGATTAAAGTAGATACCTACAAACTCACCATTCTCTGCCTCCAGTACAGGGCTTCCTAATGGTAATGATTGGTCTACATCTATATAATAAGCAGCAACTTTATCACTGTACTTATGAATGGTGTGTGGCAAACCATCGACATAAACCGAAAGCTGATTTAAATCTCCCTTATATATCGTCGGTACCTTTACTGATGTTTTATAGGATACTTGTAAGATGGCGATATTATGTGCTGTAGACATATAATGTACAGTCGCTTCCACAAGCTTATTATTCGCAAATTCAATGAGTGCAACCGGCTTAGAGGCTACGAGTGCACCATTTGTGACTATATAAAGCTTATCCTTATCCTGACTGACAATAAGCCCTGCACCAATACCGTTTTCACCAACAACTTTTACCTCTGGCACAATTTTCTCTTCCTGTTTTATTACTACTTTTTCTGATTTTGTCTCTGATTTTTTTGTCTGAAACAGTTCTGCCACTGTTTGATTACCACAGCCTGTTAATAGCATAGCTGTTGCTCCCAAAATGAGCATCTTCTTCTGCATAGCTTCACCAATACTTTCTTTCAGCTTCTTTCTTTTCTATCATAAACAAGGTTTATATACGTTTCAAGTTTACATAATATTATTATAAATTGAGTTATATTATAAAAATATTATTTGCTTCTTTTAATCAATTCATTTTACCTATAAAAATTATTTCTTTTATATCTTTGTTATGAAATTTGACTTATAATTTGTGGCAAAAATAATTTTTAAAAAAAGACATGCTTGAGTAATTAACATGCCATTAGAGAGAATTTTTCTTTAAACTATAAGTTGTTGCCATAATACCAAGCATTATGGTCATGAAAATAGTAAAAGTCACTGTGTGATTTCCAGTGATATCATAGCAATAGCCTATTACAATTGGAATGATAGCGCTTATTATAAATCCGCCAGACAACACCATAGACGACCAACTATTCGCCTCCTCAGTCGTTCTTGCCTCGTCCAATGGCAATAATAACCCGATTGGAAATAAACCGCTTAAGACGATTCCAATGATAAACACTGCAAATAATAGCAACGTACCTGAGCCCACCCATAATAATGCAAATCCAAAGATGCCTAAAATGCCTAAAGCAAAAAGCCAAGCTATCCGGCTCGTCCATTTTTCCATCAGTATCGGAACAACAATATTACCAATCATTTGTATGAAAGACATACATGTTAAAATCGTGCTTGCTGCACCAAGTGAATAGCCCTTATCCTGCAATATTGGTACTAACCAGGACATCATTGAAAAAAATAGTGATGTTTGTAAGCCAAAATAAATTAACATTGTCCAAGCCTGGATGCTTTTCCACGGATTTCGTGTCAACTGTTCAGACTTTTCATCTTTTCTTGATAGCTCCTGCCCCTCTTTTTGGATCAACAGATACCACATCATCAGGGTGCTGAGCGCTAGAATTGACCAACTGCCTAGAGCTATCGTCCAACTCCCATAAAAATGGCTATAAAACATTACGGTTAGTGCTGCGCTCAGTGTTGCGCCTGTTCCTATTCCAAATGAATAAATTCCGACAACTGTAGTGAAACGATTCGGAAATTTCTTCTTGATGTAGGCATTTAGCATTGGACCAATAAGCGCAATCGCAAATCCTGCAAGAAAGCTTGTGATCACAAGTAAACCATAACTTTCTTTTAAAAAACGCAATCCATTTGCTAGAGCAAGAAGGAGAATTAAGAGCGTAATAGCTGTTTTTGTGCCAAATTTTTTTTGTAATGGTACAGCAAAGGGTGCAAAGAGTCCCATACAAAATACTGGTATTGATGTTAAAAAGCTCATTTTTGTATTAGATATATGTAATGACTCCAATAGAATATTATAGAGTGGTCCAATTGCGGTTACTGCTGGACGCATATTGAGGGCAATGAAAAAAATACATACAACTATAAGCACCGATGAAAGCGTCCATTGCTTTTTTATCATATTTATTAAACCTTCTCTCTAGTCTGTAAAATCTACCATTATTGTCAGACCTCTGATTTCTTTCTATTCCCTTTTATCATTTTTTCCAGTACTGGTCAATTTAAATACACATCTACCACAGTGTAGTAGATGTGTGCTTCGTTTACATATTCTTTGGTGCTGCAATACCCAATAATGCTAATGATTCTTTTAAAATGATACTGACACATTGACAGAAAGCTAATCGTGAGCCTCTAATACCATCTTCAACTAATATTTTATTTTGAGCATAGTATTTATTAAATAAACGAGCTAAGTGTAAGGCATATCTAGCAATTTGTGACGGATCTGCCTGCTCAAAAGCATTGGTAATTACTTTCGGAAACTGTTCTAGTAGTAAAATAACTGGCCATGCTTGCTCACCTAATTTTTCAAAAGATACTTCATTGCCAGGTTCATTTACTTTTTCCAAGAGGGATGATATACGTGCATAAGTGTATTGAATATATGGACCTGTTTCCCCTTCGAAATTCATCATTTGCTCAAGAGAAAACTCTATATCATGTAGACGATCATTTTTTAAATCATTAAATATAACCGCTCCTACACCAACTTGATGGGCAACAATATCTTTCTGCTCGAGCTTTGGATTTTTTTCCTCAATATTGCATTTTGCTGTAGTAATTGCTTCTTTCAGTACCTCACCTAATAAAACAATTTTACCTTTACGAGTTGACATTTTTTTACCTTCCTTTAGAATCATCCCAAAAGGCACATGCTGTAAATCTTTTGCCCATCCATACCCCATTTTCTCTATAACCCTAAATAGCTGATTAAAATGTAGGGACTGTTCATTGCCAACCACATAAAATATTTTTTTAGGGTCATAGTGCTGTTTACGATAGAAAGCAGCTGCCAAATCACGAGTTGCGTATAGTGTCGCACCGTCTGTTTTAGTAATTAAACAAGGCGGCATCTGTTCAACTTCCACAACAAATGCCCCATCAGATTTTATAAGTAGTTCTTTTTCTTCTAATTCCTTGACAACTGTTGCCATTTTGTCATTGTAGAAGGCTTCCCCATTGTATGAATCAAAGCGAATTCCAAGAAGTTGATAGATGGTATTGAATTCCTTTAAAGATGCATCTCTAAACCATTGCCATAGAGCTAATGCCTCTTCATTCCCATCCTCCAATGCTTTAAATGCATTACGTGCCTCTTCATTAAGGGTTTCATCCTGTTCAGCTTCTTCATGAAATTTCACATAAATTTTTAATAATTCTTCAATCGGCGCATTCGCAATCGCCTGTTGATTGCCCCATCGTCTATAGCCAACAATTAACTTACCAAACTGAGTTCCCCAGTCTCCTAAATGATTGATGCGAATTGCTTGATAGCCATTTTTTTCGGCAATATTAGCTAATGCGTTGCCAATTACAGTAGAACGTAAATGCCCCATAGAAAATGGCTTCGCGATGTTAGGAGAAGAAAAATCAATGACAATATTCCCTTTTGATTCCTGCTGACTTCCATATAAATGTTGTTCTATTAATATTTTAGTAAGCACCTGTTTTGTAACGATTGACTGATTAAAAAATATATTAACGTATCCTCCTATTGCTTGAACATCCTTTATGATTTCACATGTCAAATTGTTTTTTATCTCATCAGCGATACTGTGAGGTGATTTTCTAAATTCTTTAGCAAGAGTAAAACACGGAAAAGCTATATCCCCTAACTCCAATTTTTTGGGTTTTTCTAATAAATGTTGAATTTCTTTATCTGTGAGCTGATCCTTTAATGCAACAGCAATGCTTTTGGCTATTTGTTCCTTCATGTTCATTTTTCATCTTCCTCCTCTAAAAAAATAAAAAAGCTCCCGTCTCTAATAGATAGAGACGAGAGCATAGTTATCCCGTGGTACCACTCTAGTTGCCATTTTCAAATGACCACTTTCAATTGTTAACGAGGTGACTCCCCGATATTCTCTACTTCTTTTTCGAGAACCTTCTCCAAAGTGCGTTTCATTTATGGCTCCTGCATTAGGCTTACACTACCCCCAATTCGCTTTCCAGTTATCCATAAACTACTCTCTTTTTCATTGAATTTAACTGTAATTTCAGAATATTTTACAGTAACTTCTAATGAAAGTCAACTTTTGGTTTAAGAACATACTAGAATACTTGGCAGGATTACATTAGCCACACATCAAAGAATTTTATAGAAAAAATAAAACCAGTGCTAAGTGATACTCGTCTAATACATGAATAGGAAGGAGATGTAGAGATGGAGGAAGTGATAGCTGTCAGTGAATTATCACGAAATCAGCTGATAGAGGAACTAATGACGGATTATGGTCAAGAGGTTCTACAGCTTGTTTATACATATGTACATGATGTCGCACTTGCTGAGGATTTAACACAAGAAATTTTTATCAAATGCTATAAGGCATTATCCACTTATCAGGGAAATGCTAGTTTGAAGACATGGTTGTGGCGTATTGCAATTAATCATTCAAAAGACTATCTAAAGAGCTGGTACAAGAAAAATGTTGATGTCACCGAAACAAATGTCCTAGCACAAACATTAGAAACGAGTGATTTGCTTGAGCAAGTCGTAAAAAATAGTGAAGCTGAAGCATTATTTGACTTAGTGATGGCACTTCCTGTCAAATATCGTGAGCTTATTTACTTTTATTATTTTGAGGAATACTCGGTACAGGAGATTGCCTACCTTCTATCATTAAATAAAAATACAGTCAAAACGAGACTTCGTAAGGCGCGTTCTTTGTTACAAAAAACATTAGGAGGGAATCCATTTGACGGAATCACGTTTTAAACAAGCTATGAAAAGTCAGTTTCAAAAAGTGCAGTTTACAGAGAAGCATCGAGAAGTTGTACGTAAAGGTGTTCAAGAGGAATTTTCGGATCAGGTGCTGTTACCGATGCTGCAAACGATGCGTTCAGGATATGAGCTTACACAACTTCTTTATACAAAAAACAAAGCAGCAGTTCATTTTAACGAAGGAATGATTTATGCTATGCTACATCGCCTTGAACAGCAGCAACTCATTGTTAGTGAATGGCACAAAGATGAAAAACGATACGTTCTTTCACATAAAGGTATTAAGCTACTGACAAAGTTCAACAAAGAAATGCATGAGCGCCCTTGCATTCAGCAATTATTGAAGGAGGCACGTTATGCAAACGATTAAGCAATATATTCAACATACAAAGAGACTTATTCGTAACAAGGAGGCACATGATGTAGTTGAAAAGGAGCTGACCTATCATTTAGAGAAGTCGAAGCATGCCTGGCTGGAAAAGGGATATAGCGATATTGATGCAGAACAACAAGCTGTGCGTGAAATGGGTAATGCTACAAAGCTTGGTATATCGCTAAATCAGATTCATCAGCCAAAAATCGATTGGCTGCTCATTATTTCATTTCTGATAGCGGCATTTTGTAGCTTCTTACCACTTCTGCCGGCTGAATTCTTGCTAAGGGATTCTATTATCCGCAATATCGTGATTGTTAGTGGTGGCATTGTTACCACTATTGTCTTAATGCGACTCGATTTTCGCAAGCTAGAGCGCTATTCTATATATTTATATGTACTGACATGTGTGTTATTTCTCATTATCTTAAATGGTAATCAAGTGATGAATGGTATCATCTTTTTTAAAATTGGGCCACTTGAGCTTAAAGGTTGGATGACATTGCCTCTCTTTTTAATTGCGTTTGCAGGGCTTTTTGCTAAAGCAAAAAAATCATTTTGGTGGCTGCTTATTCTTTATTCTATCGGTGTGTACTTTTACATCCTTTTGCCGGACATTTCACTATTCTTTACATATACTGCGATTGTTGCCTCATTATTTTATGCAAGCAACTTTTCTCGCAGACAAAAGTTAGCATGTACTGTTGCTTTCAGTTTTCTGTTTATATGCGTAATCGGGTACTTGTTGATTGCACCATTGAAGCCATATCAACTTACACAAATGCAGACTATTTATACACCAGGATTAGAGGATGCTTCTACTGTCATTTATATTTCTAATATGATAAAAAAGCTCACATGGTTTGGCACTAGCAGTCAACCATTTGCTGGCGGGGCCCATACTGATTTTGTATTACTGACGATTTTACAAACGTACGGGATTGTTGCTGGAATAGTCATTATATGCCTTTTCGCCTTCATTATTTACCGTATAGTCCGAATACTTTCCTTCATTCAGAACGAATACGGGCGATTATTAATCGTAGGTGGGGCTGCCTATATAACAACGCAAATTATTTATCATATTCTAATGCTGTTCGGACTTGTACCAATTATGTCAATGCCAATCCCATTCATAAGCCATGGTGTATTCCCAATGTTGATAGGCAGTGTTGCTATCGGCTTCACACTAAGTATCTATCGACGAAATTCATATATTTGAGATAAGTAAGTATTCAACAACATCATAGGGAGCTGGTCCATTTATTGGGGCTGCTAAACCTTGATTTAATAATGTTTATAGACTATGGAACATATTTCATGCTATACTAGAGCCATTGTGAAAAAAGGAGGAACTTGCATGATTCAAGTAAGTAATGTAGGTCTTCGCTATGGCGATCGTAAACTATTTGAAGACGTAAATATAAAATTCACACCGGGGAATTGCTACGGTTTAATCGGGGCAAATGGTGCTGGTAAATCGACATTTTTAAAAATTCTTTCTGGTGAGATTGAAGCACAGGAAGGTCATGTATCAATGGGTAAGGACGAACGTTTATCAGTCCTTAAACAAAACCATTTTGAATATGATGAGCACACAGTTCTCGATACTGTCATTATGGGTAACAAACGTCTATACGATGTAAAAACTGAAAAAGATGCAATTTATGCAAAGGAAGATTTCAGTGATGAGGATGGCATGCGTGCAGCTGAGCTAGAAGGTGAATTTGCAGAGCTAAACGGTTGGGAGGCTGACTCAGAGGCAGCAACATTATTAAACGGTTTAGGCATCTCAGATGATCTTCACTATATGCTAATGGGCGATCTTGAAGGCTCTGACAAAGTCAAAGTATTACTTGCACAAGCACTATTTGGTCAGCCAGATGTTCTATTACTCGATGAGCCTACCAACCACCTTGACTTAAAAGCTATTCAATGGTTAGAAGAATTCTTAATTAACTTTGAAAATACAGTCATTGTTGTATCCCATGACCGTCATTTCTTAAACAAAGTATGTACACATATTGCGGATTTAGACTTCTCTAAAATCCAATTGTATGTTGGGAACTATGATTTCTGGTATGAATCTTCTCAATTAGCGCAAAAAATGGCGCAAGACCAAAATTCTAAAAAAGAAGAAAAGATTAAAGAATTACAAGCGTTTATCGCACGCTTCTCTGCGAATGCTTCTAAATCGAAGCAAGCGACATCTCGTAAAAAAATGTTGGATAAAATTGAGCTGGATGATATTAAACCGTCAAGCCGTAAATACCCATTCATTAACTTCCAAATCGGCCGTGAAATCGGTAACGATGTCTTAACAGTAGATGGACTTACAGCAAGTCAAGAAGGCGAAAATTTATTTAAAGACATTCGCTTCTCTATGAATAAAGAAGATAAAATTGTTTTACTTGGTAGCCCAATGGCAAAAACAGCACTTCTTGACATCTTAATGGAAGAAAAGGAAGCGGATTCTGGCACATTTAAATGGGGTGTCACAACATCTCAAAGTTACTTCGAAAACGATCATGATAAATATTTTGAAGGCTCTGAGAAATCATTAGTAGAATGGCTACGTCAATATTCACCAGATGATGAAACAGAAAGCTTCCTACGTGGTTTCCTAGGTCGTATGCTATTCTCTGGTGAGGAAGTGAAAAAATCCCCCTCTGTACTATCAGGGGGAGAAAAAGTACGTTGTATGCTATCAAAAATGATGCTTGCGACAGCAAACGTTATTTTACTAGATGAACCAACGAACCATCTTGATCTTGAATCGATTCAGGCACTAAATGAAGGACTTATGCGCTTTAAAGGTGCGATGCTCTTCACATCACATGACCATCAATTTATCCAAACAATTGCGAACCGTGTCATCGAAATCCGTGAAGACGGCTCGATTTTAGATAAGCAATTAACATATGATGAATTCTTAGAGTGGAAAGATAGCCAAGGCTTAAGTTAATTACTACCAAAAATCCTCTACCATAAGCTTTGGTAGAGGATTTTCTTGTTTATTTAAAATACCATTGAAGAGCATTCTTATAGAGAATTTTATCAGCCGCCTGTTCATCGAAGAGTTGTTGAATGGTTTCAATATCGGCATGTTCAAAAGGTCGCTTTGCTCTGGTAGACGGTAAATCTGTTCCAAACATCAGCGCATCTGGATTTACTTCATAAATCGATTTTAAAGCATTCTTTACATCCAGTTCTACACGACCAAAGCCAGTCGCTTTTACATGTACTCCTTTTTCAACTAGTCTTAATAAATGTGGTAATCCTTCTTCAGATAATCCTAAATGATCAATAGAAATCGCTGGTAACTTATCAACAGTCGATGCAATCTCTGGTAATTCTTTTGCATCCATATAAAGTTCACTATGCCAGCCCACTAAATCATAAACTCTTCTTGCAAAGATATCTAGCTTCGATAGATCTTCTGAACCTCCTCGTTTAATATTAAACCGTAATGCTCGTACCCCGTTGTTATGTAAATGAATAATTTCATCATCAGTCACTGTAAAAGGCAATTGAGTAACGCCGCAAAAAGCTGATCCCATTTGTTTCAATGCTTTCAACAAGTATTCCTGGTCAAAGCCTTGAAACGATCCTGATACAATCGCCCCACCTAAGACGTTGAAATCGGAAGTTTCATTTTGGTAATCGTCAACAATATAGCTTGGTGGTGTGTATCCTTGGTTTTCAATTATCGGAAATTCAAAATCAATAATATGAAAATGTGCATCAAAAATTCTCATCATCCATCTCTCCTTCTACACCTAAATTTAACACACAATGAATATAAGCATAAATATGAATTTTCACTGTAATGCCATAAGAAAAACTTATTGATGAGTTACACAAAAAGATGGTATGAACATCCAAGTTCATACCATCCTTTACATATACAATCTATCGTTTCAATCGACTATTCCTCAAACTTTTTAAAAGCCAATACGGCATTATGACCGCCAAAGCCGAAGCCATTGGACAAGGCAATATTGACTGGTTGATGTATCGCCTTGTTTGGTACATAATTTAAATCACATTCTGGATCTGGTACTTCATAATTGATTGTTGGCGGTACAATACTATCCATTATACTTTTTAACGTAATAATAGCTTCTATCCCACCAGCTGCTCCAAAGAGGTGACCTGTCATTGATTTTGTAGAGCTCACCTTTAATTGATAGGCATGTTCACCAAAAACGCTTTTTATAGCTCTTGTTTCAGATTTATCCCCCTCTGGTGTACTAGTGCCATGCGCATTAATGTAATCAACAGCTGTCAAATCAATATCAGCCATTTTTAAGGCTAAATTCATCGCATTTGCTGCTCCTGTAAAATCAGGGGACGTAATATGATAAGCATCTGTTGTTGCGCCATAGCCTACAATTTCACCAAGAATTGTTGCGCCTCTTTTTTTCGCATGTTCATATTCTTCAAGAAACACTATACCTGCTCCTTCTGACATCACAAAACCATCACGTTGGCTATCAAATGGACGACTTGCCTTTGCTGGTTCATCATTCCTTGTTGACATGGCTTTCATACGAGAGAACCCAGCAAAGCTAAGTGGATTAATTGGCGCCTCTGCTCCTCCTGCCAAAATCCCGTCTACATAACCATGTCTAATATTTAAGAAAGCCTCCCCAATTGCTTGATTCCCCGTTGCACAGGCTGAAACCGGTGAAAAGCTTGGACCTTTAAAGCCCGTTTTAATCGCTACAATACCTGCAGCCATATTGCTAATCATCATTGGTACCATAAAGGGGGAAACTTTACGTGGACCATTATCCAACATGTTTTGATGATTTGCTAAAATGGTATCGATGCCCCCAATACCTGAGCCTATATAAACACCTAAACGAGTTTTATCAATACTCTCCATATCTAAATTTGCTTGCTCCAAAGCTTGCTGTGTAGCAGCTAGTGCATATTGAACAAAAATATCATATTTACTAATTTCTTTTTTATCCATATACTGAGCTGCATCAAAATTATTGATATTGCCTGCAATTTGGGTAGGGATGGTAGAAAATTCCTCTGATTGTATTTTCTTAATTCCTGAGTTTCCTTCTGTAATATTTGTCCATAAAGCTGATACTGAATTACCTAATGGTGATACAACACCATATCCCGTTATCACTACTCTTCGAACCATGAATGACTCTCCTTCAACTGTTTTCATAAATTATTGTAAAAGTCCTTTTAATTGGTCAAGCATTTTAGTAAAGAAGCTTTCTCCTAATACGCGCTTATATTGTAGTGCTCCCTTCGTACTTGAGATGAGCATTATTGCCAGCGCCTCCAAATCTTCAGTCGTTTTTAAGGAGCCCTCTTGCTTTGCATCTTTCAGTAAATCCACAAAGCAATCGATTTCCATTTGACTAAGCTGTTGAATTTTTCCCTGCATTTGCAATGGTAAATCATTATAGTCTGCCTGTAATGCAGAAATCGGACAAACACTGTCCTGCTCTAAAAATTTGACCCGTTGTAGAATAAAGGCGAAAGGCTTTTCTTCAACCTCTATAGTGGCTTCTTTAATAATTGTGTACGCCCCCTTAAGTCCATTTTGTATCCTTTCGCAAACAGCAATCCCTAAGTCTCCTTTCTTTTCAAAATGGTAATGAATACTTGCTTTTGTAACACCTAATTCTTTGGCTAGATCATCATAACTAAAAGCTGAAAATCCTTTTTCTTGAATTTTTTTCAAGGCTAATTCGATAATTTGTAATTTACGATTTGTCATGGCTATATACTAACTTACTAGTAGGTAAGTGTCAAATAAAAAAAGCAGCAGATCAGAATATGTCTGACTGCTGCCTTATATTTTATTGCATTTCCTTAGTAGGTCCCATCACACCTGGAACTGGTAGACCTGCTTGACGCAGCAGTACAGTCATTTGTCCACGATGGTGTGTTTGATGATCAATCAGTACGCGTAATAATGCACCTCTAGGCATAGGTTTAGTAAAACCATTCACTTCCTCTAGCAAATCTTCATTGGATAGCTTTGCTACTTCCTCTTGTATACTACTAGCAATCTTTTCATAAGTCGCAGCAATCTCAGCAGCTGAAGACGGAATCGGGTCTTCTTGTCGAATCATTAGCACCTTTAAACCTGCTAAATAACTAAAATAACCTGCTGCACCAACTAAATGCCAGCCTAGCCACCCTAATGTACTGTGGCCTTCTACGATGTTTTGTTCTAGCTTTTCATCTGATACAGCCTTTAATACTTGAAGCGTACCTTGTGATGCTGCTGACCACTCTTGTAAAAAATCATCTACTTGTCGATACATATAAGCGCCCCCATTTTTGATCATTTCCATTCTATCATATTAAATTCTATTCACTCTTACAAGTTTCAAATCAAGTTTACATAATAATATTATTTAAGTTACCTATCGCGATGTAAAAGTAGTTGCACATCAAATTGTAAAATCATGTATAATAGCATTTGACTGACAACAAAAAGAAAGAGGTATTTTATGTTTTCCCCTTTAAAAAAAGGCGATATGATCGGTATATACTCGCCTTCTAAACCAGCTACTATAACTGCAAAAGCTCGCTATGAACGTGGAAAGAAGCGTCTGGAATCACTTGGCTTAATTATTCGTGAGGGTGCTTTAACAGGTAAAAATGATTTTTATCGCTCTGGTACACCCAAAGAACGAGCTCAAGAATTTAATGCCCTACTCCATGATCCTCAAATCAAAATGATTTTACCGACAATGGGCGGTACAAATGCTAATAGTATGTTGCCTTATTTAGATTATCAGGCATTCCAGCAAAAACCAAAAATACTTGTTGGTTTATCTGATGTGACCGCTATATTACTTGGCATGTATGCAAAGACGGAAATCCCAGTTTTTTATGGTCCCTCTGTTGCTTCAACTTTTGGTGAGTTCCCACCATTTGTGCAATATACGGAACAATATTTTAAAGATATATTTATGCACTCCCTATCCATTCCCTACAGTATGCCAATGCCACCCATTTGGACAGATGACCGATTAAATTGGTTAGAAAAAACATCTGAAAAAACACAGCATCCCAATTCTTGGATTACAGTGCAGGCTGGTATTGCTGAGGGACGACTAATAGGTGGAAATATCAATACGATGTACGGTTTTATTGGAACCCCCTTTTTTCCACAAGTAAAAGAAGGAGATATTTTATTGCTTGAGGATACATCCAAAACCATTGCAGTTGTCGAGAAAAACTTTACCATGCTTAAATTACATGGCATTTTTGACAAAGTAGCTGCAATAATTTTAGGCAAACATGAACAATATGACGATTTAGGAACTGGGAGAAAGCCTTATGATGTCTTGCTAGAGATACTTGATGGTAACGATATTCCTATTATTGCAGAAGTTGATTGCTGCCACACGCACCCCCTTCATGCCATGCCTATTGGTTTACGTATACGTGTTGATACATCCCAAAAACAGATTAGTTTTTTAGAAAGCTGGTATTCATAACATTCGTATGCCTGTTAAACTTCACGTATAATGAAAGAAAAAATAGCTGAAGGAGTTTGCCTATGAGACAACAAGTACTTATACTTTCACTTGCACTATTACTCATTGGCTGTAGTGACGTAAGCAATACTGAAACGTTGAACAATACATCTGGAGTTGAACAACTAACACCTGAACAAGCTGCACTTGCATCCTATTTTCCGCCAGATGGCTCAACAGCTTACTTTCAGGGAGAAGGTAATGAATTTGCTAGTTTCACACTCGAAACAACCTATATCGATACCCAGCATATTGCTCAAGTAGAAGATAATGGTGGTGTCAGATTTTTAAAGATTTATCGAATTACAGATATGGCCATTGAGCTTGTCTATAAGGAAGTGATAGATGGTAATCCCAAACTACCTTCCTCACAAGAAGTAGCCTCATTGCCAGTGATGGAAACCATCTTACAGAAGCCCTTAACAGTCGGTCATCGCTTTAATGGCTGGACAATCCAATCAACGACCGCTTCAATCAAGATTGGCACCACTGACTATCGTGATGTTATTCAGCTAACATGTACAATAGATACGCTAACGACTACAAAATATTTTGCGAAAAACATTGGCCTAATCCGTATAGAAGACACGATGGTGACACATAACGAGGAACCGTTTATTATTACGTCGACCTTGCAGAAAATCAATTAACATTTACTTTACAGGCGTCCTGCTGTGGCGCCTTTTAATTTGGGTAAGGGGGTAGTAAGAATGCATGATATACATAGGTCAACTGAGGAAGAACTAACGGAAGAAGAATTGATTGAGCTTGTCCTTGCTGAACAGCAAAAGGTGTTAGCACAAGAACAAGAAGAACACCAGCAAGGAAAAAAGCCTAAAAAACAAAAACCGATTATCAAATGGATTGTCTGGAGTATGGCACTTGTGTTATTTATTAATACATTTGCTGTGATCTTTCAAATTTACTCCATCCCAGCTATTGAATTTTTGAAGGTATCTACTAGGCTATCCGCGCAGGACGATATAAAAACCTATAAAAAATCAGTGGTGGAGGTATCTACAGGCACTAGTAAAGGTACAGGTTTCTCCATTTCACCAGACGGTCTTATCGTCACCAATGCCCACGTTGTAGAAGACGCTCATACTCTTTCGGTTATTTTTCCTGAGGAGGGCATTATGCAAGCAAAGTTAGTGCAAAGTTACCCTGATGTTGATATAGCATTATTGCAAGTAACTGGTGATGAACTACCTTCTCTTCCACTTGCTGAAGATCCTAGCTATAGTCAAAATGAACATGTCTATTTTATTGGCAATCCATTAGCCTTTACGGGCATTGCTAATGAAGGCACTCTACTTGAATCAACATATCTTGAGGATTGGCAAAAGCCTGTTATGATGATGAAGGCACCTGTCTATCGAGGAAACAGTGGAAGTCCTGTGTTAAATAATGATGGTGAGGTAATCGGAATTGTCTTTGCCACGATGAAAAAAGAGCCATATGGTCGTGTAGGTTTATTTGTACCTGTTCAAGAATTACATCGTATTATCAATAATTAAGACCCTTTGCTCCTGCTTATACTCTTTTTTTGGAGAGAAGGCGGGTTTTAGTTTACATAATATATTTATTATCATATTTTAAAAACCATTAATCTTAGACAGTATGCAAAAAAAGGCATCCTATTGAAATAGGATGCCTTAAGTTTAACGAAAGTAATTTTAATTATTGAGAATTAAAGTTTAGTTACGTTAGCAGCTTGTGGTCCGCGGTTGCCATCTACAACTTCGAACTCTACTTTTTGACCTTCGTCAAGAGTTTTGAAACCTTCGCCTTGGATAGCTGAGAAGTGTACGAATACGTCGTTTTCACCTTCAACTTCGATGAATCCAAAACCTTTTTCTGAGTTAAACCATTTTACTGTACCTTGTTTCATTTAAGAAAACCTCCAAAAAATAAAAGTGAACAATATGTAATTTCTTCAGCGAATGAAAAAATTCACATATTACAAAGAGTACCGAACTAACGCGATCACTTTTTGTAATATGTGAATTCATGTTTCCGGTGAAGCAATTAAATTGTTAACTTAAGTATAACCATCATTCATAATTTTGTCAAATAAAGAAAATTGTTTTTTTATTTAATTTCTAAATTTTATTTCAATTCTTCTGATTTTAAAGCTATAATACCATGATAAACTTGTGCATCGTCATCACATGCTTCACAATAAAAGCTCTCATCCTCTGACCAAAAAGCCCAATATTTCTCTTCTTTTGTCGCCTCATTGTCGTATGTTAATCGAAAGTACTCTAATTTTTGCGCCAATGCCAATTTAAATTGCTCTTCTGTTGCAAATCTTTCATTCGTTTGAATAAAAGCTTCCCAGCCTTCAAATTTCCACCAAGGCTCATAATCAGCTTTCATGTAAAGTATTGTATACATATTTGCCCATTCCCTGCTGTCATAAGATATTCTCATTTTAGCAAACACACCTGAAATGTCTATTAAAACACCCTGAAATATGCTATTATTACCTTATTATTCATACTTTTTGGGAGGTATTTTTTTTATGTTTTCAAGTATTCGACCGAAGGCAGAACTCGAAGAATTATTAAAGCGTGGTACCAATTTAAATGCAACTGGCCGTTTCCACCAAACGCTAGCATTTAACCACTTTAATTCTCATGATGAGGAAAATTTAAAGGCTCTTTACAATAAATTAAAAGATATCACTCCATCCATGAATGCTATTTTTAACAATTATTTAAGTGAAATCTCCCCTTCCTCTCAGCAAACAATCAGTGAAGGAAATATTAATCGATATTTAACACAATTTTTCTTAGCTACCCGTGATGATGAGTATGTGGATGAAACAGTTAAATTCTTCAATTTATTTCGAAAAAATCAGTACGAGCCTGGTAAATTAATTGTTGTTTTTAATCAATTTGCCTTTTATATTACTACATATATTTTGCATAATTTTGGTATGAAACCGAATAAGGCTTTTGAATACATGAAATCCTTCCAATCTGCTGTCAATGTCGATCAAGAGTTACTCGTTGAAGTCCTAACAGAACGAATTATTGAAAATGTAGTCGCAGAAGTATCTTCTTTGATGGATGTTAACGCTAAAATTATGTACATGAAAGACTTAGTATTCAGTTTAGATAAACAAAATGAAGAAATCCAATCCTCTACTGCTGCAACAGAAGAAATTGCCGCTTCTATTAATGAGGTTGCCCGCATGTCTTCCCATATTTCTGAAAAAACAACGGAATCTGTAGACCATGCTGTAAAAGGGAAAAATGCTATTGAGCACGCATTATCTGAAATCTTCAAAACTGAAGAAACATTTACGACAATCGTTGAGTCTTTTTCAGAATTACAAAAACGAGTAAATGATATTGAGCATGTAGTAACCTTAATTAACCAAATTGCTGATCAAACAAATTTACTTGCTCTAAATGCTTCTATTGAGGCAGCACGCGCAGGTGAACACGGTAAAGGCTTTGCTGTAGTCGCACAGGAAGTTCGAAAGCTTGCTGAGGGCACTGTCTCAGCACTAAGTGAGGTTTCCACGAACGTCCATCATTTAAAAAGCTATTCGAATGATGTATCTAACTCCATTACAGAAACAACAGAAATCATTAAAGATGCAACTGTTGAGGCGAAAGAATCGTTGCCATTATTGAACGCTATTGTAAGCGCCATTGAAGGGATTAATCTGGATGTCACAAATACGGCTGCTATCTCACAGGAACAGGCAGCTGCAATTGACGAAGTATCTGCAAGAATGATTGAAATATCCAATTTACAGGATGATATTCGAGACTATAGTCATAATACATCTAGTGATATACACTTATTAGGAAAAGAAATTAACCGTTTCCGTAATGATATCGTTGCGAAAAATAATGTTCAGCTATCGTCTATAGCACTATTACAATTATCAAAGGCAGATCATATTTTATGGAAATGGCGAATTTATAATATGTTCCTCGGACTTGAAAATGTACAACCGAGTGATGTATCTTCTCATAAAGATTGTCGTCTAGGTAAATGGTATACGTCTCCACGCTCTGTAGAACGTTTTGGACACTTACAAGATTATCGTGATCTAGATGCCTATCATATACGTGTTCATGAGTCAGCAAAATTAGCAGCAGAGGCTCATAAGGCTGGGCATATACAGCAAGCCGAAATTCATTTAAAAGAAGTTGACCAGGCATCTGAGAAGGTTCTCTACTTTATTAATAATTTAATTACTCATTTAGAAAAAGAACGTGTAATGCACTAAGTAGAGGGGACTCTTCCCCTCCTTAACTAGTAGGAGGTTTTAGCGTGAACAAGCGAGCGCTGATTAAATTTTTTGGTGATGTATATGGTACAGGCTACCGTTTTTTCATTAAACAAAAAGCGATTGAACTAGGATTAAAAGGATATTGTAAGCTTAATGACCAGGAACAGATTGAAGTTGAAGTAGAGGGCTCTAAAAAAGCAATAGAAGAATTCCTTGTATTTGTTCAAAAAGGCGTAAGCCCGCAAGCTGATTCTAATTCATTTACTTTAGAGCTTTATGATGATTTAAAAGGATATGTACGAATGGAGTCAGACATCGTTTAGTCTGGCTCTTTTCTTTGGGTAGGGTAGTTATAGTAAGGTTTATTTTAAATGACGTTGCTGGGGGCAAGTTTTTTTATTAAAATTAAAGTTATTACTTCAATGCTTTTCACTCCGATATTTTCAGGAGTGGGGCTAATAATTAAGCTGGCAGTCTAAGCTCAATTTTGATTAGATTCATCAAATTGTACGATTCCTCATTTTTGAAGAAGCCTGTCAAATAAGACTGATAAAAAGTCACTCAACAAACTGAAGAATGTGTAATAGTACTCACAAATTTATCGTCTAACTGACGTTTTGCACCGCTTCTATTATGTATAAGAAGTTAGAAAAAACTCAAAAGCGAAAGGTCACTTTATCCTTTCGCCTAATTTTGATCAGTTATCCTTTTTTAAAGCACCATTTTTTTAACGAATCTTACAATTCTCGTGCATGAATGTTAAGGTTATATTTGATTGTTAGATTCAAATTAATTTAAAGCGAAATTACAGAACGTTTAACATTTATTTTTATTAGTAAATTCCTTATCCATCAAAAAATGGTAGTTACTTAATGATCTCTTGGAAAAATAACATCACCATGACTTGAATCAGAAAGTAAGAAGCTAACAAGCACCTTAGAAATTTCATCAGGAGAGTATGGTTTAGTTAAATATTTTTCAATTTTATACTCTTCTACCTTTTCCTTTGCTTCGTCCAATGCGGAGGAGATTACTATTGGGATATTTTTGGTTTGTTCCCTTGCTTTTAGCTCTTGAATCAAATCCCATCCACTCATGTCTTCTCCAAGCATAAGATCTATCACTATTCCAATTAATGGAGTATGAAGTGCATCCTCAAAAGCTTTCTTCGGATCATTATGATGGATAACTGTAAAGCCTTTGCTTTTTAATTCTTCAGATAAAAGTAAAGCTAAGCTTAAATCATCTTCTACAATCAATACATTTAAGCCTTTTTGTTCATTAAATTCTTCATCTTCATCCAATATGAATTTTTGACCTTCAAGTGGCAAAGTAAAATAAACAGTTGTACCTTGTCCTTCCTCAGAATCTATCCAAATTTCTCCGCCATGTTTTATGATTATTTCCTTACATATCGAAAGACCTAAGCCTGTTCCACCTATTTCGCGTCTCAAGCTATTATCTATTCGCTTAAACTTTTGGAATAATTGAGCGACATCTTTTTTAGAGATTCCTATTCCGTCATCCTTTATGCTTACTTGAATCATGTTACTTTTGTTTTCCAGTAAAATAGCTATATCTCCACCATTAGGAGAAAACTTAATTGCATTTCCAATTAAATTTGTGAACACTTGGATTAATCTATCCTGATCAGCATAAATCTTCACATCTCTAGCTTTATCAATTAAATGAATATGATGCTTTCTTTCATGCCTAAAACGATTCACAAGCTCAAATGCAATTTCATTCAATTGTAATAATTGCATATTATAATTTTGTTTACCTGACTCCATACGTTGTAAATCAAGGAAATCATTTATAAGGTTGGTCAAACGGACAGCCTCATTATGAATAGTTTGAATGTATTTATTTTGACGTTCTGGTTTTAAATTTTTAATTAAAAGAAGTTCTGTAAAACCAAGTACACTTGATAATGGTGTCCGTAATTCATGACTAACGGTACTAACTAATTCGGACTTCATCTGGTCAACTTCATACTCTCTTGTAATATCACGATGAACAAATATTGTCCCAACTTTTTCATTTCCCTCAAATAAACATGTCGCATATACTTCAATAAAAATTTGATTTTCCTCAACAATTGAATAACGTAACTTTCTTGTATCTGTAAAACTTTCTATAATGGTTGTCTCAAAGAATTCGATTAACTCCTCTGATTGTGCACTGAGATTTTGAAAATGCATTAGCCAGTCTTTTTTGAATATACAGTGCTTTTCAAATAAATCTTGATAATTCATAATGCTACAAAAAGCTCGGTTAATTAAGATGGTATCTCCTGAAGCTGATACTAGCTGTATTCCCTCATTTACATTGTCAATAATATTTTGATTTAACTTTCTTGACCTCTCCACTTCTTCATACATTAAAATTCGTTCAAATGCTATAGAAACACGATTTAATAAGCCATTTAAATTATTGATTTCTTGATGACTATGTGGATGTCCTTCACGCGTTGCCATCAAAACAGCTACTAATTCTCCTTTTGAATTCAGAACAGAAGAATAAAGATCATATGCATAATAAGGTTCAAGAGCTATTCCTTGTTTATTTAATCCCAATTCACGTTTAATAACGAATGTTTTCTCTTCTTCTAATCTGAAGCGTTTGTCTATATCGAGATTTTCTACAAGTGTTAAAGCAGTTTGCCTAGTTAAACCTTTGGTTGCATAAACATTTCCTTCCATCCAATAAAGTATACTCTTATCGTATTGATAAATGTCATTTAAATAATTATGAAGATTTTCTAGTAACTTTTGTTTATTTAACGTAAAAGTTAACACATGATTTAGCTGATTATATTTTTCTAAATGATTTAACGAATTCTGTAATTGTAATTGGTTTTCCTGTAATTCATCCTGCTGAGCTAAGAGTTCTTCATTTTGTGTAGTGAGTACCTCTTCTTTTTCTTGAATAGACTGTGTCATTTTAAGGAATGAATTAGCTAAAATCCCCAATTCATCTTCTTTTTGGACAAGACTCCCAAGTTCTATTGATTTACCAGAAGCAAGGGCATTTGTTGCAAGTGTTAATTGTTCAATAGGACGAATGATATTGTTTAATACTCTTCGAAGAATGATACTGACAGACAATAAAATTAATCCACTTAAAAATAAAGAAAAAATTGTAAATTTTTGTCCTTGATCAACAGTTTTTTCAAAAATATTGTTTAATTCTGCATCCGTTTTTTTCTTATATGATTTCGTATATGCTACTACTTTATTTACCAGGTCATTTGTTCCACCATTTGAAAGATTTCTTAAAGCTTCGTAGTCATTGGCTTTTACAAACTTAATAGCCTCTGGAAGAATAACCGTTTTATAATTATAATGGAAATCAACTAATTCGTTACAAAGTTCTCTCTCATCTTTAGAAAGAGACAGTTGAGAGAACTGCTGTAATAATATCTCAAATTCTTCCAAATTTTCATTTAATAATTTTAGTTCTTGTTCATTTTGAAAGGCATAATAACCTCTAGCACGAAAAAAAATACCATTAAAATTTTCTTCTAAATCCTCTACCAATAGAGCTTTTTTATATACTAAATCACGTTCCTTTTGCAAGTTTGTATTACTTGCGTTAAAAGCTAAAAAAAATATAAACAGAATCATTAAAAAGCTAAGTGTTAATATGACTAGCATTTTCAAAAATCGACTACGAATGCTTTTCTCCAGAAGTGGAATTGGCTTAAACATTTAAAATTTCCTCCACTAATTTCACTAGTTTAACTGGACTAAAAGGCTTAGACATAAAATAATCGACTCCCATATCGAAAACTTTATGACGATCACTTTCCTGTGATTTAGCGGTCAACATTAGTATGGGCAATTTCATTTTAATTTCTTCTGGTAATTGTTCGATCACCTCAATTCCTGTTAAATTTGGCATCATATAATCTAATATCATTAAATCATAGGAGTATTCGTTGACTTTTTTCAGTGCTTCTTTCCCATCCTCCGCTTCATCAATGTCAAATTCTAAATCTTCCAATGTATCACGTATTAACATACGTAATATTTCTTCATCATCTACAACTAGAATTCTAGTCATCATGCACCCTCTTCTCTACTTAAATATCAACTAAATACTCGATTAATTAATCGTAAAATGCGCTCAGATACTTCAGGCACATGGAAAGGTTTGATAATATAATCATCTGCTCCATTTTCTAAAGCTCTCATCACATATTCTTCTCCTATCCGAGCAGTTAGCATAGAGACAAGTACATCTCTAGAAGTATATTTTTCCCTGATTTTTTTAAGTACTTCGATACCATCCATATTCGGTAACATCCAATCTAATAAAATAATGTACCTACAATTCGGATCATACCAATTAGAATGAAGAAAACTTATACCATCACTAAATGCCATTACTTCAATCATATATTCTTCGCTTAATTCAAAATTTTCAAAGTGCTTTAAAAATAGATTTCGAATAATGTAAACATCATCAATGACGATTATCCTTACTTTTACTTTCTTTTTCACTATATCAGCTACACTATCATAGATAATCGTTTGATTTCTGCCATTTTGCTTGGCTGCATAAAGCGCTTGGTCTGCTTCTTCTAACATTTTTTTAGGATGAAGATTAAAAGGAGTGGCCTCAACAAGACCTGAAGAAAAAGTTACATTGAAACTTACTCCGTTCGCCAAGAAAAAATTGTGCTCCATTGATTTTCGTAATCTTTCTATTAAGGTATATGCTTCCTTATCCGATGTTTGTGGCATTAAAATGACAAATTCCTCACCACCATATCTACAAATAACATCCTCTTCTCGCTTAAAATTCTTTACTAGAGCAGCAAACCCTTTTAATACCTCATCACCAACTAAATGACCATATGTATCATTCACCTTCTTGAAATAATCTAAATCTAAAATAGCAATTGATAATGGCTCTTTATTATAATTAATTTGATTAATATATTTTTGTAATTGAGATTCCATAAATTTACGATTATACACTTGAGTTAGTTCGTCAATGACAATCGCATGTTCTAATTCCTTTTTGTGTGCTAACCGATTAGAAACATAGGAAATTAATATGTCTTGATCAATTGGTTTGGGCATAAAATCCAAAGCGCCCATTTCAAATGCTCGTAGTCTATTTTCTTTACTGTTATTACTGCTTATCACTGTAACAAACATCCGCTCTTTCTTGATTTTTTTTACATTTTTTAAAATAGAAAAACCACTAGTATCAGGCAACATAATGTCTAAAAATACGATAGAAGGCTGCAATTCATAAATTAGTTCCATTCCACGTTTACCATTATGGGCTACCATAACAGAGTAGCCTTTTTTCTCTAAAACATTTTTCATATAAGAAATGAACACAATATCATCATCTATAATTAATATAAAATCTTGTTCATAGCAATTATGGGTAGCGTTAAATTCTATTTCTTCGCCAAGCTCCAAAATATTAGTTTCGTAAAATTTAATACCTTCAATAATCGGCACTAGATATGCCTGCCATTCATTTTTAGACCAATTTTTCTCACTAGTTTCATTTAACATTTCTAATTTTTCACTAGCAATAATAGTAAGTTCATCTAATCCAATAGAACCAGCTGTCCCTTTTAGATTATGTAAAAATGTATATAATTCTTTTTCTAAAATAAAATCATACTTATCCCATTTTTGAAAATTCTCATGTATCCGATTATAAATCATTTGATGATATTTTTCTGTTACCATAAATTATCTCCCCTATCAATATTTACTCTACATAAGTATAACTTACTATTTTAAAAAATCCATTGAATATTTTTGAACATTTTTTAGTATTAAAGACATAGTACAAAGGGATCTATTATCATTTTTTTATTTTTCAAAAAAACATTATTAATAAAAAAGCTATAAATTAATAAGAAAAAAATAGACACAAGAAAAATGGAAAAAGATAAAACTATAGTAATGCAAATCATTTAATGATAAATAATATTGTGTCGTGGATATCGTTAGACTAAATACCTTTTCTTGAATGATTAAAAGTAGAAGAAGATTTCACTCATTCTAAGTATTATCATTGAGAAAATTAACAATTAGCAGTAAAATTTATGTAAGGTTTATTTTTTTGATGAAACTTTGTGTCGATTATTTCGTATAAGAAGATAGACGTATTGAAAAGCAAGGAGGAAGAAACAATGCTTAGTGTCAAACAGTTTTTCACTAGACATACCGCTAGCTTCTTTATTTCTCTAACAACTGTTTCTATCTCAGCAATTGTGGCAAATCCAGGATACTTCCTTGGTAGTTTATTTTTTGCTGGAACTTACGCGACGAGTACAGCGTTGCTGAAACATAGACAGAAGAAGAAAGTTATGCAATTAACAGGTATAACAAAAGAAGAATATAAACATATTGAAACCCAAATTATAACAGCAAATAAACAGATTCAAACATTGAGCCAAAACTACTTACGTGTACGCTCTGTCGCAGCATTTAAGCAATTACTTGAAATGACGCGTATTTCGAAAAATATTGTAAAAATTGTCAAGACAGATCCCCGAAAATTTTATAATGTAGAGCAATTTTTTTATGCACATCTACCTTCAGCTGTAGAATTAACGGAAAAATACACAATGCTATCGAAACAGCCTGTAAAGGATTCAGAAATTCAAATTACTTTATCTAAAACGAGGGAAACATTGACAGATTTAAATGATACGATTCAGATTGATTTAAAGGATGCGCTTTCCAATGATATCGATCACCTTCAAATGGAAATCGAATTCGCGAATCGTTCCAATAATAGAAGAAGAGAACAATTGGAGTGGCGAGGCGATGATAAGTGACAGCAAATGATCATGCATTTCAGCTTAATACGATACAAGGGCTTTCTCCCCTTGTACATACTTATTTAGAAACAACAAATAACGAGGCGATGGCGACGTATGAAACGCTATCGCCTCTTGCACAAAGTCGTGCACTTCTATATGCCAGTCAAATTGATTTGGCAAATTTTGAATCTGTACTATCCTTAGGGCAAGATTCACAACGATCACTTTCTCACTTCGCTGATCGCATGCTTGCACAGGTGAAGCAGAAGGATGTAACCAAAATTGGACAAATGCTAGATTCATTAATGCAAACATTAGATCGTGTAGATCCTAACGCCCTAGAGCCGAAAAAGCAATCTTTCTTCAAAAAAATGTTTAGTAAAACGGAACGCCCAATTAAGCAAACATTAACAGAGTTTGAACGAATCAGTATCCAGGTCGAACGTATTGGTGTACAGCTAGAGCGTGCACAGATTCAACTCATAAAAGATGTAGAGATGCTTGAGGATCTTTACTCACATAATAGAGGATTTTTTGAGGAGCTTGCCACTGCGATTGCTGCAGGGCAAATGAAAAAGCAGCAAGCTATTGAGACAGAACTACCGACAAAGGTACAAAGTGTACAGGCAGCGAAGCAACCTCTTGCAGTCCAACAGCTTAATGACTTAGCCGCTCAAATCGAGCGTCTAGATCAACGGATTTATGACTTACAAGTTTCACAACAAGTTGCCTTGCAAACTGCACCCCAAATACGTATGATTCAGCAAGCAAACCAAACACTTGCAGAAAAAATTGAATTTTCAATTGTTACCCTTATACCGCTTTGGAAAAATCAGCTGGCCATGATGTTATCGATGAATATGGATCAACACTATGCACAGCTAGAGGAACGTTTGTCTCGTACACACGATCGCTTTACGAGCCCCTCTTTCGAACAGCAAGTTTCAAAATTTAGAGAAACCCAGCAAGAGCTCAAAACGGCTATTCAGGATGTCTTTGCTCTTCATACAGCTACAGAGCAAGAAAAACAGCATCTACAGGATGTCGCTGAATTAAAGGGTTATAAGAAAAACTAGTTCCATCTATTTCATGAAACAAAGGGTGGTTCAGAAATCCCCTGAACCACCCTACTCTTGTGAAACTTATTCAAAATAGTCTTTATAGTAGCCACCAATATTACCAGTATTATCGATTATAAAGATGAACTCTTCTGTTTCATTTTTAACTTCATAATTTTTTCCAACCGTCAATACATTGGATACTAAATATTTAGATGCATTTGTATGCTTGCATGTAACTGTGCGAAGTGTTGGCGCATCTTTCCATTTTAAGTGTAACATAATCTCTCTACCTCTCTTTACTAGCATGAAGCTAATGTCTACTGCTTATTTTATAATATTTTAGATCTTTTGTGGAGAAAAAAACCATAGAAGACCATATTTTCTTGATAAACAACCGTCTTTATCATTAATTTTTACTTTGAGGTGTTAATATGAGCTTTGGTGGTGTACCGCAATGGTTTTTTATCATTGCCGTAGCATTTGCAATTTGCTTTATTTTATATGCAGAATGGAATTCTAGAAAATAAGTGAGCCCAATTATTGGACTCACCTTTTTTCATTCCTATATGAACTTTATTTTAAAGTACGCTTTAAAAATTCTTTCGTTCTTTCATGCTGAGGTGTTACTAAAACCTGAGAAGGTGGTCCCTCTTCTACAATTACGCCTTTATCCATAAATACGACCCGATCTGCTACTTCTTTTGCAAACTCCATTTCATGTGTCACGATTAACATCGTATTTCCTGCATCTGCAAGCTGACGCATAACCTTTAATACTTCCCCTACCATTTCTGGATCGAGCGCAGATGTCGGCTCATCAAACAGCATTACATCTGGACTCATCGATAGTGCACGCGCGATAGCCACACGCTGTTTTTGTCCGCCAGAAAGCTGTCTTGGCTTCGCATTTACATATTGATCCATACCAACAATTTCTAAATATTCTAAAGCTGTTTTTTCAGCTTCTGATTTTGAACGCTTTAATACTTTTATTTGACCAACTGTACAATTGTTCAATACATTATGGTTGTTAAATAAATTAAACTGCTGGAAAACCATACCTAAATGTGTACGATATTTTTGAATGTTATGTTTGTCATCCAGAATATTTTCACCTTTGTAGATAATCTGTCCACCGCTTGGCGTTTCCAATAAATTAATGCAACGAAGTAATGTTGATTTACCAGATCCAGAGGAGCCGATTAAGCAAACTACCTCCCCCTTCTCTACTTGAAAATTGACATCCTTTAACACTTGGTTACGACCAAATGATTTACTTAAATGCTTGATTTTAATGACTGTCATTTGTGCGTCCCCCTATATCGCTTCTTTCTGTTCTTTTTGATAGGCATCTGGTCCATCAAGTCGTTTTTCAACATATAGTAAAATTCGTGATGCCGTAAATGTCATAATAAAGTAAAGAACACAAGCTACAAAGAATGATTCAAAGTAGCGGAAGTTATTCCCTGCAATTGATTTTGTTTGGAAGAATAATTCCGTTACACCGATAACGTTTAAAACAGCAGTATCCTTAATATTCATTATTAATTGGTTCCCTGTTGCAGGTAAAACATTTCGTGCAACCTGTGGTAATACAACATGCAGCATGATTTGGAAATGATTCATACCGATGGCTGAAGCTGCCTCATATTGACCTTTATCAATAGAAACAATTCCACCACGCACAATTTCGGCCATATAAGCACCTGTGTTTAGAGAAACTACTAAAATACCTGCTGTAATAAAATGCATGTCAATACCAAATGCTATATCTAATCCGTAAAAGACTACCATTGCTTGTACAATCATTGGTGTACCACGGAAAAATTCAACATAGCATGTTAGTATAAAATTAATCAGCTTTAAACTGTAGAACTTTACACCTTTTTTACGAACCGGAATGGTATGCATAATCCCGATGAAAAATCCGATAAATGCACCAATAATTGTACTAATACTCGAAATCAATAAGGTATAATACGCACCTCGTAAAAACATTTGCCAGTTGTTCTCTACAATAGAGATAATCCACTCAAGACTCATGATGTTCCTCCTAACAACGTTGTGTTGCTTGTTTCTTCTTTATGATCCTAGCTAACTACCATAATAAACACGCTTGTTCTACCAATTTATGAAATGTTTAGCTAAGACATTATCATTATTCAGAGAGGTTCTACTTGAATAATGATGAAATGACATTGCACGGACTAGCTAATAGTCCGTGCATTCTTGTTATTGTGCTGCTGGTTGTTGCTGAATCGCTTCTTCCATAATTGTTTGACGATCATCTTCTGAAATTCCTTTTAAAATTTCATTGATTTTGTCAAGATTTGCATCATTTTTACGTAAACCAACTGCGATGGATGTGTTAGAAGGATCTGTATCAAAGCCTTTTTCAAACGCTACATATGTGAATTTATCATTAGCTGCTGCTGCTGAAATACCTTCAGGACGTTCTGCTACATAGCCATCAATTTTGCCTGCCTCTAAAGCTACACGCATTGTTGGGAAGTTCTCCATAGCCGTTTGCTTTTGTACATCTTTGATTTGGTCAATTACAT
This sequence comes from Lysinibacillus sp. B2A1, assembly GCA_002973635.1. Taxonomy (GTDB): domain Bacteria; phylum Bacillota; class Bacilli; order Bacillales_A; family Planococcaceae; genus Lysinibacillus. Next base: position 3,555,779 of record CP027224.1, read on the forward strand.
TGTAGTTTGAAGTGTTTAATTGTGAAGTAATTTTAGCACCAGAGAAATCCTGGATTGATTTTGCTTTTTCATATTTACTACCTTTTTTAATAACCATTACAAAATCAGAAGTATAATAGTTTTCAGTAAAATCAATCGTCTGCTTACGTTCTTCAGTAGGAGACATCCCCGCAATAATAGCATCAATTTTATTGGATTGAAGTGCTGGCACTAAACCATCCCATTCCATTTTCACAATCACTAATTCTTTGCCTAAACCCTCAGCGATTTTTTTTGCCATTTGTACATCATAGCCACCTGCATACTCAGCATTATCTGCAATTTTCACTGCGCCATTTGCATCATTTTGCTGTGTCCAGTTGAAAGGAGGATAACCTGCTTCCATCCCAATACGGAATTGCCCGCCATCTTCTGATCCACCTGTATCAGCACCAGCATCTCCAGACTTACCCGAATCCTTTTTGTCGCCAGCACCACAAGCAGCTAGCACAATTGCCGTCATGATAGAGATCATTACTAACAACCATTTTCTTTTCATGAAAAACTCCCCTTTTCTGTAAAAAAATAAGACAACTGTACTAAAAAAGACCTAAGCTTTGAACTTAGGTCTTACCTTTAATTGACAGTTGCCCAAATCCTCACTATAATTTCCATGTTTCTGAGATAGCACAACCTAGTAAATGTGGAAAGCAAATTACTAGGACAGTCCTGCACTTATTCACTGCAGACCCAGTATAAAAGTACGAGCTCCTTTTATACTTCGGCGATATTTCCTTCTCCATTGCGTCTTCGCTTGCTTTTACTCAACAATGAACTAATAAATACCGCGCCTCTACCTCACAACAGAATGAATGTGAGGTTTGTTTATTTAATTGATAATTAGATACTACTATAAAACTAACTTATTCGTCAAGATAATTTTATCATTTTTCTGATTAATGACAATATTAGGGTTTTATCTATCTTAAATCCATTATTTACTTTTGCATAGTTAGTAAATATATTGAAGCTTCAGTGAAAAAAATCACAAATGATTACTATTAACAGCAATAATAGTAATCTAAAAGTAACTTATAAGCACAATGGTTTTTATCCCTACGATGTTTCTATCTATCACTTTGAGGATTCCCTCTCTCACTTTGGTTTTTCTATCAGCAAATTCGGCCGTTCTATCCGTCTCTTCCACTTTCTATCCTCCATACAAAAGAAAAAGCCCTGCAAATCGCAGGGCTTTGGAAATTAAGAATTTAATAATAAATCTTCTGGGTTTTCAAGTAATTCTTTAACTGTTTTAAGGAAGCCTACAGAATCTTTACCATCGATAATACGGTGGTCATAAGAAAGAGCTAGATACATCATTGGGCGAATTTCTACTTCACCATTTACTTCAACAGGACGTTTTTTGATAGAGTGCATGCCTAGGATAGCAGCTTGTGTACCATTCATGATAGGCGTAGACATTAATGAGCCGAAAACTCCACCGTTTGTAATTGTGAATGAGCCACCTTGAAGATCTGCTAAACCTAATTTTTTGTCACGAGCTTTTTTCGCTAGGTCTGCAATTGAATCTTCAATTTCAGCAAAGTTTTTACGGTCAGCGTCACGTACAACTGGCACGACTAAACCTTCTTCTGTAGATACAGCTACGCCGATATCAAAGAAGTTGTTTAAGTGAATTTCATCACCAACGATTTGTGCGTTTACATATGGGTATTTTTTAAGTGCCGCTACTACTGCTTTTGTGAAGAATGACATGAAACCAAGTTTAGAGCCTGTAGACTCGAAGAATTGGTCTTTTTTACGAGAACGTAAAGCCATAACATTCGTCATATCAACTTCGTTAAATGTAGTTAACATTGCAGTAGATTGTTTTACTTCAAGTAAACGTTTCGCAATTGTTTGGCGACGGCGACTCATTTTTTCTACAGTTACACGTGATTCATCTACAGCTGCTACCGCTTTTGGTGCTACTGGAGCTTGTGCTACTTGTGGTGCTGCTACTGGAGCTGTCCCATGAGCTGCCACGTCTTGGACACGTACACGACCTTGTGGGTCTACTGGAGATACAGCAGCAAGATCAATACCTTTTTCGCGAGCAAGTTTACGTGCTGCTGGAGATGCGATTACACGCTCACCAGAAGTTTCTTCCACAACAGGAACTACTGCAACTGGGGCAGGTGCAGCTTGCGCTGGTGTTGCTTCAGCTGGTGCTGCCGGAGCTGGCGTTGCTGCTGCACCTTCGCCTGCTTCTACAACTGCGATAACTTGACCAACAAGTACAGTATCGCCTTCCTCAGCTAAAATCTGAGTTAAGACACCTGCTTCTTCTGAAATGATTTCAGCGTTTACTTTATCTGTTTCAAGTTCAACGATGAATTCACCTTTCTCAACGCGATCGCCCACTTTTTTTACCCACTGTGCGATACTTCCTTCTGTAATCGATTCTGCTAATTCAGGGACTTTAATTTCAGCCACTTTCATTTCCTCCTTTAATTAACGTGCATAATGCACATAGAAGGGCCACCCGCCTAAGCAAGCAGCCCGGCTTCAAAAATTAATATGTGATTATTTAACCTTAACAGGCTCAGCAACCGCTTCTTCTACAACTGCGGCTTGAGCAGCTTTATGAGAATCAGCATCACCTTCTGAAGTTGAGCTCATTGCAGGACGACCTACATAACGAAGCTTTTTACCTTCTGAAAGTTCATATAATGTTTCTAATGCATAATTCCATGTACCTTGGTTTTTCGGTTCTTCCTGTACCCATACTACTTCTTTAACATTCGGATACTTAGCAATAATACCAGCAACTTGCTCTTTTGGGAATGGGTAAAGTTGTTCTACACGAATAATGTGTAAGTGATCGAAGCCTTCACCATCTTTTACGTGATCAGCTATATCAATCATGACTTTACCTGTACCTAGTACAATGCGCTCTACTGCGTCTGATTTTGCCCCTAGACCTGGTTGTTCAATTACTTCTTGGAATGAACCATTTGCTAATTGCTCAGCATTCGCTGCAGCTAATGGGTGACGAAGTAAGTACTTAGGTGATACTACCACAAGTGGACGAACGCCTTCAGTACCTAACAATGCTGCTTGACGACGTAATAAGTGGTAGTAGTTACCTGCGTTTGAACAGTTTGCTACGAACCAGTTATTTTCTGCTGACATTTGTAAATAACGTTCCATACGGCTTGAAGAGTGCTCTGGACCTTGACCTTCATAACCATGTGGTAAAAGAATTACTAAACCGGATTTTTGACCCCATTTAGCACGTGCACCTGAAATAAAGTTATCGAACATAACTTGTGCCATGTTAGCAAAATCACCGAATTGAGCTTCCCAAACCGACAATATATTACCATTTTCTAAATTATACCCATATTCAAAGCCTACTACCCCAGCTTCTGTAAGTGGAGAGTTGTGTACTGTGAATGATGCATTTGCACCTGAAATATGGTGAAGTGGTGTAAATACATTACCATTGTTTTTATCGTGTAACACTAAGTGACGTTGTGAGAACGTACCACGTTGTGCATCCTGTCCTGTAAAACGAACTGGTGTGCCATCTTGAATGATTGTAGCATAAGCTAATGTTTCAGCATGACCCCAGTCAATTTTTGCAGAAGCAAATGATTCACGACGTTTTTCTAAAATCTTACCAAGTTTTTTCTGTGGCTCGAAATTCTCTTCAAACACTAAAAGCTCTTCATTTATTTTTTCTAGACGTTCCGCACCAACTGCTGTATCAATTTGTGGGAACTCTATTTTTAATTCTTCTGGCATTTCTAAATGTTTGTGCTCATCTTTAGCAGCCATTTCTTTAACATGATCATAAGAAGCTTGCATTTCTGCATAAATTGCTGTATCTAATGCTGCTACATCATCTGCAGAAACAACTCCCTCTGCTACTAATTGTGCGCCATATAAAGCACGAACAGTTTCATGTTTAGCTACTAATTTATATGTCTCAGGGTTTGTTACAGTTGGATCATCTGTTTCATTGTGACCATGACGACGGTAACCAATTAAGTCAACGACAATATCTTTACCGAATTTTTGACGGTAGCTGGCTGCAAAACGACCAACTAATGATACAGCCTCAGGACTATCTGCATTCACATGGACAACTGGTACTTCATAGCCTTTTGCTGGGTCTGAAGAATACACAGATGAACGAGAATCTTGCTGCTCAGTTGTAAATCCAATCATATTGTTAGCAATGATGTGAATTGTACCTCCAGTTGTGAACCCTTCTGTTTTCGCAAAGTTAAGTACCTCTGTTACAATTCCTTGACCTGGGAATGCAGCGTCGCCGTGTACAAGGATACCTAATCCTTTTGTACGGTTATGAATTGCTTGCCCTGGCTTAGACGTATCATCTTGAGCCGCACGAGCAGAACCTAAAACAACTGGATTTCCAACTTCTAAGTGTGAAGGGTTGTAAGCGAGTTTAACATTCATACCAGATTCACGATTGTAAGAAGCACCCATATGGTATTTTACATCACCTGTCCAACCTTTCGTAATTTCAAGTCGGCCATCCTCAGGCAAAAATAATTCGTTGGAAACATGTGCAAAATCAGAGAACATCATGTCATACGGTTTGTTTAAAATATGTGTTAATACATTTAAACGACCACGGTGTGCCATGCCAATACGCACTTTTTCTACGCTATTAGCTTCTGCTGTTTTTAAAATTTCATCAAATAAAACGATTTGAGTATCTAAACCTTCACCAGAGAAACGCTTTTGACCAACGAAAGTTTTATGAATAAACTTCTCAAAATTTTCAACACGTGTTAAGCGATCTAATAATGCTTTTTTCTCATCAGAAGATAATGCTTGTTTAAATGAACCTGCTTCAATTTGAGCTTGAATCCAATCACGTTCTTCTGTTGCTACGACGTGATTATATTCAAATGCCACTTTATCTGTATAAACAGATTTTAAGTAATCAATTGCATCCTTACCATTTTTCACGTTTGCTGGCACATCTTTGAAGAAGATAGCTGCAGGAATTTCAGCTAAATCTGCAGCGCTTAGATTGAACGCGCTTTCTTCAATTTGAGCTGTTTGTAGTTCACGGTTTTTCAAAGGGTAAATATCTGCTGCTAAATGACCTTGCGTACGGATTGCATCTGCTAATTTCACAGCTGCTAATACTTTTTTGTAATCGCCAGCAGGAGCCGCTGTGCTATTAGCTACCGCCACTTCACCTTCTACTACTACTGGTGCACCAAATTGTTGGAATAATAATACTAACTCCGGTTCTACTTCTTCAGGAGACTGTAAGAATAAGTCGTATTGCTCCATCACATATCCTAGGTTAGGACCAGAGAAAGCTGACCATGGAGAACTTACAGTTGTAACGTTGTTCGACATGAAAAATGACCTCCAAATTTTGCCTTTCGGCAGTTCCATTAATTAAATTACAATTAATTATATAATATTTTTCCGTTCTTTTAAAGGATGTTTGACACAACTTATCCATATATTAAAGAACGTTTTTTCCATCTCAATCTTACTACTCTTCACAAAAAATACAACTCTTTTTAGGAAATTAAGCAATTTTTTTCGCAAAGGCTAAAATAATTTAATAAAGCGTGAAATTTCCTTAATATTTTAGCGGGAATTTAATGAAGAAAACGGTTCCAATATTGATCTCGCTCTTGACTTCCACAGAACCATTATATTTTTCAAGTAACATTTTTGTGATACTAAGACCTAAGCCTGTACCTCCTTTTTGACGATTTCTAGCTTCATCAATCCGATAAAATCGATCGAAAATAAAAGGTATATTTTCCTGCGCTATCCCAATTCCATTATCTTCTATTTTTAAAAGCACCTCATTTCCAGCGGTTGAAAGAGAGATTTGAATCTCCGGTATTTTTTCACAATAACGAATAGCGTTCTCTACTAGATTACGAACAATTTGACTAAGCGCATTTTCTGTTATAAATAATAGACCAATTTCTTCATTTTTAGACAGCATAATTCGTGCTTCTGGATGAAGATGCTCCATTTCCTCCATTACACTTTCAATCACTTCTACCGCATTAGCCTCACTCCTACTGTCTTTTTCTTCCCGACGTGCAAGCTCTAATAATTCCTCAATCATTTTACGCATCCGTGCAATTTCTGTTAATGATGTATTAATAGATTCCTCAAGAATTTCTGGATCATTCTTTCCCCATCTTTTCAACAATGAGAGATGCCCTTCAATAGCCTGAATAGGTGTTCGCAGCTCATGGGATGCATCTGCAACAAATTGTTGCTGCTGGGTAAATGAAATTTGCAGCTCATTCATCATCGCATTATACATTTTTAATAGATCACCTATTTCATCATGAGACGTGTAAGTTAATTTTATTGGCTCGTTAAATCCTTTATCCATCACCATTTTCATAGAAGATCGTAATTCTTGCAGTGGTTTCATCAAATAGTTGGCTAAATAATAGCCAATCGAAGCAGACAGCACTAATGCTCCTAGTCCAGCTATTAGCATGGCTGTCAATAAATAATGCATTAATGATTGGAACCCTGACAATGGATGAATCACCTGGATATATCCCTGGAAGAAGCCGAGTCGAATCGGTTCATTGATGACAAAGACATCTTTTTTATCAATCGTCATCTCATTAATTTCACGTAAAGTTGTCAGCGGTGCAGCTGGAGTAGTATCATTAATACTAAATATCTCAATATTATCCATATTAAATAGTCGGACAGTTTGATCACGATCTACAATGGAATTTAAAAGTCCCGTGTTTTGTTGAATTTGCTGTATTGTAAGATTTGGTCCTTGCGACTCTAAAAAAGATACTAAATCATAGCTTGTGCGTGTAACTTTACTTTCCTCATCATTTAAAAGCCATGTATGTAAGGAAATATAAACAACCATACATATAATTGCATAGCTAAAGAAGATAACAGCACTTGATGTGAGCATCCATTTTCTTTGTAATGTTTGATTCACTAGGTGTTTTTTCAATGATTTCATTCACGCATCACATACCCAACCCCACGTACGGTTTCTATATAGGCATTCATCTCACCTGGTAGTTTTGTTCGCAAATGTCTGATATATACATCAACCACATTTGTCTCAATATCTGTATCATATCCCCAGACAGAAGTTAGAATAAGCTCTCTTGTACAAACTTTGTTTTTATGTTCAATTAAAAGCTTCAGTAAATCAAATTCTGTTTTTGTTAAATCCAGCTTTATTCCTTGAACATAGACTTCATAAGCAGCCAAATCGATTTCAATATCACGGAATTGTAATGTCCCACTATTTTTTTCCTCTGGCATAGCACGACGTAATATCGTTCGAATTCTAGCTAGTAGCTCTTCAATGGCAAAAGGTTTGACAATATAGTCATCGGCTCCTGCATCTAAGCCCGCTACGCGGTCCATCACTGCATCTCGCGCAGTTAACAAAATAATCGGTACATTTGACTGTGTGCGTACCCTGCGACATATTTCAATGCCATTGATACCTGGAAGCATTACATCTAATAAGAGAACATCAAAATTTTCAGATGCAGCATAGGCGAGTCCTTCACGACCATCAAAAGCAACCAAGACTTCATAGCCCTCATGCTTTAATTCCAGTTCTACAAAGCGAGCGATATGCTTTTCATCTTCTACTAAAAGTATTTTTTTAGGCATTACTCTCACCTTCTATTCCATAATCACTTATAAGGAGGTGTCTCCTTCTTAACACTGTTATAGCATAACATCAAATAAAAAGTCTGTACCACAAGCAAATACTTGTTTGTACAGACTTTTTTCAATGAGCTTCCGTAATATAAAGTTTATTTTTTCCAAATTCCTTCGCTTTATAGAGAGCTTGATCCGCTAAATCTAGTAATTCGTCTAAATTTTTCCCATGATCGGGGTAATACGCTACACCTATCGAAGCAGTCGGAGCAAAGTAATTATTTTCGATAATCCAACCTTTTTTTAGTTCATCTCGAATGCGCTGAATAATATGCATCATTTGTGCCTTCCGCTTTTCATTTTCTTTGGTTAATCCCGTAAGTATGACAATAAATTCATCGCCGCCAATACGAATCACTAAATCATGACTTCTGACAGAGTTGATTAGAACTTGCCCAAACTTTTGGATAAAGTCATCGCCGGTGTCATGACCATATTTATCATTTACATCCTTAAAATCATCCCCATCAATATAAAGCATCGCCAAACAATTATTCGCATTTTGAGCTTCTGCTAGTAACTTTGGAAACTCCTTTAATAAATAACGTCGATTGGGCAGTTGTGTTAACGTATCATGGTAGGCTAAATATAATAAATCGTTCTCCCGCTCTTTTCGATGCGTAATTTCACGAGATACCATCATAATTTGAGAAACTTTTTCACGTTCAGGATCATGCACAACGGTTACGTTTCCTTCTGTCCAAACAGGTGTACCATCCTTTGCCTTGAGTAATAGCTCAAATTGTGTATCCGTTTGTCCAGAATAATTATTTAAAAATGTTTGCCATGCCATTTTACTTTCCTCGTCGACAATATCACTGTAAAACTGACCCTGTAAATCTACATTTTCATAGCCTAAGAAAATCCTATAGGACGGCGAAGCATAAATAATAATACCATCCTCGTTAGTTATAATGATTAAGTCATTTGTATTTTCAGTTATAAGACGGAATGTGCGTTCAATATTTTTTAATTCCGTTAACATTCTTTTCTTGTCCGTAATATCATAGTTAATGGATAAATATTGCTCTGTCTTGCCAAATTCATTTTTTAACGGAACAATCGCTGCTTCTACCCAATAATCTGCATGATATTTTGTACGGTAGCACAGCTCACCTCGCCAGATATTCCCCGCTCCAAGCGTTTTATTAATTAGATGCAATAAATCCTCAGTATGGTAACTAGGTTCGATTAACTTATAAGGTTGACCAATAAGCTCCTCCGCCGTGAAGCCTGACGCATTTAAAAATAGATCATTTACTTCATTTATTATGCCATCAACATCCCATATTGCAATGGCTGTTGCAGAGTTCAAAGCAGCCTTAAAAACTTCTAGTCCATGTGATTTTGAACGTAATTCTGCTTTTTGCTCCGTAAATTGTGTGAAATCTTTCATAATAAGAAAAATCGCAAATGAATTATCTCCTTGCATCACCGGAGAAAGAGATATTAAATAAATGCGCTCTTTTTTCTCCAATGTATGAAGCTTGATAAGTTTTTCTCCAATATTTTCGCCCATTGCTGCTCTTTGTAGATAAGTTTGAATATTTTTTATCTCATCTTTAGGGACAATTGGTAAATCAATAAGCAATTTCTGTTTTACCGCGTCGTTATCTAATCCGAAATCTTCCATGAAGCTCGAATTTACTTCATAAACAGTCCCTTCTGCAGATAAAATGACAGTTGAGAAAAAGGCATGGTCAAACATTGAGCGCATAAATAAAAACTTATCCTCAATATTACGGTCATAGAGAATCTCTTTTGTGATGGCTAAAATATAGTTCTCATCCTTGTATTTAAGCGGACGAACAGATGTCTCATATTTTCGAATCTCCGATTTATAATAAGCATAATCCACATAATCGATTTGAGCATGTTTCATAATGGCTTGACAATAATATTCCTGAATTATTGAAAAATTGCGACTTGAGGTAACGGTAGAAAGCATTTTCCCAATCGCCTTATCTGATAACAAAGCTTGAGCTGCTTGATTTAAGCGAATATATTGATAATCGTCTCCTACCTTTTTCATAAGAAAGACAAAATCCTTGCCAATAAATAATTCATTAAATAATTCTTCGCTTAAAAGATACTCCATGCTGTCACCCCCATAAGTCGTTAAAGTTGAAAAAGAATTATTATATTAATGTTTATTTATACAAAAAAATCAATAATACTATTATAACATATTTTAAATGAAATACTTCGTTTGAATTACAGTTATTATATCCTTTTCAGGGTATTTTTTGATAGTTTACCTCTTTTCAAGAAATTAAATAATGCAAAAGAAATAGGAAAACTATTATACTTTAGTAAAAATTGATATGATAGACTTAATATTCCTAAAAATTTTTCATACAAAATTAAGTATTTATAGCATAATTTACTTTTTCAGAATTAACTGACTATTAAACTTAATTTTTGTTTTAGCGAGTAAAATGATTGCATTAAACAGTAGGAATGTTATATTATATTAAAAAAACTAGCCTTTTTTCGGTATGGTCGAAAATCAGTAAGACAGCGGGAAATTATGGATATCATAGTTATAACGTCTAGATCTTTGGGTTTTAATTCCAGTACGAATTTTAGTTTTCTTCTTTATGTTTCAACGGAATTGTTTTAACTACCCTAGTAAAGGAGGCGTTTCGTATGCTTAAACATCGAGACCTACATGAATGTACAGAGCTTTATGAGCTATTATCACACCCTTCTGTTTTCCCATTTGTTCGTCAAAAAGCCACATCTGCTGATGAATACTGGTTTATGACAAAACAACTGATTGAAGAAGAAGCGAAGGGATTCGCTATTTCTAGGACCATTACTGATGATTGGGGTCAACCAATCGGCACCATTAGCATTCATGATGTTGAGGAAGGTGCAGGCTTTTTAGGAACATGGATTGGGCTCCCTTATCAAGGCAAAGGTTATAACCAAAAAGCAAAGATGCTATTTTTAAACGAATTATTTTTTGACTATAATTTCCATACAGTTTTTCTCCGTATACGTGTTGAAAATAAAAAATCTCAACGTGCAGCTTTAAAGTTACCTTATGTCGTGAGTGCAAATGAAAGTCACCCTACATTATTATCACAGGTTAACAGTGGTAAAGCGCAATTTAATTTATATAAAATCCCAAAAGACTTGTTCTATCTGACAACAGCTAACGAAATGCTAGAGGGCGAAGAACAAGCGATGTAAACTCAATAAATTAATTTCTTCTATAAAATAAGCTATGTGTTCTGTCATATTGACCGGCACATAGCTTTTTTAGTGGTAATTAATTGAATAGGTTATGTCTGTTAAAAGACTACTTTTTATATTGTAAGATTAATTCTGCCATTTCTTTTGGTGTTTTTGGTCTTTGTGTTTTTTTCATGGTTGCTACCATGTCCTCTTTATGCTTAGTCAATACATGTACTGATTTTTTAAAGGATTCCTTTGTAAGTTCTTCCTCTTCTAAAACTTCTGCATAGCCTTGCCTTTTAAATAAATTTGCATTTAAGATTTGATCACCGCGGCTCTTTTGTGCAGATAACGGCACCAATAACATCGGCTTATGAAGAGCTAAAAATTCGAATATAGAATTAGAGCCTGCACGTGAGACGATAAAGTCTGCCGCATGCAATAAATCCGGTAACTCCGTTGTTACATATTCAAATTGCTTATACCCTGGCATAGATGTTAGTTCCTTGTCAAAATTGCTCTTACCACACAAATGTATAATTTGAAATTGCTTTAAAAGCTCTGGTAAATTTTGACGCAATGCATCATTTAAGACAACTGAGCCTAAGCTCCCCCCATCACAAGTAAAACGGGTTTTAATGTTGTAAAGCTACAAAGCGATAATCCCTTTGCCCTCTCTCCCATAAATAATTCTTGGCGAATGATAGATCCTGTGCAAGTTGCCTTTTCCTTTGGAAGATGCTGTAATGTCTCTTCAAAAATGGTAAAGATATGTGAGGCAAATGGCAAGGCAATTTTATTGGCCAACCCTGGTGTCACATCCGACTCATGAATAACCACTGGAACGCCTGCAAGTTTCGCAGCCATCACTACAGGGACAGATACAAATCCACCCTTTGAAAAGATCACTTGCGGTTTCACTTTTTTGATAATACGAAAAGCTTGCATCAATCCAGCAAGCACTTTAAACGGATCAGTAAAATTCTTCATCGAAAAATAACGACGCAATTTCCCACTTGAAATTCCGTAAAACGGAACGCTAGGAAATGCTTCGCCTATTAATTCCTTTTCAATGCCCTGCTCTGAGCCAATATAGTGGACATCATAACCTAGTTCTTGTAAAGAAGGGAGTATCGCCTGATTGAGTGATACATGACCAGCTGTCCCTCCACCGGTTAAAATGATTGTTTGTTGTTTCACTTAAATTCTCCTATTCCTAAAAAGCCATAGTAGCATCACTACTTAGTGTTTACAGTCTTTTATTTTACTATATGCAGATAAAAAGATATAGATGAAGCTTTTAACTTTCCAGCTTTTCATTATTGGAATAGACTGTATTTGGCTTTCCTACAGTATTCCTTTTACTGAATTGACGTAATAACACACTTTCATTAAAAGTATTTAATGCAAAGAAGAAATACCAATTACTCGATCAATCAGCTTAGATATGTGGAAGTTTAATGGTACAATAGCTTAAAAAAGATAGAAAGGTTTTTATATGAAAATAATTGATTTAACGCATACAATAACTGAAAATATGCCAGTTTATCCCGGTACAGATCAACCATCATTAAAAATAATATGTAATCACGAAAGGAACGGATTTAAAGAGACGTCCCTGACTATGGCTTCCCATACAGGAACACATATGGATGCTCCTAATCATATTTTTGCACACAGAACTACTTTGGATTTAATTCCAGTAGAGCATTTCTTGGGTAAAGGATTAGTTATCGATTGTAGCGATCTTCAAGATGGTCAGAGAATAACAATTGAACGAATCAATAAAGTGAAGGAACAAGCTGATCAAGCTGAATTTCTTTTATTCTATACCGGTTGGAGTCGGTACTGGGGTACAGATAAGTATTTTGATAACTACCCTTACATGACTGTAGAAGTTGCTGATTACTTGATCCAAAGTAAGAAAAAAGGTGTTGGTCTCGATGTAATAAGTATTGATTCTATGTCGGATGAAAATTTAACGAACCATAAGAAAGTATTAGCTAATACCGATTTTGTCATTGTTGAGAATTTAACGAGACTTGGAGAAATTGGCCATGATTTATTTATGTTCTGTGCTCTACCTATTAAGTATGAAGATGCAGATGGTGCTCCTGTGAGATCAATTGCAATTTTAAGTAAATAATATCTAGTTACGATTCTTCCTATTAGCCCATCAAGAAATGGTCTTTCGATATTATATTGGTTAACTGTTGCTTGTCGGTTTTGTATCTAAACTTTGGACCATTCGGTTTTTGGATCAGACTTGTTGTAGGATTTACAGCAGAACCAACTACTTTATTAATCAAATGTATAATATACTTCTTTAATAAAGAGCAAACTAAAATCATGGTTTGCTCTTTTTCTTTTGTTAGGAAATGATCACTAACGTAGAACACCCGTACGAATGATTTTGATCTTAACTTTAGGTTCTAATTGCAAAGATGCATATTCATTGTGCCATTCCTCTTTAAACATTTTTGGATGGTAAGCACGGAGATAACGCCCAATTCCAAGCGTATCAGATTTGTAGGCTTGTAGGATTTGCAACACTTCTTGAAATTCTGCTTGTAGCTTTTCTTGAATCATATTTTGAACATCTTGTAGAATATTTTCTTTATATAAATGGTCATGTGCAAATTCGTCCACTTCAATTTCAATTGTATAGTCCATGGTTATTTTCTTTAATTTTTCATGTACATTCCATTTTCGCTTCACATGTATCACTTCAGATGTGATGGGCATCTCTCGTCCATTAGTCTTCCACATATAGGTTAATCGTGCATGTTGACTTGCTTGGTTCAACAATAGCAGCATGATTAATGACTGTTTAGGTGTTAAAACTTTCCCTGTAAAAATTTGTCCTGAAAATAAAGCGACTCCTGCAACCTTTGCTTGCTTTCCATCCTCATTTAGCGAGATATAAGGAAGAGCAATATCTTTTGTATCCTCAAATAACATTGAGCCTACTGTCTGTAAATCAAGCTTAGGATAAATTGTATTATGCTCTGTACTTTCAATAAAACGCTGATAATAACCCCCTGCACTTTCTGCCAACTCTTTTGTAAGCTCAATATAAGGTTTTACATCCCCATCAGTGATCGCAATTTTGATAGATATAGGATTTTGGGGGTCACGAAAATATATATCTAATGCATCATACAATGGCGATTTAACTGTATCTGCAGAAATAAGTATAGTTGATAACTCTGACAAATCGAGCGTTTGATCTATTTTTAAATCAGCATTACTCCGAACATCACGTGGCGACATACCATTAGCTTCAATAATCATAATTTCACTTTGATTTTCAGTTATATTTGAATAAGCATAGTAGCCAGTATAATCACCAATATTTCCATTGATTCCAACCAAGGTCACTACAGAAGAGTTTTTATACAGCCGTTCATCCCAGCATCCAACAAGTAATAATGTCAGAGCTGATGAAAGAATTATCCCCTTTCGGTACACTTTTTCCCCCTCCATTTATTCCAATAAATAATGAATAACGGTAACAAAAAGGAAAACAAAATAAAAAGATAATGCAATGAATTTTTTATGATTTCAATCCTTCTAAATTGTATAAAGAAATGCGGAATGATTGCCAACAATATATGATACACGACAATACCTAATTTCGGTCTTTTTCTATGCTTTCTAAAATGAAGTATTCGAAAAGAAAGTCCATAAATCATAACTGTTACGATTGACCATGACAACCAAATATAAACGAAAAAAATATCTAGTCTCTTTACAAATGTTACCTCCTGAGCCTTTAAAATATAAATCATAGGCTCAGGGATTAATTCAATCTCATCTAACGCAAAAAACATCTGTGAAAAAAGAACTGAAATCACATAAAACACAAAAATAATTGTTTGATAAATAAACAATGGTTTGCCCTTTACCTGTAATTCATGTTGTACAAAAGGACGATAAAGTAAATACATCTCAATTCCAAAAAAAGCATACGAGCCATGAATAATGCCTATTAATAGCTGTTCATGATGCTGAAAATCTAGTGGAAAAAGATTGGTCCATTTTAAATCTGGTACCGCTAACATCAAAAAAATAACAAACAAAAGAATAATGGGAATAAGCATAACCCCAATGTTAATAACTGTTTCTGGTCTACTTAGATTGGCATATAGAGAAAGTGAAACAATGATAAGGATCACTACCCATTCAGGTGTCTGTGGTAAAACCCAAGAAGCTAATACATACTCCATATACGCTATAAACATGGCAGTTATCAAAAACCAGTAAATTGTATAGACCCATTGAAAAAACATATTTAAATTGAAGTACATGTAATTTCGTTCAAAAAAAACCAACAATCCATAGTGCATAAGACACGTAACTATAAATATAAACCAAGCATTATTTTTACTTTCACTTATTAGCGGTGTTTGAAAAGATATATAGACTATTCCAGTCTCTATAATAAAGAACAATAAAAAGAATTGAGCCTTCGACAAAGAAAAATTCATGGTGTTTCCCCGTTCTTTACACGGTCATCCTTTGGTGGATTAAAAGATGAAACTTGGACAGTTGGTTTAATAAAGGGCCCTCTTGCAAAAACTTTATATACCTCCTTTGGTTGAAAAGGTACAATTGGTGAAAAATAGGGCTGTTTTAATGAAGACAAGTTGATGAGATGAATAAGCAAAATTACCACACCCACTACAATGCCTAAAAAGCCAAACAATGAAGCTAACACCATGAAAGGAAAACGTAACATGCGAATCGTTGTATTCATCTCTACAGAGGGTACTACATAGCTAGAGATAGCTGTTAAAGCAACGACAATGACCATTAAATTAGATACTAAGCCTGCACTAACAATAGCATCTCCAATGACTAATCCCCCTACTATCCCAATGGTCTGACCAACAGATTGGGGCAATCTAATACTTGATTCACGAATTAACTCCATAATAATTTCTAAGATGAGTGCTTCGATTAAAGGTCTGTATGGAATATTATTCACATCATTTTTCACTTGATTGCTGAGTTCTAATGGTAGTACCTCAAAGTGGAAGCTAATCACCGCAATATAAAAAGCCGGTAAAAAAACAGCTGTGATAAAGGATAGTAATCGAACCAATTTGTAAAATGAACCTACCAAAACACGGCCATTATAGTCATCTGGCGTCTGATAAAAAGAAAAAAACGTCACCGGAGCAATTAAAGCAGTTGGTGAAATATTGGTCATGACAACAACCTTACCCTCTACTAAATTGGCGATAACACGATCTGGATGTTCAGTATTTAACAATTGCGGAAAAGGAGATAAAACGGAATCTTCCAAGGCATCACTAAGTTGCCCTAAACTATAAAAATAATCTATATTCATAGTAGCAATTCGCTTTTTCATCTCTTGTAACGTTTCTGGTTTTACAACTCCATCCATATAGAGGTAGTAGGCTTTTGTTTTCGTTTCATTTCCAATAGAAAAGGCTTTAACAACAAGTGCTGGATTATTTACCCGCTTTCGCAACAAAGCTAAATTAGTATCAACGCTTTCTACAAGACCCTCATGTGAGCCTCGTAGTATATGTTCATTATTAGGCTCATCAGGATTACGGTGCACTTCATTTAAAATAGTCAGGGTCAGCATTCTTTCAAATTCGGGCAAAATTACAAGTGTTTCACCTTTACATATACGTTCTATTGCATATGGTAAGGAAAAAGGCTCAAGAGTTGTTATTAATGATTCACTCCAAAAGGGCTTTTGTGTATCTAAACGTGCGTAAATCGTATCTAATACGCTTTGTACTTCTTTTGTATCTACAAGTGAGGAATAAAAGCATAAAATTGCAGATGTATTATTATGCCAATCCACCTGTCTTATTGTAAAATCAGTTGAATGATAGAATGCATTTTGTAGACTTTTCATCATTAATTCCACTTTATCCATAAAACGCCCCCCATACTGGTGAGTATAGGCAATTGCGTCTATTTTCAAACAATCTCTCTACCGATTCATGATCAAATAATGTGACTTGAAATTTAAATTAAAACCGCTTTGCAGGAAGAGAGGTAGGACAACATAAAATTGAGGTAGCAACAAATAAGTTTAATTCTTTACATCATATGGGAAAAGCCATACACAAGAAAGCACGCAGAATCGTTTAAGTAGTACATCTAAGTGTTATTCTCTAAGAAGAAGATAATCAACAGAAGGCACTAAAAAAAGCCAATTTACATCACATTTTTTGTGACAAATCGACTTCTTCAGTGCCCTCTTATCAAAATTGGAGCTTTTAAGCAGACTCTATCGTTTTTTAAAAAAAGCTTCTATATCTTCAAAGGTAAATGGTGTATCCTGTATTTTTTCATGATTATTGTGCAAGGTCGTCATACGATTTATGATAGGAGCTAATCTCCCCTCCTCTTCCTGCTTTATTTTAAACGCCACACCATAAGAGTACACTTCAAAATTTTCCTCAAGTGTCCATCGTAAAGTGCCTTTTAGCTCAAAGGATTGCTTCATTAATACAAAACTAAATTTAAATGTCATCCTACTATTTATCGGTAATTTTAATGAAGAACGGATTTTCATGCCGCCTAAACTAATATTCTCGATTAGAATCGGTGTGTTTCCAATGTCTACCTTCTTCTGATTGATCTCGATAATTGTCATCGTTCCCATCACAAAGGCAGGAAAATTAAATCGATAATAAGCTCGTCGCTCTACAATTGGTTTCTTGTTCTCCTTTGTGATTTGAGGTGTTAAAAAACCCTTTTGAAGCATTTTCTCAAAGATAGCTGCTGAAACTGGCTTTGAAAAAATATTGCCTTGAACAACATCACATTCCTGCTGCTTTAAAAACAGGTATTGCTCGTAGCTGTCTACTCCTTCTGCCACTACTTTCATTTCAAGCATTTTGGCTAAATATATTGTGGAAGACACTAAACCATTATCTATTTTATGATCATGACGGATATTGCGGATAAAAGCTCGATTAATTTTGATAGATGTTGGTTTGAATGTTCTTAGTGAGTCAAGTGAGGAATAGCCAGTTCCAAAATCATCTATAGCAATTTTCACACCAAGCTTTTGTAATTCTAATAGCGTGGTCAGGACACTCGTGCTATTTTTTAATAAGGTGCCCTCAGTTATTTCTAATTCTAAATAGCCCGCTGAAATATCATTCAATGCTAATTGCTCTTTTATTAGCTCAACAAACCCTTTTTTCATGAAGCGGACTGGTGAAATATTAATAACAATTGTACGTAATACATGACCGCGTTCACGCCATTCTTTCAAAGACGCACAAGCCTTTCGAATCACCCAATCTGCTATTGTATGAATCATATGATTTTCTTCAGCCAGTGGAATAAATTCGCCTGGTGAGACAACGCCCCATTCCTTATGGTGCCAGCGAATTAAAACTTCCGCCCCATAAATATTCCCCTTCTGCGGCTCCACTAATGGTTGAAAATAAAGCTCAAATTCCTCGTTTAGAAGGGCATGATGCATATCACGATCAAGTACAAATTGTTTATAGGAGCTAATATCATCAGAGATGGAATAGACGTAATAATTATTTCGTCCTCTCTGTTTCGCATAGCATAGTGCAGAATAGGCGTTTTCTAATAGGGTAACTCTATTCAAACCTTCCTCTGGATAGAAGGCGATGCCAATACTTGCTGAAATATGGAGCTCATAATCTCTGACAATGGTCATAGCTTCAAAGGATTTTAAAATACGATTTGCTAGGGCGTAAATATTATTTTTACTACTATATTTTTTAATAAGGATAATAAAATAATTGCTATTTAATCTTGCGATAAAGCCATTCTCAGGGATAAGAGAACTCAACCGCTTGGCAATGAATTGTAACACTTCATCCCCAATTTGAAAGCCCAGAGCCTGATTAATAACATGAAAGCGATTGATATCAATATAAAGCACTGCAAAAGGATCCATACTCTGACAAAAGCTATCCATTTTTTCATATAAGCTTAAATGATTAGGTAAACCCGTCAATTCATCATAATGAACTAAAAAATTCAATTTTTCTTCACGTTCAATTTCTGCTGTTATATCTGTGACTAAGCCAAAAATATGATTAACCTCTCCATCCTCGTTAAGTCGCGGTACAATTTGCTCTAACAGCCACTTTGTAGAACCGTCTCTATAAAATAAACGATAGATTACCTGATAACTTTTCCCTAAAGCTAAATACTCTGTATATTCTAATACCTCCTGTAGATGTGCAGGGTGTATTCGTTTAATCCATGCTTCTGAGTCTTCGTATAATGTTTTTAACGGTATGCCTAATATATTTTCTAATCCTTGTGACGCATATAGTATCTTACCTCTTATCGAATCTCTCATCCAAATACCTGCATCTAAATTGTCAAAAATATAACGATAGCTTTCAATATTATCCTTTAATGCTTGTTCGAGTTCTTTAAAGGCTGTATTGTCCTTAACAACACCAACCATTTTAAAAGGCTCATTATTTTTCCAAATAACCTCTGCAACAGCTTTTAAATAGCGTAATTCATTTGTTTTGCCATGATAAATCCGAAACTCACTGTCAAATTTCTCTTGTCTTAAAGATTGCTGAAAAGTTTGATACGTACTTTCATAATCATGTGGATGTATAAATTGAAATGGCTTATCAATCCCATCTTCAGAAGATTGATCAAAACCAAAAATACGGTAAAAATTATCTGAACAATACAACTTGTCCTGTTTTATAAAATATTCCCAACTGCATGCCTCTGCTATATGCTGGGCATCATTTAAATGCTTTTCGTGTAAAAAAAGTTGATTTTTTAATTCCGTAAGTCTCGTTATATCTTCAATGATTAAATAGATACCCTCAGATCTATGATTGTGAATTTTAATCGGGATGAATGTTAAAGATAGCGTTTTATAGCCACCATCCTGCTGTAACATTTCAATTTCAAGCTTTTCACTCTTACCACGTAAAGTTTGATGGAACGCTCTCTTTAAACGTTTATAATTTTCTTCCGTGAAAATTTTTTTAAAATCTTCAGAATGCCGAGGCCGATAATGTAAAATTTGATAGAGTTCTTCTTTATTTATATAAATAATTTCACCATCTGACGAAAAGACGATAATCATATCGGGATGATATTTTGCTAAAGACAGGGCATATTCAAATAAAATAGTATTGTGAACAGGCTCTAATGCTAGCTGATGACTATTTTCATCCTTCAAAAAGAATTGTTTTAATAAATTATTTTTCTTCATACAATTCACCTCTTTCAGCTTTTTTCACCTATCATAAGAATAATTCCCTAAAAACAATTATAAAAACTAGTTAAAACCTCTTAATTACAGATTATAGCCTCTATGAAGAAACATGAACATGATTTTCGGATAGTTAAACAAAACATACTAACATTGTAGAAGTAATAAACCACCCAAGTGTCCATCAACATTCCCCTATTCTACTAATGGACCTGTTTTTTCTCCTAACGTTATCATTCTCAGTCTCATCTGTGACGTTAATCAACTTTTACAAATGGCAAGCATTTTAACAAATGTCATCCACAACTTTTGGTGATGAGCCAATTAAAAATAAAATTACCAAAAAATGATTTACATATGTTTTTTTACAGTCTATAATGCAGTTAACATTTATTAACCGGTTAAAAAGGAGATTATCACATGAAGCAAAAGTCCATTTCAATTATTGAAACTTATGAACAATTAAAAGCTATAAGTGACCCACTTAGAACAAAGATGCTTATGTATTTGGTCGAACAGCCCTATACAGTACACATGCTAGCCAATGAACTTAACCTGTCCAGAGCCAAGATTCTCTATCATATTCGGGAACTGGATAAATATGGAATCATCAAGCTAGTAAGAACCGAAGAACGAGGAGGAAATTTATTAAAGTACTATCAAGCAATAGCAAGAGGGTTTATCCCTGCAGACCATTTGCTTAATTATGTTGAGTCTAAAGAAGCTACAAGACAATCATTTTTAGAAGTGTTAAGTCGTGCTAAAACGCGTGTGTTAACCGCACCTGATGAAACATTCAAATTACATTCTTCAAATGTTGAAGAATGGAACAATCTATCCCTCCAAAATGAATTTACAGTGAGCCAAGAAAAGTTCCTGGAATTCACCAAAAAATATAGAGCTCTTCTAGAAGATTTAATTAGCGATAACACTGAAGAAGAAAAACAACATTATTATTTAATGACGACTGCGTTTCAAATTGAAGAGCCTATTTTTAAGAAAAAGAATTAAGGTAATATTATTTTTGTAATGGAGGGATTGGATTGAGTAATCAGGAAGTACTTTGGTCACCCCCGGGGGAAGAAAAATCTTCATCTCTATTGAAAAATCGCTCTTTTATATTTCTATGGCTATCAAGTACAACCTCTTTTGTGGCTTTATCTAGCTATTTATTTGCTGAACAATGGTATATTATCACTGTCTTGAAAATGGAATCGGCACTTGGAATAGTTTTGATGATAACGATGATTTTTCGCGTTCTCTTTATGACTGTTGGAGGGGTTTGGGCAGACCGGTATAGAAGGTCACGTATTATGCTTGTTTCAAGCCTTATCCGATGCGTCATAGTTATTGTTATGATTTTCTTCCTTCAAATGAGCATCCTTGAAATTTGGTCGCTTATTGGTTTTGCCATATTATTTGGAATTGTAGATGCCTTCTTTTCCCCAGCCAATACGTCACTGCTGCCTTTGTTAGTGCCGAACAGTTTAATAACAAAAGCTAATTCATTTATACAAAGCTCAAATCAGATTGCCATGTTTTCTGGACCTATGATAGGCGGATTGATTTTATCTAAAGGATCGTTTAGTCTTTTATTTTCAATTATTGCAGCATTTTTGTTCATGACCTTCCTATTTTCATATTGTATTGGTGAGCAAAAAAAGCAGGCTCCCTCAAATAATAGTTCTACTAAAGGCGAACTATTAGATGGGCTAAAGTATGTTTGGAATATGTCATTTCTGAAAAACATGCTCATAATTCTTATAATCGTTAATTTCTTCTTCTTTGGTCCTCTTCAAATGGGGATTCCTCTTATAATTAATAATGTACTTCATGGAGAAGCATTGCATTTAAGCTTTTTACAGAGTTCGTATCAGGGAGGAATGCTGGCAGGGGCGGTAACAGTAGGAATAGTTAATTTCAGAAAAAAAAGAGGTTTATCGATCTTAATAATTATCAACGTCCTTGGAATTTGTTTATCCTTACTTGGATACATTCATTTTCTTTGGCAAGGTATTTTTTTATTATCAATCATGGGGATACTTTCTTCTATCATCAATGTATCACTAATTTCAATCATTCAAGAAAAGAGCCAAGAAGATAAAATTGGCAGAGTGATGAGCCTCGTTAACGCATTTTCGAATGGACTTGTCCCACTCTCCTATGCTTTTGTTTCTATTGCCCTTGTTATGGAATTGACTATCTCCAGTATAATGTTGTATTGCGGATGTCTAATTATATGTATATCTTTGTTGTATATATTTAAGCCAAACGTTATTAAAAGTGTTGATTAAAAGTGGTCAAATGTAGTGGAATTTCAATTTCCGCTCCAGATTAGCGTTGAGCTAATTCCTAGCCTTGCTTTAATTACTGTAAATAAGAGTGATATGCCAGTAGGCTCATGCTTTATGAAATGGTTGATTGGAGTGGAGACTGGGCGACTCTTTGGGATTTGTGTCGAGGGCACTGAAATAGTTACGCGCTTCTAATATGAATATAAAAAAGATGTCCACTAAGCCTTTAATGACTCAGTGGACATCCTTTTATACTATGAAGCTATTCAATTTATACGATTATTTTTGAATAAACTGTTGAGTCCAGTAGTTACCTGTTTTCACATAACCAACACCAATATGCGTAAATTTCGCATTTAAAATATTCGCACGGTGACCTGGTGAATCCATCCAAGCTTGTACGACTTCTTGAGGTGTACGTTGACCTTGTGCAATATTTTCACCTGCACTCTTATACGTAATACCTAAAGCTTTCATACGATCAAATGGTGAACCAAAAGTTGGGCTTGTATGTGAAAAATATTTTTTAGATTGCATATCTTGTGATTTTTCACGAGCAGCTGCCATCAATTTATCATCTGTTTTAAATGGTGCTAGACCGGCTTTTGTACGTTCAGCATTCGTTAATTTTACAACTTCTTGTTCAAAAGCATTCACATCTGAAGTAGTTGTTGATGGTGTAGTTTGAGCTGGTTTAGTAGTTGTATTATCTTTTTGAGTCGTTTGTGTATTGTTATTTGTTGTTTGATTATTTTCTGGTACTTGTACTTCTTTTGATGGTGCTTGTGTTTGTGGTTGTTTAACTACCCACTTATGATTTGACCACTGATTTGACCATTTATAAGAATATACAACTTTATTACAGTCTGTAGTTGTGTTCCCCTCTGTAGTATTTTCTGCAGCGGAAGCCATTTGAATTGGAGCTGCTAATAAAAATGTTGCACAAATTGCAGTTAGTGTTTTTTTCATTTTTGCAATTCCTCCTTCTCTGCCACTTATCGTAAATGATGATTTTATTTAATTTCTTACCAACATCTGCTAAGGTCACCATCGAAGCAAAGAATTCGCGTAAAACAGGGGTTTTTTTGTCATAATTTTTAGCAGGTTTCACCAATCTATGAAATACTTACGTTTTAAATTGGGTTGACACCTCTCAAAAGCTAGCGAATATTTTCAATATTTTAATAATGGATTGCTATTCAAAATCCTACAAATTTTATCGAAAATATTCTCTTTGATTAATAGAAAATGGATGAAGATAGTAGGATCTATCGTTATCTGACGCAAAAAAAACTGCCATTCTTGCTAAAAGATAGACAATTACAACATGTCTATTTTAACAGGAAGCGGCAGATATGATTTTTTATCTTGATTTAGCAAATCTTTACTGTGTGAAAGCGCTGAGACAGCAACATACACTGAGTGACCAACATCACATTAGCTCAAAGTCCATGACGGAAGTCACGGATTTTGAAATATCCGGACGAATTGTTTACCTGTGCAAAAGCGAAGCGACAGCAACAAATGTTTTCAGTAGCGAAAGCATAGCGGCAGCTACAATTACGCTGGGACGTCATTGATACTTGTTTAATGAATACCAATGACGTTTACATCCCCTACATTTTCTCCAATGATAACTAATTTTGCTGGCATTTTTACGTATTCAGGCAGCCATTGGACCATTCCATATGCATATTGAAATAACATGGGGTTTCTTATACCTTCAATTGGTACGTACCCTTTCATACGATAGACCGTATCAGGTAATGAACGTACCCAATTCTCAAAATGTTCTTGCGTAAAATCTATATCCTTAAATTCAACTAATCTTGACCCCAGATGCATGGATGCAATTGGTGATTTCACGATATCACTTTTGTCCACTTGTGCAGTTGTCTTTAAATCTTCTAAAAGTCGTAACGGTACTCGGCCATTTGTTGTTTGTAAAATAAAAGCATGTGGATTATAGCCCTGTAACTCATAAATTACACGAGCCTGCTCCGCCTCTGTTAATAAATCCATTTTATTGGCCAATAATAGATGAGCATGACGGATTTGCTCCATAAATAAAGAGCGCACTTGTGGTGTTAACGTCTCACGATTCAACCAAAGCTTTGAATCTGCCACAGTGACAATTCCCTTCACATTCAATTTTTCTGCAAATAACGGCGAATAGACGGCATCTAATGCTTCTACAGGATGTGCAGCACCTGTTGTTTCAATAATCAGTACATCAAACTCGCTATCCATTAATAGTGATTGAATTTGTGCCTCTGTTTTTTCCGCACCAGAACAGCAGATACAGCCCTCTAGCATTTCTTTCAACGGAATATCCTTCTCAACAGCCTGTGAATCAAATGGCAGCTTCCCAAGCTCATTCATTATAACTGCTGGCTTTAAGTTTTTTTCCTTCAATTGTCGTATTACATCAGTGAGCATGGAGGTTTTTCCACTACCTAAAAAACCACTAAATAAATAAACATCCTTCACAATCTTTACCTCCTATAAAAAAAGCTGTCGCACAGATCGTTTATAACGAATGCTGCGACAGCTACTTCTTTAGTTTGTAGTTTCCTCAGTTTTTGCTGGTGATCCAGTAAGCAGTTCTCTTGCTTTTAACAATTGAGGATCATCTGCTTTTATTTTTGCACGTAATGCATCCATTAAAGCATACGTCGTATCTCCAGTTAAAATGCCCGTTTCATCCAGTCCATTTTTGTCTTGCAGTCTTTTCACTGCTCGTTCTGTATATTGATCGAAACTACCATCTACTTTACCAGGCTCGTATCCAAGAACCTCTAACATCTCTTCTGCCGCTTTTACAGAGTCAGACTGTAAGCCCTCTTTCATTTCAAGAGCTGGATCGAGATATGGTAATGATGCATAGGACGGATATGGTACTTTTACATCTGGCGTAATACCTTTTTCGTTAATCCAGTTACCGTTTGGTGTTAGCCATTTGCCTGTTGTAAATTTAAGATTTGAACCATCTTTTAGTGGTGTAATATTTTGCACAGTTCCTTTACCAAACGATGTCTCACCAACAACTTTAGCACCAACAGATTCCTTTAAAGCACCTGCTAAAATTTCAGATGCTGATGCACTACCATTATCGACAAGTACGGTTACAGGTAGATTGTATTTCTCCCCTGCAATAGCATTTGTGATTTTTGGCTCCTCGTCTTTTTGTTGTACTTGAACAATTGGTTTACCCTCTGGGACAAATAAATTAGAAATTTCTATTGCGGCCTCTAGGTAACCGCCAGGGTTTTGACGTAAATCTAAGACAATTCCCTTCATATCTTTCCCTTTATACTCAGCAAGTATTTTTTCAAGCTCTTTAGCTGTGTTTTGACTAAATGAAGTTATTTGGATATGTGCAATATTACCATCAAGCATCTCACCGTATACGGTTTCAACTGGAATATCATCACGAATAATTGTCATTGTTATAGGCTCCGTATTGTTGCCACGTTTTACAGTTAATTTCACAGGTGTCCCTTTTTCACCACGAATAAGGGCAACAGCCTCAGAAGCACTAAATCCTTGAATGCTTTTCCCATCTACCGTTAGAATTATATCTTTTGGTAATAGTCCTGCCTTTTCAGCTGGAGAATTTTTGATAGGCGACACAACTGTAATAAAGCCGTTACGTTCTTGAATTTCCGCACCAATTCCTTGGAAGCTAGAAGATAAGCCAGAATTAAATTGGTCTGCTTCTTCTTTCACCATAAAATCAGAATATGGATCATCTAACGCATCAAACATGCCATTAATAGCACCATTAACTACTTTTTCATCATCAATATCTTTATAATAATTTTTCTTAAGTAAATCAAAGGCCTCATATAGCTTTGTAAATTCCGCACGTTCAATCGGTACTTTTACTTCCACTACTTTCTTCTCGCCGAACGTTAATGCGAAAATCGTTAAGCCTGCAGTAATAAGGATTGTAAAGAACATCAGCATGATAAATTTAAACGGATTTAATTGTATAAATCGTCCTGCTGGTTTTACTTCGTTCTGGGTTTGTTCTTCCTGCTGTTCTATACTATCTTTTTTCTGTTCATCCATCTTGATTGTCACCACTCTCATATACACTAACTTGTTGTCACACACTATTACCATCTTAACAGGTTATAGAGAAGACGAAAAGAAAAAGACAGTCCAAATTCACGACAGTTCTTGTCCGTCAACTATTCCTCAATAGCTTCAGCTGCTTACAATTATGTATCAATTGTGCCTAGCGTAATTGTAGCTGCCGCAATGCTTTTGCTACAGAAAACATTTGTTGCTGTCGCTTCGCTTTCGCATAGATAAACAATGTGTCCGGATTTTTTTTGAGCTCGCTCGAAAAGCTCCTCTTCAAAATCCGTGACATCCGCCAGGGGCTTTGGGCCAACAGATGTTTTTTGTGCGAAAGCGTAGTGCTAACGCAGCGGCAGCAACATGATGTTGGTCACTCAGGCGTTTTCACATGAAGTGAAGTTCTTAGCCTGAGTTCCCCTATTTCAGTCGGCGTTTGTACGCCCACTGAATAGAAAAATAATCGCATTCATCTCGCCACCCTATAGAGGTGAGAGTATTCTGTATCTGTCGCTATGCTTTCGATACAAAAACATTTGCTGAATCAAGATAAACACTTCTTCTGGTTACCATATAGAGAAAGATGTCTTTAGAGGCTTTACCTAGACACCTCTCTCCTCTGCTAAGTTAAGGTATATAATGGTACTGCTTTTCTATTTTACTCGATTCTTAGAAGCAGTCAACTATATACACATAGAATATTAGAATTCAATTAATGCTTAAGCATCTTTTATATACGTAACTTGCGCCAATCTTGCAGTTTTTATTTTATTTTCTGCGGTTTTTACTGCATTCATTCCTGTAAAAGTTCCCGTTTTAATACGATACTTTGTACCATCTTGCTCAATGTAGACAAGCCAGCCAAAAGTAAGTTTCATAACCTTTGCTGCGCTTTCCGCAGCCTGAAACGTATTATAGGTTCCTGTTAAAATGCGATATTTTAATGTTTCAACAGGTGGATTTTGTGTATTACCAGCTTTTTTAATCATCTCTATAAATTGAGACCAAGAAACTTTTCCAGCACGCATATTGCGAGGACAATTTTTACCGCTAAAATAATGATGCTGAACAATGTTTTCAATAGCTATATTTTCATCTTTAATAATTTTAGCGATAAGAGCAGCAGCATTTTGCACCGCTTTTACATAATCGCCATCACTATTTACACATATTTCAACTTGGATTCCTTGATTGTTGCCACTATACGTTCCTGCACCCCAACATTCCCAAAAATGTTGGAATGATTGTACAGCCTCTTGATCATCAACTTGCCAATGCCAACTTGCTTGTCTGCTATTGCCGTTTATTTGTAGGCGTGCATGTGCATCCGCATCAGCTCCAATATTGGTATTATCTGTTTCATGAACAACAATATATTTTTTTAAATTATTTTTGCCATTTGTCATGTTCACAGCTAGAGAAATTGGCACTAATTTCTGGCGTATGGTTACCAAAGGTTTCCCCTCCCTTCATTTTATTTGGCGTCGTGTTTAGTATCGTCATCTATCAAAACTACAGATCATCCTAGAAATAAATGACGATTTAAAACTATTTTATGCACCTTTAGTTACTTGTATTGTGTTTTTATAAGTATTAATAACTATAGCAAATGATCCCAAATATGTTTTCTTAATGATGACAATTAAGCTCTTTTAATTTCTTGACTACAGAATGAACTGTTAGCCTGTGAAAAGTAAGTAGCTGCCCCTTATAGATAACAGAAAAAATACCGTAGGGCGTTGGTGATAATGTCATTAACTGGTCTCTATTCTTAAAATCAATTACTTCCACTGGTAAATCTAATTCTGTTGCCCCCTCAACTATATTTTCTGTGGCAACTTCAACATATGGACATTGAAAGGAACGCAAAATCGTTAACTGATTAAATTTTTTTAATCTCTCCTCCCAATCTTTTGGGAAATAAGGTTGCTCCAATTCTTGTCTAAATGAATAGGCAAGTAATTCAAAGCCGTAAGGAGCACTATCAATACATTGAAAGTTATTTTTTAAAAAAATCTCTTTACTAGGCGTCCACGATGTCGTCGAATTTGTCACAACCACCACACCTTTTTTGACTAGCCTCTTTGCATCTGTCAGACATTTTTGAATAAGTTCTGTCCCATAGCCTTGTCCAGTTTCAGTGACCCACAAGCAATGAATAACTAAATAGTCATTCGCAAAGACAACCCTTGAAGAATATTCAGCTGCTGTATATTCAATAAAGCCAACTTGCTTATTATTTTTAAAGATCTGGACATATTTCAAGCCTTCCTCAAAGCTGTTTTGAAGCCAATTATTCTTTTGTCTATAGCCTTTGGAATTCTTTTTACTTCTAAGGCAATAACTCCCTATACCTTCTAATAGCTCATAAGTTAAATCAATGAATTCAAGTTTAGTCACTCGCCTAATCCCCCTTATCTTATTAATGGTAATTATACCTTTATTAAACACTTAAAGTAGTGAAATTCCACACAAAAAAACACCTCCAATATGAAACCGTTGGAGGTGATATCCGAATTTACTTTGATTCGATTCCCTTTTTTCATGTGACACGCATATGATGAAAGTAGTAACGATCTAACAATTTGCTTAAAGGAGGCATAACAATGCAAAGAAATGAAAATAATTCGAATCAGCCGACAGACTCTTTGGAAATTTATGCAGCAAAGCTAGCCTATATTGGAACATCCATATCGACTTTAGGTGATGGTATTCAAACAATTGCCGCTGGGCTTGCATTACAGGCGTTGCAAAAAAGCAACAATGATAATTCCCAAAACAATAATGATCAGGCAAAGCAAGCTGAAAATATGCAAAAGCAAATTGATTATTTAATTTCTGAGTTAAAGCAAATTAAAAGATCTTTAAAATGAAAGACTCCACTATTCTTTACTTTATCGGCTGCATATCAAGTAATTCGGAAACCGTGACAAATTCATAGCCCTGTTTTTCCAGCTCTGCCAAAATACTGTCCATTGCCTCCACGGTTTGCTTACGGTTACCGCCTCCATCATGAAACAGGACAATATTTCCTTCCTTTACCCCTTTTAAAACAGTATTGACAATTCGGTTCGTACCTGGACTTTTCCAGTCTAATGTATCTAAATGCCAAGACCACATTACAACTTTATAGCCTTCTTTAGAAATTGCTTCAATCATGGCATCAGAATATTGCCCTTCAACAGGTCTAAATAAAGTGGGAGCATATCCTGTAATTTTTTTTATAGTTTCATCTGTTTGCTTAATCTCCTTTAGCAGGTTTGGAACATTCGTTCTTAATGGATGGGAAAAAGTATGATTGGCAAGCTCATGGCCTTCCTTATACATTCTTGAAATAACCTCTGGATTTTTCTCTGCATTTTGTCCAACTATAAAAAAAGTGGCTTTGGCATTATATTTTGCTAATACATCTAAAATCTGAGTGGTGTACTTCTTGTGTGGTCCATCATCAAAAGTAAGGGCCACAATTTTTTCATCCGTTTTAATTTCCCATACAATTTGACCTGCTTCTTCATAAAACTTTCTTCCTTTATTTTCGTAAGCACTAGCATGGACATCAAAGGAAATCATAAAAAAACAAATCGGTAATACCATCTGGAAAAATTTTTTCAAATTTTCACTTCCTCAAATAAAATTATTCGTATCTTATTATTTGAGGATTTTTAAAATAAATGCTTTATTTTTATCATTTTCTTTCGTATAAATCATACAGCTTTGCGTATTATTTATGAAGTAAGTGAGGAGCTATGTTCCTGTAACCTATAACTTGCAGGAAGTTTAAAGATAATTGGCATCGGTTGTGAAATTATTTTTTATAAAAGCTTAAGTAATATTCAATTAATTTTATGACCGCATAAATTTTTTATATTCTTTTTCAATTTTATATGAAATAAATAAAACAGCTACATTAAAGCTTAAAATTGTTAGGGCGATTATTTGAAATAAAGATATACTAGGCATCAGTCTCAGATTAATGACGCAGGCAATAATGGCGAACAATGATAACAGAACACCACTTAATGTAATATAGATCGGCTTAGAGCGAATAATTTCATCTGCCTGAACCTTTAACAGATCTAATAAATATCGGATTTCTTTTAGCTCATATTTTTGGTCAAAAATCACGAAATATGACATATAGACATCATTCGAAATATTCTCATTCAGTATATTTTTATGAATCTTAGTCACTAATTGATCACAAAAATCTTTATTCAAAGCTTTCTCAGGTATAAATAATTCCTCTTTATTTTCTAATATATTTGTACTGGGATGCTTCAAACCCCCTCATCCTCTCATCGTGTTCTACCTGATATAATGATTATAAATAGAAAACTTGTTTATAGTCAGATTAAAGTTCTCTGAAATGTTTCAGACACTTAAATTATATGAGGGATTGAGCATTGTATGCTATTTTCGACAAAATACACCTTATATTTTGTATAAATACAATTGAAAACCAGGACTACTCATAGGCGCCTGGTTTCATCATGTTTAATATAGTTTCTGGTATACAGCTAATGCATCTGTAATATTGAACTGCTCTGAACGTGGATCACCTTCTGCACCAACCGTTACGAGCAAATATTCTTCACCATTGATGGATGCTAAACTTGCAAGGCAAAGGCCAGCCTGCTCTGTATAGCCTGTTTTCCCCCCAATAATCTCACCTTTCATTACTTCATTGGTATTTAAATAATTAAATAACCTGCTTGTTAATGTAAAACCCTCTGGATGAAGATTCGTTGGTTTTATCGAATATCTTTCAGCTGTATAAATTTCCCTAAATGTTGGATTTGCGAGAGCAGACTGTAAAAGAATTGAAATATCTTTCACCGTTGTATAGTGGTCTGGGTGATGCAGTCCAGTAGCATTCATAAAATGACTATTCGTCATTCCAAGCTGTTGGGCCTTTTCATTCATTAGCTGGACAAACTCATTCTCTGATCCAGCAATAGATTCAGCTAAGCCAATAGATGCTTCTGCTCCTGAGGGCAGCATCGCACCATAAAGCAAATCCTTTGCAGTTACTTCCTCATTAGGGAGAAAACCTGCCATAGAAGCATTTTCTTCATATAAGTTTGTAAAAATACGGTTCTTAAGAAGAATCTTTTCCTTTAAATTTGGTATATTTTCAAGTGCTACTAGGACCGTCATCAACTTCGTTAAAGAAGCTGGATAAATGGTTTCCTCACTATTTTTGTCCAATAAAATAGTATGATCCTGTAAGCTCACTAATATGGCATTGGAGCTATGTAAATCTAAATTAAACATATGATCACTTTTCTGTGGCATCTCTAGCTGAGGTGATTTAAATGGATCAAGGTTTGGCTGAAGTGGATTATCTTTGATAACCATGAAATAAATAAACAATAGTATTACTACAAGAAATACGCTAAAGAATCCCTTTCTTTTCAACAAAAACAACTCCTTCTTTCTATGCCTGTTTCCCAATTAGAGCCCCAATGCAAGATGTCAATATTGAGCTGGGAAATTATCAGGATATTGCTCACACAAGTACTTTCACAAGAAGGAAAGGCTTTGTGTAGTTCCTCAATCGAGTGAGGTTGAGGAAATGCCTCACTGATTATAGTTTTATTGAAACATAAAAGAAGGAGTTCTTTTTTAATAATCTATTATAGAATTCTTAAGGTTTCTTAAGAAATTGATGGTAGGCTAACAGTAAACACAGTTTTTTCATCGGTACTAATTGCAGATATCGTTCCTCCATGCGCTTGTATAATCTCATTGGCAATAGCAAGTCCTAGCCCCGCTCCACCCGTTTGTGTAGACCTTGACGAGTCTAAACGATAAAACTTTTCGAAAATCATGGTTAATTTTTGAGGGGGAATGGCCTTTCCCTTGTTTGAAAATGAAATATGAATCTGATCATTTTGTTTTTCAGCATGAATATTAATAATGCTGTTTTCATCGCTATAGGCTATCGCATTTTTTAAAATATTATTAAACACCCTAGCTAATTTATTAGCATCAGCAAAAATCTTTATATCCTCCTCAACATTCACAATTACTTGCTGCCCTTTAGGTGCCAATAGCGGATAAAATTCATCTGCCAATTGCATCAACATATAATGTAAATTAATGACTTCTTTATCTAATATAATGGATTGTAAATTAAATCTCGTAATTTCAAAAAACTCATTAATCAATTGTTCTAATCTGTAGGATTTATCTAATGTAACCTTTACATATTTTTCTTTTTGCGCTAAAGGCATATCCTTTGCCTCATCCAGCAGGCTTAGGTATCCCATAATGGATGTCAGAGGCGTTTTAATATCGTGTGCCAAATATACCACGAGGTCGTTTTTTCGTTGCTCAGCCTCTTGTGCATCCTTTGCTCGTTTTTCTAATGTATTTTTCACAGCATTTAATTTCTTTTCCATAAATTCAAGCTCAGCTGGCAGTTCAATGTCTTTATCAGATTCCTCTGAAAGGCTGTTGACACCTAAGGCAATATGATGAAAATACTTTGTAAAGCGTGAAAGTGCAAAGTAAAAGATTACTAATAATAAAAGTATTAATCCAATTGCTAACCAAAGCTGTTTATTTTGCTGAAATAAAATCGAATAGGCTTTCTGAGCAGCATAATAATCTAGCTGAAGCACATTTTCACAAAAATGAATAAACGCATCGGCGAATGGAGCCTGTAAAACACCATCAATTACTAGTGAGCTAATCCAATAGCCGCTGATTAATGCTAGAATTAGGATAAGAAGTATTTGAAGCATTATTTTCCTTTTTAGTTTTCCAAAATCATTTTTCAATGGTATACCCCACTCCCCAAACCGTCTTTATAAATTTTGGGTTTTCTGCAGGGTCATTCATTTTTTCTCGTAAATGTCTGATATGGACCATTACGGTATTATTACTGCTATAATATTTTTCTCCCCAGACTTTTTGAAATAGTTCCTCAGAAGAAACGACACGTCCCCTATTGATACATAAAAACCAAAGGATTGAAAATTCTGTAGGTGTAAGAGACAATTGTTTTTCATGCAGCATACATTTCCGTGTGTTTTGATCTAAAATAAGCCCAGAAAAATCAATAATCATATCATTGTGCGAGGTTTCCTGCTGATTGTACCTTGTAAATCTTCGAATTTGAGCTTTCACTCGTGCAATTAGCTCCAATGGTCGAAATGGCTTCGTAATATAATCATCAGCACCTAGCGTTAGTCCTGTTATTTTATCAATTTCCTCATCCTTGGCTGTTAGCATAATCACTGGAAAATGATAATGTTCTCTAATTCTTCTGCAGATTTCAAAGCCATCTATGTCAGGCATCATCACATCAAGAATGGCGAGATCTAATTTTATCGTCTGAATACAAGTTAGTACCTCCTCGGCATTATAAAATGTAAAGACATTAAAGCCTTCATTTTTTAAATAAAGCTCTATTAAATCTGCAATTTCCCTTTCGTCATCTACGACGAGAATATTAATAGTTATTTTCATCTCCCCCTTAGAGTTGCGAACATTGCTTCAAATGTAACAATCATAATACCATTCCGTTAATCAACCTGCCATGTAAAGCTAGAGATTTAAGAAATTCTAAAGAATTTACGCAACAAAAAACCACTTCTCTAAATAGACGAAGCGGTTTCAAATGCATTTCGTTTTTTCATTAGCTACCAAAGGCAAAAATAAGCTCTGTTTCACACACTAACTCTCCATCAACAGTAGCTATTCCACGTCCTTTTCCAATAGCTCCTTTTAAGCGTGTAATTTCTACTTCAAGACGTAGCTGGTCACCCGGTTTTACTTGTTTTTTGAACCGACATTGATCAATACCAGCAAGTAATCCAAGTCTCCCTTCATTTCCTTCCTTTGTAAGCATGATAATGGCACTCACTTGTGCTAATGCTTCTATAATTAGCACTCCTGGCATTACTGGATAATTAGGAAAATGCCCATTAAAAAATTCTTCATTTATGGTAACATTTTTAATTGCTACGGCTTTCTTACCCTCTTCTAATTCCAATACACGATCCACTAAAAGAAAGGGATAACGATGTCTAATAGCTGCTTGTATTTGCTGAATATCCAGCATAGTAACACCTCCAACTGAATTATCACCTAATTCTATCACTAATTATTATTAGTTGGTACTATTTTTAAATTTTAAAAATAAAAAAATCACATTCCGAAAAAAATGTGATTTTAGATAAACTTAATTTATGTACCCGATGATTGACCAAAACCATCTCCTAATCTAATGGAATGCAGCTGTCCACTTGTTGCCCAATTGTCACGTTCATATTCCTCAAATATAACTGTTACCCATTCTTCTTTAACATTTAACTTCTTTCAACAGTAGTCTACCACCTTTATAGGTAATGGGATGAATGCGAATTTAAGCTACTTTTCAGAGGGTGTCCTAACACCCGCTGAAAGAAGTTAAAGCCTCCGGCGGATGTCACGGAATCGAAAAGGAGTTCTTTGTGTAAGCACAAAGCCGATTCCGGACACAATTATGCCGAGGCATAATTGATCGTTTTAACAGCCTCTTGCGTCACCATTTCAACAAATTGTTGTTTTTGTTCTCTTGTTCTTCCTTTTGCAAGTTTAATTGTAATAATAGGCATAACAAGCCTCCCTTATTTATTTTAAGTGTTTTGTACACAACAATAAGAATGCTATTTTTTTTCGCCAAGTCATGATTTCATATTTTTCGAACTATTCTATAACTATTTTTTTAGTATTTCATTATCGACAATAATAGATTAGATAGAATATAATAATTTTTGCACTCATTAACCCAATCTTATGGTTGAATATTTAGTTAATTACACATAATCATTGAGGAATTAAGAAAACCCTCATAAACGATTCACTTTATTAGAATAGGATGGTCAAACATGTTATCGTTTATCGCAATAGTACTTCTGTTATTTTTAATTCCTGGCCCAGCTGTGATAATAACCATTACACAAACATTGAAAAGTGGTAAAAAGAACGGTGTTTTCACAGCATTAGGTATTGGATTGGGTGATTTAGTCCATACCTTAGCAGCTGTTTTAGGTCTTTCAGCTATTTTAATGAAATCTGCCACAGCTTTTGAAGTAGTGAAATATATTGGTGTAGCTTATCTTGTTTATTTAGGTATTCAAATGCTCCTAACAAAACCTCAAAAAATAGAACAACCAACAGTTGAACAAAGTCCAGCAAGTACTTCGTTCCGCCAAGGTTTTTTAGCAGAAATATTAAACCCTAAAACAGCACTCTTTTTCTTAGCCTTTTTACCTCAATTTGTGCAGCACAATGGACAATCCGTTACGGTGCAACTTTTAATTTTAGGGATCACGTTTGTTTTAATGAGCGCCTTGTATACTATTTTATTAGCTATAGTGACAAGTTTCATTGGTGATAAAATATTTACAAAAACAACCAATAACAGTTCACGTTGGATAGAGAAGGCAGTCGGTTTCGTATATATTGGTTTAGGTGTTAAGTTAGCTCTTCAAACTCAAAGTAGATAAATAATCCCTATGGTGGAGGACACTTTTATGGTGTTCTTCCTCGTTTTTATAGAGTCTGCTATTTATTAAAAATATGTGTAAACAAAATATCCGAACTGCTCACTCAGTAGGAATTATCATTTATCGCTGCTGATTGTTCGTGATTGCTAAAGGTCTTTTTTATTTCTTCCATTTATTATAATCCCTTTCTCCACCAGGAAACGTTCCTTCATAAAGACAAATGATGTTTCATATTCAACATCATTTGTCTTTATTTTTAACTTTTTTTCAAGCCTCAAGTACCAGACCCATTTCAATTCTGACTTCTTTATTTTCCATATCTGTATTAGAGTAGCTTAATAAATCACAGCCAATAAGCTGAAATCCGTGGCGTCTATAAAATTGGATAGCAGGATAATTGGAGGTTTGCGTTTCCAACACGATTGCCCTGGCACCTAGTTCTTCAGCTCTTGTTTTTACTAATGCAATGAGTTGACTACCAATTCCTTTATGTTGATATTGTGGATTTACATGAATATCATTGATTCTTAGAACATTATTCCACTTCTCATGACTACAGCTTACAATTCCCACTTCTTCACCGTATATTTCTGCAATATAACATTCAATTTCCTCTATATAATCTGCAAAAATTTCTCCTTCCAAATATTTATGAAATGGGCTGTCAAAATGCTTTAATGTAAAATCCATTATCCAACCACTGTCTTGCACTTGATAGGAAACATCGTAGAATTTATCTGAATGATATTGATAAATAATTTTCTTACCATTGGGATAATCTTCTTTATATATTCTTTTAATATGCAACATAATTAATCTCCCTTCTTTTTTTATTTTACAGCATGTAGAAATAGCTAAAAAACTATCTTCATTTACTTGTTCACAGAATTTTTGAAATTAATGGTGTTAATTGCTATAAATTTGAAGTATATATCTACTATTGGTTTACAAACCAATACAAATTTAACTAGAGGTGGTTTTTTTCTATGACAAATCTTGACTTAAAAATGGAAAGTTGGTTAGCACTAAATGATATTTCTCTACATCAAAATTTAGAGCCTGTTGCTATTAAACTCGCAACATCAGATCAAACAGTTGTCAGTCAAGGAATCTTTGTAGGGAATCAGTTGTCGGAGGCTAGAATTGCTGACAATCAGGTTCAGCAGGCACTTCAAAGCTTTGGACGCTATAGTACTGCTGTAAAAGAAGCTGCTAAAGTAGCTCCAACAACTGGATTAACAACTATCCTTGACATAGCTAGAATCGTTTCTAATTTCAATCCGGCATTACCAAACGATAAAAATAATGTACCTGCCTATGAAAAATATGTTTCAAAAATATTACAAAACCCACTTATCCATTTATTAAATAGCAGTGTAAAATCCTTCAAACGTACGACTTCCGATTGG
The DNA here is from genome assembly GCA_002973635.1 of Lysinibacillus sp. B2A1. Lineage (GTDB taxonomy): Bacteria > Bacillota > Bacilli > Bacillales_A > Planococcaceae > Lysinibacillus. The sequence continues at coordinate 3,593,214 of CP027224.1, forward strand.
AATGAAGCAATTGACCAAATTGCCAATTTATATAATGGCATTTCGGCAGCTGACAAAGGAAAAATTGTAGAAAGCTTAAAAGCATTAGCAAAATCCGCCTCCTCTTCTAGCTCTGAAAAACAAACGGAAAAACTATTTACTCAAAGTACGATTAACTGTGAGGAAAATATAGATATTTATATTTACTCTAGCTCTGTCACAATGGAGGAGCACAACGGTAAGCACAATGTAAAGCAGGTTGAATTTGAAATACAAGAAACACAATTAAGATTTACAAAAGAATTGTGGAGTTTATACTCTGATGCTGTGTTAGCTAAACATCTAGCTCTAATGGATGATTGGCTAAATGGCATTGATACAAAAGCAGACAATCGTTTATCCACTCTTACATGCTTAGTTTAACTTCGTGATAGAGATACTGCTTTAGTTTGATTGATATGGAAATACATCTAAAGATATTATTCAATAAGTCCTTTTATATCTTATCTTTTGCATTGTAATACAGGCAAAGCCGTAAGAAGCAATAATCGCTGCGCGTGGTTTGTTGTGACTTACGGCTTGTGCTGATTTAGCAGGAACTTCTGCGGAGAATATACATATTAAAAAAAAACAAACTTGCAGTACTTGAATGTTACTATTTTAACTTTAAGGTATTACGACTTTAATCAGACTTAATCTTTCTCAGTTTGAAGATAATAAATTATTCAAAACAGCAAGCAATTCACAGTTTGATCTCAAACTACAAGCCTTTCTGTTACGTTACTTATAGATTATCAAGTTTCACTCCATATTTATTAAAGATTGCACTGTATTTGTTTTCGAAAATGGACCATCTTTTTTCTGTTCCGTACTTTTCCTGTAAAGCCTTTAAAAAATGTTTAGCTGACACTACATCATTGGCTTGTAACAATAAATGTAAACTCTCTTCGCTAAGATGTAAAAATGGACCTGAAATATAATACTTTACAATGGATTTGGCGCTAGTCATCGTATTATAGAACTGAATAACCTCTTCTAAACCATTTTGCAGCGTCTCTCTTACATCATCCATATTTGTAGTAGAAGTGATTGAAAATCGTGCAGGAACAGACTTCGTAATTTCCCCCATTCTTGCTCTGAAGTGACATTCTGCCTCTTTGGGTGCTGTCAAAATCTCTCTCGATTGTATCTGGGCTAACTCAGCAGCATAAATCCCACAGTTCACATAAAACATTACATTATTCGCTGAATTACCAGATGATTTTTGAAAATTGAACATATATATGAGGCTGTCTGTTATTTTATAGAAATTCAAACTCTTCTTTGAAAAGCCATGTTTGGAAAGAAACGGTCTTATGTCCTGCTTTATCATCTCATTAAAGAGCTGTTGCAATATAATCTCCCCCTTAAAAATTGCTCCAAATACGTAATTGTTCTTAACATTCAAGATCATTCGTAAGCCCGAAATACAAAAATAAGCGCACCTTCTCGGTACGCACGGCGAATGACCAGCTATCTGAGTTTTTTTCAGATAGCTGGCTATTTTGAACATGTGGCTTGGATATTTTTTGACCAAGGCATGTAATCTTGTAAGATCTCTGGCTGTTGTTGAATCGGTAAATTTGGTAGCTCCGTTAATAGCTTCACAAGGTACTGATAAAAATCAATGCCGTTTGTTTTGGCTGTTTCTGCTAAACTCAAACAGATGGCATTTGCTTTAGCACCAGCTTCACTAACAGAAAATAGCCAGTTCTTGCGACCAATCACATTTGGGCGAATCGCATTTTCAGCTGGATTATTATCCATCTCAATTCGACCATCGAACAGAAAAGCTTTTAATCCATGTATTCGATTTAATGTGTATTCGGCAGCTTTAGCTAAGGCATTTTTTCCGAAGAAAGGCGATTCATCCACCCATTTTAAGAATTTCTCTACAATCGGCTTTGAATATTTTTGCCGTGATTTTCGGCGTTTACCTGGTGGAAGATGCTTAAATTGACGTTCTAGGCGATACAGTTGGTCACAGAAATCCACGCCAATTTGCCCGTTTTTGCTATCGGCTTTTAGCCAATATCGTCGCACATGCGCCCAACAGTTAGCGAACGTGACATCAGGAAGATTGCCGTATGCCGAGTAGCCATCACAAATCACCGTTCCTTTAAAGCCTTTTGTAAATTCTATTAGTATAGAACGACTTCTCGATAATGCACTATGAAAAAGAACGATAATCGGTCCTTGGCTTGGCACGCTACGGAACACCCAATTGTAGGCATTCGATTGACCGGATTTTCCGTCTGACCGATTGATAATTTGCGCATACGTTTCGTCCACATGCAGTACTGATTTCATCGTTAACATCTGTTTCATCTGTTCATAAATCGGTAAAAGCCAATCTTCTGCAGCACGAATAACCCAGTTTGATAGATTCTTATCATTCGTATGTAGGCCATATCGTTCCCACTCCTTTACCTGACGGTAAAGAGGTAAATACTGAATAAACTTATCGTAAATAAGCTTTGCTAAAACAGTTGGTCCTGCAATGCTTCGCTGAATAGTAGCTTGTGGGGCTTTTCCACGTTTCATTTGTGCTTTTTTTGCGGCATCCATTTTACAGTGCTTGCACTCGTAGGCATGTTCAATATGCTGGATGCGCATCATTTTTGCCGGAATGAATTTTGCTTCTTCACGCGCAATCGTTGTACCAGCTTCAGTCATTTGACCAAGGCAACAGTCACATTGTGTGTTGGTGGGATGATGGTGAATTTCTTCTACTTCAATCCCGTCACGAAAAGAATCATTCCGTTTCTTCTTATGTAGTTTACGGACAACGGTGTACGTAATCGTCGCCGTGCTTTGTTCTTCTGTGTGCTCAGAATCACTAAAAGACTGATCATCATCAAATAATGATCCTTGTCCATCTGGTGCAGTGTATTTTGATTTCTCGGTTTTTGATCCGTATAAAAGTTTTGTTAAATAGCGTACTTGTTCAGTTAGCGCTTCAATCTGTTTAGATAAATCTTTGTTTTGTTGCTTCATATAATCAAGCTGTTCTTCAAGAAGTTTAATTAATTTCTCGTTGTTAAAAGAAGCGTTCACCAAAACATTCACCACTTTCCGTTCGCATAAGATTCTCATATTATACCATTTAAGAAAGTGAATTTAGAATACACCTTTTGGTGTTTTTTGAATTGCCTTTGGCTGCTGTAGCGATAAACCTTCTAGAAGCCAGCGAAGCTCTTGTTGCGAAAGGTTCCGTACTTCATTTTCATCTTTCGGCCATTGGAGTTGTCCGCCATCTAAGCGTTTATAGAGTAAAGCGAATCCATCCCCATCAAAATACAAACATTTGTATCGATCTTTACTCAGGCCGCAAAACAGGAAAATCGAATCGCCATAAGGATCCAGTTCGAAAGAATCTTGAATCAGTGTAGCTAAGCCATCAATGCCTTTACGCATATCCGTCTTTCCACAAACGATGTAGATATTTTTCACGTTAGTAAAATCGTGTTTCACAGTAGTTTCAACTCCCTCATCACACTTTGGATAATGTGCTCATCTACGCCATTACAGAAAGAAATTTCTACCTTTGCTGTTTTAATCGTACATGTATTAATGTGTGAGTCTTGTGTTGAGTTGGCTACAGGGAATTTATTAAGTTCGGGATATAATGTGACGGGGATAATCGTTAATTTTTGCTGTGGCAATGAAAGGCACCTCCTTTAATTGATACCTTTATAGTACCGAGAGGTGCTACGTGATTATATGCGTTATTTGAATACGGGCTTACGATCATTCCTCTACTTCCGGTTTTTATGGTAAGAGTTCTATCAATCCTAAATACAATTATGGAACAGCCGAAAAAGGATACTCTAAAAAGTATCCCTTAATAATAGTTAATAATATTTATCAAAAAAATTCTGTATGGTATGGTTAATTGTTTGTAATTGATTCTCAGATGGAAAGTGCCCCATATTAAATGAATGGAAAGCTGTTAAATTCTGAATGATTTGTTCGGCACTTTTTTTCACCTTATTTTCTGGAAAAAAGATGTCCTGTTGACCAGCAATGATTAAGGTAGGTGCAGTGAAATGCTCTAATTCGTTTCTAGTTGTTAATTTAGGCATCCCTTGCTCTAATTTGACACACCGAAAAATATCTCCAATAATTTGCTGATCACTCTCTTTCATATTACCTGCAGACATACAATCCGTTATTTGTTTAAGATACTTGATGGACGCCGTTTTTTTAAATTGCAGTAATGGCATAAAAATCTTTTGCAGCATTTCGATTTTGGAGCCTAGCTTAATTCCTGCTGGTGAAACAAGAACAGCACAGTCAATCCTATCAGGCATATAGGTCGCTAACCTTAAAATGATACCAGCTCCATAGGAAGGACCTAAAACAGCACATTTCTGAATTTGGAAATAATCCATTAATTGGGCTATCCATTGGGCAAAGCTTTGATCTTTTGCAGAAATTCTAGTTTGTGTACTATAACCAGGGTGTCCAATTGTATCAGGCGCATATATTCTATATTTTTTTACGAATGGCTTAAACCAAGATAAAGTCATAGGATTTATGCAATTACCACCTTGAAAAATAAACAAGGGCTTACCGTTTTCTGGTCCTGCCATTAATACATGGGTTTTTCCAAAGGTTGTTTCCACCATGATACGTTCTATTGCAAAATCAAAAGACTTTAAATATTGCTCATAATGCTTTAAAATAATCAATCTACCTTTATCACTTGTATAAATTGTATGTTTCATTTAGACACCTCTCCCCGTTTCAATCTTACAGGATTTAGCATCAGTATTATATATAGAAATTTATGAATACGATTATTTATTCATAAATAGAATACATGATTGAAAGGGATTAGCATCTAATTTCTTTAGAACGTATAATGCTCACCATCTTCGGGAACAAACACATGATTAGTGATTTCCTTTTCATTTAAAAAGCTACGTAATTCTTCTCTAGATAATGTCCAATGATTTATAGTTTCCATATGGCTTACAACAATCTTAGCATTTGGTGCAGCACGATAAACTTCATAAATATCATCCTTTCCCATTTAAGAGAACCCCAGGAAATCAGATTTCGCTAAAAAACAAGAAGAATATGCAGGCTATTAAAGAAAAGATTCCAGTCCCTAAAGCAATAGTTCCATTAACAACGGTATATTTATTTTTCTTTCTCAGTTTAAACATTAAAAGTAGTCCCGTGGTCGTTGAAATAAGGAAAATTATAAAAAAACCGATAGGCACAATATACATCTAATTCCTCCATTTTTAGGCTTTTTGTTCAAATAAACTGCTCCGTTCGTTTAAGTGTAATCCTTCACAGTACCAATACAATTAAATATAAATATTTATTTACACTAGCATCGCATTAAAATAATGCCTCATTCAAATTAATCATAATTTTCTGTAATTACATGTAAGCACAAAAAAGTCCTTTATAATGGTTTGGTGGTAGTAACCTATCCAAATCCAATAAAAAGGACCAATCTCATGGATAAGATTACACGAAAAACATCATTTGAACAATGGTTTTCACCGATTTCAACAGAAAAAATACAAGAATACGTGGAAAGCCACCAATTAATCTACTATACAAAGAAGCTATACATGTGTTTTTTTACTTGTTAAACTAAAGCACCCGTTAGCCATCCATGAAGCCCCAAAATAAGCACTTCACCACAGAAAATGAAAGATGATTAAGTTCTTTCATGGGAGTTGAATAGGGATATTTTTTTAGATTGTTTCCAAAATCTCTTTTGCAATTTCATCAAGTTCTTCTGCGAGTTCATTATCTGTAGGTGTTTCAGCCACTCTTGTTAAATACTCTCTAAACTGAACTCTTGACTCTACTGGTAATTTGATAATCAAAAAATGTAGAATAAACCACTTCCAGTTATCATCATCTGAAGATAAAACATATTGCACATGTGGGGCAATTTCTTCTGGAAAAGTTAAAAGTAATTCTAATACCCTTGGTGCCACTGGCCAATTCATATCTTGAATCCATTTGAGAAGGTTAGGCAGTAAAGGCAATATTTTATCTCTATCCATTTTTTTAATCATTTCTATTCTATCATGATCATGTTTATGTCTTGGCAAAAGATCTTCAAAGTTTTCCATTTGCGTCTCTCCCTTAGATTTTTATACATGGCAATCTATTTATTCTATCAGTCTTTATTAAACTAATCTGGCCCGTTATTTAAGTTTAATCCTTCACAGTACCAATTCAATTAAATATAAATATTTATTTACAATATTCAACAATCTGGCCCTTTCCATGAATAAAGACGCTTTCCCTATTAAGGAAAAGCGCCCGTTTGTGGAAAGGTTAATGAAATCTAAACCAAGCAAACCATTGCCCTTGTTTGTTTTTGGTCACAAAAATTTGTCTGTGTGATGCATCATATGCAAGTAAATACTGTGGAAACAGTACCTCCACAAACCAAGAATTGTTAGCTATTTCCTCCCCACAATAATATTTCGCTATTGCATAATAAGCCTCCGGATGTGGTGCTTTTGAAAGATGTGCTATAGTTTCTATTTTCCAACCATTTATAATTATCTTCTTTATAAACCTCAGGAATAATTGTATTCAATGCATTTATAAGACCTTTATCTGAACTGACATGTCCCAAATTTTACGAGTTCGGACATTTACCATTGTTAATTAAAAAGGGTACTTCCTGATCTGTTTCAGCAAATGATATTTGAGCGTGTATCAATATTCCTAAAAAACACATGTAAATAATAACTCTTAAATAATTCATGATTCATCACCCTTCGAATAGTTATTATTCATAAAGAAGGGGTTTTTATGCTAACCTTTATAACACTCTGGTCCATTAAAAGAAAAAGACGCGTTCCTTCATAAACGCGCCCGTTAATTGAATAACCCAATATATAATGCCAAGACTGGTATCTCCTTATTCCGATTACACTGCTAATGTTAATTCTTCTCTTTATCAGTCCATAATACTCTGTATAAAAATGCGAGCTCAACTTCTTCAATGCCAGCAGGTAATTCGCCATTCTCGCTTCCTACAGAACGCAGCTCATTTTTTGTAGTGCCTAGCCATGCCGCTAAATAAACAGGTTTGTTTTTCTTTAAAGTAACCTTTTCACCTACTAAATTACTGAAAGAAGAAGACGTCATGTTATTTGAATAATTCGTTGTAGCAAGCCCAGAAGGTATACCAGATATCAATTTTAAGGGACGAACTTCATCGTTAAAATCACTTATTCCAAATGAAATGAGGATATCTTTATAATTTTTTTCGGGGTCATCCCAGGTCTTTAGCAATTCTTCTTTAAACTTCCCTTTTTCAAATACTTCCACTGAGATTTGCAAATCATCATCTTCAGCTAAAGTTCCATTTAGTTTAAAAAATTCAATATGCCCTACCCCCGATTTGCTAATAAGCAGACTTTCTTTTTCACTCATGTTATATGGCTCAATAGTTATTTTCATATTTGAGGACGTGTTATCTTTTTCCACACCCGCACACCCTGTTAACAACAAGATAAGAATTACAAACGAGCAGTAGCGTTTAAAGCCTTGCATTTTTACTCCTCCAATCAATTTGTCAGGAACTATTTCATATTACTCCTATGTTCACAATGAATTACTTTATTAATTGGCCCGATTGCAGAACAAGATCAATCCTGTATATCAACCTCTGTTCTAAAACTCGTATATAAAGTTTCTTCAACAACTCATCTTTTGGTGCTCAAACACTCTCATGTTTTCAGCCAACTAAATTGCTAATCAATTGAAAAATCTTTCATCATATTTGTCTGTCGGACGTTCAAATGAAATCTCTTCATCATTTCCCTCCTCAATTACATATCCGAACTAATATAATAAGGCGTTCTTAATTAATAGATAATGAAATTATATTGAATGATAATCTTCCAGAAAATGAGCCTTTAGTGAATAACTCTCCTCTATAATAACCTTTTCCAATTAGAGTCTTTTTTGTCTTTTTCATTAGGTTATCTTACAAACTCAATACACCTTTCTTCACAAGCTCCAAATTCAATAAAGTTTTTTTGTGCTTGCCTTAAGGATGGAATATTAGCTCCTCTATAGGATCAGGGTCATCAAATTGAACTCCATCATCTTCCAAAAAAACAAATTTTACATATTTGAAATGAGATTTGATTTTAAGACAAGTTTTGAAACTTATAACATATCATTATTTCAATATCAAATGGGGATCATAAAGAAGTCTCAAAAATGGAGATTTCTGAGACTTTTTGATTTATTATCAGCTATCTCATAAACAATCTTTTAGATAATAAAATAAAGTATAAAGTACTAAACTTTCGATATGAAAGCTTATATCCCTGTATCATAATTTTTATAGAAGTGAAAACGGAAGCCCCAAAGTAGCAACTTTATAATAAATGAAAATTACTCTTTATGTTTTATTAGACCTTCTGATAAACATTCGATCATCTTTTTCATCATCTTCGAAAAAGTCGGTTCTTCAATCTCTTGACGATGTAATGGGATAAGTAGGGTTGTCCGAAAAAGGCCAATAAGTACTTCAGGATCATCTTCTGTAACACCTTTTTTCTGTAAAAATTTCACAAACTCTAAAGAACTATTTAAATCTTCCTTTGCATGTTTATCTAGAAGTTCCTTTGGAAGTCTTTTCACAATTCGATCATATTCACCTCTTTGATAATGATTTTGTAAAAATGGGTTTAGTTCTATAGTTTTAAAAGATAATTCAAAGAAACGAATTAATGTTCTTTTGGCGGTAGAGACTCACACATAATCTCTGAAATAATTGCACTTTTTACTTCTTCCTCTTTTCGCAATACTGCGTAAAATAACTCTTCTTTTGATGTTGATAGAATAACATATTTGAAAAAAGGTCATTCGCCTTCACTCAAATTACTAGATTAAACCCTCTTCTAGTAAAAACTCTTTTAAATACCTACTAGATTTCTCATGAGTTAAATCATTTTCTTTTAATTTATATTCCCTGACCATATAGCCAAAGTGAGTATCAAACAAGTCATATTTATTTTTCATTGTCATATTATAAAATTTAGTATTGAAAAATAAACACCATTTATCAATTTTTTTCACCTTTAAAAATATACCTTCTAAATCAAAACCATTATCGTAAAACCCTACATGTAAATGTTTATCTTCCTCAAAGTTCATCATTTATACCCCTTTTATTTAAAATATAACATGTTAATCTACATATGGGAGTTTAAGTAAAAAAGGCTCTACTCCATACTTGAAGTAAAACCACGGTTAGTTCAATTTTTTTTATACAGAAGTTTTAAAATATTTTTTGTAAACTCTTCATATGAAGTATTCTTTCCCCGCAGGTTATACCATTTTCGAATGGCTTCTACTAACCAAAACGGCACAGAATTTCCATCTATTAAATGATAATATTGCTCATATCCTTTTTTTAAATGCTCCCATCGAAAATCATTACCTTGTAGTGTGTATTCAGAGACATCAATTATTTTTACTCTTCCATTTTGTAGTAAAATATTTTTCAAATGAATATCACGGGGGTTAAGGCCCTTATTCCGAACATATTCTCTTGCATCCTCGACTTCATTTACAACCTGTTTTGGAATGTGAATACCTTGTAGAATGCAGTCAAAGAGCGTTTTTCCTTCTTCGTAACTTAAAACGAGGTATTCGTCGGATGAAGCAAAACATGTTGAAAAGAAAGGTGAATCATCTAATATTTGATAAACATTTGCTTCAACTTTTGCTTTGTGTACTTTGTCCTTGGCATATATTTTAAATGCATAAGCTGGGGCGGTAAGAGACTGAAAAACAGCTGCATCTGTCCCGACACCTATACACCTCAAATCATCAGCTTCACCACTTATGGTTACTGGCTCGTTATTTGGATTTGAAAAAACCTTAATTTTAGAAAGAGAACCTATAGCTTTGTCCCAGTCGTTTTCCATATAATCTCTCCCTTCATTAGTATTGAAGAAAACTACACTATCCAATTTACTTTAATAGGGACTCTATATCGCTAGTGGGCAGCAAGGCTCTTTAAAGTTGTTTAATTCTTATTGGGCTAAAGATCTCATTAGTTGAACACCGTATATAGTTTTAAAAAATTAACGGTTTAAAAGTAATGAAAAATCATAAAAAGCACTTAATACATCATCACCTAATGGATGAGCATATTCTTGATTTTTTAAAGGTAATATTCCCTCCTTTTCAAGCTGTTGTAAATATTTCTGGAATTCTGCATAAATAGCTTCGATATACTCTTTCAGCTTAAATTGATATTTAAATATACCATCTGGATAATGACTTATATGTTCAATAAAAAGGTTTGTACCATCACTTGAAAATATATAGTAATCAAAGTTTCCGTGACAATCCAATTTCGTCTCACTGATTTCTCCCTTATATAAAGAGGAAAGAGTTGAGAAAAAATGTGGAATTGCTACAAAACCTATACCTGATTTAAAACTAAATAACTGTGTGTCACTCGAAACGTCAAACTGAATATCTCCACCACTGAAACGAATATCAATAAAACATTTATAATTAGAATCCATAAAATCAACCTCCATTAACACTTTTTCTTTAACTAACAATGCTTATGTTTGTAATTATAAGGTCAGCCTGAGATTCACTTTTGGCGATATCCAGACCAACTAATAGATTCATGGATTATTTCCTCCTCATGTAGTGTATATAGCAATAATCTCTATCTAGCTTGTTATATGGGATCCTTTTGTCCCAACTAGACTAATTATGTATTAACAAGTAGAGGGTGAACTGTTTAATTAATTACACTTCTATTTACTAGATTTAGAGCGTCAAATAGGCATGAAACGATCTGTTGTTTTGGAATCAACTAGTTATGATTGATCTTGCTCCAGTCGTGCAGTTTTCAGAATCGCAGGAATAAACTGTAATTATTGTAAATCCCTCTTGTTTCATTCCGAGCCAAAAGCTCAGTTGTTTTTTGTCTTTCACTAAGTAAAGGGAGATTGGTCATTCAAATAACAACCTAAAATAAAAAAAAATTAATATGTTTTCACTTTACTTCATAATCATGTTTCATAATAATTTGAATCGTCAAGAATGCACTAACGAAAGCAGTTATCAGCAGTAAAATTCCATCAGCATGAATGAAATTAAAGCCATAAATGATGCTCCCACAAATCACACAACTTACTGTATTCAAGCCGAATAAAATGCCCCACACGACTTCTTTGAATCGTTTGTAAGCTCTATTGCCTGTTAAAAACTTGATGTAACAGAAACAAATCAATCCTATGCCCAACACTACTATCAAAGAAGTAACGAAAGATGCTGTAAAGGTAATCGGTTCCTCCCAAGCCATATCAACAGCAATAATATTCGCGAAATTAACTATATTGAAAGCAACTATACAGAGAAAAACATAAAAGAACAAAACCCATTCGGCTACATACACCATCGGAACAATAAATTTCTTCAATACAGAGGTACTAACCATATAATCACACCCTCCAATTTGTCTCGAAAATAAATTCTAGGTTATTCGAACTTACAAGTGTCGAAAAATCTATATCATCAAAAGGTTGTTCCCACTCAATTAAATTAAGAATTTTCCCCTCTCCATCATTTACATTTTTATCTAAGAATACTTAACACTATGCATATGTCGAATTGTTCTCGTATTTTTGGGATTCAAAATGTAACACCTTTGAAAAATAACTTAATAACTGTGCTTTTCTTACATTAGAAGTCTAACAGATGAATTTATGTTAGACTTCTAAAAATTATATAATTTCAAACTAAATATTATTGAAATTCCGTTATATTCTAAATGATATTGGTGCACTCTAAAACGTAACCACTAAACAAACGGAGGTTATAATAATGAAGAAATTACTGTATTTAGGAGCAATGTCAGCACTTCTTTTATCAGCATGTTCTTCTCATGATGAAGCTCCAGCTAGTGAACAAGCTGAAGCGAAAGAAAAAACTGTCAATGCTGAAACAAAAGAGACCCTTGAAAGAAATGCTCTCAATTAAAATAATTGAATCAATTTAATTAACAGACAGGTACTATCCACTATTTTCGTGGCTGTGTCCATCGTTTTTCTGATTTTATCCACTACTTTTATAATTCTATCCACCATTCCAGCTCTGTTATTCATCAACTTTCTTTTTAAGAATTTTAAACGATATGGATGTCCCCTGATTAGGTTGACTATTGATTTGAAGCCCTGCTCCGTAATGCTGCTTTAATCTTAAATCCGTATTCAGAAGACCTACGCCAGTCGATTTATTCTGCCTTCTGACTAGCAATTGTTTTTTTGTTTCTTCTTTCATTCCAATTCCATTATCAGATACTGTTATTTCAATATATGTATCGTAATCCAAAATTTGGATATGAATATTTCCACCTCTTACACGTTTCAAAATGCCATGTTCTATGGCATTTTCAATTAATGGCTGGATGGTTAAAGACGGAATCATTATATCAGATGAAACTTCTAGCTCCCATGTTGCACTGATTCGACTTCCAAATCGCTCCTGCTGAATATAGAGATAGGATTGAACAAGCTTTAACTCATTCTCTAAGGGGACAAGTTCATCAATATTTTGAAATTTAAAGGATTCCCGTAGAAAATCACTGAGCGCCTCAAGTAGCTTATTCGTACGCTCCGTATCAATTTCATTTAAGGTCATAATGGCATTTAATGTATTAAATAAAAAATGTGGATGTATTTGTGCCTGCAGCCAAGCTGCTTCCATTCGAAGACGCTCTTGAACAGATTGTTTAACATCTGTAAGTGCTTTTACCCTTGATCTTAATTCTAAAGGATCGACTGGTTTCATTACATAATCATTCGCACCAGATAAAAAGCCATTCTCAATATCCTGTGCTTGACCTCTAGCTGTAAGTAGTAACACTGGTAGCTCTGTAATTGACAACTGTTTACGTATTGTCCGTACTAATTCATAGCCAGACATATTTGGCATCATTACATCTGAAATCACTAAATCAAATTTCTGACATGCCAATTCCTCCAACGCCTTACTACCGCTAGTAACTGTTCTTAAATCATATTTTTCTGTGGACAGAATTGTTTCAATCACTCTTAAATTAACTGGATCATCGTCCACAACCAACAGCTTTGGTCGATTTGTTTGCATGATTGATTGGATTGTTGAAGAACGATTAAAGTGATTAGAAGACGTTGTAACATCGAAGTCCTTATTCGTTTGCAATGATGAACTCCCATCTTCTGTATCATTTTGTTCAGATAAGTTAGAAATAGGTAAAGTAAACGTAAATTCAGAACCCTTTCCTAATACTGAACGTGCTTGTAATGTGCCTCCATGTAGCTCAACTAAACGTTTACTTATACTAAGCCCTAGCCCAAATCCACCTTCAATTATGGCCTTACTAAGAGTTCCTTGTTCATAAGGCTCAAATATACGCTGAATAGTTTCATTATCTATGCCTATCCCTGTATCTGAAATCACAATTTCCACCATATTGTTTTTCACATGACCAGCTATTATAACATGACCTTCATTTGTATATTTCACTGCATTATGCAGTAGATTAAAAACAATTTGAATGACTCTATTTTCATCAGCCATGACTTTTGGAAAATCTTTTGGAATTTGATTTATTAACTCTACTTGCTTACCTTCCCTCATAAAATAGAGCATATCTAATACGCCAGAAACAATTGTATGAATGGAAAATGATCGCAGCTGCAGCTTTGTGGTATTTTCTTTTAAGCTCATTACATCTAGTAAATCGTTTAACATAAGAGACATTCGTCGCCCAACCGAAAGAACGGTTTCTAAATCCTTGATGCTATTATCACTTAGAATCGTTTCTTCTCTTTCTAAAACAGCCTTCGACATGTTTAAAATCCCATGTAGAGGATTTCGTAGTTCATGGGACGTATTAGCAAGAAATTCATCCTTCAATCTGTCAGCTTCTTGAAGCTTTACAGCGAGTGCCTTTGTATCTGCATACACTTGAGCATAATCTTTAAACCATAGTATTGCCAAACAAGCCATCGTGATAATAAGGTCAAAAGGATAAAAGATAACTTTTATGCCTGAGGTAAGCAGCAAGAAATCCCAAGCTATATTATTCACAAACGCAATAATTGCAAGAAGTAAAAAGATGCTACTTCTAATCTCTTTAATGGATTTACGTATCATTGTAAAGATTGTAATAATCATTGGAATCGCAAAAAGCAAAATATAAAAAAGCTGAATAGTAATTAAATAGCGAGTACTCAACATTATTGCAAGCATTGATGCTACTCCACACAGGATGTTGAACCAAAATAGAGGTTTTCTTAAATAATGTGGTAGCCATTGTTTAATACCTTGAAGCAATGAAAAGCCTATGCCGACCATAGAAAGATGAACTAGTTTAAATCCCCAGTCATAATTAATGGGAAACCAATAAGACACTAATTTATCATCACTACCTAATAGATAGTACAACATAGTGCTAAATGTTAAGAGTGAAAAATAAAGTAATCGATTATCCTTGTTTCCTACAAAATATAAAATAATAGAATAAATAGCATGTATAAGGAAAACTAAAGCCACCATTTGCTGCATCGTTACAGAAAATTGAGTCTCTCGATTTATTACTTCTTCTTTGCCCAATTTAATGGAGCGAATGATTCCTCCATTACGAGAATCCTTATAATTAGCAACTTGCACAATAATTTCAATTTCACTATGTCCATTTACTTCAAAAGAAGCGGAATATGGAATGTTTTTGGCAATGGTTGTATCCGCATTTTCACCAATTTTACCTGATTTCGATAGTTGTCTACCATTCACATATATTTCAGAAGAGCTCCGAACACTTGGCACCCTAATACTGTAGGTACTATTATCTGATGGATTAACAAGAACTTTTAAGCGATAAGAACCGTAACCATATGGAGTTACTTTCCCCTCCTGTAAAGAAGAATCCCACCCCTCTGGAACATGTATGTATGTAAGATTTTTTCCTGTTGCTTCATTTGATGGTTTTTCATTAACTAACCACGTATAAGGGTAGAACTCCCATTCCCCGTCCAATGTAATAGAATGATTGTCGTTAAAATTCCATTCTCGTAAGTCTATTTGTCCTTTTACTGCATAGGGTTGATTTGTATTATTTAAAATGTCCAACCAGAAAATACGTAAGCCTGTTAGTAATAGTACAAATAAACTAACAATAAGAATAATTTTCTTCTTATTCATTTATATAAATGTCAAAAAGTCCTTGCACTTTCTTTTTTTAGCACAATTTCCTTAGGCCAATTGCACCTCCTTTGCACTATTATCCTATCATGCTCAGAGATACTTTTAAATCGAAATATTTATTGCTATATAAAAATAGACTATATTTCTATAGTCCATAACTTAATGGTAAGGTTACTTATTTAACTGCTTTTACATTATGTCGATATATAACAACACTACTTATTAATCCAAGTACACCGACTAACAGAATCCATGTGTTGTTGAAAAAAAGTCCATACATTAGCATTGCACTAGCAAAAATACCACTTGAAAAGGCACTGGACACCATAGATTTTTTTGTTGGTTTAGGGAATGGAGTAGAGGTCCCCAGATTTTTATTTCCCCATTTACAAGCCGCATCCATGATTGTATACATTTTGTCTAACATCATTTCCCCTTCTTTCCTCCAAATTTAAAATACGATGTAAGCAAAAAAAGCATTAGATAGAGCACCCAAAAAAGCTAACATTGAAATTGATAAACACATCAATCCGACAACCTTTTTCGTCTTCTGTTCTCTATTCTTTTTTGAAATTAATATTACCCCTGAAATCAGAAGCACGAGTGCTGCAATGATATTTATCACGATAAAGAAAGATGCTGTTTCTTTAAGAAAGTCTATAATACTCCAAAATAAACTCATCGTTCATATCCTCCCATTTTATATTTGAAATAAAGCATCTACTCAAAGATACTTGCTACCAACTGCTTAGTCATAAATTGAAATGCAGCTAGATGATCGCAGTTTTTTGAAATTCCTTCTTTACTTGCAATACTGGAAAGAAGTACGGTGAATGTAGAGAAAGCTAACTTTTCAGAAACTCTTAATTTAAGATTAGCTTGTTTTATTGCAGCTCGAAAAAGATCAGAACTATCAAAAATTAATTTTTCCTTCATTTCCTCTGATAGTTTACTGTAAAATGATGTGAAATCAACCGTTTTTACATCATAAAGAAATGGTTTGCTTTCGTATTCATCGTAAAGTTGAATAATCGCTGTTTCAAAACCAGACTTTTCAGGGCATTGTTTAATTTGCTCCATAAACTTTCCATAAATAGTATCTTGAACGTCATACAAAACTTCAAAAAAAAGCTCTTCCTTACTTGAATAAAAATTATAAAAAGTACCCGTTGATATTTCTGCCTTTTTACATAATGCACCAATACTCGTTTCTTTATAACCTGCAGAAATCCAAAATGACATACACTCATCTTTCAATTTACTTTTAATCTGAGTTTTATCTTCTTCTGAAAAAACCTTTTTGCCCCTTGCCATAACTGAACATCTCCTTTTTATGAATATTTTATATGAACATTCATTTAATATATTCATATAATATCATTAAAACTGATTATAAACAAGAGATTAAAAATATGTTATTTCAGAAAAGTGCTTGTAATAACTCGACTATCCCCTTTTCTGCTAAAGTTTTAAAGATTTCTTATTTCACTAACGGTGCAGCATTCTTGTAACCATTGCAGCATCATCGTAAAAGAATTGACTTAATGGAATAGATAAATTTAGTAAAGTAAGGGGAATTGAAATAAAAAATCAAATATTATTCTGTGTGATATTTTTATCAAGTTGTTGATTGGAAAAAAATCCGTTTATAGTTGGAAATTTTCACATGGATTTAAGCATATGCATAAATAATGAAGGATTTTTAAACTGTTCTTTTTCTAAAAAGGGAGGGGAAAAATGACTCAAGCTTTTGAATTTAAATCAAATGGGAAGTTTATTGTAAAAGTAGATGATTATACAGTAAAAATTCAGCCTAAGGGGTTCTCAAATTTTATCAATAAAGGGGGCTCGAAGGGGGTAAAATCCATCCCCATTAAATCCATAACCGCTATTCAATTTAAAGAACCTGGTTTTTCTACGGGATATATCCAATTTGCCTATTCTGGATCAAATGAAACAAAAGGCGGTACATCGGCAGCTATCAAAGATGAAAACTCTATAACCTTTTTTAAAAGAGAGTTGAAAAAGGCAAAAGAATTAATAAAGCTAATTGAAATGAAACGACATGAGAGTTTATCTCCCTCCATCACCTCACAAAGTGCAGCAGATGAAATTTTAAAGCTGAAAAAGCTAATGGATGCAGGTATTTTAACAAAAGATGAATTTGAAGCGAAGAAAAAACAATTATTAAATATTTAACCATACAGAAAAGCTGAATTTTATAAGGCACTTCACTAAACAAATGTTACATTTCATCATAAAAGTAGTGTAATGCAAATATCATCCTTACTCATCAGGATTAGTTATTCCTTAAAATACTTTTGCCTTTCAGAATTTTTAGTTGGATAAATAACACGCTTCCTTTCTACTACAAGGCATATTATAGATGATAGAAAGGAGGAATTTCTCATGGGGTATTCAGGAAATGTAGGTAGTTGGAACAATGGCTGCTGTGGTGGAGGCAATAGTGGCTCTGGCTATGGCTCAACATTCGTTCTAATTGTTGTTCTATTCATTCTTTTAATTATCGTTGGCGCTAGCTTCCTTTATTAATCACATCAACATTTCCAACTATTAAATAAATATTAGGCTTTAGTTTTGTCTATATGGATAAGACTAGAGCCTTTATTCATGAAGTTATAAGATTTTCCATTGAAATCAGTGAATAATTAGCAATCCTATATGGCACATTACATATAGGAGGTGGAAGAATAATGTCTAGAATTATTGGTGTTGAACAATCATTATCAAACGTAGAGCAAGCTTTAAAGGCAAAGGGGTATGAAGTTATTCAACTGCGGAATGAAGAGGACGCTAAAAGATGCGATGCTTGCGTCATCACAGGCCAAGACAAAGATGTTATGGGAATTAGTGATCCGATTATTGCAGGACCAGTTATTGATGCGAATGGTCTTTCTGCTGACGAAATTCTACAGCGTGTAGACAAATATTTTCATTAACAACAAATGGAGAGGTGCTGTCTTTAGTCTTTATGAACTATTGACTAGCACCATCTACAATTTATATAAGTCGATTTCTTTTACAAATAATTTATAAAGAAATATACAAAAGAATGTTAGACCAACCAATAATAAAATTCCTCCCACAATGAGATAGGATAAAATGTATCCTTTTGTTATAACAAGGAAACTCTCTGTATCCATTGATCCCCCATTGCTGTTCTTAGATATTCATTTGCAGAGTCTTACCCATTTCAACACTATTTACTAATAGTATGGAACCAATGCAGATTAAAATAACTGTAAACAAGATTTTTTACATACTTTATTATTTCCTCTTGTTTCAAATGATATCCCTCCGTTTTACGCATTAATTTATAACATATTTCCAAATATCGATTCACAAAATATTCCAAAAATTATATATCTATAATTTCCTCCAACCAGTATTACTCGAATAAAAGCTTTAAAAAAGAAATTCCTGCAATACACACAAAAAAACCTAGCTTCAAATGGAAACCAGGTCTTTTTGTGTGTTGTGTGTTTGTTTTTGATTACATGGCTAGTGTACCAAATCGTTCTAAACAAATTCTAAACAAGATTTAAGCCCATCATAAAGTTATTCACATGATTTCCGTTATTGTCTATTTTTCTTTACAAGTAAAATAATATTCACTTGTTAAATTATTATAAATTTTCAATATGACGCTGCCCCCCTTTTCATAGCATCGTGAGCTAGCCAAATCTATTTCTTTTGTATTAAAATAATGAGTTACATTTATCAAAAAGGACATTCCTAATAAAAGAATCAGCAAAAGCCAAATGACTCCATTTAAATTTTTCTTGTTAATCATTTCATCCTCCATGTTTCTTTTATTGTGAAGTAGTTTTTTACATTTCTTGAGGTGGTATAACCCCAGTAATTAGTAAGATAAAAAGGAATAAACCCACTAAAAGGAATATAAATGAAGCCCAGAACATTGGGCCTACTTTCACAGTAAACCGCTCACTTTGCTGAATAAAACCCGTATGCCCGCTTACCTGAGCGTTAAAAAACCTAGACATGGCTCCCCCACTGCTTGAAAAGTAGTAAATGCCACCAGCAAATAAGATACCTGTAAAAAACATAACCTCAATTAATCGAACAGAGAAAAACGAGGCAATATAATATGTAATGATTACCTCTACTATAAGTGTTATCATCATAATAATTACGCTTTTACCTTTTATATAAACTCCCCCTTTTTGAATGAGCTTCCTTATTCTACGAGCATATGTAAATAAAGTTTCATTTTTATAATTTTTTCCATAAATTATTACTATACAAACGCAAAAATTCCAGGCTCCACATCTATGTAGTACCTAGAATTTTTATGTTTGTTTAAACTATATGTATGTTTCTAACCATCTGATCTGTAAGTTAAATTTCTGAAATAAGGTTATTCAATTTCTGTTGATTGATTTGACCTTTGATTGTATATTTTAAAACGCCTTCTGCATCAAAGATAAAAGTAGTTGGGTAATTTATGACTTCAAATGATTTTTGAAGTGCGCCATCTCCATCAAGAAAGATAGGAAAATTCAGTTTGTAATTCTCTATAAATTTTAATGCATTCTTATAACTATCATAAGCAGTTGCATTAATGGCTAATAGCTCCACATGATCTGATTTTTGGCTATAAAACGCTTTTAAATCTGGTACTTCATCTTGACAGGGACCACACCAAGATGCCCAAAAATTAACAATTAAAACTTTACCTTTGTATTTTTTAAATGTTGTTGTCGTTTTATCAAAATTCATTAGTTTTGTATCATATGCAATTTGTTTTGAGCCATTTGCTAATTCGACCATTGAGGGATTTAGTTCTTCTTTGAAAATTTCATCTTTTAAGGCAGCGCCAATTAAGAAAACTACTACTACTAGTGATATTACTAAACCTATAAGTTTTTTCCGTTTCATTGTACTTCTCCTTCATTAATTTGATTATACGCCAATTTTACAATACTTCCACTCCATATTACCTCATTTGGGTATAAAAGGTTAGATTATACATCATTAATTTATATATACTTCTTCTTTCATCATCTGTAAAATTAAAACGAAATCACTTACGCTAATTGCGAATTTTTTCGAGCTAGCTCGAAAAGCACCTCTTCAAAATCGGTGACATTTTCTGCGGGCTGAATCAAGATAAAATTTTACGAGGGTGAACAAGATGGGAAGATATTTTAGTTTGTTTAAAAAGGCATGTAAAAGCCTCCATTTATGGACTTATATCTCTAAAATGAGAGGAGGCAATTATACTTCCTCAAAATTTACTTTTATAGATTCTTTCATTAGTTGTGTTGGCGGTATGTTATGTATTTTCATCTTACTATCATTAACTAACTTTATGAACGTACCTTGGCTTATGGCATCTTTTGGTGCAAGTATAGTCCTAGTTTTTGGAGTATGGTATGCTCCATTTTCACAGCCAAGAAATGTTATATTGGGCCATCTTCTTACGGCTTTAACAGGCTTGTCTTTTTTTTCATTATTTGGCTCAAATCCGTATGCGATAAGTCTTGGCGTTGGTTTAGGGATATTTTTAATGGCAATTACAGGATTCATACATCCACCAGCAGCATCAAATCCAGTAATTATTATGTTAGGGGCTATAGCTGGAGCTATTTGTTTATGCCAGTGTTGATTGGAACACTGATAATCGTCTTTATAGGATTAATATTCAACAATTTAATTAAAACTAGAAAATATCCATTATTTTGGTGAAAAACAGTTTGCCATGCTGTCATTAAAAGAAAGAATCATAAAATTTTGTGTTTAACATTCATTCAAAAAATATATTGGTTCCCTATTCATTTATCTATCAACACAAAATCCCACAGATAAGCAAATCGATCAGCTTTTCTGTGGGATTTTGTGTTAGAAACAAATTAATATTCCTAAAGTTAGATAAAAAATTTATAGGTTATTCAATATTCACTTTGCTTATGTCGTAGGTAAAATAGTAAAGCGATAGCCCTCTGCTTCAATTGCTGTAATAACAACGTTTGGAGGGATATTTTCAAAACGAATAATGATGCCACTTCCATCATCAGCTGTCGCTACAGTACCACTAAGAGCTTGCCCACTTTGTAATATAAATGTTAGCTTTGTACCCATAGTTAGCTGGGCACTATCTGCAGTAGTTGTCAGTAGTAGACCCTCATTCGTCCATTGCATGTCTGTAATCGTAATATTTCGGACAATTGTTAGCTGGGCTGTGATTGCTGGAATAAACTGAACCATTGTCATTGTGCTTGGGTTTATACATTCAATGGCATCATGTAATGTGACCTTTACTTGATTGCCTTCAATTTGAACTTGTTCTTGCTGTAATTCTACTTGCGTTCCTTCCAGAATTTCAGCTATTTTAGTGAATACTTGCCCTTCATGCGCTATAACAATTTGTTGATTTGCTAATTTTTGTTGTGCTTCTACGATTCCCTTCAAGCCATTTAGCGGTTTGATGTTTCCTGTTAAACCATTAAGTTTAGCAATCATTGGTTCAACTTGTTGTTGTAACAGTAATTGGCTATTGACTAGCTTCTCCGCTTCCATCACTTGTGCCTGTAGCGCTACTACAATCATTTCGGGCATCCATTGCTTTTCTTTTGGAATATCTGGAACATCCTTACCATCTGCTGAAAGTAGAAGCACTCCATTTTGTTTAAGTTGCTCAATCCATTGCAATTTCTCTTTTGCTAGACGAATACTTGTATGCAGTTCTTCTATATATGTAGGTGCTTGCGAACTGCTGTTACCATACTCTACTGCCTCTCTGGTTGGTGCGATCAGTCGATTCACGATATCATTGATATTTCCATTTAAACGTACATTTGAACGTGATAATATGCCATGTTCTCTTGGGTCAACAAACACAAATTGATCTACCGTAAAATCGCCTGTAAAAGAAATTAGTTTCGATTTTTGATTTTTCTTAAAACCCGAAAAACTTTCATCTTGACGTGGAGCTAAAGTAACTGCAATTTTAGTTAATTGCTCTTTCGTTATTTGACTACTTGGTAAATCATCACCTAGCATAACGCCCTTCTCTTTTGCTACCTTAATAAAGCTATCTGTCCAACCACCTATAAGGACATTCGAAAAAGCTGTTGTCGTTCCAAAAAATGTCGTTTCGCTTTCATCTATCGCCCTTACAAATAACATTGCGAAATCCTGTCTTGTTATTAAAGCTGTAGGTACAAAAGGATTACCGCTAGTTCCATCCAATACACCTAAGCCTGATAGTTGTGCTAGTTTTCCTGCTACATCATCTTGTGGATTATATGGCAATACATACATGTTCAATGCAGAAGAACCTGCAGTGGATACTTCGAACACAGTATCTATCGTATTAGCAAGTTTAACCTTTGATAAGGAAGCCGTCACCGTTGACTGTTGCTCATATATAATGGTGAAATTTTCAGCCCTTAGCTTGCTCATTGCCAAATTTGTAGCTGCTTTTGGAGTAACGACGATATTTTGGGTAACAGTTATATTTTTTAGCTCCACAAAATCTGCATTAACGAATAAATTTCCTGCAAACGTACCGTTTGCACCATCAAATACGACATTCTTTCCCTTAGCACCTGATGTATTTAATGCAATAGCCAAAATATCAACAATTTGACCATCGATGATCACTACCTGTATACGTCCCCCAGTTAAGGCTGGCGCATTTTGCTCATTTAGCAATGTTTGTAGGTTTTTCGCAACTGTCCATTCTCGTCCTGCTGCTGATAATTTCCCTTGTTGAATGGCTTCAATTGTTAATTTCGCCTCCATAATTTCAACCATATTCCGTTGCTCTGCCCGAATAATAAATGATGCCAACTGCCCCCTCGTCACAAATTTTTCACCACTAAATGTAGTTACTGTTGTACCAGTTGTAATATGGTTTGCAAATAATGTTTCTACTGCTTGTTGATTTTCTGTCGCTACATCAGTAAAGGTGTTTGTGATTGTATCAGAAGTAGGTAACTGTAAAGCCTTCGTAATCATCGTTGCCATTTGATAGCGTGTCACAGGTGTATTCATCTTGAACGACTTCTCCAAAATTCCCTTTTGCTTTAAAGTAGCTATTATTTCCTGTTCACTACCCTTTAAACCAATTACCCCTGCCACCATTTTTGCTGCTTGGCTTTGTGTGACTACCTCATTTGGCTTAAATGTTCCATCAGGATAACCGTGAATAATCCCACGCTGTGAAAGCTCCATAATCGCCCCGTAATGACTATGCCCTTCCTTCACATCTGAAAACTTTAAGGAATCTGCCTCAACTACTGACACTACCCCCATTGCAGCAATCGTAGTCACCATACCTGCCATAAATAACTTATTCTTCATGCCATTATTCCTCCTTTCCTTTAATTCTATCAATCTATAAAAAGGGTTTTCTTAATGAAATCTTAATGGATTATAAAGTTCCTATTAGACTCGATTTTTTTCTTCTATAATAGTAAGTAGTTTTAATACGATTTGAGAGGGGAATGATCAACGATGAATCAAATTCTAATTGTTGATGATGAGAGCAGTATTCGCCAATTAATCCGACTACATTTAGAAAATGCACAGCTAAAAGTGATAGAAGCTGAATCAGGTCAAGACGCCATTGGACAATTGCAGCAAAAGCCATTTGACATGATTATCCTTGATTTAATGATGGCCAATGGTGATGGATTTGAGGTACTACACTATTTAAAAGAAAAATATTTACAGCCGCTTGTTATTGTGTTAAGTGCTAGAAGAGAAGTTGAAGATAAAATTACGGTACTTGGATTAGGCGCAGACGATTATGTGACAAAACCGTTTAGTCCGATTGAACTTGTTGCACGCGTACAGGCCCAATTAAGACGACATTCCATCAAACATCACTCCGAACGTATACGTTTAAACAAGTTAGTGCTTGAAATGGACAAGTCGATGCTACATTATGATGGACAAAAACAAAGGTTGACGACAGTAGAATGTCAACTACTGCAATTATTCATGCGAAATGTTGACCGTGTGCTAACGAAAAGAGAAATCTATCAACATATTTGGCAGCATGAACATTATGATGATAATAATTTAAGCGTTTTTATTAGTCGCCTTCGTAAAATACTTGAACAGATGACTGGTCAACATTCGATCCGTAGCATTCGTGGTGTTGGCTATCAATTTTCGGGTGATGGATTTTGAAAAATCTAACAAAACTTTGGCTTCTTATGATTATCAGTATCTTTGGCAGCATCATTATTTTTATTACATTAAGTTTAGCAGTAGGAAGTATTTGGGATAAAGGCTACGATTTAAACAAATTAAATACACTAGCTGACGATATTATCGCATCAATTCGCCAAAAAGGGACAGGAAGGGAGCAGGAAATAAAACCGATTTTGGACTCCCTTCATACGGAACATACAGCGATTCACTTTGCATGGATTCAAGCAGATGGCACAAAAATTTATGATACTTCTGGCGATTTAGAGGATTATAATTTCTCGAAATTAGCAGATCGTTTTATAAATATGCCAAGTAATTTTTGGGCAGAAGATGAAAATATCAGTTTGATTTATAGCATCACCCTAGATCAGCAAAGATACTATCTATTAATGAGCCTACCTAGCGAGGCAATGAAACAGGGGCAAATTTATTTCTTTATACGCACTACAAAGGTACTTATGACACTTCTTCTTCCTTTACTTGCAGCTTTTATAGTTCCTTATTTACTTGCCATTTTGTTTTTTTCTTGGATGAATCGACGCATTAGTAAGCTAAATAATGCCCTCGCCCAAGTCAATCTTCAAAGTAATAGTATTGTACTTGAGGATGAGACAAAAGATGAAATTGGGCAACTGACACAGCATTACAATTCGATGGTACAACGGATTCAAAGCCAAGTTGTTGAAATTGAGCAATTTGAAAATAGACGAAAGCAATTATTGTCTAATCTTTCGCATGATTTACGCACACCATTAACGATGATTTTAGGCTATGCTGAAACGATTCGCAACGGATTATATAAGGGTGAACGAGAACTACAAGCCAGTGCTAAAATTATTTTGCAACGTTCTCGCTATATGGACCGCCTGCTCGATCAATTACTGGATATCACTAAACAAAATACCAATGCATTGACATTGCAACTGGCATCACATAATTTATCTGAAATTTTACGGAAGATTATAGCCGATTATTTATTATTTATAGATGGCCAAGATTACGATGTAGATATTGATATTGCGGATGCTGATATTGTGATGTGGATAGATGCTGCATTGATTGAACGGGCTATACGTAACTTAATTGACAATGCCATTCGCTATGGGAAGGAGGGACGCTATCTTGGTGTAGTACTTGTAGAACATCAGAATGAAGTATGGATTACCATAAAAGATAAAGGACAAGGAATTGCACTAGAAGAACAGCAACGAGTCTTTGAACGATTCTATCGTAGCAATCAAGGAAGACATGGTGAAGGACTTGGAATTGGGCTATCGATTGTTCAAGAAATTGTGGCATTACATCAAGGTAATATACGATTATCAAGTACTCCCTATGTGGAAACGATTTTTCAAATACAGCTTTTTAAAAGAAACTGCTCGCCATAAGCATTGACGAGCAGGATTGCTGTGTAGGTTTTGTATGAACTAAACTAGGGTAAAGCTTGCAAGTTTACTTAATTTCAGATACATTTTCTTGAAGTCTCATCAATAAATTAGAGAAATTTTCAGCATCCTCCTCACATAACCAATCCAATGTGTTTAGCTTTAAAGATACTTCAGATACTAATTTTTTAATTTCTTTCCTAGAATCCTTAAGCTTATTGCTATCCATTGTTAATAGAGTCTCCATCAATTGACCATCAAACAGACTTCCAGCTAAAGGATCCTCCTGTAAATAATTTATAGCCTTCTTAATGGCTAGCTCTACCAGCAGATGCTGCTGTAACATTCTAATTACATCTAAAATAGTAATATCTTTAGGTTGTTTGTTATAAAGTTCAATGTACCAAAGCTCCAAGCTATACTCAGCATTTAAACAGGGAGCAGGTAAATTATAGATTACACCAATTGACTTGTTAATTGTCATTTTTTCCTCCTGGTCTGCAATATAGTCTTCAAGCATATAAATACTTTGCTTATACTTATCCTATCATTAACTCAGAGCAACTTCTTGGATAATAAGGATCAATTATGCCTCGGCATAATTGCATCTTGAATCGGCTTTGTGCTTAGGTCTGCGTGATGCAGGTCATAATACTGTGATACCTCCCCTATTTACTGGAACCGCTCCAAGAAATCCAAAAACTTCTCTCCATATCTTTACTTCAAACTGATTTTAGATGAAATTAGACCTATAAATGATTGACTTATAATTTATCCAATGCTATATTTACTAACGCAGTAATTTACTAAATTACTAAATATAAAAAAGGAGTTTTAATAAATGAAAATACCTACACATTTAAAACATAAACCTGTAATTGTTGCAGAAAACTATGCCAATATTGATGGACGTACTGCCTATCATACTGATGCACAGGGCCTTTCACTTGGCTTAGCTCAATGGAATGATCGAGGGAAGGTTGATATTTCTGCCAAGGTGTGGCGTCATACAGGTGGCAAATGGTCTCGTCAATCGGAGGAACTTCCACTTCATCGTGTACTTGATCTCGCTATTTTAGTGTGCGAAGCCCAACTTTATTTTAAGGATGCATACCGCTATGAAAATTTATATGATGAAAACAACCCAGTACTAAAACGTGTTGGCTTACAGGGCGATGCCATGACAGTGGAAGTTTGCACAGAGAACGAACAAATTAATGAGGATATTCAGCTCTTTCAACAAGCATTGAGTGATGGTGGTGAGCTTATTGGAGAACGTTTGCGCACATTATCACGTATTTTAAAGGATATGGGCTATTAATGTCATGACTTAAGGAGATAACATAATGAATGAACAACTAGTACAAGATGATAAAAAACTTCAAAAATCCTTTTTTAACTTCTTAATTCCTGTTATGTTAGCGAATGTCTTGCAATCATTAGGACAGGTATTTGCGATGTTTATAGTTGGACGCAATTTAGGCGTCGATGCACTTGCAGCAATTTCTGCATTTTTTCCATTTTTCTTCTTTTTAATGGCATTTGCGATTGGCATTGGCTCAGGTAGCTCGATTTTAGTTGGGCAAACTTACGGAGCTGGCAATCATGAGAAAATGAAGGAGGTTGTTGGGGTAACCCTTGCCTTTACGACAATATTATCAATTGCTGTTGCCATTTTCGGAGGCTTTTTCATTGAGTGGATTTTACGCTTTATGCAAACACCTGCCAATATTTTAGAGCCGAGTATTAGCTATGCACAAATATTATTTTTCACACTTCCAATTATGTTTTGGTATTTTGTGTATACAACCTTTATGCGCGGGGTTGGCGATTCAAAAACACCCTTTTTATTTTTAGTAATCAGTGTAATTTTAAATATCGCCTTTCTTCCACCATTAGTATTTGGTTGGTTCGGACTGCCTGAGTTTGGTTTAAACGGTGCTGCCTATGCTTCTGTTTTATCCAATCTTGTAACGATGCTATTATTACTAGGATACCTGCACAAAACAAAGCATTTGTTGCGTTTAGACAAATCGATTTTAAAGCATTTCAAATTAAAGAAAGATATTTTAACTTCCTTATTAAAATTAGCGATTCCATCAAGTATTAGCATGGTGGCAATCTCTGTTGCAGAAATTGCTGTTATTGGCTTCGTTAATGTCTATGGCTCAGATGCTACTGCAGCCTATGGTGTGGTCAATCAAGTAGCGAGCTATGCACAAGTACCAGCAATGAGTATAGCGATTGCAACCTCTGTATTTGTTGCACAGGCTCTTGGAGCAAACTCTACAGAAATGATCAAAAAAATCCGTCTTTTAGGTGTGCGTATTAACTATATTTTAGGCGGCGCGATTATTTTAATTATGTATTTATTTGCGGAGCCTATCCTATCTTTATTTATAGATTCACATAGTACAGTGCTAATTGCTAAGGATTATTTATATATCACATTCTGGAGCTATTTAATTTTTGGACATACACAAACAGTTTCAGCTACGATGAGGGCTACAGGAGTAGTTTTATGGCCAACTATATTCTTAGTTATAGCTATTTGGGCAGTTGAGGTGCCATTAGCGTTTATTTTATCACACCACACTTCATTCGAGCTAAATGGTGTTTGGGTAGCCTACCCTGTAACCTTCTGCGTGCATTTTGTGTTACAGTATGCATACTTCAAGCTAGGGTGGCAAAAACGAACTTTAAAAGCAATGCTAAGTGATTAAACAAAGATTTATCTTTTGCTTTATCAAGGAACATAAAAAACCAGGGATCCAATATGAGTTCCTGGTTTGATTTTATGAATTAAGTATATTTGTTATTAATTTTCACACCAAACATGACAAGGTTTACTCCTCCCAGAACAATTCATCTAGTGTTTTATTTAATGTTTTACATATGGCCAAACATAAATTTAAAGTTGGATTATATTTGCCTAATTCAATTAAACCAATTGTTTGTCGAGTGGCCCCTACTTTTTCAGCCAACTCTCCCTGTGAAAGATCATGTTCTATTCGAGCCATTTTCAAACGTATGTTTTTCACACTTTTCACCATTTGCTATCTTTCTCTTCTAAAATATGCTCCACGACTTTATCACTTTTCTTTTTAGCAGCCACATACATCAACATTAAAAAACCTGCAAAAAATAGTGCATACATGAACAATGAAATAAAGAATACAAGAAAGAAAAAATAAATAGCTTCTTGAGTGCTATCTGCATAGTTAAATGCACTGTTAATACCTAAAATAATGGCAAAAAACATGCCTATAACAACACCAAGAATTATATATTTAGTACTTAATTTAATTTTATTCTTACTATCATGCAGCTCTACTTCATCAGTAAAAATGCCAAGAAAAGCAGATCTTATAAAATAATAAATAGATGTGATTAAAATAATGAGCCACTCTGTTGTTACATTTTGTAAGGACATTTCCATTGTCGTAAATTTATATAGGATGGATAGTATGCAGGCTATGATAACAATCACATAGATTTCTTTATATATCTGGTTTTGCAGGTTTTTCACACGTTCATCCAAATGTTTCGTGTTCCAAATCATATTCATTTCCCTCCTCTATCTAATAATTCCATTATACATAATACCTGTCATTATGCAATATATATATTGCTTTAAGGTTATTATAATTAACATTTATGTTTGTCATTATTTCAGTCATCTTCTGCCTCGATATTCCTGTAGCAAATTTTCATGAAACTAATAAACGTCGTCTGTTTTCTTACACTTATTCTGCTTATATAAGCTTATTTCAATACGTATCTGCATTTCTACAATTAACGTTGTTATATCATAATTCCTTCATCTAAACATCAGGAGTATCCCTCTTCTCCAGTAGATAGTTTTAATGGATTACTTTGAAACTTAAAATTTGTAATACTTAAGTCTCAAATAAATAAAAAATGTTTTTCTTATTTTTGATAAAACTCTTCTGCTTGTGGAAACTTCTCAATAAACAATTTATTTGCTTCTTGAAGCCTATTACAATACTCTCGATAGGAATTGCTTAAGATTTTTAAGTTTTTAATAAAAATTTCATGGTATCCATTGCTTTGCTGAAATTCTACTAGCAATTGCTGCATTTTGTATACAGGTGTTGCTTTAAATTTTTCAGAATTACGGAATTTAATGTATGATTCTATACTATGTTGTTGAGTTTTAAAAAACGATTCATCCATTGTATTTTGCATAGAAGTGGACATCTTTTTTATATCATTTGGTTCGATCAAAAGAATAGCGCTTTCTAAATACTCTTCCAATTCGTTTGGAATATTGAGATGATCCAAAAAGTGGACAATTTCTGCTCTTTGATTGTAAAAGAATAGTCAAGGTATCTGGAAACATAGTCCTTCATTTCATTAATATTATAATTTTCAATTAAACGATCAAAGCAATTCTTTTGTTCGATAATTCTTTGCATCCTTATATCCACCAAATATTTGTATTTAGACAATGCTGACGACTTATTGCTACTCACAATTATCTTTTTTATTTCTTGTACACCTAATCCCAATTTTCTAAGAACAGCTATTTCATTTAATAGAGATATATCTTCATTACTATAATTTCTATAGCCGTTTTTTTCAATTTTAGGATGAACAAGCCCTTGCTTTTCATAATAATCAATAGCTTTCTTTGTCAGTGAACATTTTTTACTGACCTCATTAATGTACATATTTATCACCTCAACAAAATAATAAGCTAACCTCTAAGGGAATGGTCAATATTCTGCGACTTATTCAAATCGAACATTTTCTGAAATCTCCTCAATTTTACTCCAGTTGATAATTTGAATCATTTCATCTTTTCGTTGAAGAATTCCTTCATCTGCCCACTGCTTTAATACCCGATTTATATGCCTTTTTGTTGTACCTATCAGCGAAGCCACCTCATCCAATGAATTTGTCATAATATATTCCTTAAAAAGTGAAGTCGATTCAATTGTACATAAATACGCAGCTAAACGTATGGAGACTGAAGAAAGAGCGTTCACTCTTGAGGAAATTGTGCATGTGCGAAGTTTATATGCCAGCTCTTGTAAAAGCATTTGTGTAAATCCACTGTCATGTTTTAAATGTTGTTCATAGAGAGCATATGGAACAAATAGTAAATGGCATGTTTCTGCAGCTATACAATTTGACTGCACCGAGCAGTTTTGAAAGATTTCAACATCCCCCATAATGGCAGGCTTCTGACAGTATCTTAATAATAATTCTTTCCCCGTGATTTCAGGGCTAGAAACATAATATTTCCCCTGTAATAAAAAATAGAGACCAGTGATTGCTTCTCCCACTTTTAAAATATAGTCATTTGATTCATACCTACGAATTTCTATATTCTTTTTTAACTCCCCTTGAAAGGTATAACCATAAATTTGAGTAAAGGTTTCGAAATGCATTGTGTTACCTCCGGGACATCTGTCCTTCAAAATAATTTTACTATACATTATACTCGAACTAGGAGCTGATAATATGAAATTTGTATTTGATATTGATGGAACGATTTGTTTCGATGGAAAAACAATTGATGAGACTATTTGTGAAGTCTTCAATGAGTTGTTAAAAGCTAAGCATGAAATTGTCTTTGCCTCTGCAAGACCCATTCGTGATCTACTACCAGTCTTACCTGAGCAGTTTCGACAATTGCCCATGGTTGGCGGAAACGGAGCTTTCACGTTTGAATGTGGGAAAATTCAAGTTGAATATTTCAAAAGTGATATTTTACAACAGCTTTTCGCTTGTATTCGCTCAAATCAATTAACTTATTTAGCTGATAGTGATTGGGATTATGCGTTTACAGGAGATACCAACCACCCAGTTTACATACATATTGATAAAACAAGAGCTAAGAATCGCGATATTGCTGAATTGCAACAAATATGTAAGCTGATCCTGTTTCACCCAACACAAGAGGTGCTACAGGAGGTATTAAAATTACCTGTTTCAGTTGTAGCATATAAAAATGAACATGCAATTGATATTAGTCCACTTGGTGTGAATAAAGTGAAGGGGCTTCATAAATTAAAGATTGATGAATTTATTGCGTTTGGAAATGACAGTAATGATCAATGTTTATTTGAACATGCCATTCATAGTGTTTGCATTGGAAATCATGATGTCCAACGCTATGCTACTGAAACGATTAATAGAGCAGAAATTCCTGCTACAATTAGAAAAATCATAAAAAATCTGGAGGAACGTAACGATGAGAATACCAATGAAATTAAAGCATGGTGATGAAATTCGAGTTATTGCACCTAGTCGCAGCATAAAAATAATATCTGAGGATGGTATCCAGTTAGCAAAGAAGCGTCTTGAACAATTAGGATTAAAAGTGACCTTTGGAAAGCATGTTGAAGTCTGTGATCTACAAAGTTCTTCCTCAATTGAACAACGCATTGAGGATCTGCATGATGCTTTTTCAGATAAAAATGTAAAGGGAATTTTGACGGTAATTGGTGGTTTTAATAGTAATGAATTACTTCCATATATAGATTATGAATTACTAAAAGCAAATCCAAAAATACTATGCGGTTTTAGTGATATTACGGCACTTGCAAATGCCATTACAGCGAAATGTAATTTTATCACATATTCAGGACCACACTTTTCAAGTTTTCAAATGACAGGGTTACAAGATTATCAAACGACCTTCTTTAAAAATTGTTTGATGAACGAAGAGTCATACTTATTACAGCCATCAGCAAAATGGAGCGATGATTTATGGTTTTTAGACCAAGAAAATCGTGTTTACGAAGAAACAAAATGGAAAATTTATTCAAAAGGAAGTACTACAGGAACGCTATTTGGCGGAAATCTATGTACACTTAATTTATTGCATGGAACAGAGTACATGCCTCATTTAAAAGATTGCATTTTATATGTGGAAGATGATGAATTAATAATACCTGAACTGTTCGCAAGAGATTTAACCTCTTTATTGCAAGTTAGCGAAGGCATAAAAGGTTTATTAATTGGGCGTTTTCAAAAAGTGTCCAACATGACAGAAGAACAACTTCATTTTATTTTAGATAAGCACCCACAATTAAAAAACATTCCTGTTATATATGATTTGGATTTTGGTCATACACAGCCTATTATGACATTACCTATCGGGGGCACTATCAGTATCGATACACAAGATTTTAAATTAAAGCTAATTAGTTTTTAATCAAGGAAAAGCAGTGACCTCCTATCCAATAAAATTTATAGGAGGTCACAGCATTTAAGGTTAATTGTTTTGAAATTTTTGAGCATTATCTTTATCTAACCTTCCGAAGCCTTCACCTTCATTATTACTAATAATTGTTTCAGAAAAAATAGAATGAAGTGGAAGGGATCTATGTCCTCTTTTCTATATTGTCTTAGGTATAAGCGTTCGCTTTTTAAAATAATCATAATAGCACCACTCTCCTAATCTTTTTATAATATTGAACTATCAATTTGGAAGAACATCACATCCTTTACCTAATTATAGAACAGGTACTCACATTTTAATGTACGATTTGCGATTGTTTATTTTTCTATTTGATTGCTTTTCACTTGAAATTTAATACTACATTCCTATATCTTTGAAAAGAAATCATAGAATAAAAGATGTGACTAAGAAATAAATGAATACAAATCTGCAATTATTAAATTATTTAAGGGAGAAACATTACATGGCTATTTCAGTACAACATATTCGACATGCTACTTCAATTATTGGAATAAACGGAAAACGTATACTGGTTGATCCCATGCTAAGTGAAGTTGGCGAGCTTTCGCCTGTTCCTTTTACTAGGAATTATCGTAGAAATCCGTTAACCTCACTAACTGTTTCATTTCACATTTTTGAAAATGTGGACGCTATACTTCTAACTCATCGCCATTTTGATCATTGGGATAAAAAATCTATAGCTATCTTAGATAAAAATATCCCTATAATTTGCAGCCCTAGAGACAAACCCTCTGTTCAAAAAGCTGGATTCACGAAAATAATCTCAATAAATGATTTTTATGAATGGGAAGGAATTAAAATAAGAAGAATTGAGGGTCCACATGCACCTGGCCTTACTGGTAAGATACTTGGGGTAGTCTCGGGTTTTTATCTGAATACTTTGGCGGAGGGTTCCATTTATATCGTAGGTGATTGTATTTATACACCAGATATTGAAAAGACTTTTCAAGACTACTCGCCCGATATCGCTCTATTGAATGCGTCAGAGGCTGAAATGATATGGGGAACTGTTATTACAATGACACGTGAAGATATCGCACGTATTGCTTATGTATCTCCCAAAACTAAGCTGCTTGCAGTACATTTAGAAACTATTAACCACTGCAAATTGACTCGAAAACAACTTTCAGTATTCCTTAAAGATCACAATCTGTGCGATTCTGTATTAATTCCTCAAGACGGTGAAATTATTTCCTTTTAATCGTCTCTAATTATTCGTATCATAGAGATTAAGATGGAGAAAAAATGATAAAAATATATACATTAGAAAATTTACATGGAAAAAGTGATGTTTTTGAATTTATGCAAGGCGACTTTAAACATGAACACTGGCATGAATCTTCTATTTTTCTAACAGAGGAAGCCTTTGCTTTTTTACTTATACCTGTAGCAGAAGTTTTACCCAATTTTAATTACTATGGTCCAAATTCCGTTACTTCTGAGCAATGGAGTCAAGTCACTTTAAAGTGTTCTTTTTTTCATGCAGTAGATCTCAACGTCATCCGATTTTTTAATAAAATAGATAAATGGGTACAAAAAAATTTTGAGGAACACACATGTTTCTCAATTTGTGGTCCATAGAATTTAGATGTTGGTCCCTTTTTCGTTATAAACAACAATTAAGACCATCGCGGCGTGGTCTTTATATAATTTAACACTATGAAAATTTTTGAAGCTCCTAATAAATATCTGACATACTCTGCCTATTTAAAATTTTACGTTCCAGCTATACTAATTTTCAATTCGTAAATTTTATTTTGGTGGCTTTTTCAATAGACCTAAGCACTTCATCATTTCCAAGTAAAGAAATAGTCTCTATGTTCATCAATTGGTCTATCAAGGTTCTATTTCTATGATCCTTTTTAATAGGTATATCTAAATAATTCTAAGCTATTCGAAAATAACACCGAAACTAACATTTTTAAAATTCAAATATGCCCTGCAAATATCAGAAATATAATAGGGTTCAAGTTCTTCGATTTTTCTCCTAGTAATAAATAATCCAACTCCAGATACATCGTTACAATTATTTTCAAATACTCGGATTTCCGAATCTGTATCATCATTTGCAACGATGATTTCTACTTTTTGATTAATTGATTGAACTACTTTTTCATGAAGTTTAATCAACTTATCAATTTCTTTAAAAATATTATCCTTTTGAAATTCTATGCCAATCACATCAAAATCAGTTTCATAATATTTACGATCATCATATTTATAGTGAAACACTTCAATTTCTTCAGTATATTGTTTCACAAATAAGTTATAAATTACTTCAATATCCTGTTTGTTTAATTTTTGTTCAGATAGATAGGTATTAACTAATCTCACACTCTAACAACTCCTTCCTCTTTTGAACTGAATCGTTTAATTAATGATGCAATTTTTTCATCTTGTTAAATTTGGAACTCCAGTATGAATATAAATTACGAAAAAAATAATCATAGCCCTATCATGACTTGACTATGCTATCAAAATAATTCTTGTAATCATTTTAGTGCCTCGCAAATGCCTTCTCTGATGATTTTTTATTATAAATTACCACCTTATTGCTTTTGATCATTTTTTTATACTCTTCTGTAACCTTTGGATTATAATGAGTTAAGAATATAGTCTTTATTGCGGATTAAAAATATAAGCTAATCGTCTATTTTTTATTATAAAATAATGTGATACATTTATATCCATGAAAAGGAAATATTATCTTAAGAAGAGGTAGATAGTCGTTGGTTACTGTAGAAAAAAGCACTGCATTATTCAATAAAAAATATAATATCGAAGAGATTAAAAATGCTTATGAATATGCTTTTAACAAGATTAAACTAGATTTGTCTGAAAGGAAAAATACTATGAATATCACGATTGAAGATGTCCATACAAAAGACGCTATAACTGCTGTTAGAAAAACAATTGAATTAATAGGGAAAATTAAATCTATTGATCATCGATATATAAATGAAATATATGGTTATGAAACTGCCTTCAATGGAGTAAATGGGCGAATAATTGTAAAGGGTGGATTTTCTTCTGGTTATCAAGGTGAAGGTCCCCAGGGGCTAAAAAAGATCCTTACAGAACTTGGTGTTAATGAGTCAAAAATTGAAGAGAACGTAAATAGTGTTCAAAAGAAATTTACATTGTTTATATAAAAGCTGAAAGCAAAACTAGACTATAGCAGTAATTTTACTATTTTATTTCAAGATTATTAAGATAGTCAAATACATATTCACAACAATCGTATTGCTTAAAGTCACACATACATATATCGCCAGTGACCTACCTCCATCTATTTTTTGTTGTATGTGACATTGGGTTCAGCCCCAAGAACGGCCACTAATAATATCAATTTAAATACATAGTCTTCTATCTTAAATTATTTGACGGACTCCTTTTAAATATTCTCTTACACCTCCCTATATCTTCCTAAAAAACACCCCAAAAGATAGACTTTTAACTCTAACTTTTGGGATGTTGCGCAGAATACCGAACTCATTTGAGCAACCGCCTAGTGAAACAGTGTCTATATTTTTGATGTCACTTAGAGACAGATAAGTAATAAACTTCAGTTCTTACTTAATTTTAAAATAGCTAAATCATAGATTTTAAATAAAAATTTTATTGTAGCGAATCCAGCTAAATTTAAAATAATAATATATGTGGAAATATAAATTATACCTTTAAAATCACTAACCACAGGCTGGTTGACAAACGCTATAGCAATTACAAAAGCCAAAATAAAAATAAAAAAATTATTATCTAATAACTTCATTAGTTAAACCCTCCTTAGCTGTTTAGATTTTAGAGCTATTAATACTTTGCGATAGTATTAACCTTTAGTTCATAAACTAGATTTCGAAACATTCACATAACCATCTCATTGTTTAAATAGCTATAGCAAATATTTTCATAGTTCACTTATATCCTATCATTACCACAACTTACAATTCAATGGTAATTAAAAACCGTAATAACTTTACACAAATATTCAGTATTAAAAATTAAAATAAAGGGGCTTCATTTCCCATTATTAACAGGATTTTCACTGATGGTTAAAGCGCATGTTCAAAATAATCAATATCAAGATGGCTTTTTTAAATATCTTCAGATAATCGTCTGGCTTCATCAGTAAGTCCCATATTAATCATTGCCTTCACTACTATCTCATGTAGCTCTAGATGGTCATGCAATACATAATTAAGCTGAATATCCCTAAATAACGCAAGTCGTGAGGCAACTGGTGCAGAATAAAGGTATTTCTTCAATAGCTCCAAATTG
The DNA here is from genome assembly GCA_002973635.1 of Lysinibacillus sp. B2A1. Lineage (GTDB taxonomy): Bacteria > Bacillota > Bacilli > Bacillales_A > Planococcaceae > Lysinibacillus. The sequence goes on from CP027224.1 coordinate 3,630,570, forward strand.
GGTTCTGTGTGCGGTTGAATCTGGAATAGTGTTTGCTTTTCACCTGGAAGAAGTGGAGTTGTAATGCCCAATCCATCCTGCGTTTGAATACTTACTTTACTTTGCCTATCCAATTCAATGCTTTTAACATATAGATATGGGTTGTCAATAATAGGTAACAGTAGTTTCTCTAAAAATAACTTTGTAACTTTCTCTTTAACTAATTTATCATTTTCAGAAAGTTGATATAGAGCTTCTTCAGCCCATCGTTTTTTAACTGCAAAATAATTCTCTTCACTTTCAAACTGGTTGTAAAACAACTCACTATCAGTCATATTTACTCTTAAAAATTCACGTAGATTGTTAGCAACTATACGAGTTGGACGTTCAAAATCCATAGGACAAATGCAAACAATTGGTGCCAACTCAAGATCAGTTACAGAACTATAATCCGAGAGGAATCCAAAATGAATACCGTCTACGCCAATATTTCCAAATACGACTACATCACTAGGTGTATTAAAATATCTAAAGTTCTCAAGAGAAAGATAAAAATGAAGTCCAAGATAAACTTGTTCAGGGTCAGCTAGAACATTTTGAAAGTTAATTATTTTTTGAAGTGTAGGTGGTATATTATATTTGCCGAAATTTTTATTCATTGAGTTAGCCCCTTGTGTTTTCCATAATATTACCATAACAACTTTTACAAAATCATCCTTTATTGCGTTAAACCACACCTTAAGCACAAGAAGTGACTGCTCTAATTGAATAATCGCACTCTTTAATGAAACAACCCACTCAATATTTGATATAATTAAATCTTTTTTCATTTGAATTTACGAATACAATTACCTCTTTTTTGTTTATATCTATTCCTTGAATTACAAAATAAACAGGTGTTCTATCTTTTGCTTCTGCAAAGGGTATATTGTCAAATTCCTTCTCGCTTAAGTGTCTTAATTCAACACTATTGATTGTAGATATTTTAAAATTATTTTTAGCTATTTCCTCAGCTTCATCTGATGTCACACTAGGTCCTAGCAAATCTTCATCTTTCTCATTACAACTGATTAAAATAAGTATCGGTACTATTATTGACAACAACATGACGATGCTCCTCATTTTCTACCTCGTTTCGAATTGATTTCTTTTAACTAAACTGTTCGTTTAATAATATCTTATATCAGTTTCATTTGGATAACTATTTCCATTAGCTATTTTCAACGTCTATGCTCACTCTATTACATATTTGGTCGGTTTTTTTATCAGTTATGTCGGTTGACTTTTATCAATTAAGTTCCACCATATGCTTCCTTTATTTGGATAATCAATAGAATTTGCTATCTCAATAAGTTCTTCAGATGTTACTTTATCAGAAACATCTTGATCAATACTAAACACATACTGCCAATTATCTCTTTCAACGACTAACATATTAAAACCAAATTTCGAATTGTCTGTATATACTGCATTACTTCCATCTTTCAACTTAAATACATCTGTAATATATTTTTCAAAGGGGATTTTATGCTGAATAGGACGAACATCAATTTTAAAATGATTTTGAGGGAGTCGGTCATTTATCATTGTTATTTCAAATGCACCATTCATGTCGCCATCTAACTTATTAAATCTTCCAAAATAATGAGTAAAACTTATTGGCGGTACTCTAAGTGGCAGCTTAAGTTCTTTTTTGTAATGTTGTTCAAAATCTTTTAACGCAGACGCTACAGTTTTATATCCTATTTTAGGAAGAAATTCTTCAAGAGGTTGTGGGGAATCACTTGTTTTTGCAACTACTGTTTCATGAATGGATATAAAAATTAATAACAATAATAAAAAAAATATGTTTTTATTCAAATTTATCACCCCTAAATCATTTAGGTTTATTTTCTCCAATTGAATTGAAATTATGCTTTTACCAGTATTTATGCAAAGTCAACCACCCACAAGTGTTAACAACCCTAAAATGACAGCACTAATAATAGTTTTTGAAATCCACCAAACAGTTTTATCCACGGTGGAAGATGAAATTTTAATTACTATTCGAGATTAATGTACAGAAGGGTTTAGTCAATGAAAAACCCGAAATATTTACAAAACTCTAATTTAGGGTTTCTAAATAGTTCGGGTTTTCTTTTATATTGCTTTGTTAATTTAAGAAATTAGTTACGATCCAGCCTCTATTGTTCATTCAATTATTAGTAAATTAAACAACCGCTTCCTGCATAAGTGGTGGAATGCGGTCTTACCTTAATTTACTTACCCTGTCTTTGTTGAATCATAATATACAAGCGAAGCAAACAATCTGTGGGCACTGTACCATTCTGTAGATCATTCAAATGCGATTCCTGAATAACGCCGTCTTTAACCGCCTGTGCAATACCGTAAGAAAGGCCCTCTTGGTTGAGGTCGAAGTCATTGCAGTTAAACGGACATTTTATGAGCCAACACAATGGCATTAACCGATGATACGGTATCCTTGGCTACCAGCTGTTCATCCAGCTTCAAATGAAGTTGTAAGGTGGAGTCTTGTGGATTTTTAGTAGAAATCATGAGCTCAACCTCATGAGATGAAAGCACCTTCGCTTGCATGATTTGTAGCCATGGGATAAGATCCGGTAATGATTTATCCTTTGAAAAGCCGGCTTCCATGCCATCCACTCCAATAGGTGAATACCCATTGAAATACTCAATCCTAAGCTCAGCATAAGAGGGGATCCTGTTCCTCTTCAAGGTTGTGGCCGCCTCCAGCTGATGGCAGGCGTTTTTTTTAGAACCGCTAATCATATTCCACAAAACGATAAACAGTGAGGGACTGAGGAAGCCGAGCACCGCCAACCAACCACTCGAGGTATTGACATAGACAATAAGAAAGAGGGCTGCGGACAGAATCGCAAGCAACCATATGTATAGCTCCTGCCGCCATTTGGGCTGGCGCTTCCCATATGCTGGAGGAATGGACTGTGCTGGTTGAATTTCCAGAGCTTGCTCCGGTTGAGCTTCCGTACTTTCCCTCCATGGTAAATGCTCCCCATACAGCATATAGCAGTTATTGGCTGCTCCCTGCCAGACCTTCTCCTGCGAGGGATCTGGCGACTGCCAGAGGGTAACGTATTCTTGAATGTCTTTCAGATAGAGAACGGGATCGCCCGTAAACAAGAAATATTGAGAAAGCTCCAGATGAATAACAGCAGCAGAATACCGCTGTACATGGGTCTCTAAGGTTTCTAGCCACTCATGCACAGGAGCGGCAAGTGATGGGAAATGGGCCAGTGTGCCGGGTAAGCTCAAGCGCAACTGCTCTGTAGCATCCGCCCATGGAATCTGCCATTGGAATGCCTCTGAAAAGCATTCCCACTCTGGTAGATCCTCCACATCTGGTTGGTCCATATGGGGTTGAATCTTGCTCCATGCTTGCATAATCTGTCCGCTATAGCGTTGGAACTGCTCTTGGCTGACCAGACAAAACCATACTGGAGCGAGAAAATTATTTGTCTCAAAAGCTGTATTCTCATAATAGACCGAATCTGTATCGGCATTTGTAACGCTCAGAAATGTCCGGTTTCCCATATAAGATCCTTTCCTCCTTCCTTTGTTTCACATACCATTATGGAATCAAAAAGCGATTTTAACAGTCCATGGTTTTTTGTTGGAAATTAAGTTTCAGACTTTAGATGTTGATCCGATGCGGTATTTTGAATTACAAATTGGTAGCCTTCGTAATTTTAATCACTGAACCCTTGTCCAACAAAAGTAAAAATTGAATAAACAATATAACTCAATACTAACCACCGACCCACCCTTATAAAATTAATAATCTATAAAACTAATTTACTGATTATAGGAAAAATAATAAAATATGTATAATAATGTGCATTATTAATTTTCCAATTTCAATACACGTATATCTATCTGATTATTTGATTGCTCATCTAAGTGTGGTCTAATAATTTCATTTTATTAAGTCTGGCATTTATTCTTCTACTGTATAAACTTTAGCAACGGTATTATCTTCATTAAAAACAAAAATCCTATCACAATGATTAAATCTCCAAACTTCTTTCTCAGGATAAGGTATAGCGAACACGTCTATAGTATCACCCATATTGATAATATCTTCCCATTCTTTATCTGTATAAACACGAAGTTGAACATCATTCGGCGCTTGCACAGTAGATAAGATCTTTCCACATTTACATTTCATTCTAGCCAAATTTAGTTTCCTCCAAATTTGTTACTTTTTCTATTTATATTTCTACTTTCTCAGAAAGTTGCTTATCAGAGTATGTTCCTTTAGCATTTTGTTTAAATGCATCTTGAGCCCTCCCTATTTCAGTACTCACGGAGTGTTGGATTAAAAAAATTATACTTTCTTGAAAATGCTATCAAAGTAATCACGCCAATAATCAACTAGCCAATTATTATATGTATGATACAAGGGTAGCAACTTCTCAGCATCCTTAGAATGTATTAAGCAACCTCTATCATCATACATATGAAATATTATGTGCTTATCAGTACTAATAAAGTACACAGATTGTCCAATAGAAGGTTCTCTCCCTTGTTCATAATTCCCTATACCTTCAAGTATTTGCTGGTAGGGAATAGACTCTAATTGTGCGTATAAAAATTTCACTTTGTACTCACTCTTTACTTTTATTGTTTGAGCTGTTACCTCATCATACTCCTCATCTATATTTAATAAATTTTTCTCTTCTATATTTTGGTTACTTAATAAGTCATACAGGCGTTCTGGAGAGGTATTTCCAAACATAACATCCCCTGTTACTTCCCAATCCTTTATATAAACATAAATTAAATCATCTGGCTTGAACACTTCTTCAAACAATGTGGTAACTCTTGTAACAACTTGATGTATTCTATCTTCAGTTCCGTTTTCATATGGCTCACCTAGTTCGAACCTTAGATGCAATTCACTTGTTAGATTAGGAAAATTGCTCTCTACGTACTTCAATATTTTTTCCTTCATTGGAGTTACTCCCTTATATAAATTCTGTAAAATCTCCTGCCTGTCTGTAAATTCGAGATCTCCAGTCTTCAACTAGACTGCTCTGCTAGTTTAATAATACTTCATATTACTTTCATTTGGGTAAGTATTGCCATTTCCCATTCCCCCATCATCTAACAATGGTCCACCATACACTATTGTGTGGAGGGCTATTAAGCTCTTTTTGATATCTCTAGCAAAATTCAATCCTTCTGATTATTGTCAGCGCTAGTTTCATGTCAAACTATTATTAATACCTAACATTGCCTCTATAGCTCATAACTAAGAAAATAATACAAACTTACCTTTTTTAAATTCTTATTTAGGGGTCACTATCCTCCGTGTGGCCCTTTTAATATTTTTCCTTTTTCAATATCACACTCAACCTCTCAGACATAATAAAAAGCCATCACTCATTGTAAGCATGACTTCTTCTTAAGCCTCTAATATTCACTTTTCAATATTGAAAAGATGACAAGATCAACATACTTCCCTTTTTCAAATTCATGTTGTCTCAAAACACCTTCTTGACTAAAATTTAATTTTTCCAACACTCTTATAGATGAAGTATTTTCTGGTTCTATTTTTGCCTCGATTTTATTTATCCCCATCGACGTAAAGGCAAAATGGATTATGTTACTTAAAGCCTCTTTCATAATACCCTTCCCCCAATATTCAGGGTTCAAATCATACCCAATTTCTATGCGGTTATGTTCTTTTTCATAATTTAAATAACCACATGTTCCAATCACTTTTTTGGTCTTAGCTTCTTCGATTACCCATCTTAAGCCAATCTGTTCTTTGAAAATTTTCTCATACCAATTTATTTCATCTATTGCATCTTCAACTGAATCAAATAGTTTTAATGGAAGGTACTTAACCACTTTTTCATTAGAATAAAGCGCAAATATATCTTTGCAATCATCAATTATTCCTTTTCGTAAGATCAAGCGTTCTGTTTCAAATTTAGGAAAATCTTTAAATTCGAACTCTATATTCATAATAAACTCCCCTTTGCAATTCAAAAATGAAATTCCAAGCCTTCATGCATAATAAAAAGCTATACCTTGTTAGATGTGATTTAGTAATGTTGACGTCTCAGCAATCATCTATTTTAATTTTTAATGCCTGTTTCTCCATCTGTCAATATACAACTTGCCAAATTACTATATCTATTTTATAGTAATAATACTATTTTATTAAAGGGTGAACTTTTTGTTAAATGTAGAATTCTAATCTAAATCAACGTTATAGCTTATTTTTGATGAACAAACCACCTTTAAACGGGTGTTATTTGTTATGCAAAAAAGCAAGATTAGAATTAGTTAGCTTTGTATAAACATTTAGCGCGACTAATTTTAGTCGCGCTTTTTCTATTCGTTGATTTAGACAATTTTAATTTCTTTCCAGTTAAAATTGAGAGGACGAATCTACAATGCAAAAACAATTACAACAAATTACAACTAATATGCGGCTTGAAGAACATTATCATACATTAGAAAAGGCATTACTTGCTTTATATTTCCATAAAAATTGTACAACTAAATCTTTAGCTTATATGACAGACTTACCAATACCTATCGTTTCAGCAATGAAGAGTGAATTTGCTAAGCAAGGCTGGGGTAAACATAGTTTAACGAAAAAGGGACAGCTTGCTATCTCACAGTATTTTCAACTCTCAGGTGCTGATACTGAACTTTACCTTCAATTAACGACAGATTATGTATTTCATACTGAATGGATTGCACAAAATATTAGTGAGTTAAGCACGATTTATGATGCGAGACCCACAGCGGACGTAGCGCTAGATCAAGCCAAATGTACAGTAGAGACAGCCTTAAAACGTGCATTGCTCGCACTAAACTATACGATGCTACTTAATAAGCGCATTTTATGTTTAGGAGATGATGATTTCATCAGTATTGCATTAGCATTTTTACTTAAAAAAATCGCTCCACATTCTACAACTAAAATTATTGTATTAGATATTGATAGACGAGTTTTAAGTACGATTAGCAAAATAGCTAAAGATTATGAACTTCCGATTAAAACAGATTATTATAACGTTCAGGAGCCTTTGCCTAAAACATACGCCCATCAGTTTGATTGCGTATACACAGACACACCGTATACCTTGATTGGCGCACAGCTCTTTTTATCACGCGCAATTAATGCACTAAAGCCTGAAGCAATGCGACATGTGTTTTTTTCCTACGCCAAACGCAGCTATCAAAAGCAGTGGGAGCTACAGCAAAGCTTACATGCTATGGGCTTTGTGATTAATAATATTCATTACGACATAAACAACTATGAAGGTGCACAGATTTTAGGCGCTACAAGTCAGTTATTCGTATTACAAACAACAGACCAAATGATTTCCTATATTCCTAATCAGCGTAAATTTATGCGACCAATTTACACAGGAGAAGTTGAGCGGAAATCTGTTGTTTATCAGTGTAATCATTGTAAGAACTCACTTACAGTCGGAGCTGGCAATGAATACATTACGATTACTCAGCTCCATTCCAGTGGTTGTCCAAGCTGCAAAAATAAAAAGTTTTCACAAATAAAGAGAATAGTACAAAAAACACAGTCCCAGCATGCATTAGGTCATCATATTTTATTAGAGTTGCATGATTGTGACGTTGCATTACTTAATGACGTGCAAAAAATTAAAACAATTATGTGTCAAGCTGCCCACAAAGCAAAGGCAACAATTGTAACCGAACATTTCCATCACTTTTCACCTTATGGAGTTAGTGGTGTAGTCATTATTCAAGAATCGCATTTGACAATTCATACATGGCCAGAATTTGGTTACGCGGCAATAGATGTTTTCACTTGTAACAGTAAATTAGCTTTACAAGAGGCTGTACAATATATTACTGAGCAATTTAATGCAGGAAATGTCACACAGCATTACGTACATCGAGGTAAATAAAAAAATCGGTAAAAAAATCCTTAAAATGCAAAAGAAAAAACAAGTTGTTTAATATGTTACCCATGTCAAGGACACAATAAAAAAGAGATTAAGCACCTAGAAGATGATTCCTATATTGAATAGGGATCATCTTTGATGTTGGTCGCTTGAAGTCGCCTCTTTTCTATTGAAACAAACTTTAAGAACGCCCATCATGAAGTGACCCGTAAAAGTTAGACATAGTTTGTTCATTATAATCATAAATCACATTTTACTGTTGCTATATTTTTTTATTACAGTTGCTAAAATTGCAATAAAAAAAACAATGACACTATTTATTAGCAAATAATAGGCAAGATTCAACCCATAGAATACTGCAAAGGCATCACGAATAATAAATAGTGCTAGCATAACTCCTATTCCACCAAATACACCTGCTAATATAAATATTGTGAAAGAAGCAATATATAAACTTTTCTTTTTTTTGAAGTATATAAATCCAATAATATTTGCAAAAATGATAAAAAAGACCATTAATATTAAGAAAAAACTATTCATTTAACTCCCTCTTTTCCATTCAATCTTTATCCATTCCTTTTACTAAAGCACCTCGATAAATAGCAAAAGGAAGTATAGAACAGCTATCATAAACGAAAATAAAGCAACCACTTTATTACATATGTGCGACACCAAAAAGGATCCCCGTTGCTATAAAACCAACAATTAGTAGACTATATAAGCTTAACAAGATTGTTTTCATTCTTCCTTTTTCACTAAATATCGCTAATAAAATGGAGACTCCTACACCAGCTATTAAAAAGTTTGTTCCTACCATACCAGAAACTTTTCCTACCATAAAAAATTTCATACTAAGAATAGTCACTATAAAAATAATAATAGATACAAGTCCTAAATTTGTTCTCATTTTCATTATCCCCCATCCAAATACTACTCGCTTAGTCACTATATATTCCTTGTTCCACGGGACATACAAATAATTGGAGAAAGTTTTTTATCAGAATTTTACACCCCTCTATGTGTAACGAAATGTAAAGTAATGGGTTTCATGATCATCTTACTCACCTTGGAACTGTTCTTTTTCTTTTTGCATTTCTTCAATCTCAAAGTCTCAGCATTATCTGCCTTGATAATTGATTTATTGAGCCTTTCTTCCTTAAGTTCATCTGCTGTTTTATCATCAGTCATACCTCGTTATTACCTGGTCGTGTGGCTTTGTTTCGAATTGTGGTAGAACAAGAATACCGTTCACACCGAAACCTCCTTTACGTGCAATTCTGTGTAATTCAGGGTCATATAAAGTCATCTCTTCAAGCTGCTCGATATAGCTCGCTGGCAAAAACAAATGATCATCTGCTGTTGAGTGAGGATAATACGTGTTGTTAACAATGATTACTCGTTGTTTGTACAATTTCTTATTTCTCATCATCTAAGACAAAATATCCTTCCAATTGATTTTTGAAGAAATGTTTGTAAACCCAATTCTCTTTCGAAACCAGATTTGTAGAAAGAATGATAAACAGGTCTAATGTTGGATGCCTTAAACAGCCAAGCAACTCTTTAAACCCCGCATATTTGATCTCGCTACACTCCTCCAACCAAATCAGCGAAATATTGTTAATGGACTATAGCTTTTCAGGTTTATCCATGCCTCGGAATACAATCTTCGAGCCATTTGGGAACCTTACTGTCATTGGTGATGAACTTGTCTTTATCTTTCCAGATAAACCGAGGTCCTCAATGATTTCTGTAAACAAAGAAAACATACTGTCTCTATTCGTATCGTAAACTTCACGAACGACTAGAGCTGTACGGTTTTCTCAAGTAATTTTTATAGTATTTTAAGTGCCACATGATAGGATCTCGAAGAACCATACCCACCGACTAATAGTTGAGTTTTACAACGCCCATTTCGAAAAGGAAATCTTCGAAATGTAGGTTTACTTCTTTTTCTAATGTTGTCGTCATTTACTCAACCCCTTTCATAGATTTAGTAGTGTTCAGTTGTTAATTGTTGGAAATATAAGCAAACATTTTAGTAACATTACCTTTCAATTGATCATCCCATTTATCTTGGTTCTTCCACTTACGTATCTGTGAATCTGATAACTCTAACTGTTCGGTAATATCCTTTAAAAGCATTTGCCCTTTGCTTTCGAGCCACATTGAAACGCTTCATCATATATCGGATTTCTTGGTTTAACCATATCTCATACACCACCAACTCCATCATTTGTTTGTTTTGTAATCACCCCCGTGCTAGTTGCTAAAAAAATAAAAAGCACTGTTTAAAAGTGCTTTAAATACTAGTTGTATTGCCTATATTTGTTCGGCTATATCTTTTGCAAACTGATGTGAAATTTCCGTATCCATTTCTCTTAAAGCATAAGCTAAATTAATTATAAGTTCTGGCCGTTGTTCAAAATTGATCAATTGCATCAAAATAACTAACCCTATCAGTAATTCATGATAATTAACCTGATTACTTTTATAAACAACGGTATATTCATCCCTATCTAAATAATCTCCGATTACAATTCTGTGCCTACAAGGATGATTTTCATTCTCTTTTTCTAAAAATAAAAAGGCTACTTTTAATAAGTCTTCAATACTATAATTTACATACTTATTTTTTAAGATATTCACAATTTCTTCTCCGCCTTGTTCCATAAAAATATCTTCCCAAATCAATATTAATTTTCTATTATTCAAAGTTACTTCACCTCCCACTTTACGATAATCCAAAAATAGGGAAATGTGTAACAACTTTTTGCTCCAAAAAACCCCAAATACAACACGATCTTCGCATACGGGGCTCTGTATTGGTTTGGATACAGTTTCATAATAAAAATCACGCTCAAAAGAACGTGACTTTAAACTTATTTCGATAGCTTATAAACAACATATTGATTCAATGATACACCCTCTTCTTCAGCTTCTTGAGCCATCTGCTTATGCAAGGTCTTAGGTACACGCACATTAAATTTCCCACTGTATTCATGGTCAACAGGCTCAGATATTGGATCACCATACTCTAGCTTTGTCTCAATAGTCATTTGTAAGACCTTCTCTAAGTCTTTATAAGCTTCCTCAATTGTTGATGCAGGTGTATGACAGCCATCTAACTCTTTAACATTAGCCCAATACCCATTCTCTGTTTTACGCACTTGAAATATATACGGTAACGACAAATAATAATGTAAGTCTTTTTGATTTTTCATGTGTTATGGCTTAGGATAGAAGGGAAAACAGAAGGGGAAGTTATTCGCCTATTCTGTTTAGTGCATCCTTCACAACTTGAAAATCTACTGGATATTCAAGCTTGAAGGTTGTTACAAGTCCTTGTTCATTTTGGAAATGGTAATGAGAGCCTCTAATACTAATCTCCTTATATCCATTGTGTTCAAGGTTTTTTATTTCCTTGAAGGTTATTCCCTTTAATTGGTTTTTCATCTCTATAATGATTTTTTCTATCTTTGCCATGTTTCACCTCCCACAATATCACTACAATATGCAGGACTAAATTACAAGCTTTTATGGATATATTTATATGGTTATTTTCATAATAATAAGCCACACCTAGTTAGGCATGACCTTCATTTCTCTTAATGACCTGTTTAGTCTTCCAATGTACTATAAAGCTTATAATCGATACTACGATAGCTACTACATATAATGTTAATGTTAAATAATGTACTTGTTCAATTCCTTTATTTAGGACAAGCTTTATAAAAAAATAAGTTGATACTAACATAGATATTACTGTAACCATATTAGAATATTTTGCTTTTTTTTTCACACTCATTTATTTCACCACCTTCAACATCAATCATAATGCGTATGGAATGATAGTTACTATTAGAAATATGCAAGATAATGTAGGCTAGACATGACTTTGACTACTCTTGATTATTTGGTTAGTTCTCCATTGATAGAACCAGCCGAAGATTGTAATACCAACAGCAAATACATATAAACCTGTTGACAAATAACCAACTTGAGTGATTCCTTCTCTTAAAACAAGTCTTATATAGGAAAAGGTCATCAATACAATTAATGCTACACTAATAATATTGTTTATTTTCAATTTCTTTTCTATATCCAATAACCACACCTCCCATCTACCTATATCATAGGATAAATGGAATGTATTGTCATTATAAAGAGAGACAACCAATGTCTGTAAGGAGAACCTTTAATTGTCTAACCTAGGGATAGTCTCTCCGAAAACTATCACAATATCAATTTACTACGTTTTAGCTAAGTTTTACTATAGCTGACAATTTCGATATAGATGTTTGAAATATGCAACTTTTGTTATAACCAATGCAGCATTAGAATAAGCAATGTTTTCAGTTGCACTAGCGATGGAAACCCGTTACCCAATAAATCTACTATGTAAACTTTAAAATTATTCAAGAACAACTTGGACATGTTAACATTTAAGAAACGATTAATACCTATAGCCACTTAACTATGAGAAAAAGCGACTGACCAAAAAAGCGACCATTTATAAAAAATGGTCACTTTTTGGTCACTTGCCTTATTTTTGGTATTTAATCTATGCTGAAAACTCTGTTATATCAACTACTCTTGAATAGCAGCCTCTAAAGCAACAACCATCGTGTCATTGAAGTATCCGTGTTATCACGATAAAACATGACTGGTCAAAAGCTTGATATAACAGTATTTTATTGTCTACAAATTTTCATTAATCCTCAAGAATAATCATAAATATTCTTTAAAAATCATGATTTGGTCGGTTTTTAGTCGGTTAAGTCGGTTGATTTTTCATCAATTAAGACCACCCATCGCAGGAGTGGTCTTTTATGGTTTATTCAACTAAAGCCTTCGTTTGCCATCCATGTAACCCAAAATCAACACTACACCACAGAATATGTAAGATTTTTACGTTCTTTCATTGAAGTTTACAACACTTATTTCTTTATGTACGGATGTCTGAAAAACAAAAATAACGGTAATGCCAATGATAAACCAACTGTAAACAAAGTTAATAGACATATCCACTTTTCTTTAATGTTATACTTTCTTGACTCATTAAACATAAAGATTATAAAAACAAAGCATGAAATAAAAAAGTCAACAGCGAAGAAGGTTGATATCGAGTTTGTAAATAATAAATCTATTAATAACCCTAAATCAAATCCGTTTTCGTTCAAGAATTTCACCAAAAAATAATACGGAAATACTGTACCAATAATCGCAAGTAACAGGTATACTTTTCTCATTTAAAATAAATTCCCCTCTCAATGATTTTCACAAATATTATACTTCTTAATTAAACTCTTTTAGTTTAATAATACCTCATATAAAATTTATATGGGTAGCTTTTTCCATTCCAACCAATTATTTAACGATGGTTCACTGTACACAATTGATTGTGGAAGGCTATCACGATCATTAAGCCAAAATTAAAAACGAGTCTGGTGCAATACCGAACTCATTTTACCCAAGCTGCCTAATGAAATAACCGTGTCTAACTTTTGGGGGTCACTTCAATCACGGAGTGGTCTTTTATAGTTTATTCAGCTAAAGCATTCCGTTAGTTCAATAAGGATTATTAATCTTTATCCAAAAACTTGGGCAGCAATCGCAAATAATTCATGGTTCCTAAATGGCATATTCATTGAATTCTTTATCATTATTGGTGGTTCACTAGTTTTTGCAAATCCGCACTTCTCCAAGAATGACATTAACTCATTATTACCAGAGGGCATGTCAATTCTTAAATTCCCTGGATGTTTAGATGCTAACTCTTTTATTAGTAATGCTGCTGTTTCAAAATTTGGAGCTACAATAGGTCCTAATATTAAATTTAAAGGTCCTAATATGGATAATCCAAAACCAATAATCTTACCCGTTTGATTTCTTACAACTAAACATTGTTTTGATTGATTTATTCGATTTAGAAGGAATTTGCTTCTTTTATCACCAAAGGCAGCCGAATCTAATTCTATTATTTTATTAAAATCATTTGAATTATATCTTTCTATAGTTACTTCTTTATTAACAATTAACTTATTAGGAATATAACTTTCACATAAAAGCTTATGTACATAGTCTACAGTTTTAAAACCTAAGTTTTCATACAAGGTTTTTCCTTCTTCAGTCGAGATTAGCATAATTGAAGTCTCTTTAGAGACACTATCTATACATTTCTGAGTGACCTTTTTTCCTAAGCCTAAACCTCTATAATCTTTATTAACAATGACCATGCCAATTGATGCTAAATCAGTATCATAAGGTATTATTGCTGCGCTAGAAACAATTTTCCCCTCAGCATTTTTATGTCCATATATTTTACCTGATGTAATAACAGTATTAATTTCCTGTTCATCATAATCCCAGCCAACTGATGCAGAAAGGTCTCTTAACCCTAATATGTCATTTTTATCAAATTGCTCTAATTCAACTCTATTGTCTGTATGCATTAGCTCTCCCCCTTGTTTTAACTCTAACTCATATTATACTTTAAAAGTTTCTATTATTTAAATAACCTGCTTCTAACTAACCTACCTTCATTAGTTTAAAAACACATTACACTAAACTTCTTTTGGTTAATTTATTCCATTTACCATTCCAGCCAATTATCTAACGATGGTTCATCATGCACTATTGTTTGTGGAAGGTTATCTCTTTCCTCTCTCCAATTATAAAGGTACTGGCTGTTTACTGTGTGCTTTATCCTCCACAGATGATGAATTTTAGCTCTTTTGAATTTATATGAAGTCGCTTCTTGTAATCCTTCACGTCCACCTAATATTTCATTCTCCAGCTATAAAAAAGTTTGATTATTTAATGAAAACCTTGCACACAAATCACTGATAATATAGTGTCATTCTTCGAATATTGAAGGATGTAGTTTTAACTCAAGTGGATGTTTACTTTGCCCCATAAAAATACTCCCCTTAGATAAACAGATTTTATTTTTTAATCTGTTTACCTAATAGGGAGCATATCAAATTGAGCACCTGGGCTTTGTATTATTTACCTTGTCCTCCATTAAAATGTCCTTTACAGAGGGTACACTTTACTTAGAGCGAATGCTTTCAAAGGTCATAATTACACTAACCTGTTACCATTTCTATTATTACAATTTAACATAAATACAAAAGATTAAGACCCCCCGAGTGGTCTATTTGATTTTAATCAGATAAGCACAAGACATCGATAAACATCCTATTCGCATGTCAACAAACCATAAAAAATAGCCCCTTTATCAAATAAATAAGAGGGCTTTATATAATTCTTAATCTATCACTTATCTCCAACTGGCTTTAGTGAATTCATTGGAAGATAAACAGCATTATCGAGTCTTCCTTCTAATTCATCGGTTACATATATATAACCATTAATTTCATGATCATACCTTGAAAAAACAGTACTTCCCTTTTTCATAATTCTTTCAGTTTTAGATTCTTTTAATGGAACGCCCTTCCCCTCTTCATCTCTTGTTAGTTCATAACGTACACCTCTTTCTCTCGATATTGTCTCAGCGATTTTAAGGTCTGTACCAGGATACGTATAATTCTGTTGGGAACTACCATCACCGCTATCGCCAAAAGTTATTAATTGTTCACTTTTTGTATCCGAGAAAGAAATATCCCATTGACCGCTACGGAGGTAAAATCCGTAACTTCCCATACCATAATTACCATCACGATTAATAATAATATATGTTGGATTGTTATAGAAAGATGAACGAATTTCTATTGGTACTTCTTTGAAAACTACCAAATCCGTTGCTTGTACCCGATATTGCCCCATTTGATAGAATGTTTTTCCATCATACTTCTCAATATCATACGTTCTAAAAAAGTTATTTCGCTTAACCACTAACGAATCAAACGTACCATCCGAATTTTTCTTGTACACCTTGATGTCTTTTTTAAAGGTCATTTTTCCTGTTTGCCCTTTTACAACTTCTGCCCCATCATACATCACTTTCGCTTCTGATTTTGTTGGATTTACTACTGCAAATACGAATGCTGCTAGTAACACAATAAATAATTTTTTCATTATTCTCCTCCTACTCAGTTTTAAAAACATAATTTCTTAATATTATATACCAGTAACTTAATATTCTATCAACGGATGTTAAAATCCCTACAAAAGTATAGTGTTTTTCCATAACATTATTTCTCCCATCTACCATTCTACCCAGTTCTCTAAATTATATGGTCTACTACCTATTGATTGTGAAAGGTTATCTCTTTCCTTTAACCAGTTATAGAAAGGTACTGGTGTTCTTTATATGGTGTTTCTTCTATATAAGATGATTTACTATTCTTTATTTTAGAACGTTCTACAGCCTTACTATACGCCCCTACAAATACGGCTCTTTTGATATTTCAAGCAAATTTCAATATTATTAATGTTGGAGATAAAAAACATAAAAGAGGATAATTAAATGAACAGATTAGAACAAACAACCCAAGAATTACTGGAAGCTGGTTATACAATCGAGGAAATTAAAGCAGCCTTTGAGGAAGTCATTGAACAAGCTAAACAGTCCAATACAGTACGTGGAACAGATAACTAACAATGTTGTCTGTTTTTTATTATGGTAAATAAGTATAGGTATGGTTAAAGTTGTTATTATAGGTTATTTAAAGTAATGACCTTCAACAATTTTAAAGGAGGCTACATAAATGATTAAATTTTTTAAAAGAGGTTTTATTTTTCTAGCATTAACGTTATTAGTACTAGTTAGTATTAGTGTTGAAAATGCATCTGCAGCAGATATCGTTGATTATGAAGAAGGCGTGACAAATTTAAATAATACTCCTGAAAATAGTGCGAAAATTGGAGATCTGTTACTTAAACCTGAAAAAGGATGGAAAAGATATGATGATAGCAACCCCCATATAAATTATATTGGATGGTGGAGTATAGCTTCTGTCTATGGTGATTACAATAAAACTCAAAGCTATACTACTTACGGAACTCAAGCTGCTAAAGATTCTTACTATAGCTTTAACTTTAGAGGAACGAAATTTAGAATTATCTCTCCACAATGGGCGACTTCTTCATCACAAATAGAAGTTACAATAGATGGGGATATCGTTGAAACTTATTCTGCTTATAGCACTAAACAACAAAGACTAACTTTAATCTATGAAAAACTTGGTCTAGAAGATAAAATACATGAAGTAACTATTAAAAGTAAAAGTACTGGTCATATAGTAGCAGACGCTATTGATATAGATGAAGGCGGATATATTGTAAAAAATCCTTCAATAGAATCTATTACATTAGACAGAAACACATTAGAGCTAATAGAAAACAGCCAAGATAAATTAACAGCTACAGTTTCTCCAGATACAGCAAAAATAATTTGGACAAGTAGTAATGAATCAATCGCTACTGTTGATCAGAACGGGAATGTAACTGCTATTCGTGAAGGTCAAGCAATTATTACAGCAACAATAGAAAACACAGATATTTCAGCAACAAGCACGGTTATTGTTAAGAAACCAAATAATGACTTCTCCAGTGCTATTCTAAGCATTACTTTGGTGAATGGTATAACAAAAGAATATGATGTAACGAATGCAGTTTTAAACAATTACTTAAATTGGTTTGATAGTGCACAAGGTACTTCTACTTTCAAATTCTCAAAAACAATTTCACCTTATAAAAAGGTAACTGAATATGTCGTACACGATAAGATTGCTTCTTTTGAAGTAAGAGAATACTAAACCATAAAAAGCCCTGGTTCAAAAATAATATTGAGTACCAGGGCTTTGGCTTTGTTGTTTTAATCTATTTGTCTAAAGAATATTTTTCAATTGCCTCTTCTGCTGTAGTAGAAGGATTTTCAAATATTATATATCGACTGTATACCTCTTTTAAATTTAAAGACTCACTTAAATCGTCAACTAATTCAAAAACATCTAGTATCTTAACTAATTCTACTTTGTTGATTCCACCATCAGCATTTACATATGTCTCTGGCTCAAAATGTTTCTTTACGATGCTACAAACTTCTTCTGAGCTTCCTCCTTTAACTAAGAAAATCCTCTCTTCAAATATCTTAGCAGGATTTATTGTAGATGTCGCTGTCGATTCAAATAACAATTTAACTGAGAATAGATTATACAAAAAACCACCTCTTTTATATAATATATTATCTTTATGAGAAATACAGGATTTATTTTTTAAAACGGCCATCTGTCAGTAGTTTTTTTTGCCTTCTTAGCAGCAGCATTACCAGATTTTGCATCTTTTTCAATTTCATTAAGAGTTTTATCTAGATATTCGGTAGGAAATTCTCTTCGAATTGTACCTTTTCTATTATTAGAAATATATTGATCTGCAGTCTCAGCAGTCAAGTATGAATTCACAGAATCGTATAACCATGAGCCTGCCAAATATAGACCTCCAGCAATTATAAAACCTCCCGTTAATACAGCTGCTGCCTGTCCAATTCCAGGAACAAAGTAAATTGTACCAGCAAATGCAGGTTGAACAGTTAAAGAGTCTAAATCACTTGTTTCAAATGAATCTTGTAATTGTGGCGCATAGTCAGGGTATGAAAATTCTTGAGACAACAAATCATCTTCAATATTTATGTAGCTTGATTCATCTTTTGAAGTAATTTGAATTTTTTTGAGTTAAAGTAAATTTACTTACCACTAAAGTTAAATTAACCCTATTATTACTAATGTTGTAAATTCAATGATAAATCTACGCCATTTTTTGGCGGGCATTCTACACTTTTTTGGCGTTATCTATCATTTCATTTCGTACAACGCCACATCACGCCAAGGGTACCGCCATTTTTTGACACCATTATAATTACTTCTTATAACGTAAGTATTATTATTGATGAACTTTTCACTAAAACACTTGAAATTTTTATTTAATTATGTTCTTATACTTAAATAATTTCCTTCACTAAACTGTCACATTTAGTATTATTATTTCAGTAATAAATGACCAGCTTGGCTAAAAAATAGCTTTGCTGGTCCTCTTTTTCCCCTACATGTTAACATTCAAGAAACGATTAATACCTATAGTCACTTAACTAAGAAAGATAAAGAAAAAGCAACCGACTACTTTAATTCCATTTTATAAAAAATGGTCGGTTTTTGGTCGGTTGCTCTATTTGGTATTTTATATTTGCTGAAAACGTTGTTATATCAACTACTCTTGAATAGCTGCCTCTAACGCAACAACCATCATGTCATTGAATGTTGTTTGGCGTTCTTCTGAAGTCGTTACCTCACCTGTTAGGATATGGTCGCTTACTGTTAGAACAGAAAGAGCTTTACGGCCGAATTTTGCTGCTAATGTGTAAAGAGCTGCAGATTCCATTTCAACTGCTAGTACGCCGTATTGGGCTAATTTTTCGTTTTGATGCTCATCAGAATAGAACAAATCTGCTGTGAAGATATTTCCTACTTGGAGGTTTAGTCCAGCCTCTTTACCTGCATTATAGGCTTTTAATAGTAGGTCAAAGTCTGCGATTGGTGCAAAGTCGATAGCACCGCCCCAAATAATTTGGTTCATACGTGTATCAGATGTTGCAGCTTGCGCTAAAATGACATCACGTACTTTTACATCTTTTTGAATTGCACCACAAGTACCTACGCGGATTAATTTTTGAACATCATATTCTTGCATTAATTCTGTTGCATAGATGGAAATAGATGGCACACCCATACCAGTTCCTTGTACAGAAATACGTTTGCCTTTATACGTTCCTGTATAACCAAACATATTGCGTACTTCGTTATAGCAAGTTACATCCTCTAAAAACGTCTCTGCGATGTATTTTGCACGAAGTGGATCTCCTGGAAGTAAAATTGTGTCAGCGATTTCGCCTTTTTTTGCATTAATATGAACACTCATACTGCAATCCCTCTTTTCTGTCAGTTATCACTTTAAATAATACTGTGTTTCTTCTATTTTATCAATGCTAGACGTCTAGCAACTTAAAATAAATTCATTTCCTTCCTTGTGTCACCCTTGCTCGACATATAATGCCCACAATTCATCGAATGCTTCAGTAGTAAGGTTGTCAGTCGCAAACGATTCAATATACGTTGAAAGCTCTTCAAAATCTGTGCCTTGCTTTGGAAAATTATGCTCATGAAACATCTCCTCTGCAAATCGTACCTTCTGATCAGACCAATCACCACCGCGGAAAGTTAATACATATAAATAAAAGCTCTTTTTCATCTAGAAATTCCCCTTTTTATACTTATCTGCCTTCCGCTAGTTTATCAAAAAATCACATTCCCGTCATAAAAATAACAATTAAGTATTTTTTCCTACTAAAGTTTATTCAACTATTTTTTCACACCTTTTTCGACTTGTGTAGTAGAAATTTAATAGGTGTTTTTATCTGAAAAATGAAAATTTTGCGAAATAACAATAGAAAAATCTAGAAAAATAAGATAAAATTGAAATCGACTATTTGAAAATAGGAAGGTGATGGCGATGAAAAACTCACAAAAATTCAGTAACTCTTCGAAAAAACGCCCGTCTCTCTTTAAAACAAGCTTTTCCGCTAAAGAGAAAGCAATTGATTTAGAGGATAGTAGGCATAATCTCCCTCCTATTAAGGAAAAACGACAACGTTTTTATCATTTAATACGGGGTAAAGTGCTTATTATATTTACTCTTCTAATTCTTATTAACGGCATAATGGGTATATTGTCTTATGTCGATATACGGAATCTTCAGCGACAGATGGATGATTTTACTGAGAAAAATGTCCAAGAACAATTAACGGTTAATCAGCTTGCCTATGAAATTGCAAGACTCACAAATTTAGAACAAACATATTTAATTACTGGTAATGGCACTTATTCTACCTCATACCACATGAAAATAGACTCGATTAATAAAAAAATCAGCGAACTACAAAAACAGTTTTCAGATCGAGAGCTTGAGCTTGGACATATGCAGGCAATTGGTCAGTATTATAAAAATTACCTCGATTACTCTGAAAAAGTTATGACAATGCGTGATGATTTTGGGCTCGAACAGGCTCGAAAATTGATGATGGGTGCAGTTGGAGAAACAATGAAAACGCATATTGATAAAAATATCGAATCCATCAATACAGTGATGGATGAAGCAAATAAATCCAAATTAAATAAGCTGAACCAGCAAGTCAATATCTCTATTGTTTCTTTCTTTATCATTTCAGTAGTTGGCTTTATTGCCATCATTATATTTGGTTATATGTTATTTAAATCATTAAAAAATAATACACAAGCAATTAACAATTCTATTTTGGATATTGCGCATGCTGGCGGCGATCTGACAAGGCGCGTTAAAGTACGGAATCATGATGAATTTTCAACGATTGCCACTTGCACCAACACTTTAATAGAGTCCATTTCAAATCTCATAAAACGTGTAAGTGACCTAGCTGATCATGTTTCTAGCAGCAGTCAGGAATTAATGTCATTAGCGGATGAAAATGCTCGTACTATTCAGGATATTGCAGATGCTACAGCTGACATTGCAAGCGATAGTGACAATACAATTTCCAGCATAAACAGCGCCCAGCAAAAAATGAGTGATCTTGAGCATTCTATGCACCATTTAAATGAACAGGCCAATGCCGTTCAACGTGCATCCTTTGCTATGCAGAAAGCAGCTGATGATGGCAGTCGCTCAGTTGAACAATCTTCGCTAGTGATGCAGGCAATTGAAGAAACAATGGCCACGACGACAACTACAGTGGAAGCACTTGGACAAAAATCAGCCGATATAACATCAATCATTGGTACGATTACCGCTATATCCGAACAGACTAATTTACTAGCACTAAATGCCGCAATTGAAGCTGCACGCGCTGGTGAGCATGGACGAGGCTTTGCGGTTGTAGCTGATGAAGTTCGCAAGTTAGCCGAGCAATCTCAAAGCGCTGCGAAGGAAGTTACAGCAATCGTAACGTCCATTCAGGATGAAGTATCCTCTATTATTACACATAACTATGAGGGGGTAACTTCGGTTATTCGCGGAGTAGAAGTGACAAATGAAACAAATCAATCATTAGCCAATATTTTATCGCATACACAGGAAACTACCTCCATTATTACAGCAATGGTAGAAAAAATTTCATTAACCCTTGAGTATAGTAATGCCGTAGCAAGTGATTTTGTCCATGTTAACGCCTTTGCTGAACAATCCGCTGCGAATACAGTCACTTCCGCAGCAGCAGCAACACAAGGCTCCGCTTCCATGCAAGAAATCAATGCTGCTGCAGTAGAACTAGCCCAACAAGCAGATAATCTACGTAGTTTAGTGAGTGAATTTAAGGTTTAATTACCCGAACTAACGAGGCCATAGTTTTGACTGACACGACGGACAAAAAAACTCCCAGCACAAAATTTCATGCTAGGAGTTTTCTTTATTATTTAAACAATGAACGGTATTCAGTGTAGCCTTCCTTTTCTAAATCCTCTTTTGGTACAAAGCGTAACGATGCTGAGTTAATGCAATAACGTAAGCCTCCAAGTTCCCTTGGTCCATCAGGGAAGACATGCCCTAAATGTGAATCAGCGTCCTTACTACGAACCTCCACTCGGCGCATTCCATGAGAACTATCAAAATGCTCGGTTACTTCCTCTTTTTCAATTGGCTTTGAAAATGCTGGCCAGCCGCAGCCTGAATTGAATTTATCAAGGGAGCTAAATAACGGCTTCCCTGAAACGATATCGACATAAATACCCTCTTCAAAGTGTTGATCGTATTCATTGCGGAACGGTGGCTCAGTTCCACTTTCTTGTGTTACATAATATTGCATGTCAGTTAGTTCTTTTAATCGTTGTTCTTTATTCATTTTTCTCGCCCCCAGTGTTGCTCCTGAAACGCTTTGCGACCCGAACCAATCGAATAGCGCTCGTAGTGCATTGGATTTTTCTTATAATAATATTGATGATAATCCTCAGCTGGATAAAATGTACTTGCTGGTAAGATTTTCACTGCAATTGGTTTATCAAATTTGCCAGATGCCTCTAAATCTGCTTTAGAACGTTCTGCTAATTCTCGTTGCTCCTCATCATGATAATAAATTACCGTTGTGTAGGACTCCCCACGATCATAAAATTGCCCACCAACATCTGTTGGATCAATTAATGTCCAAAATGTCGCAAGTAATTGCTCATAGGAATAGAGCTCATCCTCAAAGGTAATTTGTACTGCTTCCACATGTCCTGTCGTTTCAGAGCAGACTTGTTCATACGTTGGATTCACAACATGTCCCCCCGTATAGCCAGAAATAACTGATTCAATTCCAGGTGTTTCGTCAAAGGGCTTGACCATACACCAAAAACAACCACCTGCAAATGTTGCATATTGCTTTGCCATCCATGTCACTCCTTATTCACCTGGAACAATAATTTCCAATAAGATTTTATCTTTCGGTAAATTTAACTCTTTTGCTCGAATACGAGAACCAGAAGCTATATTAATACGTGATAAATCAATATAAATTTCTGCCTTATTTGGATTCACCGTAATCCAAGAAGGAAATTCCACCGAGTCACGCATAATTTTCATAGTCGTCTCAGGTGGAATATTTAACAGTCCTACATTCATACCTGTTTGCTTTAGAATGATGTTTCCTTTGTCATCAACAATCGGATCAAAATTCATAGTGATTGGTATTTCTGTATAAAAAACCGTCAGCTTACTTCTTAGCTGAATATCATCACCAATCGTAAAATCCAATGGCAGAGGCGATCCTTTTGCCGCATCCTTTAAATATTTCTTTGATATCGATTCTAACTCCTTCGTTGTTGTTTGAACAACGAGGACATTCCCTTTTACTTCACTTTCACCTTCTGAACTCTTTGCTACAATTACTCCGTCTACAGGTTTTGTTGCTAAATACACAACGAGGAGGATTGCAAACAGCACTGTGCCTGCTAAGGCGAAAAATGCGATCTTCCATTTATTCATTTTGTCACTCCTCGAAGCCTATTTCCTTGTTAATTTTTTCTTCCATTTTACACTGCTCCATTGCTGCTAGAATTCGTTCCGTCATTTTCTCATAGCCTTTTGCATTTGGGTGAAAGAAATCGGTATGATATACGAGCTCTTTGTTTGAATCAAATAAATCCTCTACAGAGATATAGCAAGCATTCGTATCTTCACTTGCGATGTCTTTAATGACATTATTCCACTCCGTGATGATTGTATCAAATTCATTGGCCTCATTTGTCACGATAGAGAACGGATTATAAAAACCAATCAGCAATAAGGGTACCGTTGGGTTTTTCGCACGAATGCCAGCAATAATTTTACTATAACGTTCCTTATACGCCAGCAACTCTTTATCAAAAGCATCTCTTTTCAAGTTAAACAAATCCTGCCTAACTACCTTCATGACATCATTTCCGCCCATAGTTAATGAAATAAGCTGTGCATTTTGCAACTCTTCATCATAATGCCCTTTTTTCACTAATTTTAATAGCTGATCACTGCGTCTTCCTCTTTTTCCTCGATTGTCAACCTCTATATCAGAAACAGAGGGCCAAGCTAGCAATGAATCTGTTAATCTACCTACAAAACCGTCTTGACTATACTCATCACCGACACCATCTGTTAATGAATCACCCAGTGCCAAGTAATGTAGTTGTTTTGCGTTTTCATCATCAATTTTCCGTAAATCCTCTGGTGATGGCTCAAAAAAATGCTCAAAAATTTGCGTCAACATATTCTTAGAGGTTTTCTCCTCATCTTCTGTTTGTTGCTCATCCTGTTTCATATCTTGCTCCGTCCCTGCTTGCTCACCTTCAGGCTCTGCTTGCGGATTCGGTTCATCTATTGATATAGCACAACCACTTAGTACTAAGACGGTCAAACATGACAAAATAAATATTCGCCAAATGTCCATTTGACCACCTTCCATCATTTGCTGTTTCTTCTATTATAGAATAGTTCATACCGCAATGAAAAGTGACGATACCTAGCTAATCCATAAAAAATAAGTGTTTTTACTGTAATGTCTACTTTTTCCAGCACTATGAAAATAAAAAGCCACTACAATACTTATGTAGCAGCTCACATCTATTATTCTGCAAAATAAATAAAACCGATGGCTCCTGGACCAGTATGTGTAGAGATAATCGGTGATGTAAAGGCAATTTCTACGTCGTTAAAGCCTGTTCCTTCAATTAACGCTTTTAATGGTTCACCCATCGTACTTAGTCCATCAGCATGAGAGATTCCTACTGCCTTTACGGTTTTGCCAGTAGTATCCGCTTGAAATTGTTTAAATAAGTAATTTACAACCTGTTTATGACTTCTTACTTTAGAAACAGGGTTGTATACCCCGCCCTCTAAATTTGCAATTACTTTGATATTGAGTAAAGATCCAATAAAGCCTGTTCCTTTACCAATTCGCCCGCCCTTAATTAAGTTTTCTAGCGTGTCGACAATAACATATAAATAGGTATTTTCACGCACTTTTTCTAGACGTGCCACGATTTCTTCGACAGTTGCACCCGCATCACGCATTTTAATTGCCTCACGTAATTGAATGGCTAGTCCAATTGCAATAAAGCGTGAATCAATCACAGTGACATCTGCGTCTGTCATTTGTGCTGCCTGACGAGCTGATTCAACTGTCCCACTCATACCGCCAGTCATATGAATGGAAATGATTTGATCTCCATTTTGTCCTAGCTCATCATACAATTCTTTAAACTTCCCTGGTGCAGGCTGGGAGCTTTTTGGTAGATTTTTAGCATTTTTCATTAAACCTAAAAAAGACTGTGGTTCTAAATCAACACCATCTATATATGTTTGCCCATCAATTTGAATCGTTAAAGGCACGATATGTATACCATGCTGTGCTACTTCTTCCTTTGTTAAATCACAAGTTGAGTCCGTTACAATATGAATTCGTCCCACTTCGACACATCCTTTTACTTCATTAAAATTTATTATATAGACTAATGAAACATTATGTAAACATGACATTTGTCATTAGGTATCATACGAGGGTATTTATTTTGAAAACGCTACCTTTGCTACTATAGCGCTTTGTCGAGTACTTGTCTAACAATGTCCTTCATGGATTTAGACATTTATATGACACTTTTGATACTGAAAATATGACAAATGTAAATAGTAGGATGAAAATTATTGGGGTATAGTAAAAATATGAACGAAAGGAGTGTTTATAATGATGGATTCATTTGACTATAAAACATGGAGAGAAGAATTGTGGAATGCCATTACACATGGTATTGGATTTATCGCGAGTATTCCAGCACTAATTGTTCTAATTTTAGCTGCTGTACAAACAGGTGGAGCGCTTCAAATTACAACATTTAGTATTTTTGGTGCCTCTGTCATCATTTTATTTTTAATGTCAACACTGCTTCATAGTATGCCTGAAAAATACAAGTACTTTTTCTCTATACTTGATCATTCTTCTATTTATATTTTAATTGCAGGAACCTATACACCTTTTCTTTTAATTGCGATTGGCGGAACTTTGGGCGTGACTTTATTATGTATTATTTGGTCCCTTGCCCTATTAGGCGTTATGTTTAAATGCTTCTTTATTAATCGCTTTGAAATACTTTCTTTAATCTTTTATATCGGTATGGGCTGGTTGATTATTTTTGCAATAAAGCCCATCTACCTATACTTAGGATTTAATGGCTTTGCTTTACTGTTAGCAGGTGGGCTTTTTTATACAATTGGTGCCATTTTTTACGCTTGGCGGTCACTTCCCTACAATCATACAATCTGGCATCTATTTGTATTAGCTGGCTGTGGATCAATGTATGCTTGTGTTTATTTTTACTTATAAATATTCAACATGAAAATCGCCCTTTTTTGATAAAGGAGCGATTTTTCACGTTAATGTGTATTAGATTGTCCAAATTTGTTCATCTTTTTATATCGGAGCACCATCCGTATGATACTATAAATCATTGTAATTCAATAGCATCATTCTGTCCTTTTTCCAATATTATACATTCGTGATGTATTTTGAGATTTGCTGTTCTTTTTCCTTTTGACCAGCTACACCAGTTTTAAGAAGTTTCTGATGGTTCTGTGTATCTTCAACTGATTTTAACAATTGATTTGCTAATTTTTGCGTAATCATATCTTTTATATCGCCAGAAGACACTTCTTTTTCTTCCTTCTTTGATAATTTCACTTCTCTAATAATTATTTTTTCTCCATTTTCTTTCGTTACTATATGGCGTATATAACCATTTTCTTTTTTTATTTCATATGTTGCTTTCTTTTTATTGTTTCTAAGAAATAAATCATCCGATAAACGATTAAAACCGTCTTTTTTTAATACACTAAAATAATTACTACTCCCTAATTGAACATTCAGTGCACCCATCCCCTAACTTTACAACCAATATTTATATACTTTCTATCGTCATAATAATTTTTATTTAAATATTCCTTTCTTTTTTCTCAAAGCTTAGGTTTATTCTCAAGATTCCTGAGCCTTTCTGATAGTGATTTTTTGTAGCTCAATCTTGTTCAATGCGTTTACTCGTTATTGCCCAAATATCTAATGCTATTCATTAGGAATACTTTTACAGTGATTTACCTATTCAGCCCATCTCTATTTTTTGCGTTCAAAAATCTGATATTCGAATGTATAACCTTTTGGTGCCGTTTCTGGCTTTTCTGAAGATATTTGTACAAAATCCTGTTCATATTTCGGGAAATAGGTATCCCCATTAAAAGAATGATTAATTTGTGTAATATACAAACGGTCAGCGATAGCCATCGACAGGCGGAAAATTTGCTCACCTCCTATGATCATAATTTCAGGAACATCTCCAGCAAGGAGGAGGGCATCCTCTAAACTTGTCGTTGTTTCAATCCCTTCTGCATGATAGCTTTCGTCACGAGAAATCACGATATTTCGACGACCAGGTAAAGGTCTGCCAATCGATTCAAATGTTTTACGTCCCATAATCATAGGTTTGCCCATCGTTTTGTTTTTAAAATATTGTAAATCTCCTGGTAAATGCCATGGCATACCATTTTCATAACCAATCACATAATTAGTATCATGTGCCACAATTAAAGAAATCATATTGTCCCTCCAAATACTTTCATTCATCTTATTATAAACAAATTTTACTGTGACAATTAGTATATTTCTGCTCATTCATCAAATAATCTTCTTTTTCGGTATTAAATCCTAGTAAAATTATATGAATAGTTTATAATAGAGTCATCGAATATAAAAAAGGATGGATGATGATGACAAAACTAACAAATGAGGCTATTCACTACATTGAAGCAAATGACTCTTCTATTCCGTATTATAATTTAACACCTGCAGAGGCTCGTGCTATTCGAACAGTGCCAAAATGGGAGTCAGCACATGCTCCTCAGCTTGCTTCTATTACGGATAGAAAAATAACTGTACGAGATGGAGCTAAAATAAATGTTCGTATTTATAAACCTACTTTTGACAAATTACTCCCTGTCATTGTTTATTATCATGGGGGTGGTTGGGTTTTTGGTAATTTAGAATCTTCTGATGCGGGATGCAAGCTATTGGCAGAAAAGGCTCAAGCAATTGTTGTATCAGTTGATTATCGTCTAGCGCCAGAATACCCATTCCCTATTCCGCTTCACGATGCCTATGATAGCTTAGTATGGATTTACGAAAACATCCTGCAATTTGGTGGGGATGCAGCAAGAATAAACGTAGCTGGTGACAGTGCAGGTGGAAACTTAGCAACGGTGGTTACCTATCTAGCTGCTACATTAAATGGACCAGCCATTCAAGCACAGGCACTTATCTACCCTGTCGTGAATGTAGATTTTACAACAGCATCCTACAGTACTTATGGAGAACATTATGGTTTAGACAAACAAGGGATGCAATGGTTTGCAGGACTTTACACAGATGGGCAAAACTTTAAAGATCCACTTGTTTCGCCGCTTCAGATTGAGGATGTAAGTGTTTTGCCAAAAACAATTATTATTGCTGCAGAAGCAGATGTTCTCTATGATGAAGGTCTTGCTTATGCACAAAAACTTGTCGATGCAGGTGTAACCGTTGAGCATATCAACATGACTGGATTAATCCATAGCTATTTCAGCAAAATGAACTTTTTTGAAGAGGCGACAATACAAACAGCTGAAAAAATTGCTAGTTTCATGAAATAAGTTTGTCTATCACCATAAAAGAGTGCGATAATAGAGCAAAATGCTTTTTAAAGGATGACAATATGACACAAACGATTACTTTACAAATAAAAAATCCCTTTGCTGATCAATTAAAAAAAGGCTATCCTCTTATTTCAAAGGATGCTGTTGACGCAGGTCAACTTCCTAAAAAAGAAGGTTCCCTATTAAGACTGCTGGATAGCCATCAACGTTTTCTTGGCATAGGCTATTATGGCATACAAAATAAAGGCATTGGTTGGGTGCTAACAACTGATGCTAACGAAAAAATAGACAAAGCTTTTTTTATTAAAAAATTTACAAAGGCACTTGCAAATCGTCAGGCCTTCTTCGATGATCTTAATACAACAGCTTTTCGTATTTTTAATGGTGAAGGCGATGGCATAGGTGGTATCACCATTGACTATTTTGATTCTTACTATCTAGTGAGCTGGTATAGTGCGGGTATCTATTTATGGAAGGATATGATATACGAAGCACTTGCTGAGACGGTAAGTTACTCAGCTATTTATGAGAAAAAGCGATTTGATCTTAAAGGGCAATATATGGAACAGGACGATTTTGTTATGGGAACGTCTGGTGAATTTCCAATCATTGTTTTGGAAAACGGCATGAGCTATGCTGTTCATTTAAATGATGGAGCAATGACAGGTATTTTCCTCGATCAACGAGATGTAAGGCTTGCAATTCGTGAACGTTACGCAGATCATAGGAACATGCTCAATACATTCTCCTATACTGGAGCATTTTCGGTTGCGGCAGCACTCGGAGGAGCAATCAAAACGACAAGTGTGGATGTAGCAAAACGCAGTCTAGCCAAAACAATTGAACAATTTAGTGTCAATGAAATTGATTATGAAACACAGGATATTAAAGTCATGGATGTCTTTAACTATTTTAAATATGCACAGCGCCATCAATTAAAATATGACCTTATTGTTTTAGACCCTCCTAGCTTTGCACGGACGAAGGAAAGAACGTTTTCTACAGCGAAAGACTATCCAAAATTGCTAATTGATACGATAGCCATCACTGAGAAAAATGGTATCATCGTTGCTTCAACTAATAACGCAAGCTTTGGTATGAAAAAGTTTAAAAGCTTTATTGATCAGGCCTTTAAGGAAACTCGTACACGCTATAAAATTGTTGAAGAATACAGCTTGCCGAAGGATTTCCGTGTACCACGTGAGTATCCCGAATTTAATTACTTAAAGGTTGTTTTTATTAAAAAAATGGACTAAATTTAATTGAGACAGAGTCACTTAAACGATTCTGTCTTTTTGTAAGGATAAAATTCTAATTTATTATAGGTAATTGGAGATGATTGAATGGAGTATATTCGTGAAAAATTAATGATTACTACCGAAAGGCTAGTCCTTCGATTATTTCAAGCATCAGACGCAGAAACGGTAGCAAAGCTTTGTAATAACTATAATATTTATAAAAGTACAATGTACCTGCCTTATCCATATAGTTTAGATGATGCGTTGTCATGGATTGAACGCCATTATGATCATTTTATGGAAGATATTTCGTACGAATTTGCAGTAACAGATAAAGAAACTGGTGAATTATATGGAGCAATTGCATTATCGAATAACAAACGTTTTAATCAAGGAGAAATTGCCTATTGGATTGGTGAGCAATACTGGGGAAAAGGCTATGCAACAGAGGCAGCGCAGTCGATCGTCCAATTTGCTTTTGAAGTAAAGAAACTGCATAAAGTGTTTGCTCGATTTTTTTCATCGAATCCTGCATCAGGAAAAGTAATGGAGAAAATCGGTATGACACAAGAAGGAATATTAAAGGATCATATTCTAAAAGACGGTAAGTATAAGGATTTAGTGTTTTTTGGAATTATAAATCAATAATTTTGCAATCTAGTTTCTCTATTTTAAAAAGGTGGCCTAAGGAGCATTTTACCTTCTTAAGCCACCATCCTCAATGATTTTTATAAATATTCCACAAACCAATCTCGAATGTATTCTAATCTTTTAATTCTTAACGTTGGTTTTCCGCTCCTTGAAAGTTCATGGTTAGATTCTGGGAAGCGAACAAATTTTGCTTCTTTTTTACGATGCTTTAAGGCGATAAACAATTGCTCTGCCTGTTCAATCGGGCAGCGATAGTCTTTTTCACTGTGTAAAATTAACAGTGGCGTTTGAATATTGTCCACATATTTCAACGGTGAATGATGCCATTGCTTTTCAATATCGTCTAGTCCTGCTTGGATTTGCCAGTCTGTAAAGTAATAGCCAATATCACTTACTCCGTAAAAGCTAATCCAATTAGAGATGGAGCGTTGTGTAACGGCCGCTTTAAAACGGTTCGTATGACCAACAATCCAGTTTGTCATAAAGCCCCCATAGCTTCCGCCTGTAACACCGAGTCGATTTTGATCAATGTAATCATAATGCTCCAATGCGTAATCAACAGCGGTCATTAAATCATTATAATCATTACCTCCATAATCACCTCGGACTGCATCAACAAATTTTTGACCGTAGCCATGGCTTCCGCGAGGATTCGTATACAGTACTGCAAAACCTTGTGCAGCAAGAATTTGGAATTCGTTAAAATAGGTGTTGGCATACATTGCGTGCGGACCGCCATGGATTTCAAGAATAAGTGGATATTTTTCCCCTTCCTCATATCCGATTGGCTTCATTATCCAGCCGTTTACCTTCCAGCCATCTGCCCCTTCATATTCAATGGCTTCTGGAATAGATAATTTTCTCGACTTTAAAAACTCTTCATTAACTTTAGTGAGCTGTTCCTTTTCACCAGTTTTTAAATTGACGGAAAATAGATCACCAGGATTTGTTGTCGTGCTGATGGCAACTACTGCTTTATCACGTTGAGAATCAAGTGAAAAACCATAGACATACTGATCGTCATGAATTGCTGGATATATTTCACCAGCAGTATTTCCAAAATAAATGGCTGTATTTCCGTGATCTGTTACTTGGAAGTAAAAGCTATGACTATCCTCCATCCATTGGACACGTGGAGCCACGACACCTTGTAGAAAATCTCCGACTACACAATCACCAATAGGGGCGTCAAAATCACTCGTTACACTGGTTAAATTAGTTTGTTCTAAATCATACATCCATAGCTTTGCTTGTGTTGCGTTTTCAAATTCTCTCTCACTTCCAAGAAAAGCAATGTATCGACTGTTTGGGGACCATGAAGTTAGGTAGAACATCCCCCTTCCTTCTGTTAGCTGGCACGTTTGTTTTGTTTCTATCTCCAATAAATAAATATCATTATTGAAAGAAAAATCTACATCCTCTGTTAAATCAGCCAGATAAGCCAGATATTTTCCATTTGGTGACCATGTATCCAAATGGAAATGATGGCTTCCTGTCGTCACTTGTTCCAGCTCCCCTGTTTCAAGATGGACAATGGCAATATGAGTATATTGATCCATATCGATAAAACCAGCAGCATCTGATTTATACTTCATGTTGTCTACTTCAAGTGGTTTAAGTTCTTTTTCCTCTTTCTTATCATCTTCTGCTTTATCAAAGATGTCTTCATTTTTACCAAGCTTTACGGAGAAGGCAATTTTTTTACCACATGGAGACCATGCAGGTGATGTCGCACCGTTTTTACAATGTGTAATTTGTTTGGCCTCTCCACCTGCTTTAGCAAGCACAAAAATTTGTGGCATACCAGTTCTCGTTGAGACAAACGCAATTTTACTGCCATCAGTAGACCATACAGGTGAATTCGTTTTATCATCACCGAATGTCCATTGTTGAGGATTTTTTTCATTCAAATTTATATAAAATAAATTAGATACATAGTCTTTCTTCTTTTCATCAATATAAGTTTCTACATAAACAACTTCTGTTCCGTCTGGTGATAATTGTGGATCTGATACTGATTTTAATCGATATAAATCTTCTGGTTGAATCCCATGTTTCACTGTTATTCGCTCCTTCTTGTTGAAATTCTTACATAGTACTTTATTTCGATGCCCTAAGTATTTTCCCTGCTTAAAAGAGAAATATTTTTAAGCCCAATAATCTTTTATATGTGAAGAAGTATTATACGATAACTAGGTTAGTAACAAAGGAACGGGATATATAACGCTAACTAGTTTTCAGAATTCCCGTGCAATGTCCCAATAGGCAGCCGTCTTTGTTCTACGATAAAATTTATAAAAAGGTTCATTTGATCGAGCATGTTCCTTGTAGAGCAGAATAATTGCATGGAGATAGTTTTCAATATGGTTAACTGGGATTCGTTTAGCAAACAATGTCCCCGCTTGAGCATTTGCCCCCATAGGCACAGCTCCCAAATAAACATCAAAGCTATCCTTTTGATAAACTAGACCAATATCATCATAGACAGCATTATAGCAAGCCGATGCACAGCCATTGACATTTAAACGTAATCTTGCAGGAACTGATATCCCTTCTATTGAAGAATATAATTGCTCTGTTATAGGGGCTGCCTCCATTTTATCGCCATCACAGAAGTCACATGCCTTCATTGCAACAATTGGACCTTGTTTAGCCAAATACAGGCCAGCTTTTTGCAGCTTGTTAAGTGCTTTATCTAGATCAACAGTAGGAATTGATAGTAATATACTGTAGGATGCAGAATATTTAATAGCACCCGTGTCTCCAACGACCTCCGCAATTATTTGAAATTGTGTAGGAGTAAAGTGCTTATTAATAATTCCAGGACTTACTGCAAGACGAGTAAACTCTCCCTGCTGATTTAGCTTTTCAAAGGTTTTCTCTGGTATGTTCATATTAAATGCATTCATGTATGATGTCTCCTTATGAAAAAGGAGCCAGCAAAATGCTAGCTCAACTATTAAAAGTTATCTGGATAAAAGCCTTTTGCCAAAATTTGAATCGCTTCTGCGGCACGTACTCCTTCAGATGCTGCTGATAGTGGTAAAATAACAAAACGTTCATTTTTCACAGCTACTGTTTCTTTTAATGCTGGGTCATTCTTTAAGAAATTAATTTTTTCCTCAGCAGATGTCTCTCCATAATCAATGACAACGATCATCTCTGGATTACGCGCAACTGCCTCTTCCTTTGAAACAGTTGTCCACCCAGATTCTACATCACCAAAAACGTTTTTACCTCCAGCAATCGTTACCAATTCATTCATAAAGTTTTGCGCTGCTGTAAAAACATCCTTATCACCGCTATCAAAAACTAAAACTGGCAGCCCCTCTCCATCCTGTGGCAATTTGGCACGAACATCCTCTACATCTTTTGTCATTTGGTCGATTAAAGCTTCACCACGATCTTCAACACGGAATATTTTTGCGATATTACGAATATCTGTGAAAATATCCTCTAAAGTTGGCTTCGTCATATTGGAAGCTGTATGTAAATATGAGTGAATTCCTAATGCCTCAAGCTCTTCAGGAGTGCCAACACCTTTTTCACCAAAGGCACTTTTCCATCCTCCATATAAAAAGTCTGCCTCTACATCAATCACCTGCTCCTTTGTAGGATACTGGTCAGCTAATACAGGTACTTTGTCATAAGCAACTTGTAAAGGCTCATAAATTTTATCATCTAAATAGGCTGTACCAACCATTGAATCTTCTAAGCCTAAAGCTAGCATAATTTCTGTCACATGTTGGTTTAAGCTAATCGCTTTTTTGGGAGCTTCTTTATAAATCTGTGTTGTCCCATTATTGTCAATCGTTACTTCTGACGTTGCCTCTTGGGATGGTTCAACCTTTTCACCCTGTGTCGCTGATTCATTATCTTCCTTCGCACTGCATGCACCTAAAATAGCCATCAATGCCAGTGCAAAGACAAGCCACATGCTATTCCATTTCTTCATGTCTTTTTCTCCTTTGATGTTAAATCTATAGCAAGAAAGCCGCAGACTTCTTAACTACCATGTATTATGTACTGTGTAACAAATTGAAAAAGGGCATAAAAAAATCCCCTTGTTTCCAAGAGGTTCGCATAGTGAAAAAACGGCTTTTGACCTGAATCACTATCCCCATCCTCGTGGTTGAAGTAAAGATTAATATTGGCAGGTATCCTGGCTTAGGTTCATCATCTATACGCCTTCCCATAGTATGACTATAGTGGCATATTGTATAGACTCCCCATTTACAGTTGCGGGACAGCATCGGATTCTCACCGATTTCCCTTTTAAGCAAATGACAAAGGCCATTTGCACCAATATAAAGATTTATTGTTATAAATATTATTGATAGACTAGCAAAAGTAATTTCTGTTCGCAATCTCACAAAAAAATCCATTTACTTATTATCTTTATTATTATAGCACTATTCTTACAAAATCGAGAACTATTTTACATTAATTATTTTTCATAATCATTTGATTTGGAGTACTATTAT
Source organism: Lysinibacillus sp. B2A1 (assembly GCA_002973635.1). Classification (GTDB taxonomy): domain Bacteria; phylum Bacillota; class Bacilli; order Bacillales_A; family Planococcaceae; genus Lysinibacillus. Next base: position 3,666,036 of record CP027224.1, read on the forward strand.
GACATATTCGTATTTCTTGAATTCAACAAAATTCTGTTACAATGAAGTAGACGGATTTATAGAAACGAGGATTATTTATGCACAAAACTATTGGAGTCCTTGCTCATGTGGATGCAGGAAAAACAACATTCTCAGAGCAATTATTATTTCATACAAAAAGTATTCAGGCTCGTGGGCGAGTGGATCATCAAGATACTTTTCTGGATAATCATGAGCTGGAGCGTCAACGTGGCATCACTATTTTTGCAGAGCAAGGCCGATTGACAATTGGCAACGATACATATACATTAATCGACACACCTGGACACGTCGACTTCTCTCCTGAAATGGAGCGTGCGATCCGTGTTATGGATTATGCCATCATTGTGATTAGCGCAGTTGAGGGGCTACAGGGGCATACTGAAACAGTCTGGCACTTATTACGTCAGTATCACATTCCAACCTTCTTTTTTATCAATAAAATTGATCGTGAAGGTGCAGCGGTGGATCATGTTATGGCACAGCTTCAAAAAGATTACTCTGAGGATGTACTACTAGTAAATGAAATGTTCCATTCGGATTATATGCCTTCTAATATAATGGAATGGCTAGCTGAACGTGATGACAATCTTTTGGATGCTTTTCTTAATGAAACATTAGATAACACTCACTGTCTTGCCCACCTCCAAGCGTTGATTAAACAGGAGAAAGCCTTTTTATGCTTTACTGGCTCTGCATTAAAAGATATGGGGATACAGGAATTCCTAGCACAGCTCCCACTGCTTACTGAAACACATTTCGATGCTGCAGCACCATTTCAAGGTGAAGTCTTTAAAATTCGACATGATGGCCATCAACGCTTAACTTTTATCAAAGCATTACAGGGAACCTTACATATTCGAGATGAATTTTCATTTGGAGACGTAACAGAAAAAGTGACGGAGATACGATTGTATAACGGACATCGTTTTGAAGCCGTACAAGAAGTTACAGCTGGTGAAATTTTTGCTGTAAAAGGGCTTAGTTTAGCAAATATTGGTGCAATCCTTGGAAGCTCCAGTAACCCACAGCCCTATGAGTTAGTGCCAACCCTGCAGGCCAAAGTACAATACGAGGGTGAACAGCATATAAAGGAAGTCTTAAAAATCTTTCGTATACTTGAAGCGGAAGAGCCGTCATTACGTGTGATTTGGCATGAAAAATTTCAAGAGATTCAAGTACATATTATGGGTGTTATCCAGCTTGAGGTACTTATCGATGTGCTAAACAAGCGTTTTTCATTAGCCATTTCATTCGGGGAGCCACAGATATTATACATGGAAACAATTGCATCAACTGTTACAGGATATGGTCATTTCGAGCCTTTAAAGCACTATGCGGAAGTACATTTATTAATGGAGCCAAGTGCACGCGGTACTGGTATTACATTTGTCAATGCATGTCATACGGACGATTTATCCGTTGGGCATCAACGACTGATTGAAAAGCATTTATTTGAGCGAGAACATCATGGATTACTAACAGGCTTTCCCGTGACTGATATTCGCTTTACGCTTGTAACGGGTCGTGCTCATATTAAGCATACCGAGGGCGGCGATTTTCGCGAGGCCACATTCCGGGCATTGAGGCAAGGGCTTGAGCAAGCGGAGAATGTCCTTTTAGAGCCGTATTACCGCTTTAAGTTAAAAGCATCTACCGATTTTATCGGCCGCATGATGACTGATATTCAGCAAGCATTCGGTACATTTGACCCGCCAATTATTTCCGAAGATGATGTCGTGATTACGGGCCGTGCCCCTGTCGCGACATTTATGAGCTATAGTACAACCTTTGCGGCCTACACTAATGGTAAGGGTGTCCTTTCTCTGCAATTTGATGGCTATGATGTGTGTCATAATACGGAAGAAATTATTATGCAAGTCGGCTATGATAAGAATGCCGATCCTGAATATACATCTGCCAGTATTTTTTGTGCAAAGGGGAAAGGCTATTCCGTTCCATGGCATGAGGCACAAGCAGCAATGCATTGTATAAAATAATTCAGAAAATAGAAACAGGGCATGGGAAATTGCTTCCATGTCCTGTTTCTGTACTGCAGGTTCTATTAATTCTGGTATTGAGAGGATATTGATTAATCTGAGCGGATTTCTTCTTGACCAGAGCAGTTTTTTGACTTGCCTGAGCGGGTTTCCCTTGTATCCGAGCAATTTTTGGGATGGCCGGAGCGGGTTTCTCCTTTACCCGAGCAATCTTGGAGATGACCGGAGCGGGTTTCTCCTGTACCTGAGCAATTTTTTGGATGACCAGAGCGAGTTTCACCTGTACCCGAGCAATTTTTGGGATGACCGGAGCGAGTTTCACCTGTATCCGAGCAATTTTTTGGATGACCGGAGCGGGTTTCCCATGTAACTGAGCTATTCTTGAGCTGACATGAGCAGTTTTATCTTGAACCCGAGTTGTTCTTGGATTAAGTAGAGCAATTTTCACTGACCTGAGCTGCTGCTTTTTTCTATAATGCTCGTACATTTTGCCTTGTGTCTTTGAAAAGACGATAAGAAGGTTCTACAACAGCATAGCTATGTGAATTAGAAAAGTCTGTTAACACTTTGCCTGGTCTACTTTTCAAAAGTTGTAAATTATCAATTAATTGCAGCAATAGCTCATGACCATTGCCGCGCGGATGCCAGTTTAAATGATAATCATTTAGTTCCTTTACGGCTAGTAAAAAATGCTTATATTCGCGTTCTACAAAACTAATAAGTTTGCTATCCTGTGTAAATCGTGATAAATCTTCCAAATAAGTTTCATAAAAGCGCATCACAATCGAGCACAATAAATCATTGACACGAGCAGCACTTAATACAGGCTTAGGCTCTACAAAAAGTCGTTCTAGATTTGGTTTGGCACGGGTTGAATCGATGCGTGTAATTAAATGATAAAGTTCGCCATCAACCTCATACACAATTGGATTTGTTGGCATATACATCATAAAGCTATTTGTTTTTGTTTTCAGGTTCTCTGTTATCTCTGCCCTTGCGAAAAGATGTCCATTAAATTCCTCATTTTGAATCCAAATAATGTCCTTGTTATATAAAATTTGATCAAATAGTCGCTGATTACTAATAAGGCTGGTTGCAAGTATTTGATCAACAAGTGATTCCACAGCCATTCTTGTTTTTGCTTGCTTGGCAACTTCAGTGCGTGGCTGCTTACAAATTTTCATATCCTCAAAGTGCGTTTCCTGTGCTGACCATACATGAATATTCGTCATAAGTGCATCCTCTTTTCGTACATATTTTCAAAACGGAAGTCATCAGTAAAAAAAGGATTTCCTTCATTTAGAGGAAACCCTTCGATTTATTGTTTTCGTTCATCACAAAAAGTCAAACAATACCCAAACCTAAATGTATGGAAATTTATCCACATACCTTTATTTAATTTGGGCGTTTGACGTACTGTGACAAACAGAGCATTCTGTTTTGTCAACATGCCACCTCCTATTCCTCGTAGGGTTATGGTGTGTACTCATAATAGGCAGGTATCCTGACTCATGATCATCGCTACTTTTCCCCTTCCCGTCGTTAAACAGTGGTATTTGAAAAGTCGCTCACATTTACAGTTGCGGGACAGTGTCGGATTTGCACCGACTTCCCTTTTCAGTAAATTGCACGCAATTTACACCTATTATTACACGCTATTCAGTTGTTAAGGAATCGTGTTTACTTCACATTCCTTATAGCTTACTAGTATTAATTGTAAAGTAGTATTTTTCCAAAGTCAATTACCACAATATATAGTATATTCCTAAAAAAATACTTTCTTCATTAAATAATTGGAAAAATGATTGTTACGATTATTGTTTGAAATTGTATGACATATATTTTCAACAAGCCACTTTATCCTATTAACTGCTTTTCAGTTGGTTCCGTATCATGATTTTGAAGCCCCTCATAAATATTTGCATGTTTTACAAAAGAACTTTCATTTCATCCCTCCATTTTGCATTTGCATGGATATAATAATAAGCTCAAAATAGAGATACATTAAATACCTTTTAGCTTTTCATAATATTGAATATCTATAACTTACAAGCCATCAATAATCAAACACCCCACCATTTTCAGGTCTTGTCGAATGGGTAGCACATCATTCTTTATTGAGCTCATACAAAATACATGTACCTGAATATCTTTGATGATTCTTTAATTCAAATAGCTATAGGTATTGATATAAACTTCCTTGCTATTCTTCAATTCATACATGTACCCAGCAAGCCTTTGACCCTTCTCATGGTAATCTGTCCATTTCGCACCCCTTCTTCTTTTGCATAACAAAAAAGCCTCGCATAAGTGCGGGCTTTTATAATCTTGAAAGTGTCACAGGCAATGGGCCATTTAATTCAACGTTGTACAAATGTTGTAAACTCCATAAGTTATATTTATAGTAGAATCTAAAAATTCACTTTTTCTACCTTTCTTCTATTACATAATTAAGCCTTAAATCGCTGTGTAAGCTTCTGTAAATTTTCTGCTTGTACACATAAATCTTGTGATACTGTATTGACCGCTTGCATGGAGGCGCTTTGCTCATCTACTGATTGTAGAACAACTTCTGTATATTGTGATAACCTATCCATACCAGAAGCAATTGTCATAACAGATTTTGTCACCTCAACAGCACTACCTGAAAGCTCCTCAGCCGTAGCAGAAATATCCTCCAGCTGACTCGTCATTTTACTTACATGTTGAGATATCGTACCAAATGACTTTGTTGCTTCATCAATAACATAGACACCCTGCTGAACATTTTTTAAATCCTCTTCAACCGATGACGCTACCTGTGCTGTATCATTCTCAATTCCAACTACTAGCTCAACAATCTGATGTGCTGAATGTTTGGATTGCTCTGCTAATTTACGAACTTCCTCTGCTACGACCGCAAAGCCTTGACCATGTTCCCCAGCCCGTGCTGCTTCAATTGCTGCATTTAATGCTAGTAAATTCGTTTGATCTGTAATGGTTGTTATCATATCAATCATTGATTTGATATCCATCATTTTATTTGTTAACTGCTGCATTAACTGACTTGTTTTTTCAGTTGAGTTCGAGATAAATTGCATTTGATTTTTAGCCACATGTAAAATTTCTGCACCGTTACCTGCAACATCATTTGCTTCCTTTGCATGGTCAAAAACATCTTGCGTTGCTACAGTAATCCGTTCAATGCCATCAGCTGTTTCTTGCATAGCCACTGCACTTTCATTGGCTGATTGAGCTGCATGTTTAAGTCCATCTGATGTTTTTTCCATTTGAGAATCGACTTCATCAACAGCCATCGTAATTTCATTTGTACTGGCAGATAGCTCCTCTATACTCGTAGATAAGTCTGAAGAGCTATGGGCAATTTTTTGAGTGATAATTTGTAATTGTTCTTTCATCTCTATGAATGCTTTTGTTAACGCTGAAATTTCATCATTGGAATTCACTTCAATAGGAGCAGTATGCAAATTTCCCTCAGCAATTGCCTGAGCAGATGCTGCTAATTGGTTGATGGGCTTAATAATTTTATACTGTACATAGACAATATAGGAAAGTGTCATTGCAATTCCTAGTATTGTTAATATTGTGGATAACCAATCCAATGATGTAAGATTTGCTAGGTCTATGACTAATATAATAATCATAAGAACATTTAAAGCAGAAAAACCAATTATACTTCTTTTTCCTAAACTCATACTAAATTCCCCCAACTATAATAATATTCCAATGTAGTTATTATAGTTGAATTTTCCTTCGATTCACAGAAAAAAGCCCCACTATTGTAAGAAACAAGTCATATAAAAAAGCACTTTACGCTAGGCAAAGTGCTCTCTATAGTCTATTATTTCAATTTCATAATACTTGACCCTGCAATACCAGGATGTGTCATTTCATATGGATCTAAAATTAAATCCAATTGTTCAGTTGTTAGTACGCCTTCTTCTAAACAAAGTTCACGAATCGAACGACCAGAAAGAATTGCTTCACGCGCTAGACGAGCAGCCACTTCATAGCCAATATGTGGATTTACAGCCGTTAGGACACCAACACTTTTCTCCACATATTCTTTCATACGCTCTTCATTTGCTTCAATATCTTTTAAGCAGTTTTCAGTAAATGCACGGAATACATTATTCATAATGCTGATAGATTGAATTAAGTTAAATACTAACACAGGCTCCATCACGTTTAATTCTAATTGCCCCGCTTCAGATGCTAGAGAAATTGTATGATCATTACCGATTACTTGGAAGGCAACTTGATTTAAAACTTCTGGCATTACTGGATTTACCTTACCTGGCATAATTGAAGATCCTGGTTGGCGAGCTGGTAAGATAATCTCTCCTAAGCCGGCGCGTGGACCAGAAGCCATTAAGCGAAGGTCATTCGCAATTTTAGACATGTTGATCATACAGATTTTTAATGCACCAGACACTTCTGTATAAGCATCCGTATTTTGTGTAGCGTCTACTAAATGAGTAGCACCTTTTAACGGTAATCCTGAAATTTCAGCAAGATGCTCATCGACAGACTTAATATAATCAGGGAACGCATTTAAACCTGTACCTACTGCTGTTGCCCCCATATTCACATCATATAGATTCGGGCGAGTTTGACGGATGCGTACAATATCACGGTTGATAACGCGGCAATAAGCTTCAAATTCTTGTCCTAATCGAATAGGTACTGCGTCTTGTAAATGAGTACGTCCCATTTTAATCACATGTGCAAATTGCTCTGCTTTTTGGTGGAATACCGCTTGCATATTATCCATTGTTAGCAGTAATTCATCTATTAAATTTAAAACAGCGATATGAATAGCTGTTGGGAAAGCATCATTTGTTGATTGGGACATATTCACATGGCTATTTGGACTGATTGATTGATAGTCCCCTTTTTCTTTCCCTAAAATTTCTAGGGCACGGTTTGCAATTACTTCATTGGCATTCATGTTGATCGATGTACCTGCACCGCCCTGAATTGGGTCTACTATAAATTCTGCATCCCATTTTCCATCAATCACTTCTTGTGCTGCTTCGACAATTGCCTCACCAATTTCTTTTGATAATAGGTGTACTTCCATATTGCCCAATGCTGCTGCTTTTTTGACAATCCCCATTGCTTTAATTAATGCAGAGTGAATTGTGTAGCCTGTAATAGGAAAGTTTTCAGTCGCACGTAGCGTTTGAATCCCATAATAAGCATTTGCTGGTAATACACGTTCACCTAAAAAATCTTTTTCTATACGTTGTGTTGACATCATTGTCGTCTCCTTTTATGCAATACTCACACTTGATAGTAGCTAATTAATGGCGGATTGTAAACAGTCATTTTTCTGTAAAATAAAAAAATCCTTTAAAAAAGTAAATTATTCGCTAAAAACCGAGCGCATTCTATACGCGCTCGGTCCATTATTCCGTATTATGATGTGAGTGTAGTAAAGAAAAGGAGCAAGTTATCAGCTACTCATAGGTACTGTTTGGTTACTATTTCTTTTCCGATAAATCCAACGCCTTCTTTATTATTTATCGGAAGTGACAGTAAAACGACTATTTATATGAGTTGGATTTTCAATTTCATCTACTACAGCTATGGCATAGTCCGCATAGCTCACATAGCTTTCACCAGCAGCATTCACCAATAAATGATCAGCACCCGCTTTGTAGCTTCCTGTTCTTGGACCTTCTGGATCAAAGAATGCTGATGGACTTAAAAATGTCCAAGTAATTGATGATTGTTGTAAATCATGTAGATTTTCACCTTGGTTTTTAGCTGTTGCATAAAACATTTCAGGAAAGTCCGGTGTATCCATTACACGTACAGTTTTTTCTGGGTCTACAAACAAGCTACCTGCTCCACCAACAACAAATAATTTTGTATCTATGCCAGTTAAAATTTCAATTAAATGACGACCTGCTTTTACATGTAATTCTTCCTGACCAAATGGGGCGCCAAACGCATTAACAACAACATCAAAGCCTTTTACATCCTCTTGCGTTAAAGCAAATACATCTTTCTCCATAACAGAAATATTTCCCACTACTTTCGATGCAGAGCGTACGATGGCTGTTACATCATGACCACGTTGTAATGCCTCCTCTACTATTCTTTGTCCTGCTTTCCCTGTTGCTCCAATTATACCAATCTTCATTATGTGTTCCTCCTAGTTTATAGTTGTAACCAATTAAGTTACAGGGTGGGTACAAAAGATCGACTTCGTTTAAAGACGAAGTTGATCTAGCACATCCTGTAAAGTTTGTGCTTGTAACTGTTCTTCCATTGCCTGCCAAATAGATGTATAAACACCCTCCAATGTATGTTGGATTTTTCTCCCCACCATACAGGCTGGATTTGGCTCATCATGAATCGCAAAAAGCTGCTCTGGCCCATCAATTGCCTGGTAGATAGCTAATAATGTTAAATCTTTTGGCTCTACCAATAACTCATAACCAGCGATGCCTGTTTGTGAAGACAGCAATCCTGCTTTTTTGAGAGTACCAATCATGCGTCTTACCACAACTGGATTTGTATTGACACTCCCTGCCATAAAGTCAGATGTTAACTGACTTTTATCAGATGTAGTTGCAATGAGCGAAAGTATATGGATCGCTACCGAAAATCGACTGTTCACCATATGTATCACCACCTGTTGTAACTATTATAGTTACAGGTGTAGATAAAGGCAAGAAAATTGCTTTATATACACCTGCCTTTATTTTTTCCATTTGAATGCTTATTATTCTTTTCTCTCGTGTAAACACGAAATCAATTTCGGCTTGGCGTAATTGCGTCCGGATTTTGAATTGTGCCCACACAATTCATTCCTTTGAAAATCCGTGACATCCGCCGGAGGCATTATCTTCATTCAGTAGGTGTTTGGACACCCACTGAAAAGAAACCAATACCTTATTCATCTCACCACCTGCAGAGGTGGGAGTCTTCTGTATCTGCTGCTATGCTTTCGATACAAAAAACATTTGCTGAATGAAGATAAAATTTAACCTATAAATAGAGTAAGACATTTACCGCATGTAAAGGTTCAAGTGAATTGGGCTACAAATTGAAGTTCAACTTTAAATTCTCTTTACGTAAATAACTAGCTCTTGCCGGATTTCTCCGTTCTCCTCATAAAAATCTAAGTTATGAAATTCATACTTAAAGTGGCCTAATGGGAATGTTACACTCTCCCCTTGTGCTGCTGCTAATATGCCCGCCACATCCTGTGACACCATATGTAAAAGCTCTGTACCTGTAAACGTTTCTACAAATATCACATTCATCTAAAACACCTCCTAGGCTATTATAGCTTAGAAGGCGCTTACAATTATAATATATCTTCATGTCTTCTAAGACGAATTTCATCAATCACCTGCATCATTTTCTTAATTTGCTCCTGTGTTAATTTTGTAGAGATATAGGATTGCTCATGTTGTTGAATAGCATTTATTTCTGGTTGAGGCGGATGGATAGGCAACTTCCTTCTACGTTGTTTTTCTCCTCTTCCATCTATTTGAAACATCATTGATCTCCTCACACTATTCACCTCTACATTATTTTAGTCCTAAAGATAACTTATAACTAATTATTAGTATATATCCTATAATTGCCATATTCAATATAATGGAAAATTCTCTTTCGAACTTTTAGCAAATTTTTCTTAATGTATTTTAGGCTCAACACCAAAATCTGTTCTTGCAAAAAAAGAATACAACAAAACATCTGTATCCGCTATAGTTGAGAGTACGACTAAATAACGCAGTGAGGTATACAGATGAACTGTCATTCTATCAAGGATTTATGGGATTTACCAGAACTAAAAATTATCGCAACCACTAAAATAAATCACCACATTTTCATTGATGTCATGCCAATTAAATCTAAACAGGCCTGTCCAATTTGTGCATTTGAAAATACGACTGGTCGCGGAATCGGCTATGTTCGAAAATGCGTCATCTCGAAGCGTTTGGTTGCCCTGTTTACTTGAACATACATGCCATTTGTATGTCATGTACAGCTTGTTTTACACATTTTGTGTGGGCATATGAGTGTGTGGCACCGAAAAAACGATACACAAAGGCATTTGAAGCCACGCTGCCGAAGCAGGCAATCAGCGCTACAATCACGCATACATCACGTGTGGCTAGAAAACGACGTGATTAATTCAAGAATGATGAAAAAAATATCCTACACCGACTGCTTCAATACGCCGAAATCCTGCATCAAGTCTACAGTTGGAAAGAAGCCTTTATCGAATGGTACGACTGTAGCTCCACGTATGAACTGGCGAAAAAAGGCTTCGGACGTTGGCTGGCGCAAGGTACTACCATCAAGCATCCAGCCGTGGAATCCTGTCTGTCAACGATGCGCAATTGGCAAGAAGAAATCTGTAATTATCATCAATTACGCTTTACTAATGCGGCAGTAGAAGGGAAAAATAATCTCATTAAAGCGCTACAAAGACACCATTTTTTCACGCGCAATCCGGAGCGCTATTAAGAGACAATTTTACTAGAAGGCAATGCAGAATGGATTCAGTATGGCTCTTAGTCAAGCACATGTTTTGGTGAAGAGCCGTATTTTATTCCGAAAAATTCGATTAAAAAAACAGCAACCAAATCGGCTGCTGCAAAAATTAAACGGCGATGGGTGCTTTAATTGCTGGATGCGGATCATAGCCCTCAATTGTTAAATCTTCAAGCTCCATATCAAAAATTGACGTTTTATTCGGATTAATTTTCAAGGTTGGTAGGTCCTTTGGTTCACGAGAAAGCTGCTCTTTTACTTGCTCCACGTGATTAATATATATATGAGCATCCCCAATGCTATGAATAAACTCGCCAACTTCTAATCCACACTCATGAGCAATTAAATGTGTCAATAATGCGTAGGAAGCAATATTAAATGGACAGCCTAATAGTGTATCCAAACTTCTTTGCATCAATTGACAGCTCAGCTTACCATCTGCAACATAAAATTGGAACATCACATGACATGGAGGTAATGCCGCTTTACTGCCTTTTGCTCCAGCGTCAATTACATCTTCTGGATTCCATGCATTGACAATGATTCGTCTTGAATCAGGATTATGTTTAATTTGATGGATTACATCCTGCAATTGATCGAGGCTCTCCCCTGTCGATGTTGTCCAATTGCGCCATTGCTTGCCATAAACATTCCCTAATTCCCCATATTTACGTGCAAATTCATCGTCCGATAATACACGCTCGCAAAATGATGCTAGCTCTTTTTGGTAAATTGCGTTAAACGATTCATCTATTAAACAGCGTCTACCAAAATCGGTCATATCAGGACCTGAATAGTCATCAGATTCAACCCATTTTTTAAAGGCCCATTCGTCCCAAATATGGTTATTATTCTGTAATAAATATCGAATATTAGTATCACCTTTAATAAACCAAAGGAGCTCACTGGCTACAAGTTTAAACGGAATACGTTTTGTCGTTAAAAGCGGGAAGCCTTTACTGAGGTCAAATCGCATTTGATAGCCAAATACACTATATGTCCCTGTTCCTGTACGATCTTCCTTTTTAATGCCATTCTCTAATATATGTTGTAATAAATGTAAGTACGCAGTTTCTGGATGCGTCATCGTTTCTCAACAGCTCCTTCATGTTTGCTGTTGACCATTATAACATCTAACAACTATATTTGGACGAGCAAAAAGAAAAACCACCTCTAAAATAAATCATACTATGACATACCTGAATCAAAGGAGTTATTGTTTAATTCTTTTGAGATTTCACTCTCAGTCGTGACGAAAAACGTAGGCAGCAAAATAATATTCAATAAAATCGGTCCAACAATAAATAATAAATCAATGCCTGGATTAAAATAAAGACCAAATGCAGTCAACAGCCCAGACATAATTAGAAAAACAATTTGAGCAATGATTACCATTAAAGGAACGATTTGATACAGATAGTTTAACTTTCGGAACTGATGCATATTTTCTGGATCATGAACGATTCTCTTTTTCAAGCGTCTTGACATTACTATGCAAGTCATTAATTGCACTAATATAAAGCTAAAATAGATAACACTATTCAGCACCAATTGACCTTTCATGACAGTACCATCAAAATGACCCACCCGCTGTTGTAAAAGCTCGTAGACAGCTCCCTCATAGACATATTCCTGGTCACTTAAAAGCGTGAGAGGTGCTACGAAGCCGAATGCTGCCCAATCATTTGCATTGACTTTCCAATTCGTTAATTTACTAGCTAAAATACGTAATTGAATAGCTTCATCTTCACCAAACATTCCTACAAGAATGCTATATGGAATCGCTACTTTCATTTGGCCACTTTGCTTTTCTTGAAATAAATCCTTAATGAAGAAAGTATACGCAACATCTGATTGGTTCGCTTCATAATGAGCCTCTTCTACCTTCCAATGACTTGCTAACGAGGATTCAATTTTATTCCTCATCTCAACATAAGGCTTATCTTTATGTAAACGCTTAGGAATTTTATAGACAAAATGATTATCACTCCCGATAATACAAATATCAACTTCGACCTTATCTTTTTCAAAGGCATTAGCAATTGCTGTCATTGGATACAACATTATGCCGACTAGGAAAAAAAGGATTAGCGACAATCCGCACTTTTTCACGCAATGCTCCCCCTTTCCGTCATATATGCTAGATTTACACTATCATAGCTTTTACCGAAAAGACTATTTCGTTATTCCGAAAAAGCAATAGTGGTTTTCCGAAAGACCTGATTTCGGTATTCCATAATTGCCATTAATTATGGATAATGTATAGCATACTATTTAATGAAACGGGGTTTATTCGATGAAAATAAATGAGAGAAAAAGATGAACAAATGGACATATAGTATTTTCATTGCATATTTAGTAGTAGGAATTTATGTACTTGCCGTAACAATAAAGGTACCTTTTATTGGTATTTTAGTGGACTCGTCTAGTGGGCAACTGGTTATAGATGATCTCTATTATCCTGATTGGGCACAGCAACAAAATATTGAAACAGGTGATATTTTACTGACAATTGACGGAAAACCTGCGCAAGAAAATAGTTCCATTCAATTTCACTCTGTCGCAAGAAGTGCCAAAGACTTAACGATTATCAAACCTAGTGGCGTTGTTCACGCTATATCAGTTCAACATCAGGATATACCTGAGGAATTATTTTTACAAATTATTTTTCCAATATTTTATTTCGTTTTATCTTTTGGTATTGCACTCTACTTATGGAGAAAAAATAAAGAAAATCAACAAACAAGACTACTAGTACTATTTCTATTAACCTGTTCTTTAGCTTATACTAGTTCAGGCGCTTCCTCTAGAGAGAATCTTCTCGGTATGCTAGTTATAGGGATATGCATCATTTTATGCTTAGTGCTTTTTATTCACTTTTTGCAATCATATTTCTGCTACTTACATCTAGAATGGAGATATCTCGATACAAGATGGCTTTATGTCATTCCACTAGCTTTTTTATGTTGTAATGTTTTTGAATTATTTAATCGAGAATTGAGGGAAGTAATTGCCTCTATTAATTTAGGCCTATTTGCTGTGCTTGTCCTTTATGCCATCTACATATTACTTACAAGTTATTTACGCACAAAATTGGCAAAAATTCGCCTAATAGCTATTGCTTTTATCACACCATTCTTACCATTTTTACTTTTTTTCGTAATACCTGAAATTTTAGGTCACGAACCCATTTTACATGCGGAGTTTGCTGCACTATTTTTATTATTTATTCCATTTTCCTTTATCTTCATTCAAGTGAATGAGCGACTCTTCGATATTGAATATCAATTATCTCGTTTTCGTTATTATTCTACCCTTGCTTTTTTTAGTGCCGTAATACTGACTTCAAGCATAGCCTTACTATTTTTAAAGGACATTTCGCTTGTTAAAATGACGAGTATCTTTATTCTTATTTTTCTCGTTATCATAGCGAGCTTCTATATAAAAGAGCAGCTTGATTTTAAGTACCGAAAAATTATTTTTTCATCCACTGGCAATTATGTACATAATTTATATGCTGCGGTTAATAGAATGGGGAAAGCAAAAAATCAACAAGAATTATTGAAACTATTCAAATATGAAATCACCGAAAAACTTGGTACCACAGCCTTTATGATTACAACCGAAACAGAAGTTGTACCATTCGTTCGTGGTGAGATTATAGAAAAAATGGGCACGATTCAACTGCTGCTACACGATACAGGTGAAGAAAAAGTTGTTTTAAAAATAAGACACCCCCTACAGAAAGAAGAACTTCTTTGGTTAGAGTTATTATCACTTTATGTCTCTATGTTTATAGATAATTTAAAGCTTATTGAAGATTTAGTGCAAGAAATTCAACATATGAAGGATTCCAATGATACGCAGCTACCTTGGCTCGATAAATTATTGTGGAATATTATTGAAAAGGAAAAAAGTATTTTAGCGCAAGAATTACATGACACCATTTTACAGGAACAGCTTCATTTAGCGAGAGAGCTAGATGTGCTTGCTGGATCACCGCTTATAAAAAAAGAAAAGGTATTAGATATTCGGGAGCAATTGCTGAATGCCACAAAAGATTTACGGGAATATTGCGAAAATCTAAGCCCTCCTTTACTTGACACATTTGGATTACAAATGGCTTTAAAAAAATTAATACAAAAGGTAAAAATACGAGCAGATTTTTTGTTAAGTGCTCATATAGAACGTGTCCAATTTCAGGATGTCACCTTACATTTAGTCGTTTATCGCCTAGTACAGGAACTGTTAAATAATGCGATAAAGCATGCTGAGGCAACTGAAGTATCATTAAAGTTACAAGCTATTCCACATGGTTTTATCCTACAATACGATGATAATGGCATTGGCTGTAATATTGAAGATTTAATGCAATCTTCAGCTTCCATGGGGATAAACGGAATTCGTGAGCGTGTACGCGCATTTAATGGTGAGATCAACATTGCCTCCAGTCATAATGAAGGAATGCATATATTTATTCAAATACAAGAGGACGGAGATTCGTATGATTAATATTCTTATTGTAGATGACCATCCTGTCGTTTTAGATGGTACTAAAACACTATTACAGGATTTAACAGATGTAAATATAGACACCGAGCAGAATTGTGAAGCAGTATTATCAAGAATGGATGTTCAAGCTTTCCAACTATTTTTAATCGATATTAATATGAAACCAACTAATGGCATTCAACTTTCTGAGATGATTAAGAAAAAACAACCAGAAGCCATTATCTTACTGTATACAGGATACGAGCTTTCCGATTATTACGAATTACTTGTGGAGAAAAAAATTGACGGACTACTTTCAAAGCTAGCCACCAAAGAGCAAGTGATTCAAACCATTTTAGCTGCATTAAGAGGTGAAATTCTACTGTCAGCAGATTTTTTAGATTTCGTTCAACAGCGTACGAATATGCCAAATAGGAAGCAGGAAGTTTTTCTCAGTGACAAAGAACAAGAAATTTTACAGCTTGTCTCACAAGGCTGTACGAATAAAGCTATTGCATCTGCCATTGGCGTAACACAGAGAACTGTAGAAAACTATTTATCTAAATTATTTGTTAAGCTTAATGTAGAATCAAGAGCTGAGGCAGTGATTGTAGCGAAAGAGAAAGCGTGGATTGACTAACAAGAGTCAACGTCATAAAGTATATATTACAAATGTAAATTTTCCCTTTCTAAAAACGGAATATACTGGATAAATGTATAAAACTGTTATATACTAAAACTAATAATTACATTACTTCTTTTATGTCATTAAAATCACGTATTCAAAAGGAAATACGGGCTTTTGAATACGTGATTCTTTGCAAGTGATGGAAGGAATATGATTGTTGAATTTTTTTGGGAGGGTGTTCACACATGACACAAGGTACAGTAAAATGGTTTAACGCAGAAAAAGGTTTTGGCTTTATCGCAGTTGAAGGTGGAAATGATGTATTTGTACATTTTTCTGCAATTCAATCAGATGGCTTTAAAACTTTAGAAGAAGGTCAAAAAGTGGAATTCGGTGTAGAAGAAGGAAACCGTGGACCACAAGCAACTAATGTTGTCAAGATTTAATGTAAGCCATAGCATTTATAGTGCAAAAATTCAAGAGACATCCTTTGTTTGGATGTCTCTTTTTCATGTTATTACCCCTGTGTATTATCAGCGCTTAAAAAACGACACAGGAAATTTAAAATTGCAATATAGAACGGAAATAAAAAGATCATTGCAAAAAGGATTAATCCTTGCACAGGTGCTGGTGAATCGCCTTGATTGGTAATTGGAAAAATACTTGTAAATAAAAAAGTAAAGATGATTGAATATGGCAGCCAAAGAATAGTTGTTACATAAACTAATCGGTGACGAGCAAGCCATTTAGCTGTTAGTTTATACATTACAATACTCGCTACTATCCAACCGATTGCGTGCACCAGAAATAAAAAAATATCAAACTGCTGCCCTTCCCATCCAGTTAGTCTTAACATTCGATAATAATTCACTTGTAATTCAATCGAAATAAAGAACATAAGCCCATAATATATACTCACTAGATTCAGCTTAAGAAAATAACTCATTTCTTAGCTCCTTATGCATACGAATGTAAACCAGCAATCACTAAATTTACAAATACTTGATTAAAGATGATAATGCCAAAGCCAATAATCGCTAACCAAGCTGTTTTTTCACCCTCCCACCCCTTTGAAAGTCGAAAATGAAGGAAGGCTGCATAAAATAAAAATGTTATTAGTGCCCATACTTCTTTAGGGTCCCAGCCCCAGTATCTACTCCAAGCAATTTGTGCCCAAATCATGGCAAATAATAGTCCTCCTAGAGCAAACAACGGAAAACCTATGACCACAGCTCGATATGTAATTTCATCCATTAAAGCTGGTTGTACTCGATTTGTTAATGGCTTTAATAAAACGATTAATGGTCTTCTTGTAATCAGTATAAGTACCGCATATAGTACCGTACCAATTAGAAATGCCCACACAATTGAGTTTAACTTCTTTGCATCAACCTTGTTAGTAATCTGTAAAACACCTATTTGTTCTCCATCTGTGGTTTGAGCAGCATCATTGACAATAAGAGGCTTCATTGTATAAACTGCTGTTTCTTCTTTTCCTTGTGAATTTTCAAAATGTACCTTCACATCATCAGCTGTGAGATTAAAGTACGTAGACACACCAATAAAGCCTATTACGACAATTAGACAATACATGACAAATTCCAAAGCAAAGGTACTGATTGATTTCTTTGTAACATCTAATGTTCTTAATAAATAGATAATGCCTGTTGCAAACGAAATTGATAAGATAGCACTTGAAAAAGCCACGGTCATTACATGAATTGTTAGCCAATGACTTTGTAGAGATGGTACAAGTGGTGAAACCTCCTTTGTAAAAACGCTTCCATACCCAAGAATAATTAAGGAAACAGGAATAGTAAACAAGCCCACTACGATTTGTTTATACAGCAAATGAATAATCAAATAGCTTCCTGTAAGCATGATGCCAAAAAACGTCATAAACTCATACATATTACTTACCGGTGCATGATCAACAGCGATCCACCTTAAAATGAAATAAACTAATTGTAACGTAAAGGCACTATAGGTCAGTAGTAATCCTACTTTACCAAACAATTTTCTTTTCGATTTTACGGCTAGTCCAATCGGTAAAATAGCGATTAGCAATAAAATAAAGGCGATGAACAATGAATTACTGCTTAGATTTAACAATGTTTCTGTACTCACTTATAAAATCCCCCAACGTCTTTTTTAGGAAACTGTTATTCTGTTTCCATTAAAAAGAACGTCGCTCGTTAAAAGAAGTGCCAACATTCACCATTAAATATTTCAATTTTTTCAAATTGTTACAAATTTATGTCGTAAAAAGATGGAAACTTAGAGAAATAAGAAAAAAATAATCCATCTATTCATATGTAAATAGATGGTAGTTAAAATTATTAAAGTTGACATGCCTCTATCTACATCTTACTAAAAATAGAATAAAAAGTCTATTTCTAATTTCATAGCTATGAGACAATGAATATGCGCAAATGTTACATAACGTTATGTAGAACAAGTGGTGGTTTTACATGAAACAAAATATTTATGACAATCTTGAATTTTTCCGTCACTATCAAGCGTTACGTCAGACACCTTATAATTATAATAATTTGCTGGAGCAGCCTGCGATAAAATCCTTACTGCCAAATTTACAGAATTTACAGATGCTTGATATTGGCTGTGGAATGGGCGAATTCGCGTATTATTGTATAGAAAACCATGCAAAACATGTTACTGCCATTGATGTCTCCAAAAATATGCTGGCGATCGCACGACGTGAATATGCTCACCCAAAGATCGACTATTGTTTGCATGCAATTGAGGATTATCATATAGCTCCAGAAAGCTTTGATTGTATTACAAGTTCCCTTTCCTTGCATTACATTGAAAATTTTGATGCGGTGATTGGTAAAATTGCTAGCATACTTCGTTCAAATGGCATCTTTATTTTCTCCATAGAACATCCAATTGCAACAGCCAGGAAAACAAACGAGGATAATTGGATTTATAATGATAACGGTCAAAGAAGTCACTATGCAATTGACAATTATCAGGATGAAGGTTTCCGTAAACAGACATGGTTTGTGGAGGGTGTAGTTAAATATCATCGATGTCTCTCTACAATTATCAATTCATTAATTGCACATGGCTTCACTATAGAAAAAATAGTAGAGCCTCTTCCAGATTTGGAGGCAGTAGAGAAACTTCCCTCTCTAGAAAAAGAATTTCGTCGCCCTTCCTTTTTAGTCATTCGAGCGAAAAAATAATCATAAAAACCTTGAGGTCTCGAAGTGTTATTCATCTTCGAGACCTCTCATACTTATTTATGTTAATTTCACATAAATAATTTCTGGATCACCCTCGTCCAAGTTCTCAATAAACCCACTTTTTATAAATCCTGTCTTGTCAAATACTTGATGCATAACCGTATTTGATTGATTAGTAGAGGAAAAAATCTTTGGCGTGATAGCTATTTCTACATAAGCCTCTATTAAAGAGGCAGCAACTCCCCTTCTCCGTTCAGATGGCTTTACTATCACTAAGTCGATAAAGCTATGTTCAAAAAAATTATTTGTAAATATAAGAAAACCCGCAATCCCTTGTTCATTTTGTTGGATGATACAGCGTTTTTCTTGAATGGCTATACTTATTTGTTTGCTTCTTGAAAAATCACCTAGTACTTCTTTATCTATCGCACATATTTCATCCAACAGCTCTATTCCTGCGTTCATTACCAATGTCATCAGAATCTCCTAACACTACTTGATATAATAACTCATTACAATAAGCTCATCATTAAATCTGGTTACTTGCCTTCCCTCATCAACAAAGCCACATTTAGTATAAAGTGCCTGTGCGGATTTGTTTGGGACATTAACTCCTAACACGAGCTCATTAATATGAGGAAAATGCGTCTGAACAAATTCTGGTAAGAGCTGTAATGCTGCTTTTGCATAGCCTTTCCCTTGCTCATGATAATCAGTAGAAAAGGAGCGAATTAACAAGGCAGCTTCATTTGTTGAATATGGTATTACCCCATCTTTTTCATGTAATACAAAGAAAGAAACTAGCTTATCTTCTGCAAGCACCAATATGGCATGACGATTTCTGTCCAATTTCGCCAGTTCAATACTTTCTTTTGGAGACTTTGTAAAACTTAACTGCTCTGTTGTTATTGCATATCTCTCTATTAACGAGTCATCACACGTTTCATAAAATTTTAATCTCATAAATGCCCTCCCTCCTATTCCTCCTCATAGATTGAGGTAAATTCATACTCTCCATCTATTAGCTGTTGTAAATAGTCATCAAAGGATGGTGCAATAACCTCATAGCTATCTGGATCATGAACATATCGAACGACCTGTCCTATCTGTCCACCATCATTGGGATGAAAATCTATATATAGGCTGGATGTACCGCCATTGTTCATACAATCCGCAAAGCCTAAATGCTTATCTAATGGTATATGCATCTGTATTCTATCATCCACTTCAACATGCTCTAAAAAATCTCGATAACGCTCATAAATACTTTCACTATTCACTACTTGGGCATTTTTTATCATTTGCTCAATAGACTTTAAATAATATGGATAATCACCTAGATCTGAGCCTAATACTAGTACACTAATCGTTGTTTCTCCATGCTTACAATAATAGGTTCCATTAATATCTTGCAGTAGTTTAATCAAAGATTTTGGACATCCTGGGAATATATCTAATAATGTTTGAATTTGAGAATCAGTTGCTCCTTTTGCTTGTTGCAGCTGGATTTGCTCCTCTTCAGGTAAGTATGCCATCAAGCCATTAAAATAAGTTGTAAAGAAACGCATTGAATTCTCCTCTTTCTAATTGTTATTGTATGTTAATCCATTAATTTACGCATAATAAAATCGGTATGTACGTCATTTCCAAATTGAAAATCATGGGTACTAAATCGAGAAAACCCTGTATTTTCATAAAATTGGATAGCTGATAAATTTTTCTCCCAAACACCTAGCCAGACAACCTTCTTATTTAGCTGCTGTGCCATTTCTAACGCTTTATTTATTAGTGCTTTTCCAAGTCCATAGCCTTGAAAGGATTGTCCTACATAGATACGTTCTATTTCAAGTGCCTGATCCCCAAGTGAATCTGATTGAGCATCGTCCACATTTATTTTTATATAGCCCGCCAATTCATCATTGAAATAGATAAAGTAAAAGCTAGTGGATACATTGGAAAGCTCCCTTTTTAGCTGATTTTTATTAAATGCTCGCTCTAAATTAGTGTTAATCGTATCCAGACTAATCATATGTCTAAATTGCTTATCATAATAGGTATCCATATAAGTGTATTTACTGATTTTTTGAAGATCATCTAGGTCTTCTAGTATACATTGTTTTAGCTGAATACTCATTGTAATACTCCTCTTTTTTCGTTATGTTTCATAACTCTATTGAGCTAATCGTAATAATTTGGAATTTTCTTTTAAACCATTGTAAAATACTCTATCAGCAAACACTATCAGAAATTTGAACTATTGATATGTGGGCTGTTTGATAAAATACAAGATTAAATGTTCAGAAGAAAACGAAACTAATTGAAGTCCTTCTTATTTTAAATATTTATTTCTACTAATCCTTAAAAATGCTACTATAAAAGTATTCAATTAAAAGGAGTTGTGCCAATGAGTGCGGCAAGTGCAGTAGACGTTTTAGTTATTCAACAGATTAAACAAGGGATGTCATTTTAGCTGCAGCCCTTGAACAAGGGAGAACACAAATGGATCATTACATGAAAAACTTTCTTACAGGTCAAGCAATTATTTTACAGCAAATGACTTCGTCTGACTTAGAAGCATTTGTCAAAATTGAAAGTGAAAAAAAGTCGTTATTATTTGCTAATGACGAAATCCCCTTTCCAAAAACCTTCGAGGATCACTCATCATTCTTCCAAAGTATTAGTGCAAAGAAGGAAGATTTTTTCTTCGGTATATTTGAAAAATATACAAATGAGCTTATTGGCACATGTGCTGTATTTTCAATTAATTGGCAAAACAGTACATGCTTTGTAGGCATTTCGATTGGCGAGCAATGGCAGGGTAAAGGACTTGGAACTGATGCTATGAAAACCCTTATCGATTTTATTTTTAATTACATTGCTATCAATAAAATTAAACTACAGGTTTTCAGCTTTAATACAGCAGCTATTCGATCCTATGAAAAATGCGGCTTTTCAAAAGAAGGCATTTTGAGAAATGAGATTTTCCGATTCGGTAAGTTTTATGTTCTATTATTATTTGGTCTATTACGAAAAGAATGGAAACATTAAGATAAGTAATAAACGCCCACAGCTGACAGAGTGGGCGTTTACATATTTTGATTCATAAAAAGTTTAGCCTGATTGTGCATACATTCCTTCAAGATCTATCCAATTAATCAAGCATAAAGTGATTACGGCCGTTCAATTGCTCATTATCATTATTGATCTTCCTCCTTGAAGACACCTTAAAATAGCCTCTATAAATTCGTCCACCTCTACTGACCTAAACACCGCCTTATTCATTTTATTACATCATTTCCTAAATAAATCTAAAATTTATCCGAATAATCGATAATCTCCTCAGTAAAAAACAACAAAGAGGTTTATTTGATAAAATGCGACAAGATACGAAATTCTAGAAAAATGAATGAATATTCCAAATATTCCAACTTGTAATCTCAATAGTAAAAAAGATACAAAATCAGTTAAACGAAATCTAAATATTTTCTAAAAAGTCATAGAAACCAAACCTTGACTTCTTTGGATTCAAGGTCTTAAATTTTAAGCATATAACAATTAAAGTAAATTAAAATAGGCGAAAAGATTTAGTGGAAAATTTTAGTTTTTCAATCTTCTCTGAGAATTAAGACGCTCTTCTATGACTAAATTACGAATTTAGCACACTAAACACAATATGACATATTTTTTATTTTAGGTGGTATACAATGAGAAAGTTGAATCGAGGTCATATAGATTTTATGACAAGAAAATGGAGAAAAAATTAGGAGGAAAGTATCTTGGTACAATTATCGCTTAAACAATTCTTGAAGGTGAAAATCGAAATGAAGAGAAGAACTATGTATAGAAAGGCAAAGGATCTAGGTTTCACCCATCCTATTGTGGTTGATTGTAGTCAAGAATTGGATGTATTATTAAATAGATATTCAAAACAGGCGCAAGTTTCCTAACCAACATTATAAAAAAACCCAAGTTATTAACCTGTATTAGGTTCCCTTTGTAAAGTTCAATCCAAATCCTGCTGTTATTGTCATGATACGTATACATAACATGTAATTGGGAAAACTAAATTATAAAGGAGGCCAAAAGATGCAGGTATTGTTCATGTCATTGATGTTTGTTTCAAGCTTTTTACTACAGCAGCCTCAACAATCAGTAGAAAACACAGCACCCACACTCTGTACACCTATTGTAGCTACTTCCTATAAGTATCCAAATAATCAGTATCAGTCATTTCAAAATGAGGACGAGTTTTATCAAAAAATTATTCCGACACTATATGAGGAATATTCTGATGCTAGCTTGAACATTCGTCAAAAGATACCCTTTAAAGACATACCAAAGGCTGAAGAAACATTTCATTTAAAAACCAATTTCATAGGTGAAAAAATAGACCTCACTCAACATACTTTTATTCATCCCAATCGACAAGTATATTTTTTAGCCTCCTTTAAACAAACTGAACAAGAGAGCTATCATAAATATTTTGTCATCGATACTGAGACACAAACCATTTTATTAGGAAACAGCCATTACAATCAAAACAATCATATTGTTCCATAATTTCAATTACTCGTCATTTATTTCATTGTATGCTTGAAAGTGATGAAATAGTAGCAAAGATGATGAAATAATGGAATTATTTAAGTAAATTCTGAAAATATTTTTAACAAAAAATTCAAATTTTCCCGCTTTAAAATTGCTCTCAGACACAAACCCTTGGTCATGTGTTAGCTCGACTCTAAGCCCAGTGATCGAATTGATTCATGAGAACTGCCTAGAAGTCGAGCTACACCTTTAAAATATGGATTTTATCATATTGCTTTTTGTTTTATCGCTTGCTTGATATTCTCCACAAATTGTGACAATGGCATTTCATGTAAGGATTGCTCGCCATGTTTACGAATAGTCACATACTGTTGATCCTTTTCACGATCACCTAGTACTAAAATATATGGTATCTTCTTCATTTGCGCCTCACGAATTTTCTTACCAAGCTTTTCTGAACGATTATCAACCCCCACACGAATCTGTTCATTTTGTAACGCCTTCACTACTTGCTGAACATATTCTTGGTGTTGATCTGCAACTCCGATAATTTGTACCTGCTTCGGTGCAAGCCATGTAGGGAACACACCACCGAAATGCTCAATTAATATTCCTAAAAAACGATCAATTGAGCCAAATACAGCCCGATGAATAACCACTGGTCTTACTTTTTCATTATGTTCATTGATATACGTTAAATCAAATTTCTCAGGTAGTTGGAAATCGAGCTGAACTGTTGCACATTGATGACTGCGATGAATAGCATCTTTAATATGAATATCAATCTTTGGTCCATAAAACGCACCATCGCCTTCATTAATTGTAAATGGCAAGCCTAAGTGCTTAAGTACGTTTTCTAGTGCTGCTTCCGCTTGATCCCATAGCTCTAAATCACCCATATAATCAGCAGGACGTGTGGATAATTCAATGTCATACTGGAAGCCAAAAACCTGATATACCTCATCAATAATTTTTAGAGCCAGTGCAATTTCTTTCTCGATTTGTTGTGGTGTGACAAAAATATGAGCATCATCCTGGCAAAAAGTACGCACCCGTAAAAGTCCATTTAATGCACCACTAAATTCATGTCGATGCACCTGACCAAATTCAGCCATACGAATTGGTAAGTCTCTATATGAATGTAATTCATTTTTAAAAATCAGCATGTGACCGGGACAATTCATAGGCTTTAGCGCGAAGCTCTGGTCATCTACATGTGTAAAATACATATTGTCCTTATAGTGATCCCAGTGCCCTGACTGCTCCCAAAGACGTTGATTCATCATCAATGGTGTCCGTACTTCATGATAATCATATTTCGCTTGCAATTGTCGTAAATAAGACTCTAGCTCATTGCGAATAATTTGACCATTTGCTAAATAAAACGGCATGCCAGGTGCTTCCTCTGAAAACATAAATAGTTCCAGCTCTTTTCCTAACTTGCGATGGTTTCGCTTCTCTGCTTCTTCTAAAAAAACAAAGTATTGCGCTAATTCTTCTTTTGAGGCAAACGCAACACCATATATACGCTGAAGCATCTGATTTTTACTATCACCACGCCAATACGCACCAGATACATGCATTAATTTAAAGTGCTTTAATTTACCTGTAGAAGGTACGTGTGGTCCACGACATAAATCATAAAATTCTCCCTGCTCATAAACCGTCACTTTTTCATGCTCAGGAATATCCGCTAATAGCTCTAGCTTTAATGCATCATGGGCAAATAGCTGCTGTGCCTCATTGCGTGTAACCTCTCTTCGTAGTATTGGACTATTTTCTTGTACAATTTGCTTCATCATTTTTTCAATTTGTAATAAATCATCCGGCACAAGTGGATGGGCTAGATCAATATCATAATAAAACCCATTGTCAATGACAGGGCCGATGCCAAAGCGAGCATCTGGATACAGACGCTTCACGGCTTGAGCTAACAAATGAGCTGTTGAATGACGAATTACCTGAACACCTTCCTTTGAGCTAGCATCATAGAGGGCGATTTGTGTATCTTCCACAATTGGGCGCGTCAAATCAATGATGGTTCCGTTAGCACTCCCTACAATTGCTTTTTTATGTAAAGCTGGGCTTATTGTTTGTGCAATTTCGGTTAGTGTTACACCCTTTGTAAATACTTGCTGTTGACCATCTGGAAATTGAATGTTAATAACTTGATTTGACATATTCTCTACTCCCTCTATAAATGTTGATATATCAACGGTTCGACCCGTTCTTAAAGTGGTGAAAATATTTTTTTACCACTTAGTACATATAGTCTTTTCTAGTTCTTCAATTCATTGTCATTTGGTGAGTACGCTTCGCTAAAGATAATTGGATAAAATTAACTTTCACCTCCACTATGTGATGCACTAATGGATCTCTGCGATGCTTATGACGACGTACCCTCCCATGTCTCTTGGCGTCCTTGCGCATACATTCCTTCGTTCGGTCTATTCATAAGGCAGAGGCTGGCGATGCTCCTTTAGGGACTCGTGGTCTTTCGTGATAAATAATGCCGGCTTCTCCGTGTCATCCTTCTGCTGTAGGTCAAGCTTTGGTTTTGCTTAGGCCGCCTCTTGGAGACAATAAAGGTCTTTCATCATCTGTAGCTTATCAAACTGTACCTTCTTCT
The DNA here is from genome assembly GCA_002973635.1 of Lysinibacillus sp. B2A1. Classification (GTDB taxonomy): domain Bacteria; phylum Bacillota; class Bacilli; order Bacillales_A; family Planococcaceae; genus Lysinibacillus. The sequence goes on from CP027224.1 coordinate 3,692,079, forward strand.
TGCACAAGGCATGTAAAATCTTCAGTAACTTTCCACAGAGCACGACAATCGATTGCTTCTTACGAAGGGGATTGACGGTGCGTGTAGTGTAGTATTCATGTAATTGCTTAAAGGCTTCATTATGACGAATTAACGGGATCATCACACGGAATAAAAGAGCTCGAAGTTTTCTTCTACCACGCTTAGAAATCCGTTTTTGTCCTTTATGCTGTCCAGAAGAGTTTTCACGTAATGTGAGTCCCGCTAGTTTGATTAATTGGCGTGGATGCTCATATTGTGTAAGAGAACCAACTTCGGAAAGCAGCTCGACAATTGTTACGTCGCCGATGCCTGGAACAGAACTTAAGTATTCATAGTCTGTCATTTCTTTCGATAGTTCGATTAACTGTTCAGTGAGGGTGTCTAATTGGTGTTGCATCAATTTGTACTGATCTAGGAGTGTGGCGATTTCTATTCGTGCCATCACTAAGCCTTCTGTCAGTCCAATTGAGCTTTGTGCCACCTCGACTAATTGTTTTGCCTTTGGTAGCTGTGGACTTTTCATCCCATCTACTTGGCGGTATAAAAATAGTAATTCTTCTGGCGTTTTCCCTTGAATATCCATTGGCAGTGGTGTCTTTTCAAGCGCCGCATAAGCCATTTTCCCGAAGTTTTTAAATACCTGTGTAAACTCAGGAAAAAAGCGATCTAACCAACGGATCATTCGATTTTGTAGGGCATTTACATCTTCTTGGATTTTGGCACGCAAAGTTGCGCCATTACGCAATTCAGCTTCCACGCCTTCTAGAATACGTGGGTAACTAAATCGTCCATCACGCATTAAACGTGCAATGACGAGCGCATCCTTTTGGTCGTTCTTTGTTTGAAGATTGTCATCTAACTCTTTGGAACGATTGACATGATGAGGATTTACCATGATAAACGGTATCCCATGTGCACGAAGATAAGCAGCGAGATTCATCCAGTAATGACCAGTAGGTTCAAAACCAACTAACACATCACTTTTTTCATGCGTAGCACGTAAAGCCAGTAATCTTTCATAAAAAGCATCGAAACCTTCTCTTGTTTGCGAGAAAGGGAACGATTTTTGGAGCACGCGTCCTCTTTCATCAACCGCGCATGCATAATGTGTACGCTTGGCAATGTCGATACCGATGACGAGTGTTTTTTCAGAGACTTGATTAATCTTTTGGTTCGTATTAGAATTCATAATTGGAGTCCTCCTATGTGATGATGAGTCAATTTCCCGTTGACACTCATGCATCATACAAGAGGGCTTTTTCTTTTTCAAGCCCTTGAAAATCCTTCTAACAGGAATGCTCCTTTTTTGAATAATCAGGTCCGAAAAAACACTGATTAAAAAATAAAAAAACACATATCCGCCCCATAAAGGGACGAGTATGTGTTGATTACCCGTGGTTCCACCCAAATTCCCACTAGATTTGCTAGTGGCTCATTGATTTGCAGTAACGTTGCAATAACGGTGCAAGTTTCCAAGCACGGCTCAAAGGTAGTAAGAGGTGATTGCTGCATTAGGAAGCTTTCAGCAAATGCCTCCCTCTCTGTTAATCGCTACTCAACTCTCGTGTCCTTTTCATCGCCTATTTCATTGATTGATGAAATTGTTAACTACTATAATCGAACATTGTATAACTTGTCAATATTTGAAAAAAATATTTTGCAACAACATTTTCAAATCCTTGTTGCTGTTGGTAAAGGATAATCTGGTCTTTGTACGCAGAAATAGCAATGTGGATCACTGCATTTTTCTTCTTGCCATTCATTGCAATTAGCACAAAAATAGGCATCAAAGGAGTCATCATAAATAGTATAACTTTGACATCTTGTGCACTTTTTTGATTTATCAATAAATCCACTTATCTCTAGTCCATTAATAACAACAACACATTCAAGTTCTTCTATTCGCACCCGTCTTTTCTCCTGTTTTTCAATCCGTCTTGATGGAACTATTATTGAAATTGAATCCCTTTTTTCTGTAAAGTCTAGTTTTCCTCTTATGGGTGAGCATAAATTTTCTCTAAAGAAATCATGTCATAAATTTTGTAAACCATGCGATATATTTTGCTCCTGGAATAAATAGGAGCTGTGCCAAAACTGTTCCTAATAATCTTGAACCCATCATCATTACAGAAGCTCGTTTAAGGCTTAAATAACTGCCTCTTTGATTGATAACATCGTCTGCAAGAATAGAAATCTTAGGGTCAATAAAAATAATTAACAAGATTGTTGCCACACCATTAATTAACCCTGAGGCCATCATAGCTGTTGCACCTCTTTCTGGAGCTAATAAGGCAGCATATAGAGCAGACAGAACCCCAATTGTATAGATTGCAGTAATTAGTACATTGATAATAAATAGTTTTAAGGGGATATCACGCCAACTAATCCCTTTCAAGTATGCAAAACTTGGCATATGAATATGTTTGAAGCCTCTTTTGATATACTCCATTTTCAAGCTTTTCTTAAATAATGCTGGAATGGAGCCCCTTTCCTCCGATAAATGGATAATGGCTCTTGAAAATATAGCCACAAATGTAGGTAAAAGTAGTATGCCTACTAATGTACCTAGTGAAGCAAAGCCTATAATTACTCGGAATTGCTGCTCAACGAAGGCTAACGCGTTTACCTCTGGTGCTGTATCAATTAAACTACCAGTAAAAGGCTGCTGCATCATATTCGCCAGTCTGGACACCATAACCATGACATTAAATAAGGATAGGGCTGAAGCTAACAATTTTACTCGCGCACCTGACAATCTAACTGCATAGGCAAGTGTTTCAATCGAATGAATAATAAGTACAAATAATGCGATAACAATCAATTTACCAGTTAAAATGTCCAAGTTTCTTTACCTTCTTTTCAATGATTACTCAATTCACATGTTTTTATTTTGCGCTGGCTCCCCTACATATTTTTACGAAATCCACTGCAATAGGTTCCGTTATCATCCCTTTTTGGTTTATTCTACCTGAATTTTTAATGTACTGACTGATTACCATCTTACAGTTAAATGTAAAGAGAATGGATGAAAGCAATCACAATTGTTAATATAACTATTTATTTGTTTGCAATACAGCCGTTAGCGTAAATGGAATCTTTAAATATGTATACTTTATCGTTATAGTTTTCATATTGGCTCCCTCCACTTTCACAGCATAATGCTGAGGCTGCTTTCCTATTGCCTGACGATCTATGTATTTACTAGGAAAAATATTAATCTGCCTTAATTTATAAAATATAATGTTGGGATCATTCTCCATCTTCATTTCTGCTTCAAATGGTGCAGACTTACTTACAACAAGCTCTATCTTTTCAGGTATTTTATCGTTAATAAGGATTTGCTGAAGCTGTATTTCCTGTAAACCTTTATTCTCTAGTTCAATTATTTTACCAGTTGGATTATCTTTAAGACTTGTGTAAGCACTAATTACTAGTGGCGCATTACTTTTTACATAGAAGATGAAAGCCGCCCCCACCATAAGAACGCTAAATAATAAAACAAATAAGATTTTTTTCATTTCTTTCCTCACTTTCCTGTTTCCCAATCAAGTATAACGATAAATTCTCTACTGGAAAACCTTGAATATCAATTTCGCCTTGGCGTAATTGTAGCTGCCGCTGCCGCTATGCTTACGCGCATAAAACATCTGCCGCTATGCTTTCGCTACAAAAAACATTTGCTGAATGAAGATAAAAACAATCTGCCTTAGTAAAAGACAGATTGTTTTTGTAGTCTTATTTCATCCCGTATTGGAATACCGTCATTGCCGACAAGAGGAATTTCAGGCTTATAGAGTCTTGCTTGAGCGACAGCATTTTGAAGGATTTCCACTAAAAAATAGCCGCGTTTTTGATAAAATTTTAATGCATGTAAATTATCATTCGTTGTGATAAGAGTGATCCTTGTACAGTTAGTTGCAAAAGCCTGTTGTTCTACAGCCTGTACAAGTGAAGAACCAATACCTTGACCTTCCACAATACTGTCTAGTGAAATAATTTCACACTCTTCTCCACGTAAAATATATGTCACAAGGCCAATTATCTTCTGTTTTGCGTCTACATATGCAAAGCCCTCTAGTTTGCTACAATCATAAATACCACTAGATATGACCATTTCAGTCGTTCCCCAGTGTTCCTTAAAAAACTGTAGCACTTCTTTTTGAGGTAATTGTTGAATCGAGATAATTGTCATTTTTTAACTCCTTATTAAATCGAAATATGAAAAACACTAGCTATTGCTTTCTGGATGCCCAAAAATATGGCCCATGAAACAACGCCTAATCCTATGGCAAACACGATATGAATGGATGACTTCATTGCCATGTATATAACAAAGAGCATCACCATTGTTGCAGGTAGACCAACGATCACACCAACTGTAAAACGCTGAATATGTTCGCTTGATTCACTTTGTACTGTCAACCATATAATACTTAAAATACTAACAAGGGGTAGTGCGGCAATAATGCCACCATATGTAGGAAATCTTCTGGCTACCTCTGTAACGATCCCAATAATCGCTGCAGAACTTAGAATTTTAACAAACGTGTACATTATTTCGACACCTCGCTTAAAAGATGAAATGCCTGTAGAATGGTTTGTCGTTCATCTTCTGATAATTGATGTAATGCATGTTGTAGTTTATTATCGTCTAATTCGGTATTTTTTTTGACAATCACAAGCCCCTCTACTGTTAAATGAAGCATGACTTTGCGTTGATCATCAACAGCCCTTTCCTTCTTCACCCAGCCATTCCGTTCCAGTTTTTTAATGTGCTCGGAGGCTGTATTTTGAGAAATATTCAGTAATCCTGCTACATCCCGAACAGTAACCTCGACTTCCTTTTGAATCATCTGTAAAATTCGCACACTTTGATGGGAAATGACATCTTCATGTGTTGTATGTAGATGATAAAAAATAGTTGTAAAATAATTATTTATATCCTGAATCATTAAATTAACTCCTTTTAATATATCGTTCAAAACGATTATATCGTAAAATACGATATATACAAAGAGAATTAATTCCTATGCTATAAAGTTTCTATTTTCAGATTTTTCAGTCTGTAGACATGTCCTATTTATTTTTAGTAAAAATCTATCTTTCTTCACTACTTGCTAAATACGCTAAAAAGGCACTTGTAGAATAGTAGAATCGTACAGTATGATTACACTATTCTTTTAAATTGAGGGTTACATATGTTATATTTTCTGTATTTTATTGTGGGTGGCTCCATTATGGTGTTAGCTCTGTTACTTAGCCAGTCAAAATATTTATTTTTATCTGGCGTTATCACAGCACTCCCTATCCTGACACTCATTAATATGGGCATGCAAATGAAAAATATGAAGGAAGACACCTTTCATAACGTTTTACAAAATACCGTGTTTGGGGCTGTTGGGATGCTCCTTTTTACAGTGCTTACATTTATATTAACAAACTGGTATAAGCCAAGCATTTCTGTGGCTAGCGCACTCGCTGTATACGCGATATTTATGCTATCAGGTAAATATATAATGTCGATGTTTTCCTAAAAAAGAAGGAGCTGATAGTTGGCAGCTCCTTGTTCTTTTCATCTAGAACTTTGGATAATTTATCGCCCAACTTTGCATAAATAACGAGAATAATCTACAATTTATCGAAAAATTCTCACAAATATCCCTTTACTAAACCTGTCTTTAGCAAATGTATTCATTCTTTTTACTTCTACAGATACGTCACTTGCCCTTATGAATTGATGGTCAATGCAAATTGATGGATCAATAAGTCGTACTTTATTCTTTTGATGAAAATCATAATCTGTCTCATTCTCACCTACTTTTACATCTGGATGAAGCTGTTGCAATAAGCTTAGTACATGACAATCATTTGAAGATTTCATCAGTTCAATTAGTTCATCATCTTCCTTTAAAAAATCAGTGAGTGAAAGTATCTGTTTTTCCAATGCTAGCTTTAATGTCTGAGCTAATTGTGCATAGGCATAAATATTTAACGGATCCATAAAGAAATCTAACACTTCTTGATAATAAGTTTTAACAAACCATTCAGCACTTTCAATACTTCGTAGATACATTCTCCCTTGATAAATTATGATATCTTTCAGAAATTTTTGTATATCTTCTAGGTTGGTTTGTCCATATGCATACATATCTCGTAATGTATAATCGACTCGATCTGCACAAAGTTCAGGAGCTGGCTGCTCAAGTAATTGCCATTTTGACATATTCAAAAATTGTGCGTAATCATAATCATACTTTAAAAGAATAGTAGGTATCTCAGAATTTTTAATCACCTCCATAAATATTTCTTCGTGATAATCCTCTGCTTTATTATCAAGAACAAAATCAATCACATGAGAAAATGCTGTATGGGATACATCGTGTAATAAGCCTGCAATTTGCTCCTCTAGAGAGCCACCAAGCCTTCTAATTAGGAGCATGACGCCAATGGAATGCTCATAGCGTGTTATATTCCACTGACGATTAACTAGATAGCTTGCACCACCTTGATGTATCCCTTTTAAACGCTGAATCGGCTTACTTAAAATAAGTTCCTCAAGCACTCCCTCTATCTCCAATTGACCATAAATACGATCCACTATAATCACCATCTAGGCCTCTTTCTAAAAAGGATTTGAATTAAAAAACCCCCTCTATAATACGAATTTTTAATAGGATTAAAGCTCTTCATCGATAAAATAAAACTCTTCATTATTCGGAAATTCTATTCTATTATGGAAAAATTTAACTAATTGTTTTCGTGTTTTAAATAAAAATATTGCTAATAAAAATTTTTTCCTACTAATGTTAAATACTATGATAACTTTGTGATCTATGTCACTTTTTATTATCCATAACATCATAAAAGTGATGAATTTATTCTAGTTAATAAAAAGCCACACCTCATTGATGTGGCTTTCATTGCACACTATAATTCTTCTAAATAAATTGTAACTACAAGGGTTTGTGTACCGTATGTAAAAGCTTTTTCGCTTACAGCTCTAAACTTATCATCAATATTAACTACATCCCCTACATTAGGGATTAATGCCGGTAAATTTTTATTAATATCGTAGGTCATAATTACACTCCCATTTTGTTCACAAAAACTTATTGTAATATGTTCTAAGTTTTCACTCAACTTTTACACCGCCTTCTACAATTATCATAGTGCCTTTGGAATGATATGTCACTACCAGAAAAATAAAACATAAATTAGGCTATCAATTAAGTAGTCTCGATTGCTTGTTTTTGACATATTTATTAAGTGTTAAATGGATAGCAACAGGCATCTTGTTGTTGTTCTAAGTAAAAAAAGATAACTATTTGTACTATTTGTTTTCTTATCATTAAGGTTATGCTGTAGTGTTATAATCGAACAAACTAGCAAAGCTAATGATATTTATCCTAACTGTTTTTTGATATTCTTACGACCAAATTCAATAGGTACCATACTGGTTTTGATTATTTTCGAATAGTAATTAAAGCCCAAGTAATCGATAGGTGGTTATTGAACCTTTTGTCATAATGAAAAGCACCTCAATTGAGATGCTTCATTTTAAAATTTTACATCCATTGATAATTTCTAAATACAAATAACTGCGTCAATATATTGTGTATCTAATGCATAATAAACCCACTGGAATCCATTATAATAATATCCCCCTACAGAATTAGCTCCTAAAACAGTTGGAAAATACCAAAACTCACTACCGTCGTTCATCCAAACATACGTAAATTTCCGAACGCAATTTTTCATAACGACAGGATCTAACTTGTAGCTAGCCCCCTGAGATTTTACTGGTTTTTGAGGCTTATATTGAGGTGGTGGAGAGGTTGGCGCTCCGCTTCCTCGATTAGGAGAAGGTGTTGGTGAAACTCCTCCAGGTCTTGGCATTCCACCCGGCATCGGCATTCCACCCGGCATCGGCATTCCTCCCGGCATCGGCATTCCTCCTGGCATCGGCATTCCACCCGGCATTGGCATTCCACCCGGCATTGGCATTCCGCCCGGCATCGGCATTCCACCCGGCATTGGCATTCCGCCCGGCATCGGCATTCCACCCGGCATCGGCATTCCACCCGGCATCGGCATTCCACCCGGCATCGGCATTCCACCCGGCATCGGCATTCCACCCGGCATCGGCATTCCACCCGGCATCGGCATTCCACCCGGCATCGGCATTCCACCCGGCATCGGCATTCCACCCGGCATCGGCATTCCACCCGGCATCGGCATTCCACCCGGCATCGGCATTCCACCCGGCATCGGCATTCCACCCGGCATCGGCATTCCTCCTGGCATCATTGGAAATCACCTCCATCAGGTTCTTGAACATAAGAATGTTGAGTGTATATAATCCAATTCGAATAATGGCCAAAACTCATTGTATCATTCTCCTTTATTTTTTATTATGTGAATAAAATCAAATTGTTTTTAACCTACAATCAGTTTCATTATATTAGTCATAATATGTAAAGCATGGGCTATAATATCAAATAGGTAAAACCCTCCAAAATCTATTTAACTAATTTAATTTGATACATGACAATTACATTGTGCAAATCAATTTTTCTACTATCGATCATAACCTCACCATTGTTATCACATGCTTGACCTTTTCATAACTACATTGCTGCTTTGGGTAACATTGCTTCAATATCCCTACTGTGCTGTTTTTTTATCCCAATTACAGTTAAATCATTTCATTTTTTCACTTTATTTACCATCCAGTTATATTCATTGATCCAATAAATATTTCTTTACTGTGGGTGATGCTCTTTTATTCACAGTTCTGTCCCTATGTCTTATATTAGTAGATGTGTTTTAATTAGCCATAAAAGGAGCAAAACCACTCCTAAGCTTTAGCGTGTGTCGACGCTACGTTTTTTATATACGTCTCTAGGCAATTTCCTATACATAACCATGAGCTATGTCATATTTTAATTGTGAAAAGGCATTTAATTTTCACCTACCTTTTTAAGGGTCACTGAAGGACCAGCAGTGACTCTTTTATTTTTTTATTATTACAAAGAATACCCTCCTTTTTGAGCTACATAAAATTACTTTGCTGACGATATAACTCCAATAAACTAGCACCAAAAATGGACAATAAAATATTTGATAATTCTTCTGCAGGGGTATCATTTTCGAACAATTAAAAAGGAGTATAAAAATTATGAGAAAATTTTTAAAAATATTCAAATGGATGGTAATTATATTGACAACAAGCATATTATTGATTATTACCATTAACCATTTTAATCCAGCACCATTTCTGAAGGTTACAGGAAGTTTTTTAGGTGCTGAATACAGTTACGATGAGCGTGTGGAACAAACCGAAGAGGTATTAAGTAATAATACAAAAGTATATAGAAATGTACCCTATGCAAGTAATTATCCTAATAATTATTTAGATATTTTTGTACCTGAAGGAGATACACCAACTACAAGACCTGTACTTTTTAATATACATGGTGGCGGTTTTGCATGGGGTGATAAAGTTGATGATGAAGAATCTGTTCAGCACTTTGTTGATGAAGGATACATTGTAGTCTCAATGAATTATGCCTTATCCCCTGATTATTTATATCCTGTTCCAATTATTCAAGCAACAGAGGCTCTAGGTTATGTTGCTGAGAATGCAGAACAATATGGTATCGATAAAAATAACTTTGTGATTTCTGGTGGTTCGGCTGGTGGACAATTAGCAGGCCAATTAACGATTATTCAAACTAATAATGAATATGCAGAAAAATATGGATTTAAGGTAACAAAGGATGTAACAATAAAAGGAGTTATTTTAAATTGTGCTTTAATAGATATAAAACGTGTCGACCATACAGGTTTTGCATTTACAAACTGGCTTTTCGACGGTATGATTAGAGCTTATTTTGATTCAAATGAATTTAAAAGTATCTCCGAGGTAGCTGAAGCAAATGTTATCGAAAATGTAAATGTGGATTTTCCAAGTACTTATTTAACGGAGGGAACATTTGCAACCTTCACTGATCAAGCATTAGATTTCGAAGAAAAGTTATCATCTTTAGGAATAGATGTTACATTATATATTACTCCTGAAGAATCGAATCTAGCACATAGTTATAATGGTGATTTTTCAACAGAGGAAGCACAATACAATATAGCTCAAGAGCTAGACTTTATGAAGAAAGTTACACAATAATAAAATATCACGTCTGTTGATTATCCATTTATCCCCTACAAAAATTACATAAAAAAGAGAGATTCTCATGTAAAATAGTAGTCACCACAACAACTGTTTACGAAATGAGGAATCTCTCTTGTCCAAGAATAACACGATTTTTACGTTACTTCAAAACTTTCTTCCAGAAACAGAGCTTCAAGCGATTTTAGCTGAATTCGATTTTGTTGATACAGCGAGAAAATGTACCGTTTCGACACTCATTTCCTATTTAGTTGGTGCTGCGGCTCACGAATGGAAAAGTTTGCGACACGTAGCAGATGTCACACCGAGTATGGGGCTCCTTTCGGTTGAGCATTCTTCGCTTTCGAAAAGATTAAAAGACCTGGATTACCACATCATGAAACGGATTTTTGATGTGGTTAGTGGCAAACTCAATCGGTCTGCGAAACGTTCTCTCTCCATGAATAAAGAGCTGTTAGCCGTCGATTCAACAACGATTACGGTTGGAAAAAACCGATTACCCTGGGCGCTTTATCACGGCGAACGTTCAGGAATCAAACTCCATGTCAGTTTCACGAATGAAAGCGCCATGCCTTTGAAAGTGATAGAGACAATCGGTTTAAAACATGATGGTCCAATCGGAGAAAGCCTAAAAGACAAGCGATTTGTCCTAGTTGGTGACCGTGCGTATTTTTCGATTGATAAAGTGGATCGCTATGTAAAAGAAAAACAGGATTTTGTCATTCGTTTAAAAGATAACCTTCACTTGAATCAAAAAAAATCATTGAAATACACGCCAAGTAAGGGTTCCAACGTTACGGCTGATTTCACTTGTACAATGGGTACTCCTCAAAAACAAACGGAAAAGCGCCATCGTGTCGTGGAATTTATCGATTACGAAGGCAAAACAATGCGCGTTGTGACTAGTTTGATGAACATCACACCGGAAGAAATTGCGAATATGTACAAATCACGCTGGGCAATCGAATCATTTTTTCGCTGGATTAAACAAAATTTGAATGTGCCGATTCTTTTTGGCACAACACCCAATGCGGTATTTAATCAATTGTTCGCTGCATTGATTACGTACGTTTTATTAAATTTTTTACACAAGCAAGGTCAAAAGAAAAAGGGGACAAAATCTCTGTCATTCGCAGGTTTTTCACGCCTGTTTCTTTGTGCTGCCTTGCCTTTTGAATGGCGCTTGTGTATCAATGAAACTTTGGCGTTTTACCGGAAGCTTTACGAATAAAAATTGGATGATTTTGGTTAATCAACACACCTGATAAAATATATTTAGTAGAAACTTCTAGCGTTGTGCAATTATTTATCATTTTGCAGGAGATAATATTGTTTATCCAATGACAAAATTTCATCATGACAAATACATAGACAATTACTTACCTTATAAGATTTCCTTATTAGCCATCCTTCTAAAAAGAGATGTTAATAAGGGAATCTAAAATTGTCATGGTTAGATCATGGAAGAAGCCCTTAGTAAAACTAGTTGGATATAGACTCTTTAAATTATGCAAGAAAAAGTATTTACTATTTCTATCATTGATTATTATCTTTACTGCGACTTTTTTGCTTTTTTTTGTTTTTCCTCTTCACCATCATCTACTTCAAAATGTTCACTAAATATTCCTTTCCGCTCCCACAAATTAAGTTGTCCTCTTTTATTTAAACAAGAATCAACAAGAACATTAAAGTAATAAACTAATAATAAGTTCATAGAATATTATGAATCATACATTGATACAAACTAAAAGGAGAATGGCTATGAGCATTGAATTTATTACACTAGCACCAACATTATTTCATGTGTTTAAAGCGGGAGAGTCGAAACCAAAAAAAGAAAAGCGCATGGTTTATGGACAAGCTACATCAGACGCAAATGGTATAGCTACTTTTTATTTTACAGACAATGCATTAGCTAATGGTAATCCGCTATTATCAACTATTGACTTTGCAGTGTCAAGCGTATATTCTACAAATCCCTCAATAAATTTAAGGCCAAGAGTACAAATGAGAGAGAAGAATATTACTGGAAAATATGTCTCTGCTAATGTTACAAATATTAGTGGTGTAACAGTTTTAGGAATTAGTGTATTAGGTTCAGAAAATCCAGTAAGTGGAGTTATTGTAGATTTTATGATTTTAGGCAGTTTTGATAGTTAAAAGAAAGCAACAAATAGTTTGTTAAGACCCATCATATATCAACTACACTTCCTCCCTTCATGTTATCCGCTTCTTATTCAACGACATAAAATCTTTCTGTCCTATTTGTAGCTGCTAGCATGTGTTGAATGCTTGTACCACAATCAAAAATGTAAATTAACATCACGCGACTGAATATAATAATTGATAAATCCAGCTATCCTTATTTTGAAAAGCATATTTTAATATTGAAAAGAATTAATTCAAATTCCATTGACTATGAGCATAACAAAATCTATATTAATAAACAGTTGCACTTTGATGAGGAAAACAAGGTATTCTCATTTACTCCCTAAAAATAAAAAATCGCACTCTTTATGTGTGAATAAAAATATATGCCATTACCATAGACTAGCTACACCAGTTCATTAACGAGAGCTTGGTCAAAATTTGTTAAAATGAATGAGTTGAAATATAAAAATTCACACTGTCTTAGAAATATCTTCGCTTCTTATAATGGTTATGGAGTAATTTTCAAGACTATACAAGAGCAATTGAATCATGCTCATGTTAATATATCTATAAGTACTTATGGTCCCTTAACTGATGAAGTTAAAGTCAAAGATTTGAAGATATTTAACAAGTTAATGTAGATTAGTTGCTTCTTTATTGCTCGTTTAATTCAACCTATATAAAACCTTATATATACCAACGTTTTCATTAAAGGAGGTATCAAAATGAAAGCATTCTATTGTAATGCATGCTCTAGACCTTCCCTATTACAGGTCAAAGAGGTCTAAGTAAAATAAATGATTTGAATGATCTCTTTAGGCCATCATTTTTCAAAAGCCTAATACACAGGAGTGATTTCATATGAATAATCAAACTATACAGCCGTTTTTAACGGTCGCAAACTACCATTTACTTGAACAACAAATGAATAAATTATTGCAAGCACTAGCTACGACAAAAGATAAAAATGTCATCCTTGCCGTACATGGCATTATCGATAGCGACATTAGGTCAAAATTATCGCTTACTGATGCGCAAGCACAATTAATAGAACAGGTCTTTTCTGTGATGGATCGTGCACAGGGGGAAGAGTATTTAGCACAATTAATTCCCTATGTTATTCCCTTTAAAGCCATCACAGCAAGCACACTGAAAAATCTATTTAAAAAAGAGAAAAAATTAAAGCTACCAAAGCTTGAAGAGATGGATTTTCAGCACATTAGTTATTTAGCCTGGGATGACCCTGGTACACATCGAAAATACATCGTAATCGAGCAAGGTGAACAACTAAAAGCAATCAAAGGCACATTCTCCAACACAACCATTCGAGGTATATGTGCCCTTTGCAATCGGCATTCTGATGTAGGTCTATTGACAACCACTGTCAAAGGAAATATCGTCGGAACGTTCACCAATCATAGTAATTATATTTGCGCAGATAGCCAGGCTTGTAATCAGCATGTAACGGATATAGAAAAGACACAGGCATTTTTTGAGCGCATCACACAATAAATAATGAAACGTAAAAAGAGGCTGGGACATAACTAGCTTCAATTCGTGAGAAATCCGACTTTGAATTCATTCAAAGTCGGATTTCTCTATCTTTTATGTTGTCTCCAAATAGCTTTTAGCTAATGGCTGTGAATTTTCTTAAATTCACGGCCATTAATGCGAGGCCCATCTCGTTTTCCACCTTCGATTTTCCTCGTACAGAAAATCGAGTGAAACGCAAATTAGCCTTCAAGAATCCAAAAACTGGTTCCACGTCAATTTTGCGTTGACGATAAAGGGTACTCGTTTTTTCTTCTGAAAGCTTTGCTCTCACATATTCTTTTTGTTGTTCCCACTTCTCATTCACCATTAACTTACGATTATTTCCTTCTTTTGCTTTTGTACATAATGAACGGAGGGGGCATCCGGAACAGTCTTCACATTCATATACCTTAAACTCACGCGTGAAATCATACTTATCCGTTTTCGTGGTACGATATTTAAATACAAGATGTTGTTGGTTTGGGCATGTGTATCGATCATTTTCTTTATCATAATCCCAGTTCGCTGTATTGAATTCGTTTTGCTTATACGTTTTCTTCTGTTCTTTTACATACATGGTGTACGTGATTAAAGCTTCTCGCTTACGATTCGAAAGGATATCATCATAATTTTGTTCACTGCCATATCCGGCATCTGCGACGATGTGTTTTGGTAGCTTAAAATAATGTTGTTCGATTTCATCTAAAAATGGGATTAATGTACGTGTATCCGCTGGGTTTGGAAAAATGCTGTAGGCAAGCGCATACTGACCTTCTGTTGCCACTTGTATGTTATAACCTGCCTTCAATTGACCATTTTTCATATAGTCATCTTTCATACGCATAAATGTCGCATCTGGGTCTGTTTTCGAATAACTATTTCGTTCGTCAAAGATTTCGAAGTCTCTTTGGTATTTTAGTTTGCGTTCAATATAGTCGATTAATTGTTTGCGGGCTTTCTTTGGGAATTTCCGTTCCGTTCTTAAAGCCTTTCGCTCTGCTACATCTGATGAGTCCTCAATTTTTCGATCATATTCAGCGATCGCTTCATCTACTTTTTCGACCATTTGAGCGAGGTCTTCCAATGCTAATTCCTTTTCATTTTCCCGTTCAATTTCTGGGATGATTTCTTTTTCAAGTAGTTCATCGTATAGCTGGTTTGACTTTTCAATTAGTCCGTTATGATATTTCTCAATCGACTTTTTCCACACGAATGTAAATTTGTTGGCATTCGCTTCAATCTTAGTTCCGTCGATAAAAATAGCTTCATTCTCAATCAGCTTTTCTTGCACAAGCTGACAACGAAATTGGACAAAACATTGGCGTAATAATTCCTTTACCGCTGGATGAACACGAAAACGATTAATTGTTCGATAGCTCGGTTCATAACCTTGAGCTAACCACATCATTCGAACACTGTCTTTTACGAGATCTTCAATTTTTCTTCCAGAGAAAACCGATTGGGTGTAAGCACACAGAATAATTTTTAACATCATTCGTGGATGATAAGCGGGACAACCCGTGCTTCTAAGAAATAAATCCAACGCTTCATTTGGAATACTTTCCACTAAATCATTGATGGCGTAGGCGATATCATTTTCTTGAAGTTTTATTTCTAAATCTAACGGTAAAACAACTTGATTCATGTTATAATCTTTAAACATAAGGACCCTTCTTTCGTATAAAAGTTTTGTTGTGGTGACTTAATTTTATCAGATGTGGTCCTTATTTTTTATGACAAAAATTCAAAACCGGTGAAATTTTACTGATCGTAAAATTTCACCGGCTTTTTAGTTTAGAGAAGGGTTTTGTCCCAGCCTCTTTTTGCCTTTAATAACGGACAGTCTGTTTATCCATTTTAATAACGGAAGATGCAATGATAACAAAGCCTAACATCAAAACTAAGATTAAATCAAGTAATCCTGTATGCATTGAAACTGTGAAAAGCGTAATGATAAATGCATAAGCAACTGAATGGAAACTACGGATACCCTCTTGCTTCACCTTATTATAAACAAGTGAAATTAAGACACCGTAAAGGAAGAAACCAATCGCCACTAACAAATAGCCACCATCTAAAAACAATTGACCAATAAAGGTTGGCGTAGTCGTGCGATTTTCACGTGTGATAATTATTCCCTTCTCTACACTAATCGAATTGACAACCTCTGATACCTTCATTCGAGGTGAAATTTGCTTACCAGGTAATACTGTACTAAAAATTCCTTTATGGATTTGACCATGTAAATAGCCTTCCTGTTGTGTATATTCAATAATTGTACTTAACACAATATGACTAGTCACACTTTCCGCATTAATGGCACGTATCCATTGTGGGGTTAAGTTCACCTTTTGTTCAGCCGTTAATAGCTTCTCTCTTGCCTCTTCTTCCAACAACTCAATATCTGGCTGATCTCGCTTATTGAATGCTAATGATTGATCCTCCGATATTACTCGTAAAAAACTAAACATGGAGAATGCAAAACCAATAACAAACAACGTTGTTAAAAACCATGTTAGTTTCACTCGTTTCACTACGTAGTGAAAAATGATAATGCCAGTAAACAACATAATAATCAATGGTGTTCGGTAAGCCATTAATAAAAATAAGAACATTACAGCCGCAAAAACAGCACCATATATGCATGCCTTTTTCCAGTTCATATGCTTTTCTAATATCATTTTGTACGACAAGAGCAATAAAACGCCAAACCATAGTAATTGACTAAAGAAGTTCAGCTTTGGATCTAGATTCCGGCGATTAGATTCATCAGAAATACCAAATCCGCCCTCAAACGTCATTAATATATAAGCACCTAAACCAAGAATAGTAAGAAACACAATAAAATGAATCACATATCTGCTTAAAAATGACAGACCAAATGAAGGAATGGTCCATTGTAGTTTGTCAATAACGTAAACACCTATGTAATAGCAAATCACTGCTAAAATAACGGGTGGCCAAATCGATACAGTTATATTAAATTGTTCAAACTTATGCCAATCAAACATACTTGTGAAAAAATAGAGTACTAAAATAAAGGGTAAAAAGAAATACGGTGAAAATGTATCGATTTTATTTAATTTTCCAAAAAATTGTTTCATGCTTTTCACATCCGAGGATGCATTCCCTCCTAATATCAAACTATATTACTATATATGTAAAACAAAAATAGTATAGCTAACTTAGCACCTTACTATTTTTGTATATAAAAAACATTATTTTAAAATTCATACAGAATAGTCTGAGAAAAAGCCATTCACGACCTAGCGTGAATGGCTTTTCATTGTTATGACAACCATTTTGGAGGAGTATTTTTCTCCCAGAGTTCAAACGTATTCGTAATGGTTGCTTTTCTATAAGTAGACTATAAGTATATCAAGCATTCATATTATATCATATTTTCTATTTTTAGTATTATTGTATATTCCAGTATGTCATTATGGGGTACTTCTGGGGTACAGGACTATATAACAACATTCATACTTTCTTTCGTAACATTAATACCGAATTTATTTAGTTCATTATAAATTATCTGACTATCTTCAACACCCTGACGATAACTATATTCAAGGAAAATGGATTCCACTATAAACCAAGCACTTTCTAATTCTTTCAATAGTTTTCTTTGTTCATCATTAGATAATGCTTGTCTTAACATATCCATTAGAGTAACTGCTTTTATATTGGCAGTTTGGTATTCAGGATCATTAATACATTTTCTGTACGCAATTTGATGAATTTGTTCATCAATAATCTCATCGAAAGCAACATTAATAGTATTTACCATTTTTACCCTCCTCAAATGAGGACACCCACTTTTAATTACAACTGTTTTTGGTTATAATGATTATAGTTTTATTGGGTGGATGTCACTCGAATTTTTCCACATCTCAAGTTGCAGCTTGAGGTGTGTTTTTTTATTTTCTGGACTAAAATATCAATCATCTCCGTTACAGATTCCAGAACAAAGGTTCCCCTTATTTACTGTTACTTTTATGGTAGCATTGTCAACATTATTTTTAAATGGGTTTCACACCCATTCGAAAAATAAATGTTACTTTTCGTCAAAATCCGACAAAATTCTCTGATTTATAGTGTGATAATGGCAACAAATTCTCCATTAAATGTTAAAATCACTTTTCTTACCACAAATCTACGCTTGCATTTGTACAAGCCATAAAAGGCTAAATTGCCATCCTCTTCTCCATAAGTATAAATTCTTAAAAAAATGCATTTCGTTCGGATGCGTTCAAAACAACGAATAGCTATAAGGTATAATGTCTCGATGTCCATGCTTTAGTATTTGTGAATTTATTTAAAACTAATCTTGTCTATCTATAAAAATAAGCCACTCACTATAATATGAGCGGCATTTAATACAACCTTTTATATAACTTCATGTACTTTATCAAAATCAAATCCTTTAAAAGATGTAATTCTCAGCATTCCAGATTGAGTTTTTTCTAAATATTGAACTTTGCAATACAACCTTGGCTCCAGCCAAATCATGTCTCTATCTACCTTCGTTACAATCTGCTTTGCAATTTCTCTAAATGCCCTTTTTTCCTCAGGTTTAAAGCCGAACTCTACATTTGCAAGTGGTTTATATTTACCATTACTTAATTGCTTCCCTACCAGCATAGTAAAAGGATTTTCTTTGTAGCCTAAAATGGTAACATCCATTACTTTAAAATGCTTATATTTCAGCCAATCATGCGATCTGTGATTAGTTTTGTATGTGGAATTACTTTGCTTTCCTACTATACCTTCCATGCCCTTGTCCTTAGTTAGTTTAAAAATATCGCTGCCGTTACCTACTATTGAAGGTGTCACAAGTAAACTATTTGAAGGTTCGATAATTGACGATAAGATTTCTTTGCGCTCCACTAAAGGCTGATTTGTATGGGGCTTATCAGTCGCTAATATATCAAAAGCAATAAAAGTAGCTGGATGAGTTATAGTAGCTTGTTCAATCTTGCTTTTATTAGTGAGCATGCCTCTGAAAGCAAAGTCATCAAATACAGATACACCGTTTCGCAAGACTACACCTTCGCAGTCTATGATTGCTGTGTTCTCCTTAATAGAACGACCAACTTCTTGAAGCTCAGGAAACTTAGCTGTAACGTTGTTTCCATGCCGTGTATAAGCCTCTACTCTGTCACCCAATTTATGCAAAAGGATGCGCCAGCCATCCCATTTTATATCGTAAATCCAATTTGGATCATCAACTATTTCATTGTTGTTACCCATATGAAGTAACATTGGTTTAATTGGAGTAAATAACATATCCTATTCCCCCTTGTCTACCATTATCTCATGTCAGATAAGACAAAAATACAAGAAATACAAGGCATGAATGGTAAATAAGTATTATGTTATTTGTTTAAGTAACCAAATATTAATTCTTCAACTTGCATCTTTAACGCTTGCTTCGCATACTGTAGCACCTCATCTTCCCCTTTAGTAGCGATAGTTACCTCACTAAAATGTTCACTAGTTTTAACCCATTTCACAACTCGAATACCTTTTTGTCCTAACAATCGTTTTTTATTGTAAAAATCATTTCTTATATTTTTTAATAAACCATCTACAACACCTATATAAACTTTAGACATTTTCAACTTTTCAAGCGATGGATAATCTTGTTGTAAAGACTTTATTGCCATGTCTAATTTTATATACTCGTACAACAAGCTACGATCTTCATGATTAATCATCAGCATCTACCAACTTCGCAGCTTGAATATCATTAAAAGCAATATGTTTTATGGCTAAATCTGTATCCAATAACATTTCCTTCTTTATTGGGTCCATTCCTGTGACTAATCCAGTTTTGTCATGTAACTTATTATTATCCCATAGCGTGAGTGTAACAAGCTTTCGTAGCTTTAAAGATCGTTGAATAGTAAGTTCAATCTCCTCTATTTCCCACTCAGTTAAATCACGCTTTTTATCATAAAACTGTTCTTGCTTCCATTTCTTAATCTCAACTAAATGCTCTGAAAGCATCATCGCTGTCCATTTCATGTTGCCACGATCACGTATCATTAAAAATCACTCTCCACTAATTAACTAATCAACATCAGAAATACTTAAAATATCTAAGAAATGTACCTTATGAACAATCCTATATTTATCTTTAATGTGAATTAATCTAGTGTTTGCATCCATTTTTGTGACTATACCTAAGAGTGGTTCTTCCTTTCTATAGATAGAAAAGGCTTTGTATTTTGATTCATTCATTGCTTCAGTTAATGTGTATGCGATTTCTTCTAAATCAAACTCGTCTCGATCTAAGTGCTTTGGTTCTTTTTTCTTTGTTGGTGTTTTTGTTTTAGTTGCCATCATTACGCCTCCTCAAAGCAAGAACATTTGTTTGTATATATTATAGAACAAACGTTCTTTATTAAGCAATAAAAAAATGACCAGGCTCACAAATTTTTGTGATTACCTGGTCATTAAATGTTTTATAATGTTCGTTTCACGACTGAAATAAGTAATCCCAAAGCATCACTGCCCGACATACAATCCACTCGATCGCTATGGTCAATCTTCAAAATTCCGCGTTTCTTCGTTTCTTTTAACAAATCCTTTAAATCCTGTTTAGCAGTTGACGTTAGTGTATTTGTCACTTGTGGTTCCTCCTTTGGCTTCATAGTCTGTTCTGTGTGATTTTTTGTATATCCTAAATAAGCAGCTAATGAAGTTGCAATGGCAGAACAAATAGCATTAAAGTTTTTATGGTACAGTTCTACATCAGCCTTGCTATCTACAAAGCAAATTTCTAGAAGAATAGCTGGCTTGTTAGTGTTTCTTAGGAAGTATAGCTCTGCACGTTGTTTCGCTCCACGATCTTTTAAACCAGATGCTTTTGCGATAGCTGCACTTACTTTTGTGGCTAAATCTTTCGCATCGTAATAAAGCACCTCGACTCCTCTTGGGCCATCTATTACACTCGCTGCATTAAAGTGAATACTCCAATCCAAATCACGTTGCTGCTTATTGTGATAGTTCACGATTGTTTGTAGGTTTTGATTTTGTGTAGTTGAAGTATTATCATGAAACACTATTCCAGCACCTTCATATTGTGTTGTTAATATACGATGAACCTCATTGGTTACTTTACGAGCTTCATCTACTTCATCGATAAAATGCTTGGCACCTCGTATTTTTAAACCATGACCACTAGAGCCTACATATCTTTTAGTCATTTATGTCATCCTTTCGTTCATACGTCATAGCTCTGTCACTATCATTTGTGCCTGGTGTTGTTGGGTCAACCACTACTCCAATGAGCACTAAAAAAGCGAGCACAGTGTTAAATAACTCTGTTACTCGCTCGTTGTAGATTGTTGTATCGTAGCCGAATAATGTACCAATTTGTTGAACTAATAATAGTATTAATGCGAATGCTGCCACTAAAAATGGCTTGTGTTTTAAACGTACTTTCCAATTAATCTTCATAAAATCATCCTCCAAAAATTGAATTTTGTAATGCTATAAATACAACACCTATGACACCACTAATTGCTGCAGCTAGAAAATAACCTTTGATTTTATCACTGTTCAGTTCCATTTTTTCAACAGATTTTTCGATTTGTTTAACACTTGAAGCTGTGTTATATACGATTGGCTTAATCGTTGATACATCTTTTTCTAGTTCTTGCAACCGTCTTTCGTGGTCAGCCGCAGTAACGGCTTGTTGAAATGTTGTTTCTTGACTCATGCCCTATTCCCTCGCCTTCATGCCCTATTTAATTGAAGAAATTGAAAGCCATGAGAAGCATCGAGATTCAACACAGTGTACCGTTGCCCATCTCGTTCGCTCTCATAGCCAAAAAAATGCATAAAAAATAACGCTAGTCATTGACTGCGTTTACCTTCTGTATTTTCTAATTTACTCTTTATTTAACCAAATGCTCGAATAGTATAAACAATACCTGCATACATCACTGGCATAAACATCGTAAAAGTTCCGTTTCCATTATTATCAATACGACCTCTGACATTACGAGTTTCAGCATCGAAAATTTTACTAGTATTAAAAACAGACATTTTAACAGTTCCGGAGTAATTCCCGTCAAAAGTTGTATCATATATGCTATTAGTGGAATAATTATTTCCTGTATTACCCATAGCAGTAACTACTTTAGGATTAAACGGCAAAGTAAATTGTATATATATACTATTCTCAATTGTTCCATTCACGAAAGTAAAAGGTATTCCTATTGAGGATGGAGTTGCTGTTCCTTCCCGATATGGAACTCCTGTTTCAATAGCTAAAACATTCGCTGCCATTTCGTCACCTGTAGCTGTCGGACTTGTTGGTACGCCCTTTTCAGTGATAGCCGCAGCTATTTTCGCATTTTTATCACTGGACGATTGAAAAAGTTCGTTAATTGCTAATACTAAATTACCTTTGTTTTGGGTGGCTAGTGCATTTTTGTCTCCTATATCTACTACAGCTTTATTCCAACCAGCTCGTTCAACTGGTGTTGGATGCTTTAAATTATCATTAATATGATTAATTAAAGTTTGGTTTAATGATTGTAAATCTTGTCTTAATGCGATTTTACCGTTTGGTCCAACTGCATCATCTACTGCATAAGCCAAAGCATTCATGTCTCGTGGTACATCAGCAAACATGTTGCGATCAATCGTTGGCAAGTTTAAATTTGGTGTTGGCATATTTTCACTTCCTTTTTTAATTAAAAATACGCCACTCAAAAAGAGTGACGTTACTGTACAATATGGAACGATTGAAGAATAATCTTCCATAAAGATAGAATCGAATATATACTAAACTTTATATATACATAGTCAAGGAGATAAAAATGATAAAAACTTTAACCTCATTACGTTTTTTTGCAGCATTAGCAGTTTTTATGTCTCATTCATTCATTCTGCAGAATAGCGATAAAACAAAACCAATATTTGATCGCATTTTCTTCGAAGGATACTTAGGAGTTACGTTTTTCTTTGTACTATCAGGATTTATATTGGTTTACAACTATTACGATAAATTTGACAACTTGAATACAAAAAAACTAACTAGTTTCTATAAGGCTAGGTTCGCTCGTATATATCCTGTTTATATAGCGTCTTTTCTTATTTCTATACCACTGATATTAAAAGAAATTCCTTTCAATTTGATTGATTTTTCAATAAAAGCTCTTGCAAATATTTTTATGGTTCAAAGCTTTTTCTCAGACAGAACAATTTATTTTTCTTTCAACTGGGTAGCTTGGAGTATATCGGATGAAATGTTTTTCTATTTATTATTTCCATTTTTGGTATATTTCTTAACTAAATTTAAAAAGAAAAGCTCTAATTTATTTATTATAGCTTTCTCTATAACAACATTTATTATAACTATATTGTCAGTTTGGATATTTAAGGATACATTAAAAGCCCATTGGGTATTTTATATTTTCCCGCCTTTTAGATTTATAGACTTTTTCATTGGAATTACAATGGGAATAATTTTCTTGAAAATTAAAAGGGTGAAATGTAGTGCAAAAACATTTACCGTTTTGGAACTCACTGCTACAGCACTATTAATAGTTGCAGTTTTATATGCACCACATATACACCAAACATTAAGACTATGGGGATACTACTTACCTTTTTTAGCATTAATAATTTGGATTTTTGCTTTTCAAAAAGGATTCATTTCTCAACTAATTTCTAATAAAGTATTCATACATTTAGGGGAGATTAGTTTTTCCTTTTATATGATTCACCAATTAGTTATTCGTTATCTTGAAGGATATGTGACTTATTTAAATTCTCATCCTATCATTTTTGTAAGTGTCGCACTTTTGATATCATTAATCTCTAGTCATATAATTTATAAATACTATGAAATACCGTTAAAGAATAAATTAAATGGGCTTAAGTAAAAGAGAGCTAGAATCATTTTATTTATCGATTCTAGCTCTTTGATTGTTTTTACTACTCTCTATAACTCAATTACTTTCATTTATTATTTTATTAACGTATTAATCTCACGTTCTGCTATTTCTAAATCTACATAGAGTTGTAATTCAACTGGCTTTACATCACCAATAGTACGTACACCACCCATGATAGTTGTTGCATAAGCTTTGACTAGCCGCTTTTGTACAATAGATAATCCTTCTAAATGCAGTTCTAACATTAAATTACCTCCAACTCTGTTAATAGTGTAATAATAGTTATTTCTAACTCAGCAGCTGCTATTTCTCGATTACTTGGTTTTAAGTTTTTCAATAACCATTCTTGATAAACTTCATTTGCTGCTTTTCCTGTTTCTTCGTTATTCGTAAAAATCCCATGCTCTGTGTTTATTTGTTCCATAGTTATACCCCTTATTAATACAACTGGCTCCATCAATATAATTATTAGCTATACCATAAATCGCTACACGACCGTCACTATTTACTCCTATAGTAACGACATTAGACTTATCTACTGTAGTTTTTGTATCGCATACGATGGCATAATAAGTCTCAGGTCTGTACCCCTCTGGTAAGGTTGCAATATTGGTCCCATGTTCTGTTACACCTTCATTAATGCTGATGCGAATGTGTAAATTATTATGTTTATCAAGTCCGTATTTAAAGTTACCTTGCCAGCCATTCATTAAAATCGCTTCATGCCACGTAATATCTTCCAAATGTTCAGCAAGTTGTTGCTCTGAATTTTTAAGTGCAGCATCGATAATATCCATATTGTTATTTTGCACTTCTACATCATAAAATTCGTATATATCAGGCTTTGTTAAATTGTAATTAGGTGTTTGCTCTGCCACTAAACTCCCTCCTCGTCTATTGTGATATGTTTATAGGCACTTAGTTGTTGATGTGTATGCGTTGTTAAATCACTGTATTTTGCTCCTGTAAATACAACTGGTGTAGTTAATAATTCGTGATATTGATACTTTTTCAACGCTTTATATGGTACATGCTCGATATCCTTGTACAGATAATACATAGGGGATATATCTAACACCATATTTTGCGGTGTGATACGTTCCAATAAATCAGTTACTGCCTTGACCATACTCGAAAGCGTTAATGCTATACGAATTTTTATATACTTTTCAGAAGTACTAACTGTGAGTTCGTATTCACCTTCACCTAGTAGACTATCTAAAATGCGTTTAAGAGTGATACGAGTATACGGTGCTTGGTCATTATACTTTGCTAAAATTCTGAAACGACGTGTCTCGATAGTGTCTACTGATGAACTTGCGATTTTCAGCATGCGCTCATATCTATCAGCGCCATTTCTGTTAATCGTAGCAATGAATTGATTGTTTGTTTCATCCTCGATGATTTGCCATAAGTAGCTTAGTATCGGATTTTCCATAGCTGCTATTTCTTTTAATTCTTTGTAATCCTGCAATATAGGAGGCAGATAACTCATGACATCAACTTGTTTAACCACTCACAACACCACGTTTCGGAATAGCTTCCATATTCAATTCAATATTTGATGTATCACCATTTAATTGCGTATCGACAATATCTACGATGCCAGGCAATGCAAGTAATCTTGTCTCAATTTGTGAAATACGTACAATAACACCACTATGATCTTCTTCATATGTCACCGATTTCGCCCATTGTTCAGCCAATTCCTTAAAATAAGTATCAATAATCATTAATACATCTGTTTCAATGTCAGGCCATGAATAACCACTTTGATAAGTGATATTCAAGGTGACGTTAATAGTAGTTTCGTTAACACTTGATACTGTAACTACATGATCTATTGGAGCAGTACCAACACCTTCGCCTTGTAAGTTTAATGGGTCAACTAGTTCTTGTACTTTATCAATCAATAATTGAGTAGGCTTTCGATATTGTGCATCAATGATGGTTAGCCCGACAGTACCAGATCCATATTTAGCACGATAAACTCGTACACCGCCTACACCTTCCATCTTCCCTACTTTTTCTTTGTAGTCAGCCCTGTTACCGCCGAATTCCTGTGATTCAAAGGAATTGAAATATCGTTGACGAAAAGCCTCAGTCCCTTCCTCATCTTCCCCAGGAATAAGCACGGCTGTTAATCTAGCCCACTGTAAATTATTAATATATTCGATAGGCACAATTGGTCCCAGAAACATATTTCCTAAAGCACCAGAAGTTTCACACTCCAAAATAAATTGACCGATTGTAATTTTTTCAATTACAACATAGTTCAATTCATCCAAGCTAAATCTACTGCCGATTGGTACATCAATATTAAATTCGCCCTTTAGCTTTGCTTTAGTCGCTAGATAAGGTTTTAAACCACGCTCTGCAGCACGACGGATTAAATATTCTCGTGGGGCCGTGTCAGCATACACTAAGTCAATGAGATATTTCATAGTCATTAACATTTGTACAGTTTCTAGTGAGTTCACAACAGTAGCATTGAAGAGTGGTGATGTCTCTCGCATATCTAAATTAGGGTCCAAGGATGCCACATTTGCACGTTTCATTGCTTGTAAATCTTCGAATGAAGCATCTAGACTGAATGGTGTTGTCATGTGTATATCACCTCTTTCTCACCAGTAATATCACCAAAAATTGTGTGAGCTGTGTACTGGACGTGTACCTTATTTTTGTGAGTTGTCACCACAAAGGAATCCACTTCATTAATCCGGTCATCTTGTAATAAACATTCACGGATACGTCTAGGAACTTCACTAGCCACATATGATGTAGGCATCCCAAACAAGTCTTTTAACTCCACAAAATTATTCCAGCTGTAAATAATATGGTCATAACGCTCAATTGAGAGCATTAAAAAAATCGCTTGTTTCATGGCTTCTATTTCATCTACAAAGCCAACACAGCGATTTTTATCAATATATAATTTATGTGCTTTTGATGGCTCGATAACCTCTTCAAAATCAGGAACTAGACCATCATTTTCTAAATCTACTTGTGGTAACATCATGTCACCTCTTTATCTATAATTAAATATTGTTGGCCGCCATGAGCACGAATCATTGTGACCTTATCACCTACAACAAGACCATTATGGACCAAGAATTTCTTACGCCCTTTATAATCATGGTTGTGTGAAGCAAATTCAGCATCACCAGAACCACCAGCCCGATCTTCAGTTTTATGATCTACTGTCATTTCAACCTCGTAATCCATAACAGCTCGAGTTAATTTTAATTGCTCTTGTTCTAGCAACAGCTTTTGGTCAACTTGTACTTTTAAAGGACTTATGCTTTCTACAGTGCCATAAACAATTGTAGAAAGTTTCTGAGCATTGAGTACCCCTAGGACAATGCGTTGTATCTCTGTTAAAAAATCACCCATACTACGCAATAAAATCACCACCAATCAACTTCAAATCCATTCGATGGTCTGAATCATAAAATGTATGTTTGACCGTTTCCACCATCATAAAATTTGCAACCGTTAAATCCCCAGATACATTTGGACACCGACTTGGCTACCACCACGAATCGTTGGATCACCAAAGACTTTATTAATGTGAAGCTTTCTAGATTTGCGATTATAAAGCTTTAACATTCCATCAGCTTTTGCCTTACCGTTCTCCTTTTCATTAAGCTTATCTGTCATTTGTAAGACGCCCCAGTCATTCATTTTGGAACTGTCTTGAGCTATAAAAATTTCGCGTTTTCCTGTCTCCTTATTCTCGCGAACTAATTTTATTTTGTTATACGTATTTTCATCAATAGAAGTTGTATATTCAAACGATTCTCCTGACTCTTCGTCTATTAACAAGTCTGATTTAAGCATCTTAATGTCACGCAGATTCAATGAGCCGTAATCATCGTATAACACATATAAATTTCCTGTGTTGAGAGTTGTATCTGATAAGGCATTGTCCATAATGGTAAATAACTCTTGATTATCCTCTACTCTAGAGGCTATGACATGCTTTGTATTGGCAACTATACCTGTATTTAGTTTAAAGTCCTTTGCAATCATCTGTAGCACTTGAGCAGCCGTTTTATTCGCATATACATAAGTGTCTTTATTTTTAAAGTAGCGAAGTTGATCGTAACAAGTAACCGTAATCATGCGATTGTTTGTACGCTTTTTGGTAAAGACAAAGCCGAAAAATATTTTATGTCCGTCATAGTCGAAACGAACGGCATCACCTTCATGAAAGCCAAGTAATTCATCTTTCACAATGTTAAAAGTTAACTTACCTGGTGTACCCTTACGATGCGTTTCCCACTCAATACCTTCCTCAACAGCACATTCGAAAATACGACCCTTACTAATAATGAAAAGTTGTGATTTAGCCAAGTTTAATCACCTGCCCAACCTTTATAACATTTGGATTACTGATTTTATTTAATTTTGCTAGTTCGGTATATTTGGAGCCATCACCTAAGTATTTTTTAGCAATAGCCCATAATGTTTCACCTGATTTAACTGTATGTGTTTTTGGTGTCTCTTTGCCTGTTGTCGGGCGTGTTTGTTCTACTACAGCCTTTTGAGTAGTTGCTGTATTGGACGTGTTAGAAGCATTGCTAGATGCTGTAGCAGGCTTTGTTACAATACGTTTGTTGCCATAAGCCTTGTACTGTTTTAATGAAATTCTAACTGTTACATCAAAGCCATTCTCTGCCGATTCGATGATTTCGTAATCTTCAATAGTTACCGTCATATTGGTATCAAAAAGGAGATTACCATTTGGCATCATACGATTTACAATGAATTGAAAAGGCTTGTCATCAACCTTCAATTTCTCTAATTTTTCTAGATAAAACGTAGCTGGCTGAAAACCATTCGTATAAACAGCAAACGGATATTTGACGTTTGGGAGTAATACCTCAAACTCAATATCCGTTAGCCCCGGCTTTTTAATTACATTTACTTCTCCATCGTTCAATAATACGATGGTTTCGTTTCTACCATTAATCTTCGTAGATAATTCTGGAGGCGCAACAGGAAACTGTACACCATCCATAAAAAAGTTATACATATTCCGTTGGCCCTCCTTCTGCTAACATTTCTGCGGCTTCTTCTGTTTTTTCAACAAAATGATCTACAATACCATCAAGGTCCATTTCGTTATTGATGTGGTTTTCGCTACGAGCGTCAATGTGAATTTCGGCTGTAGTATAACGGTTAATAGCTTCACGATCAGTAATATCTCGAAGATACTTTAAATCCTCATTTAACATCTTAATACCATCTGCTGCTTTTTTTGTATTATCGGCAGTTTTCTTTCCAGCATCATTACCCTTATCTAGTTTGTCACCTAGTGCTAGGGCATCATCTATTGCTTTCTTTATTTGATCATCGGTATTATTTTTATTTTCATCCTTTTTGAATAGGTTAGCACCCCAGTTGTAACCTGTATCCCAAGCAGCGCCTAAAGATTTCATTTCCATTTTAGGAGCTTCCCAGTAGTCAGTAGGAGCCTCGCCTACCCAATCACCTAATGTACCTTTGAGACCTTTTAAATCACTGGTAATAGACTTACTATGACCAAATTCTGTACCTACTTTTAAACCTATATTAGAAGCAACACTTTCTGGCAATAAATTTATAAACCAATTCCAAGCTTGGATAGCCAAGTTTACCGCATCAACAATGGCGTTAACAAAGTTTGTAGCAAAACTGTCCCATCCACTTGTCATCGAAATAATTACATCTAACACGTTGGTAGCCAAGTTATAAAACAATCTTTTTACTGAATACATCGGGTGTTTCCACACATTTACAAAAAATTCGACATATGAAGCCCACATATTCCACAGATAAGCTATTACATTATAGATTGCTGAACCCAACACCATGAATGCGCCTGCAATAATTCCGGTGGCACTAATAGAGGTTCCTGCGAAGTGATTTATTACTGCTACACCGAGATAAAACAAACTAATTAAAACCACTATAGCACCTATTAACCAACCAATGGGGTTTGCAGCTATTGCGATACTCAAGGCGGCCATTGCGGCAGTGAAACCATATGTTGCCCAAGTTGACAACACAGTAGTTGCAACATACCACAAATTGCGTAATGATGCAGTTGCAGTCATGAATGCATTAATCGCAATTTGCCTGTTAGTCCATGCCCATGCTGCTGCATTAATAATAAGTGCTGCTGTAACCCTCCGACGACTGGAGCAATAAATGACCAATTATCATAAATAAAGGCACCTACAGATGCGATAGTATTAAGCGCATAACTAGCGAGTGTAGCAACTAATTGCAATGATTGACCCGCACTTTCTCTAAATGCTGCAAATCGATCACTGTTAAATATATTGTTAATACTTTGTAACACATCTTTAAACGCCCATAGCGCTTCATTTTTGAATGCAGTCCATATTTGCTCAAAAGTAAGAGGCATTGAATTAAATTTTCCATTGATGTCATCTGCTGCCGCGAACATTGCATTTTTAACGACGCTAGCTGTCAATTCTCCATCTGCTGCCATTTTGCGGATTGCACCAATCGAAACACCTAAATGGTCAGCTATATTTTGGATAATTGTTGGAGCTGACTCAAATACGGAGTTTAATTCTTCGCCACGCAATACTCCTGAACCTAGCGCTTGGGTTAATTGTAAAGTTGCAGATGCTACCCCTTCTGCATTTGTTCCAGCGATACCAAATTGTTTGTTTAGCAATTCTGCGAACGCAACAACCTCTGCGGTATTTCCGAATGCGTCTTTTGCATTCATACTCAACTTACCAACTAAATCTGCTGTTTGAGTATATGGTGCATAGGAACGTTGTGCAGCATCAAAAATTTGTTGCTGTAATTGTTGCACTTCGGTTAAACCACTTGCATCAAATTCTATGTTAGTGTTAATAGGGTCTACTTTTGGCATACTTTCGACAGCTAAATTTAACCGGGCATCAATATTAGTCATTTCATCCGATAATTTAACGACATCACTTATCGATTGTAGAGTTAAGTATGCCGCGACAATGCCCATAATTTTGCCTAACAACTTGTCAGCAGCATTTGTACCATCCCTTATATGATTTGTGAATCCTTGTTGGGCATTGTCAGCATCACGGACTTCATTTTCAATTCGATTAAATTGATCAGCAGCTCTTGCTAACTCTCGTCTAGCGATTTCGATGCTTGATGTATCCATCATATGACCAGATGCAGCATTCATCGCTTCCATTTGGTTAACCATCATTGAAACAGCATTATGCATAGCTTTCATTGGTTGAGTTAAACGATCTTGGATTTGAATTGCTGTTCGAATAGTTGCCATGACCTCACCTCTTTTTAAGCATAATAAAAAGCCACTACAAAAAAATTAGTGACTTTACTGAATAACTTATTTACACATATTAAAAATATTTCGAATCATACGTGAATCTTGCTATTCCAAATGTATTATTTTTAATTTCTAAAATCCATACACCCTCCACTTTATCAGATACTTTTTCATATCTTAAAGCATAGTTAGTATCGGCTTCCTCCTGCATTGTTGACTGTGGTACAATCCCAAACATAGGGAATATATCTTCCTCTTTATCAAAATTCATTGTAGAATTGTCATATCCCATATATTGACCGGAATAGACGTTTAATCTTACTACTACATCATCAAATAATATAAATTCATATTTGTTCTTTTCATATATAAATAATTTACCTACAATACTTTGATTGTTTTTGGGTATTGACCACTCAAAATCTTCAACACTTTCTGGCTCACCCATAATTTCAATCAATTGTTTACTACTAATTTTACTGAATTTTGTAACATCTGTGATCACTTCAACTGAACTTTTCGCGTCTTTTTTATCTGAATTTTGATTAGTCCCTATTATTATAGTAACAATGATAGAAAGTATAATGACTGTCAAACAGCCAATCGGTAAACACCCTTTCTTTTTAGGTTGGGCATTGTAATTATTATAATTATTCTTGCCTGTATTGATATCTGCTGGTCTACTACTTACTTGCTCAGTAGCTGGAGTATTCGATGTTTTAAACATTTTTTGAATTAGCGTTTTATATATCTTGTCATCAATTTCTAGTAAGCTTTTTTTTCCATCTTTAAATTCAATAGCGACAAAGTGTGTACCTTTGTTTTTTGCACTCAGTCCAGCAAGTAAACCAACAGGACCCAACAACACTCCGCCTACCAATCCACGAGAAACTCCTGATATAGCACTCTTCCTATGTTCTTCCGTAATCAACTCATAATTTTCCACTGTAGTTTGGTTTAATTCTAAAATCTTTTTAAACCCTGAATTAATACTAATTAATTCTGAAATTTTTAATACTGAACAATTTAAATAATCGCCTGCAATAATTTTATTTTTAGCCACATTATCCCCTCCTTATGTACTATTAACACTATACATGGATAATAGAGGGAATTCTAATACTATTTTCATACCTTTACATAATCATTATCTCTTTCCCTTACTTCTGCCTTTTGCTCCTCTTTTCGCCTCGCGTTCTTGCTTTTTATCATCTTCAATCTTAACTTGCACAGAAGCGATAATACACGCTTTATCAAAAAGAGATAAAGTCATATATTCAGACGGTAGGCGACGCTGTTTTTGCACCCACCAATGCATTATATTGGCGTCACCATCACCGTCCTCTATTAGTTTTTTACTTCTTCAACCATATCCTCAAGTTCGGCTTCATAACCGTTTACTTCTTGTGCTGCTGCTGAAGCATCTGCAATTTCACCAATTGTTAGCATCTTGCCAAGTAGAGAGTCTGCGCCCATTGCTTTGTATGAATCCTGTAGTTCTTTATTATTTAAGTTAGGAAATACAATTGATTCAACTGTTAATAATCGTTGATATTTAAAATGGTCAAAGTCTGTATTAAACTGACCCTTACGTTTTCCTTGTGTAATCATAGATCGTTTTGTACATTCAGACTTTAATTCAGCGTCACGTTCTGGTGACACTGACGCAAACTCCCATTCAATAGGATTACCCTGTTCATCTACGAAACTTTTTGAAATAGTACGTTTAATATTTTCATTTTGCTTTTTGTTATGTGCAAAGAATGCTTGTAAATTAGACATTTTATAATCACCTTATCCTTTTTATAGTTGTAATTGATAAAAAGAGCCTGCCATAGCAAGCCCTTATTGCATTTCTGGTAAAATAGAAAATTCCTCTGGCATATCCCAATCCTCGAAAGTAAAGTCTACAGAATCCTCTAGATAATCTGCATCTGCATCAAGTGCTGCGACAATACCGCCATCCATATTACAATCAATTAATATTGTCGTCTGCCGGCCAACTGTAGCAGAACCATCTTCATTCGTTATTTGAATATCGAAATAAATATCTTCCCCAGTATCTTTATAACGTTTCAATAGCTTTCTAAATATTGATGTATTGAAATGGAACGTGGCAGATCCAGTACCTTCCCATCCAGTAGATTTATTACCTTTACCTGTTCGTCCCATGATCGGCACTTGAGTTTTTGTTTTATCCATACGTGCTTCAATATTAATAAGCTGTGCAAATTTATATCGATTCCCTTCAATTGTTACATAGGCGACACCTTGAGCACCATGGACTGCATCACGAGCATGCATGGTATTTTCAGCGAAGTATTGAAGATCCAATGGAATTAATATTTTGTTTGGTTTCAAATCGATTCCTCCTCTTAAGCCACCATCGTTGTCACATAAAGTTGTGACATCGTTAAAGTATTTGTAATTTCTTCTTGCACTACAACCGCACGTTTGGATTCACCTTGTCCAACAAATAACTTTTCTTTATCGTAATTTTGGATAGCTCGAATACGCTGCATTTCCCCACGATGTTTACCAATATCGTTCCATAGTGAAATGCGACCATCTGGATCATTCGGCACTTTACCCAGATAGCGAGTATTAAATAGATGCGCTGTATCGATTGCAAGTTGATCCAGTACTCGAATAGTTTGATTGAATGAGAAATCCTCATTTTTATCTGTTCTAAATGATGTGAAAGTATTTACATCTTCTAACACATTGAAATCATCGCCCACTCGATGGAATACGTATTTACCTGAGTTTAGAAGTATTGTTAATTGAGGTTGAGTCTTTGTTTCAGACATATCAAGCTCATGCTCACCATCGTAAATGCGATTTGTATTTGATTGATTAACAACTACGCCAGCTTGTACACCTGTAGCCCAATAAACAGCGCCAAATACTTCTTCACCATCACCAATAGCATCATTTTGAATATCTATGATGCCTTCATGATCTGCTTTCCCAAGCTTATGGCCGATTAATTGGAACTTGCCTCCAACCTCATCACGAATACGTTTTGTGTACTCTATATATAGCGATTTAATAGTAGAATCTTCTGATAAGCATCCTAATGTGTTAAAACCATATGCCCCCAATTCATCTAACGCCATTTGATGGGGTGTTCCAGCTGTTAACGCTGTAGCTCCGTTATTTCCACCTGTTAGTGGTGTACCTGCAGTTGCACTTAAAGTAGCATCCTTTTTGAAGTCAACGAAATCATTATTTTTTAAATCTGCAGCAATTGAAATAGCGTTTTGTTCATCAATTAAAGTACCTGCAATGAGTGTTTTTACATCCCATTTTGACGATTCGTCTACATTAGCTTGAATAATGATTGTAATGTCATTACCACGTATTCCTTTACATTTAGCTATAGCGAATTCATTTTCAGCCTTTGAACCACCTATATTCAATTTGCAAATAAATGCTGTAAGGGCACCTTTAAATAAATCCCTAATTCCTTTCAATTTTGGATGTGTGTAATCGTAGCCAAATAGCTTTAAAGAGTCTTTTTGCAGTTCCTCTTTTGTGATGGTCATTACAGCATCATCCATTCCCCAATCAAGAGCTATAGGTAACGCAGCATAACCTCGATCAGATAAATTTAGGAATGCTCGTGCCTTACTAATGAAATTTTGATACGTACCTGGTAAAACTTTATTTTGTGTAAGCCAAAATCCGCCACCCAAAGCCATTACGCCTTACCTCCTTCTTCAAACTCTTTTAGAATCCCATCCACATTAGCGAATGAGTATTTTTTGTTGTCCTCTAGTAACGCATTCAAAGCATCACGACGATGAACGTATTTTTTACTTTTGATTAATTGATCTTTTGTGAATGTTTGCAAAGTATCTTCTACAGCCTTTTTTACATCTTCACTTTTTACAGGTTCAACTTTTTCCTGTATTTTAGTTGCCGTCATTAGGTATCACCCTTTGCTTATTGATGTATTGCTCTAATGAGCCCATGAAAATCTTTTCTTCAACCTCTTGCAAGAAGAAATTAAAATGAATAAAATTATGACCAATCTTATCTACTACCTCACTGTTTGCTCCTGTACCAAGCATAAGAGAGCCATTTAACAGTGTTAATTCTTTTAGCGCTTGTTGTACCTTCAAAGTCATATTAGCGCTCTCTGACGCACCACGAGAAGGGAAATACTGCACATTAAAAAGTGTTGTAACCTTCCATCGGCCACCGATTTGTCTTATATGCTCAAGGTTCAAAAATTGAATTAAAAAAGCAGGAGTTTTAAACCCCTGCGGTACTTCATCAATATACTTTTTGTAGTTATCACCAAAAGCTTGATGAAGCTTAACGGATATAGCGTTTTGAATATCATTAATCTCCATCGAAAGCCTCCCTTAACAGCGTGTATAGTTTTCTCTCAAGTATTGCTGGCGCCTGTTGTTCTACTTGGTCAGCACTTATGGTCATCATGAATAGACCATTTACCCAGCCTTGGTGATTAGAAGTGCGATGACCAAATTCAACGTATTGCGCGTAATCTACACTATTGATAACCTCTATTTCATAGTTAGCACCACTCTTTTTTACTTGTCCAATAGTCCACCCACGCCGTAAAGTTCCTCCATTTACTTTCGCTACTGGAGTACGTCTAATTACTTTACCTAACATTCTAGCTGCTAACTCCTTGGCTGCGGCTTCGCAAAACTTATCGAAATCAGCTCTTGCCAACTTCGCTAACTTTTTCTCAAATGCTTTCAATTGTGCTAAATCAACACGTCCACCACTACCCATTATGCGTACCTCTCGAATGCTTCAAGTTGTATTTCCTGATGGTCCATATAAACAGCAGGCTCACCACTCCTTGCATACTCAGCGGTTTTACCATGCTGCGTCACGACGATTTTAGAGCCTGCTGGTATATCAAGTTCAGGCGCAATAAATAGTTTAGTAGTCTGAGCTAGTATTGCTGGACTGCCTGTCGGAGTAGTTGATGTTTGCTTTTCAAATGATAGCTTGCACTTTTGGTCAGTAAATAGTGTCACTTCTTCGTGCTTTGTAACATGAGTAATCGGATCAGTGACTTCTTGCCATACCTTGACCGTACACAACCCTTTGTACAACGACTCTACAGCCTTACGTCTCGCGCTTACCATGTGAGCACCCTATACTTTATAAAGTCTGTATTGCCATGTTGTAGATACAAGATAAAAGCATCGAATTGAGCTTCTGGAGTCTTATTCGCTTCAACAGCAAACACTACATTCGTGTCACCATCCTGCACCTGTTTTGCAACAGCTTCAAAGTTAAGAGTTTCAATATCTAACAAGCCCATAGCCTTTTTATTAAGCAAGAACTCTCCAACTACCATATCAATGGCAATTTCTTTTAAGCCCAACGGAATCATTGTTAGATTCGTTTGGTTATTGATGTGATTAGTCACTTTATCGATAGCAAATTTAAGCAACATATCATCTGAACTACTTGGAGCACTAGATAAAGTCACTCCAAGTGCAGATAAACGCATTACTACATCTAGATACATGCGAATCACTCGCTTTCAGACGTTTTTGACCTAGGAGTCTTTTTTGGCTCCTCTAAACGTTCCATTATGGATTCATTGAGATATTTTTCATCAATAGTCAATTCGTCACCAACTAAAAAGCGCTCACCCTTATAACGTATAGGGAAAGCGCCATCTTTAACTTTTACTTTAATGTTTGCCACTACCCTCAACCTCCTTAGGCAATCGGTTGTGCTTGGAATACGTTTTGTGCTTCTGGGAATGAAGGGATTGCTGTAGCTGCTGCTTTTGCCCATGTTGTAATCGGGTCTTTTCCTTCTTCATACAACATACCAATAACCTTACCAATAGTTGTCATTTCTACATCGCCTGAGTTGCGGATAAGTCGAGATTCCTCAGGTGTTGGTCCGTAAAGCGATTCACCTAGTTGTCCATCACCGAACATTACGAATTTGTTATCAGGG
Source organism: Lysinibacillus sp. B2A1 (assembly GCA_002973635.1). Taxonomy (GTDB): domain Bacteria; phylum Bacillota; class Bacilli; order Bacillales_A; family Planococcaceae; genus Lysinibacillus. The sequence continues at coordinate 3,729,154 of CP027224.1, forward strand.
AAGTAGCTCTTTGTTGTATATGTGCCATTTGCATTCTGTTCGCGATACTTCGTGTTAGCACTTGATTCATACACAGCGATAGAAGGTAGCCCCTGTTGTGTAAAGAATGCGTTTAAATCTGTTAAATTAGCTACACGAGCCGAACCAGCACCATATAAGTAGCCAATAATTTTTGGATTACGCAAAATAAGCCCTGCAATTTTTTTGGATGTTAAAGCACGAGTTGGCGTAATATCTAATGTATCAGCCCAACGTTCAAGATCTCCTAAAATGTCCTCAGTACCTGTGCCCCAAATATCAGTTCCAGCAAGAGATTCTTTGTGATCAGTTGGCACACCGTAATCAACTGAAATAGTAGGCGATGTACCATTAGCGCTGTTTAATGCTAATTTCAACTCACCTGTTGCCAGCGCTTGCATACGCATTAATTCAACACGAGCGCGTACATCATTTGCTGCTTTGTCGATTAAGTTGAATACACGTTGCATTAAATACTGTTGTTCCTGTGCTGTACGAGGGTTTTGTATAGCCATTAAATCTTTTTCTGTGATTTGATACTTTTTCTTGATATAAGCAGCCTCTAACACCTGCTTAGCTGCATCTAGCGAACCAATTTCTGCCTCTGTATCAAAAGCGTGTACCTTTGCAATGACAGGCAATTCGTTAGCCCCTACAAGGTATTCAAATTCAAGTGTATCGTGTTTAACTTCTGGAAAAAGAGCTTCACCAATACCATATGTTTGGTACTTTCGCTCTTTCATGTAATCTAATACTGTTTTTTGATCAAATAACTCTAAAATGTCTGGCATATTGATTTCCCTCCAATTATCGGAATTTAATTTCTTTTAATGCTGTTTTAGCTGCAGCATCTGGTGCTACAGGTAGGCGATCTTCTAAGATATAAGCCTCTACAATCAAAGAACCAGGTTGCGGCCCATTTGTTACATCAACATCTGTGTATAAAACACCTTCTGCTGTTGCATCATTTTTAGGTAAGATAGTACCTGCCTTTACGATTTTCTTTCCATTCGCATCTGCTGTTACACCTACATCACTCACTAAATACGTAAATGCTTGTACTTTTGATGATGCTAAGAAGTTAACACGTTGGAATTTTTCGATTGGTTTTACATACGGCATGTATAGCCCTCCTTTTAATTAGGTCCAAGGGGTTTTATCTGAACCACTTGAACCTTTTTCGTTCGCTATTTTTGCGAAGTTAGTACCTACATCACTTGTGCCTGCACTATTGTCTGCACCTCCAGCAGGATTCCACCCTCTAAATGTGGGTTGTTGCTTTTCTGGCACAAATAAAAAGGACTTTGATTCTTGCAACGATTTAAGTTGCTCATCAAGTCCTTTAGTGACTTTGCCATCCTTGCTTAATTCGATTGTATTTCGATCAATAAGTCCTGCAACTAAGTCCGAATCATGTACTTTGCCAGATAAGGCTAATTTCAATGCACTTGATAAACGTTCATCTTTAAGTTCTTGCTCGTGTTGCTGTTTAGATGTCTCATTTGTTTGTTGGAGTTCAGTGATTTTTGCTTGAAGCCCTTCAACATCTACTTTCTTCAATTCTTCAAGTTGTGTATCTCGCTCAGATAATTGAGTTTCAAGTGAACTTTTAGCAGTAGACAACTCGTTATATTTTGCTTTTGGTACCACATGCTTTGGAGCTTCTTTTGCTGCATTTGCCACAATTGTTTCAATCTGATCATCTGCAATACCAGCAGTTTTAAGTAATTCTTTTAACCAATCCATTTTCATTACCTCCATACATTTTTATACAGGTCTGTGCCTGTTGGTGGTGTTCGCTTCTTTATGGTCTTGCCTTTAAAAAGACCAAATTAAAAAGCCGTGAAGTCACGACTTATTGTTCTTCATACATACCATTAATGACATCCACTTTGGCGCATTCTAATAAACCTAAAGCCTCGACCGAGCTTCCATCAGATGAAACTACTTTGATTGTGCCATCTTTCGTTTTAATAATGCTTATTACCATTTCGATATCTTCAACATGATCTAAAGTATCTTCCAACGATGCCCTTGGTGTGATAACGCCATCGCGAATTGCTTTCTTTTCACGAAAATCAATCACAGAACATCACTCCTTGGCACACCAATAATGCTACTTAATTTACCGTCTATAAAAATAGCGATTGTTTTTGGCGTTAAATATTCAATTGTCAGGATATAGGACGGTTTTATTTTCATGCTACAAACCTCGCCTCCCACTCAGGATATTTAATTTTTGAATCAATGTAGTAGACCTTACCATCACGACCACGAGCAATCCTTTGACTGACATCATCTTCAAAATACGGTGCTGTGGTCGTTCGACAAAAGGGTGGAAAGGATTTGCTGTTACACCAGGTTCAAAGTCTGTCATCTTAAATACCTTGCCATCCATCGATTGGCAAATATCACTCGTCTTACCATCAAGCGTAGCAATAATTTCATATCGCTCGATACTTAGCTCGTTAAATGCATCCTTTTGAGCCGAAGCACTAAAAAAAGCCGATTCTGTCATCACTAAACGCTTAATTTGATAGCGTGTGTTTTGAGAACCTAGCTTTTTGTGTAATGTGCTAATAATCTTTTCTGGGCCTGTACCTTGAGCAACAGATTGAATTAACTCTGTGTGTAGTGTATTAAGTAAGATGTTTTTATCTCGCCATATCTTTTGGCTGAATGTTTGACCATCAGCAGTCCATGGTTTACTAATTACTTTCGTTAGCTTGGTTTCATCAAGTGCCTGTAGAGTAAAGCCAATCTCAAAAGCTTTTTGTACCTCAAATGCTGTGTGATAGTACTGAGTTTGATACGTTTCTTTCATCAGTCGCTCAAAGCCCTCAATTTGCCCACCATACAGCTTTTCTACATGTTGCTGTAATTGTAGTTGCAAACTCTCTAAACGACTTATATGGACGCGAGAAGACGCATTTTCGAGTTGTTTCATCCACTTTTGATTTACTGCATTCTTTTTGCCATAATCGATATATTCCTCTACAGTCCATCGGAACTCTCGTAATTCATTGCTTTTTAGAAGCTGCTTGGCTTCGTCTAATGTGATTTCATTGTTCTTAGCAAAGCGTTGATACCATTTAGCAATATCCTTTTCGATTTCTTGCATAGTCTGGATATACGCTTTCTCGAGATCCTTATAATAACTCGCATTCTTCTCATGCTGTGATTGCTCAAGCATTTCGAATCGTTTACGCCAGTAGTCTCTTTGTTTGTTTGCCATAACATATCACCTGAATTCTTAAACTCATGAATATTACTAACGACTTTTAGTTGATGCGATAACAAAGGGTAACTTTTATTCGGGTCACTTAAATTTAAAGGCAACACACCATAACCACCATTATTATGACAATAAACTATTACGCCACGTACTTTAAATCTCTTACCCAAAACATTCATCACAGTTCCTTCTACAATATCCTTTTCAAAAATCAGTTCACCATCGATAGATATTGCAATAGCTCTCATTTCTTTACTGGAACAACTAGGTAACTTTACTTGTTCCTTTATTAAATCATCAAAAGTGAATACAACCATTTGATCGCCTGTCCACACTCGATAAGTTTTAATTATTTGTGATTCCATTTCATCACCTCACTTATTACAGAATAAAAGAAAGACCTCGTTTATTCAGCGATTTCATTGTTTTGCTTTTGTTGGAAAGTGGTGTCGTAATTATCAAACTCATTCATACGTTCCTGACGTTCTTTCTTGTTTCGTTGCATCTCTAATGGCGGATCTTTTACATAAGGGTGCTGCGCTACCTTCGTTTCTTCAGACAAGTAAGGTGATTTATTTAATACTTCAACAACTTCCATCTCGTTAATTAAGATGTCACGATTAAAAATGATATTTACATATTCATCTTCATAATCCCCTTGTCCTGTGTTTGCTAAATGAACATTGATAAACCATAACAATTCCTCAAATGATGCTTGGAACTCTGTTTCAATACCATCTGCATCAAGATCAATCTCACTGTACATGGCCCTAATATTTAATTGATTTGGGTTATTAGCCATACGTTCGTCTTTCGCATCATAGCCTCGTCCATTCTCAATCAAAGCCTTTTTAAACAGTGATAGAATTATCTTATAATTCTCAGGGTTAACTTCAACAGTTAATGTTTCTACACCGCCTTGGTTTTCCTTATTGCGGACCACTTTAACAACACCGTATTGTGCCAAGTTTCGCCTAAATTCCCCTAAATTCTGCCCTCCATAGTTATACAGAACAAGAAGTGTATTCCGTGCATCTTCTTGCATGTTGTTTTCAAAGTCGCTTAACATGATATTGATGCCGTCTTGTAGCGACTTCACACGCTTAATAAGTGGTATTTCCTTGTTATTGAATTTAAACGGTATCAAAGGAGTTCGTTGCCAGTTCATACTTAATTTATTTCCGCCATCATTAATAGTGATATAAGATGTCAGTACCTTCGTTACATCTTGTACAAGACGTCCTGAGAACCACTCATAATGTTCCACACCATTGGCGCTATAAACCTCTACCTTTTCAACTACAACCTCTCTATCACCTTCGTATGTCTTTACAGGATATACGCGAATTGCGAAATCAAGGATAGTCTGTTCTGAATCCTTCCAAAATGGAATAATTTCATGTGGCTGGAACCTTTTAATAACAAACTCACTATTTTCATCGTAATACGGATATAACCAGCCAATACCGCCATTCAAGGCGTCCTGACCAACACTTCTTATTGTTCTATGGAATCGTTTATTGAAAATCTCTTGTAATTTCTTTGAATACTCTTCATTTTCAGTTTCAATTGTTATTGGCTTACCAAGTTGATAGTTTACTTTTTGGTCAACAAGCTTGGCATACTGATTATCTAGTATCTTGTTATTTGGTAAGTTTTTATTAACCTCCAAACGCCCACCTTCTCCAATAACTAAACGCTCTCGCTTTAATATCTCTTGCTCGCCTTCGTAGTAATTTTCGCCCGTAAGCATCCACTTTCGCTTCTCTGACTTTTTAAACTTATTAATCTCGTTCTCGAGCCATTTGATGTCTGTTATTAAATCATTTGCACCAGTTGTTATATTTTCATTGATGACATCTGTGTCTGTAATGGCACCCTGGTATGGAAAATAACTCATGTATTCACCTCTTTCTAATCAAAACTGAATGTTTCTCCTACTCCTATTTTTTCAGCAATGCCAGTAGTAGCGTCAGGAGCATCATCGTGAGCGTTTTTACCTTCACGTTGATACTCAGTCATCGCCTTGTAATATTCAGGCCATTTATCTTTCCAATTGATAGGGAAATAAATATGATTCATCACCCATGTTGAATTGGATAGAATACGAGCTATTTTGTTATTTGATTGATGGAAAGGCTCGATGTATGTGTAATTGCTGTTGTGTTCTTCCATCAATATTTTCTCTACAGAACGAGTAAAACCACGCCCTCCACCATTTGATTCGATGTAAGCATGATTTACTTTGTTGTCGTATAGCATCTTAGCTGTATCAGGTTCCGTTTCTTCCATAGGAGCTTTTGTATACAATACATCAAGCACATAAGCCTCGTTATCAAAAGTAGCACCATAAACGATACTGCAAAGGAAGTCATCTCCTGTATCTGCTGTATCCGTGTAGTTCTGAATAGATTTGAAAGTAGGTAATTCACCGTCATACGTCTTGAATGCTTTATAGAGTCGCCCTTTAAGGTCTAAAGGTTGCTGATAATAGTTAGCATTTAAAATAGCCTCATCCATAAAGTCGGATAAGGCATCAAAGTTTTTCCTATTCAACAGCTCTGGGCAAAGCATGTTTCCTTCTTCATCCATAGCTGGCATCATCAAAACATACCATTCAGAAGCACGTTTACTTTCAAGAATACGGCCACAAATGTCCTTTTTACTCCATCTAGTCATGTTGACGATTTTAATTGATTGGTCCGTTTGTTCTTGTCGAGAAATGAATGTATCTACAAAGAATTGCCATTGTTTATCTAGAGCATTTTCATTTTGAGCTTCAGCGGCATTTTTTATTGGATCGTCAACAATTAGAATGTTACCGCCCTTACCTGTAATAGAACCACCAAGTCCAGCGCCCTTATAATTGAAATGCTGTCCTTCTAACGCCCATTGACGATATGATGAGTCACCTTTTTTTATCTTTACATTAGGGAATATGTCACTATAAACAATTTCATGTGGATATATCTTTTCTTCACTTATCCCATCACGAGTATAACGGCTAAATGCTGTTGCTAAATCCTCGTTATAAGATACAGTAATAATACGGTTTTCCTGCCTATCTCCTAGCACCCACTCACAAAAATGAATTAATGTACGTGACTTACCATGACGAGGAGGTATGTTCATAATCATGTTTTCGTATGGCACACCATCTTCATTAAGCAAACGACCTTCATACAATGCCTGTAACGTTTCACAAATTGTTTCTAAGTGTGTACGCCCATCAATGTAGAAATCAGGCGCTCGTGTCTTGCAATACTCCCAAAACGATTGTCTAGAAAGGTATTTTCGTTCCTCAATAAGTGCATCTAACAGTTCGATTTCGGCTTGTTCTGCATTCATTGTTTCGTCATCCCTTTCAATCGTTCAATCGCCTCTTTGCGTTGTTCTGGTGTCATGTAGGCGTATTTATTATCTTCTGAACCAACTACATTGTCTTTTCGATATTGCTCTATTTCGATGCGTTTAGCTTCGGTAGAGAATTTCAATTGTTCATTCTGTAGCTGCTTACGCTCGTTTTCATTGAGTAAATCCATATGCTTTGAAAGAAACTCAAGAGCTTTCATCTTGTCAGCAAGTTTGACAGTAATGCCGTCTTTGCCTTGCTTTACTTCGGTTATTAATGTTCCATCTATTTCAGTAGATTCATTCAAATGAACATAGTTAAATGCATAAGTTTTGATGTTACCATGCATATCTAACTCTGGTTGACCATCATCGTTGTAAATGACTTCTTCTTGCCTGCCGAATTTCATATAGTCTTTAATGTCAGCAAAGGCAATATCTATCCACTTTTGAATTAGCGTTCGTTTATCAAGCAGCGCTTCCTCGGTTAAACCATCTCGAACCTTAATGATTCCTTCTCGAATCTTAGTATTTCTAAGTAGTTGATTGCCATTAGTCATTGCTGTTGAATAAGCACACCCATAAGCCTTTTGATAAGCCTTAGTAGCATTCCAACACTTCACATAGTAAGCAATAAATAAGCGTTGTTTGTCATTTAAGCCACTTTCGTCATCATCACTAAAATAGATAACTTCATCATCGGATGCATCCTCTTTTATGGTTGCAACCTTTGTTATTTTGGTTGCATCCTTTTCAGTTGCATCCCTCGACCACTTTTCGCGGCTTTTTCGGCTCTTTAGTGTACCGAGCTTTATCTCATGCTTTTCAGCAAGATCAGCAAGTGTAATCTTAGTGGTTTCCCACTCCTTTTTTATTTCATCCCAATTAGCCATATCTCATAAACACCACCTCCAGAATCATGTCTGGTTCACGATGAACCTGACCTATTTATGTATTTCACTCTCAAAAGTAAGTACCGAATAGTCGGCGGAGGAGGAAACTCTGCTCGATACTCACTTTTCAGGGCAAAATAAAAAGCACCCAATAGGATGCTACTTACCTTCTAATATATATTTTTTCATTTCTTCAAAGTCAGATTCTCCAATCTCATCTATTAATTTTTCATACTCTTCTTTAGTCAATAAATTATTATTTTCTAAAATTTTTGCTAATGCTCTTGTTCTAGTCCAATTGTGAATTGCGGTATGAAATAGACCATCAAACATAGTCCATTCTTTTTCTTCATCAACTATTTCGCTAATTTTGAATGAGAAGTAAACAATAGTGTTTTCGTTCAAATTACCTTTATGACTACTTACAAGATTAGTAATTTTGGATTCATATTCTAAGTTGATATCAGGTAGTTTCACTCTGACTTTATCGTTTTTAAGTAAAGTTGAATACAGATTAAAGTTGTTCTCTCCTGTTACTTCAAATCCTACCTGAAACTCCTTTATTTCTTCATTTACTTTTTCAACATTTGCGTTAATTTTTACACCGTTAATTATTATTAACACAATATTCACCCCCTTTATCGTTTTCATTATTTATTCGACAAAGAAAGCTAATATCCTTCATAAAAGTATACTCTCAAAACCACACCAAACTCCGCCCCCCTCAACTCAAAGTGTTTTGGCTGTTTGATGCAGTTTTCAAAGCAAAAGTCGATGTTCTATATTGAACCATCGTTTAATTTAACTCTGGTGCATGGTGAACCAAAGCATAATAAAAAGCCTTACCGTGCTAGTGATAAGGCTCGTCTACTGCGGTAAAATATTTAATTGTCGAATGCTCACTTGCGACTCGTGGTAGAGCGACACCACGTTATTATTTGTAAAGCGAATTGTGTTTTAGATTTATAGTGCATTTCCGTGCACTTTGTTGCTAGTAAGTTTGACTGAATTATGGAAAGTGGACGAAGTTCACATAAAAACCACTCCTTCAGCATTTTTTAGCCTTTTATATTAATTAAGATACCTAATCTCTTAAAAAATACGGGCCGGCCAAGTTTGTCACGCTCCGAACTAGTCTGTCGAGCGCTGGTCGGTCGTCGGTCTGTCTGTCCTGGTAATTTATTGATTTGAAAAATACCAAGGGAAGAAACATTTACCTGTCCGACCTCCCCTTCATTTTACACTGTATATTATTTAAAATGATACGTTTGGAACATTTGGAACATCTGTCACACTTGGCACATTTGGAACATTTGTAACACCTATTCTTTTAATCACACTACTCAAATCACACCTCTCCAATTACTTACGCATTTATCTAAAATCTGTTAGATTATTCTCAAATACATGTAAGAGGTGATTTAATTGCTAACTGAAAAGAAAAAGTGTCGTGACGAACTTCTAATTGCCTTCAAAAACTTAATTTCTTCCAAAGGAAAGAATGAATTCTCTATTCAAGAAATAAAAGACTACATGCTTCGTAATGGTGCCAGTTCTTCCGAAAAGACTATTGAAATTCATATTCGATATCGATGTTGTGCTAATGCTGAAAAACGATACCATACCAAAAATTATGATGATTTAATAATGCTAGAGAACGGATTGTACACTTTAAATACTAAATAATGTGAAGTAACCCGAAGGTCACTTCATCATCATATCAATAACTCGTTCTCTCACTCGTTGTACACTTGTATGGCTCATATTAAGCTTTGCACCAATCCAACGGAAAGGCATACCCTCTAGCAACCAGAAAAGTACTTCTTGTTCAATGTCACCAGTAACCTTGTCTGTTAGATTTTGAACCGATAGCAATTCATCTTTAATTTTGTTGATGCGCACTTCTCGTGATGCTCTGATTTGAACATGTGCATGCACTGGATCACTTGTACTTCCAACAGCTTTCGGCATTGTTGCCTCAATACCATACTTTGTTGTAGATGCTGCAGCTGTTAATGAATCAAGCTCATCCTTCATCCTCATGTACTTGCACATGTTGTCATGGTACTTCTTAATTGCCTTGTCTAGTTGGTAGCGATTTAGTTGTGTATTCTCTTTTAACATAGGTTTGCCCTCCTAAGTTGTGGTATAATGACTTATCTGACTAGCCGAAGGGCATGAACCAATTCTTTGCTGTAGCGTGTGAAGACGCTGCGGCTTTTTCTATTTACTGCGTAATTTCCTCATATTGTGCAGCAAAATTCTTGATATACAATGTCCAGAAAATCCTTTAATATATTGTTCAAAGCAATTTCTTTAAACTCACCATTCTTCACACCTATTTAAATTCTATTTCCCATTTGTATTTTTAACGTTCCTTTACACAATTCTATTGAAATACTGAGGAGGTATGTTTTTGAACAGTTTTATTGTAAAATCATTGAAAGCCTTACAAAGTCGCCTAGATTCAGAAAATTCTCTAGTTGTTCAAAGAGAAGAAGGTTATATATATAATGTTGAATTCGAATTTAACAGTCCGGCATCAATTGAAGAAATAAATCAATTTACTGAAAAAACAGGATGGCATCTTCCGGATGACTATAAAGAATTCCTTCTTCTACATAATGGAGCCCACCTCTTTTCAGATGTTAAATATGGAGGTGGATATAAATTACTAAATCTTGATGGAATTCATCAAGAGTACGTGGAATACCTCGATGATGTACCTGAAAATTGGTACCCAATTTCCATAGATAATGGAGACTATATTTTTATTGATTCTTCAAAAGTTAAGGATGGAGAAAGCGATTATCTAATTCGTTTCCAAGCCGATGAACCTGTAGAATATGCATTAAAATTAAACATGAACTTTGAAACATGGCTAGACAAATTAATTATTTGTCAAGGATTAGAGTTTTGGTTATGGTAAAATTTCATCCTATTGCATTCCTTAATGTAGATGTCTCCTTATACGGTACTGACTGCAAACGTAATTAATCATAGGCACTTACTGGTGCAGTTGCATCTTCAACTGCACCATATTGTTCGATTACTCACACAACCCATACTGACTTGAGCATACTGGTACTTCCTCCATCAGTTTCAAAAGGTCATATTGTACCCCCCATAAGTTGTTTTTGACCATTCAACAACATCGTGGATTCCATGACCTCTGTCATCACTAGTGAAGAACGTTGCTGATCCACGCTTAGATGCTTTTGAAACAATTTCTTCCCAGCGTGCTACCCTATCGATTTCTTCAGGGAATCGTCTAGCAATCTCATACAATTCTTCTTTTTTGCTATTAATACATGGCATACAACCAACTCGTCCCATACCTTGTTTATACAGTGGGTTTGGCTTTATACCGTGCTTATCATGCTGCTTAAATACATCGTATACATCCCAATTGAGTATTGGCCGATAGATTGTGTACCCTTCTGGTGTTTCTTCTGTTTCGACCATTTTAGATCGGCTCAAACTTTCATTAGCTCTTATGCCTTGCCAACTTACAACATGATTCCCTTCCTCAAAAATCGGTACATATACTTGGTCAAACATCGGTCTTACTTTTAGTTCAACCGTGCAAAATCGCGCCATCGTTGAAGGGAAACGACCTTTCCACATACATAAATCTAAAAATGGGTTTCCTGTAGGATGCAGTACCTCTAAAGCCTGTTGGATCATGGTTTCAGATACACCATCTTTACGCCATTTCGTATCGACTACTTCACGTTTTCGTATGATCTGCTGGCTAAAATCAGGTTTAATTCTTGTAATAGGTCCTAATTCTTTTTCAAGATAATCAATATATTTATAGGTTTCAGGATGTTCGTGTCCAACATCGCTAAATACCACTTTTAAGTTTGGTGTGTCTCGTTCTAGTGCCAAGAGCCACATTGCTGTACTGTCTTTGCCACCACTGATTGATATTACATTTACTTGTTTCAAGTCCTCACTCCTTGCTGCACATTTTATTTCAAATGTTCACTAAATCAGTTTCTTTATTTGCATCTTCCAACAATCAGATATAAATTCAGCAATTGCCTTTTCTGATTCATCAAACACATACGCATTTTCTCGATTGTTTGTTAGTGTGTAATGCCATCCTATATGTGAATCATTGGCTATATAGGTATACAGAACATCTGGTAAGTTCCCTTTAACTTTCGAAGGTATCAAACGACTAGAACATACGATGTAATTATTCATACAATCGGACCTTCCTACCAGAAATTTTTAAAAATACCATTTACAACAATTATCAGAATAGTTATACTATTTATAACCTTAATGAAATTTGTGTTAACCTCGAGTGGCGTACCCCCAGTACCAACTCGAGGCTTTTTTATTTCATCTACTTATTCCACCTACGCAAACGACTAATCTGCTCCAGCTCTTTTCCAATGCCTCTTAGTTCTCGATAAACCTTGCAACCTTGACACTTTTTAGCAGGATCGTATGCAGCACGTTTCGGACATCCTTTGCATTTGAGATAAGCTATATGGTCCTGTTGATTGATTAGCCTGGCTCTACGCTGTTTAACTTCCTTACGTACTGTTAAGCACCCCATTCAATTGTCACCTCTGCCCTCGGTTGCTCTGAATAAAACTTCCGTACATTCATTTCAACTATTTGCGAATCGTCATGCCAAATGATTTTGTTGCAACCATCTTTGATGCCTTTGATTAAATTATCAAGATCAGGTTTTGTTGTAGGTAATAAATCACCACTCGCTATAAGCGCTCTCTTTGGTCCTGTATGATATTTCTTTGGTGGCATGAGATAAATATCAGCTTGTAGCTTTATCGGCTCTGTAATCAATTCAGGTGGCTTATTTTGATGTGCTACGAGCTTCACGAAATCTTTGAAGTCTTTGCTCTTTGGAGCATCATGTGTGACAACCTTCTTGCCATGTCTACTAAATCTTGGTCGTTCTTGCGGTTGAATGACTCCTGGTATTTCAAATGTGAGTACGTTCATGTTTGCCCTCCTGTTAGCACTCTTAGAAGTCTGCTGATAAAACAACCTAATGCCGTTCTACCAGCAGCGTGTATATTATCGTTCTATAAATTGACTACAAGCTTTCCAGTTCACGCGTTGGTCTGTTGCAGCACCATTTGTATTTTGTCGTAGACCACATTTGTAATAGGTTCCTGCATATCTCCTAGCAAATAGATGTTTACAATGTTTGCACCGTTTACCTTCTGGACCATAGCCATTTACATTCACCATTGGGTTAGGATCCAGTTTACTTTCATCGATCGGAACACCTAAATCCAGTTCAAATTGTTCCATGGGTTCACCTCGCTAATCCTCAAGTTTAATGAGCTGTAATCTGTTATTTACTTTGCTTTTAGCACGTCTTTGATAGACACCTGACATGTAAAATCGTATCGTATCTGGCTTAACATCACGTTCTGCAGCAATTTCTTTTATCGTTCCTATAGCAACCATTTGCTCACCTTTGTAAAGTGCGTATTCTTTCATGTGGCACCTCGGTAATTTTTATTTGTTGTAATTCAAAAATTCATTTAACTGTTCTTGTGACTTACTAGTTGGAATAGCTAATTCAACACCCATCTTAATCATCTTAGTGATTACTTCTAGATGTTCTTTGTCAAAACCAACTAAATGTACTTGCCCATCTATTTCTAGCAATATTGATACCTGTGCATTTGTAATGTCCGTTTGCATCAATACCCACTCTCCTGTCTAGCGTGGTTCACCTTATTCTTAGCATAGTAAGATTCTTCGACTTGCTCCCATGTGAAGCCAAGCATTTCACCTAAACCTTTAAAAATACCTAGCATTCTATGGTAATTAGAAAATGCTGTGTTCAAAGCCAAAGCACTTTTATTTTTATGAATATCCTTGAACCGTAAATTTTGTTTGATTTTAAATGGTTCTTCCATAAGGTAGATAAATTGATTTGTAATATCCGAATCAGGTACCGTTAACGCTACATCACAAATAATTGGTGTACATCCAATTTCTAATCCTATCGTCAAAATGAAATGCAAGCAGTCAACGTATTCTTCAAGAAGTGGATTTCTATAGCCGATTTCGCCTGTTCCATTACATTCTTCGCATTTCATGAATTCATGTTTACAGCCTGATTCCGCATCCTCTGTGACCGTTTCATAATTTTCATCACCTGTACCTTGGCACGTTACACAAAGACAAACTACTGCTGTTCTTGGCTCCTGGTCCTTACTCCACTTCTTGAACCCTCGCCATTCATTAGCACATTCACCTAGCTCAACCTGCAGCGCAAGTAGTTTCCAATCAAGATTGTTTTGCCCTCGTAGTTCTGGATGTTCCTGCATGATGTGCTCGTCCAATGCTGCCTGTGTTTCAAATAGTTTTTTGATATCCATGGTTATCATCCTTCCAAATTAATCTTTTTCTAATCGCATAAATTGTGCGTCTAGAGACTCCGTAATAATCTGCTTCTTCTTGCTTAGTATTAAATTGTTTGTCACCAAATTTAATTTCTGCTACTTGTTTTTGGGTTAATTTCGCTCTTCCGTTTTTAATTCCTTTTTGAAATCTATTCTTTTTCATAGCGTCATGTATATTGTCTTTTTGGGTACCTAAGAATAGATGATTTGGATTTACACATTTCGGATTATCACATTTATGGCAAACAACCATACCTTTTGGTATTTCACCGTTAAATATCTTCCATGAAATCCGTGTTGCTACCTCTGGATACGAACCTTCATAAAACATCCCGTATCCTCCTGGGTTAACAGTTCTTGACCACTCCCAACAACCGTTTTCTTCATTAACAACATACATTTTCGAAAATTTTTCTATCATTGGCTTACCTTTAACTTTGCCGGCCCAAAATTTCTTTGGACTTACATTCTCACCGCATTTACTGCATTTTCCAAAGAAGCCGTTTTGATAAAGCGCGTAAATATTTTCGAATGTTTTTTTATAATCCGGAACATTCCTACTAGATCTAGCACCACACTCACAAAATACAATCTTAGTTATTTTCACATTAGCCCTCCTTATCTCAAGAAGATGGATTTGTTAAGTTCATAAATTCACATGCTCCTTATCTGTTTCAAATGTCATTAGTATTTGATATGGTCTTGAATGATACGGAAAATGATTAACTTTACTTGCTACATTCCAACCTCTCTCCGTTTCATCCGCAATCATTCGCTCTAACTCTTTCGCTGTTCTAGCCTTAGTGATTTTCTTTAGTGGTACCATTTCTATCACCTCGATTATTTATTTAGAAGGGGAGATCTGTTTCATCCACCTCAATCGGGCCCTTACTATTAGCAAATGGATCATCATCGACCCTTGTATAACTTGGCTGGTTGTTATTACCGCCATAATGCCCTTGTGAACCGCCTTGATACGTTTCACCTGTATTTGTACTAGATTCGTAGTTCGATGCGCTCTGTGAGCCTCCTGCGCTGTTTCTCGGCTCTAAAAACTGAATACTGTCTGCTACAACGTTCGTAAAATAGATTCTTTGCCCGTCTCTCTCATACGAACCAGACTGTAGCTTTCCATCAATTCCAACCAGCGACCCTTTCTTTAGATAGTTAGCTGCATTCTCTGCCTGCTTTCTCCAAGCTTGAATCTGGATAAAATCTGCCTCTCTTTCACCACTCTGATTAGCGAACGATCTGTTAACTGCTAATGTGAATTGAGCCTTCGCGATGCCTTGTGGTGTGTATGAAAGATCAATATCCTTTGTAAGGCGGCCAACTAAAATTACACGGTTAATCATGATGTTGCCTCCAATAATTCTGGGTGTTCGTAAATGTTGCCAATGACTTCATAACTGGTCGCTGGTGCATTCCCTGCATCGATAAATGTATAACCCATTTCTTCGTGTATAAGGAATCCACAATGTTCTGGTATCCATTTGATAACACCTTGGATACCTTTACCCGTGATAATATCCCCCTCAAAAATCTCCTTGCCGTTCTTGTCCTTTAAGCCTGTGTATTGCATAACTGGTGTTTTATCTAACTCGAAGCAATTCTCATCATCAATGCATCTAGTTGTCATAAAAATTGTTCTTTCATCAAAATCAATACTAGTTACATCACCCATCCATTCACCTATTTCATCCCAAGCCCGAAACTTAATCTCTCTACTCATGCTGAAACCTCCCTCTTATCCCACTTCTCAGTGATTCGATAGCCAGCCTTTTTCAACTGTTTAAAATCTGGATGCGCCATAGGAACGATTGTCCAAACATTTTGTCCATTCTCATGTTTGAACATAGTCACATACACGTTGTACTGGTTGTATTCATTTGGCTTTTGCGCTTTAACTTTCGGCACTGACTTACGAGCACTAGGAATGTCGATTGGAATGCCGTTACGTCGTCTCATGCAATCAACTCCTGTTCTTGTGCCGTGTAGTAAACCCTCGGCTCATACTGGTGATAAAAGCCTTTCGGATCAGCATGCATAGCCAGCGCAACTTGTACCTCCAGCTCGTCATAACAAATTGTTTTGGACTTATCTTCATCCCTGTCACGCCAAATGATAACTGCGTACGGTGTAACACCGAAGCCTAAATATGTTGGATTCACTTTGCTTCACCACCTAGTGCCTGACATGCATCTTTTACAATTTCCAACAAGGGTCTGGCATCGTTTGTAGTAGCCCAATAATCTATAAATTCTTTTACTACTTCGCGCAGCTGTTCATTTTCATCAACTTCAGCTTCTAGACTTTCGTCTAATTCTTCTGCGTGCCTGATAGATACTTTCAAATGAAATTCAAGCGCTTCTTGCTTTGCCTTATGTTTCTTACAAGCATTCTGTAATGTTTTAATTCCTTTCACTTTTTGACGTACAATTCTTCTTGTATCTCTAAGCATTCCGCGTAGATACTCAACCTCATCAACAAGCGCTGGCACATCTTCACGAGCTTTTGTAACGAAATCTGCGTCATTCGCTTTCATTAAACATGCTGGCAAGTCATAGTTTTCATTGACACTAGCAGCGTTAAAACTTCCGAATCGTGACTCTTCAATAACCCACGGTCCTGGTGTAGCCTTCGCTGCACGTTCTTTAATGGCATTCAACTGTTCTTGATTCATTACTCATTCACGTCCTTTCACTGGTAGATCAAACCATTCAGCTACAGCCAACATGCCACCCAAGAAATCTTTTTTGAATAAAATGTCAGATTGTGAATACTTATCGTAAAAGTAATTGAATCTTTCTACTGGCGTTTCTTTAACTTCATACTCGCCAAAGCAAATTTGAATGGCATCTTCTAGTTCGTAATTATCTTTAACTAACAATTTAGCTAATCTGGTAGAAGATTTATCTGCCATGGTAAACCCTGCATAAATAGACGAAACATCACTAATTAACATTGCTCGACTGAACGCACTACAAATCTCTGCAGCTTCTGCAATCTCACGACTAACTTTCACTTTTTCTATCATCCCTTCACCCTCCATCAAGGGGCTGTTGCCCCTCATTATTTCAACCGCCAATCAATACCTTCCGTTTCTAAAACTTCACCGTTTTTATCTAGCAATCTACTAGCCCCTGCATATCCAATACGCTCGGCTATAGTAGCTCTATCTTCATTGCTGTTAAAAATGATTGGTAATTTACGTTTGTAACGTTCATCAATAATGTGGTAATACAAACCCTCTCGAGCTTCTGTCCACTTTGCTTTTCCGACATCATCCCAAACAAGGACATCTGCTGATAACACGTTGTTTAATAATCCGTAATACGTTTCGCTATTGTCATCCATTCTTTTAGCAGCCATCATTTCATCCATGAATGAAACATCTGATACAACCAGCACATTAAAGCCCTTTTTTATCAATTGTTTGGATAAAGCTATTTGTAAATGCGTCTTACCTATCCCGAAGTTGTTATGTCGATTCTTTAGCTCTAATCGTTCATTAGGTGGTAAAGAGCGTATACGCTGTTCTCCGATAGTTGCTATAAAACCAATGTTTTGAGCCCCTTGCTTTTTAAGCGCATCACGATCAACAGGGAATGATTCTAAGTAGTCTTTAACCATAGAGAACATTCGCTGTTGCATATCTGTTTCTCGAACATAATTATCAAATTTGGCATGTACAAATTCCTCTGGAATCAATGCATTCTTAAATCTACGTTTCCAACTATTAACCTCTCGGCAATCACAAGGTTTATGAATTTCGTATTTTTGGTTCCCTTTTTCTTCGTAATGAGAGAAAACGAACTCTGTACCCTTACATTTAGGGCACTTATCCTCCCCAGGCTTGTTTGTCTCGTTCGAGTTGCTCGTAGAAGGCATCGATGCTTGTTCCTGCATGAACTTTAGAATTTGCTGAAATCTGTCCGTTTGCATTGTGTCCTTTAGTGATTCCATTAGGCTTAGCCTCCTTTAACTGCCAGTCGGCATAAGTATTGATGCCTTTTTCGATTGCCCAATTCTTTAAAATTCCTTCTACGTATTCAATATTTGATTTTCCGTTATCAGCAGTGACCTTTATTGCTTCAATAATCAATAAGTGATCTGGATAAAATTCGAGGAGCATGTCCATTTTTTTGTGGTCTGTAAAGTTGCTAATACGGATGGTTGAGTCAAAGAAGTTTTTTATTTCAAGAAAAGAATTAGTAGAAGGACCGACCGACTGACCGACTTTCTTTTCTTCTCCTTCTTCTTCTTTTTCTTCTTCTTTTTCTCTTTCTTCTTCTCTTTCTTCCCCATAGTCTATGGAAGAGGTATTGATAGGGTATGGATACGGTATCGAACCCTCACCGTTACTAGTGTTAGGTACTTTTGGCTCACTCTTTTCACCTAACAGTATTGATACGGTATCGATACGGTATCCTAACTGTTCCAAAGAGGTAACATAGCTCCTTACAAATGGTATATGTTTCACTGCAAGCAGCTCTTTTTCGATACATTTTTTTACTTTTGGTGAGTTAATAAAGTTGTATTTTGCCCAGTTATTTAACATGATTTCTTTCGTTGATTCGTTGTATGTGATTTTTCCATACTCCACAAATCGTTGTAATAGTTTCTGAACCGTTTCTCGGTTATATCCTGTGTGCATTTCAATGACTCTATATGGCAATTCGTAGATGCCACATTGCGTTGTATTGCTATTCGTCATCAAATACAGATAGAAGTATTTCTCCTCCGGTGTTAGATCTAATACAAAGCCGTCTTCCCAAAAAGTTGTGTGTACATTTCTGTATTTAGCCATTTGCCCTCGCCCCTCCTAAAATGGCAGTGGTGTGCCATCGATAAATAAATAACTAACATTTTTATCATGAATTACAGCTTCTACAGCTAAAGATTGCAGATCTTTATAAGTCGCATTATTGATTTGTTGAATAAATTTAAAAGCTGTGTTTGTATCTAGTTGTTGATTATTTTTTTGAGCGATAATTTCTTTGATGATCTCTTTCCGAATTTGTTCAAGTTTTAATCTAATAGTTTTGTTCACGTTCAGTCCTCCATATTCGCAATATTCGAATTATTAATCACAGACTTGATCTTTAGCAAAACTCCCAAATTGTTTTTTGTTCTGTAGGGTAACGTTCTGCCATTTTTCTACGCCTACTAGGTGTATCCCATCCTTTAGGACGTGCCTGTGTTTGTCCAATCACTTTTGCACCTGCCGCAATTAATGAAGTACCTGGCTCTGATATAAGTGTGTAAGTAATTAACTTCTGATAACCCATATTTCGTGCTGCTCGCCAAGCTGCAGCATATAATTTTGAACAAGCATTTCTATGCCCATCTAAAACACAACAGCGAACTACCTCTAGTGTCCAGCCATCATCATTATGTCGAGCTACAGGGCGTCCCACCATCACGACACCTACTAACTCATCACCTAAAGCAAGTCCAATCCTGAATTTATCTCTATGTGGTGCTACATTGTGTCTATGATGCTTTTCTACAAATGCTTGTGCATCAACTAATTCAAGTGGTACCAATTCGTATTTCAAATTATCACCCCTTTATAAAAACCCATCTAACCTCTCACAAACTGCAAAACTACCATTTACTTTAGTAACTCGATAGTTTGGATACCTAGTCATGTACTGCAGCACCAAGCGTCTGATTTCATCGTTATCCTTAGCCTGTTGGAATATCCAAGTAGGCAGAAGGACTTTGTGCGGTACGTTACTGCTCAATGATTAATTCCTCTTGCGTTGAATCTTCTTCAACAACTGAGTATTCCGTTACATCGATAACATCACTCATATCCTCTGAAACCTCAGTTTTTATAGTTTCATCAGCTTCTACGACCTTCTGCAGTTCAATCGACTTAGGTGCATACTTTAATACTTCTTTCAGTACAGTTTTCTTAGCCATTGCGTCATAGTTGGTTTCCCAAGGACTTGTCCAACCTTTTTGAACAGCTTGAGAGAACTTTTGGGCATGCTTTTCTATACGTTCCCTAGTCCAATAAACAAAGTCATATCCACCGTTTTTTAAATGATAGACTGCATAATAACCGATAGGCTCACCTTCTGGATTGGTTGAAGGAACATGCACTAAATCCTTGTGCAATCCGTATGCAAACGAAAATTTATCTTCTTGATACACCTCATGAGCATAAATTGCCTTATATTGTCCACTTCTTACAGCTAAATCTATTAAACCTTTATATCCTAGTTGGAACTGTACTTTGCCTCCATAAGGAATTAAATAGGCTTGTCCAAGTCCAGTGTTTGGCTCCACTCCTAGTTGAGCTGATTGCATAAGTGCTGCCACAAAACTGATTTGATCACATTTCAGTAGCTTTGGCGTCGTGCGAACTGCTGTTAAAGCGATTCGAGCGATACGATCAGCATCCATATGTTTTGGTAGAGCACGTTGAATTTCAGGACCCATCTTTTTTAGCAAAGCATTTAAGGAAGTTTCAGGAGAAACTTGCTTTTGTACTTGATTTTGTGCCTGTGCTTTTAACTCATTTGTAGTTGCCATTTATTAAGCCTCCAATTTTTTATAGTTGAATCTTCTAGACTTAGACTGTTTTGTGTATTTCTCGTAGATTTCAGGCACTTCTTCCTTTAAGCGCTTGCTATCTATACGATTAGAGACAATTGTTTTAAAAGTTACTTTATGGCGTGGTGTATGCCCTTCTACAGCGTTTTCAAGCTTGAGTTTTAACTTATTCTCATACTCTTGCTTTTGCTGTTCTAACGCTTTGATTTCGCTTGAAATGGAGTCGATAGCATCCAGTAGAACATCATCATCCTTTGTGAGCATAATGGCTGTCCCGTCATCTTGTGGGTACATTTTTTTGATTAAGTCGTTTGTTGCATCTGAGCCATCAATTGGTGGAGCAACATTCTTCAAAACATGATTCTCCCAGAAGTCTTTTTCTCTTTCGATAAGGATCTGTATGAACTCCTCGTCACGTTCGATTTCTTTCCAGACGAATTTATTGCCTCCTAATAAAACGGCTATATAAGCCTTTTCAAAGCCAGTAACAGCTAAATAATGATGGACTTGGCATAAATAACTAGCTGGTATTTCATCACCTTCCCATTCACCTTTCAAGTACTCATTAGCCGTTTTACATTCAAGTACAGCTCGCTCACCAACAACTACGCGATCAAGATTAGCAAGCATAAAATGGTGTTCTGGATGGACCAACATTTTATTCATGCGACGCACTTTTTTACCTGTGCGCTCTGCAAATTCTTCTGCAACTAAATTCTCAAACTTATTACCGAAATGAATTGCTTCATTTTCCACTTTTTCATAGAATTGACCTGTTTTTTCTAAAAATAATTGGTAAGCACTTTTATATTGATTGAATCCCATAATTGCGCCAACATCTGACCCACCGATACCAGCGCGACGAGCGTCTAACCACTCGTCACGACTCATATCAGTAGTCGTAATTTTTGCTAAAACCATGCAAATTACTTCCTTTCGTGATATGATGGTAAAAACGTTTTTCTAAGCCACTCTGCCAAGTGGTTTATTTTTTTGTACAAAATACCGCATTGTAATGATCCTCAAGGTACGTATGAATGTTATCCATGTGGACAATATCACCGTTTGGAAACTCCATGTAATCGTCGTTGTAAACGATTAAGCTGCCGTAAATGTCTCGAAAGTCTTTCACAACCTCTACATAACGAAATGTTGGTACCTTATTGACTGGCTCAATAGTGCCAAGCACCATCGGATTTTCCACTTGATAGTTCATGTTCTCACCTTCTTTCTGTATGTATTTGATGGCATATCCACCAATCTACCTACAAAACTGTCATCGCAACTGGGGCCTATCGGCTGTCGCTCGCAAATGGTCATGGCGTACTGGCTCGGTTTATATAAGTAGATTGCTAGTTCCATCAAGCAGCCCATAATGTTTGGCTAACCAACCAAAGTATTGAGGATTATGAACTGCTGGACGGAAGCGAGATTGTTCTCGCAAGCGTCTGATTTTGTGGTATAATAGGTTTGTATTGTAGTTGGCTGTTTAACCCCTCGCTAAAAAGGTTAAGCAGCTTTTTTATTTGCCAAAAACTTCAGATTAGCTTTCTTTTCTAGCATTAAACTACGAATCTTTTTGTTTAGATGTAACCAATCCCCTGCTTTAATGTTCATGCTTTTCCCTCCTATAAATTGATAACCTCACGACGATTTTTACTCACCGATTCCACAGCATATAAGTACAATTCCTTTTGGCGTTCCAGTTGTTGGATACGAATAATTGAGTTTTGCATATCACGACCTCGTTCTGCAGCTAGTTGATAGCGCCCAACTTTTGTATGGAGTGCAACTTCCTTTACCAAGTCATCCACACACAATTTTTCTTTAGTTATTTGAGTTTCGATAAGTTTTAATGGATCCAAAATGCAAAACCTCCTACTATCGCTGGAACCGTTTGTGATAAGTGTGTAAGAACATTTGCTACTTCCACTCCAAGCATCATTGCTGTTCCAGCAAACTCAGATTCGGTAATTTTTAACCATTTAGCATAAGTGAAAATATCTATTGTCTTTCTGCCACTTTCTAATTTACTGACAGCTGATTGTGTACTATTTAATTTTTCTGCCATTTCCTCCTGAGTAATATTTGCATTGACGCGGAATTTTTTTAACATCTTTCCGACTTTCACGAAATCTGCAACCATATTCATTTGCCCCTTTATTCCAATTTAGAATATATTCCATGAAGGAATACTAATTTCTACCAAGTTAACTTAATATAGTGATAAGAGGTAGTTGCCCTACCTCTTTTACTAGATTGGTAGTTTGACTTGAGGCCATTTGCCCTGGCCTCTTCTATTAATTCCATTCATTCATAATGATTTCTTGAAGTGATTTTGCTGTTGGTTCTCTTAGCCAGATACGTTTACCGCCTTTTTCACGTTGGCGCTCATATCTTTGTATACGTGGATCATTTAAAATATGGTCCTCTAAAAACTTACGACTGAATGTAGTCGCTTTTATGATGTCGTTTATATCCCAAAACAAAATAAGTGGTTTAGCTGCATCATTAGCAATCGAAATCAACATTTGATTTACTGTTTCAGGAGTAATACCTGACATTTCAAAAAGTGTTTTGACCAATACGCTTTCTGTTGACATATAGTTGCTCCTTTCTTAAGTTGCTAACAGAATGTCTTATTCACATGGCTCTTTTGTGAACAAATTTGTTGATGAAGTAAGCTTGTCCTTTACCAGTCATCTTTGTTGTTCGGCTTATGGAAATCTCGCCACTATTGTGATGTATTGGTGTTTCTTTAATTTCGAACAAACCTAGTTCCATTGATCTTTGTGTTGGAGAGTTATAATCAGACCCTTTACGTTTGATTAAATAGCCATTTTCCCTTAACCATTCGAATAGACGTTTTTGCCCAACATCTACACCGTTTTGTTTTAGGATTTTGGCGAACTCACCAATTAAAATTGTTGTTTCACTTGCCTGTATAGCATCTGCAAATAAAACTTTTGGTTTCTGAGCTTCAATTATTAGTTGTTGCTCAACGATTTTTTTCTTGTTATTTTCAATAGTTTTATTAGCGATGAGTAAAGCTTTTGCCATGATTGATGCTTCGTCATCATTTTCGTCTGTAGCAATATAACCTCCATCTTTACGTATTGATGGAAGAACCTCTGATGTTACCCACCGTTTGAATCGTTTTGCTGATTCAAGTTTTGATGAAAGAATTAGGCTATACAAACCAGATTCATTTATCAATGTTGTTTCTTGTACCCGATTGAGTGAATCGGTGATGCCTCGTTTAAGGGCATCATCTTCATCAACATGTTTGATAATGGCATTTTGAGGTTTGCTATAACCAAGAACTGAAGCTACATCTCTACCTACAAACCAAGGTTGTTCATTTATTTTTAAAATCCGGACCTTTTGGTTTTCAAAATCGAATAATTGTAGTTGATTCATAAAAATCCTCCTAATTTGTTTTTGTCAATTAAGCATAAAAGCAAAATATTTTTATGCCGTTTTATTACCTTTTGGTAATTTGTTAATATAAGTAAAAACTTGCTCAAATTTTAAGTCTTCAAAGTTTGATAAAACACCAGTAATAAATTTTCCACCAGGATTTCTTTTGCCGTTCATCACACGGTTCACAGTACTATGAGCAACACCAATGATTTTTGCAAACTCACTTTCAGTAAGGTTATTGTCTTTTAAGTATGCATTTAAAAAATCAACCTTCACTTTTACACTGTTTACATAAGTTTTCATGTTATCACCACCCTCTTTACCTTTTGGTAATTACCTTATGGTAATAATATAAATCATTTTTTACCTTTTGGCAACACTTTTGGTAAAAAAATTTCTAAATAAATTGCCTTTTGGTAATTAAGAGCTTTAGAATTTTGATATAGATGCTTTACGGAGGTGAATTGTTTATGAATGAGTTTGGAGATTATATAAAGAATATTCGAGAGTCAAAAAATATGACTTTGAATCAAGTGGCTTTATATGCTGAAATAAGTGCTGCGCAACTTTCTCGTATTGAGACTGGGAAACGTGGTACTCCAAAACCTCAAACAATTGAAAAAATAGCTCGTGCATTAAAAGTTGATTACACTGAGCTAATGGAAATAGCAGGATATCTTGAAACAGATACTACAACAGATTATGTTTCTGATAATAAATCGACCTATTATGTTTCGCGACTAACTGAAAAAGATGAACATGATATTGGAAAATTATTAAAAAAATTTAGTGAAGATATTGAGCATTCAGATGCATTAGCTTTTGATGGAGAACCTTTATCAGAAGAAGCAAAAGAATCTCTAATAGAATCAATGGAGCATATCTACAGAACAACACAAAGGATCAACAAAAAATATACACCAAATAAGTATAAATAAAAGGCAGTAGAAGCCTTTTTTTATTAATAATCTTTGTAATATTTATACTTTTATGGAGGGGCTGGGCATATGAGTTTCTTTAAGAAATTACTAGGAACGCAAAATAAGACACCTGATGAACTAGAAGCTGATCGAATTAGAAAAATGGAAAAGCAAGCAGAAATGAAGAGGCAGGAAGAAATAAGAAAAAGAGAATATGAAGATAAAAAGCGTGAGCGTGATGCTAAAAATGCCCAAGACAAAGCATTACAAGAAAAATATATTGGTCTTGGTTTTGGAACAGGTTTTGATTTTGCTATGTATAAAGGAACCATTCAATATTTCGAGAGTGTCGTTTTACAAGTGAATGAGCAAGTATTACATTCTATAAAAGCAGAATATGACAAAACAAAAAAGCGAGAAATAAAAGGTTTACTAATTGCAACTAATCAACGACTTGTTTTCGTCTCTTCTGGTGCAGGGTATGGACAATTCTTTGAAGAATTTGATTACAGAAAAATGAATGGTATAGCTCAAGCAAATGATGGTTTTTTTGAAAAAGAAATGTACATCGACATGGGTAGAAGTCGTAAGAAATTTGATGATATTATCCGGAATGAACGCTTTAATCAATTTGTTGCTATTGTCACAGAACAGATTAACCTATCAAGAAATTCAATTATTAATAGAAATTCTACAAAATCTACTTCATCTAGAAACACAAACATAGATAAATATAGTGCACTAGAAAAAATAGCCAAATTAAAAGAACAAGGTGTCTTAACTGAAGAAGAATTTTTAATTGAAAAAGATAAAATACTAAAGTCTTGAGGTGCAAAATGAAAGTTGTTAAATGGTTATTACTAGTATTCTTCTCTTTAATAACACTAGGTTTAGTAGGTGTTTCCCCATTAGTATGGATTGGAATTATATTAATAGTATTCGGGATATACCAAAAATTCCAACAAAGCAAAGGAAAAGTAACGTTTTCGAGACCAGGTTTAATAATAGCAGCTGGCTTTGCTTTTAGTTGGATTATAGCTATTATACTCACGGAACCAGCAACAGAAGAAATAGATAAAGAAAAAGCCACAATCGCTATTGAAAAAGAAAAAAAGCAAAAAGAAACCTTACCTGTTGTAGCAACTGATAATAAACAATCTGATGAAGAGATTCAAAAACAAGAACAAGAGAAGAAAAAAGCAGAAGAACAGCTATTAAAAGAAAAACTATTGAATCTAGGGTTGGTTACGGCCACTATTTCGAGGGTAGTTGATGGAGATACAGTTGAATTATCAGATGGCAATAAAGTTCGTTTAATTGGTGTGAATACACCAGAGTCAACTACTAGAACTGAAACCTATGGAACCGAAGCAAGTAACTTCACTAAATCTCAGTTAGAAGGTAAACAAGTGTACTTGCAAAAGGATGTGTCGGAGACAGATCAATACGGAAGGTTATTGAGGATAGTATGGACTGAGATACCAACTGACTTAAAAAATGAAAATGAAATCCGTTCAAAAATGTTCAA
Organism: Lysinibacillus sp. B2A1; assembly: GCA_002973635.1. GTDB lineage: Bacteria > Bacillota > Bacilli > Bacillales_A > Planococcaceae > Lysinibacillus. The sequence continues at coordinate 3,755,493 of CP027224.1, forward strand.
TGCTAAGTTAGTACTTGACGGTTTTGCAGAACCATCTACTTATAACCCCGATGTCACTTACAGTGAACACTTTGTTTCGTTCGCTCGTGAAGCACGAAATCAAAATAAAGGTTTATGGGCTTATGGTACAGAAGGTACAACCAAGGGAGACCTAGACACACCTCCTACAAAAACTGTTTCTAATAATAGTACTACTACAAATCCCAGAGCAACTTCTAGTGGAAATGAGTATTATCAGAATTGCACAGAATTAAGAAAAGTTTATCCTTCGGGTGTTGGACAAGACCACCCTGCTTATGCTTCTAAACATGATCGGGACAAAGATGGCTGGGCTTGCGAAAGATAGAAAAAGAGAAGTGATTACATGTGGATTAGAGAAAAAGTGTTACACCTTAAACAGAAATTTAGAACTGATTGTCCATATGAATTGGCTGAGTGTTTAAATATCCATGTCTTTTTTCATAATTTACATGAAGAAATTCGAGGTTACTACAAATATGATCGTCGGAATCAATATATTGTTATTAATTGTAACCTAGATGACCAGCAAAAATTATTAGTTTGTGCGCATGAGTTAGGACATGCATTGTTACACCCTAGAATAAACACCCCTTTCATGCGCCAAAATACTTTGTTTTCCGTAGATAAGATAGAACGTGAAGCAAATCGTTTTGCAGCTGAGCTGTTAATACCTGATGAAAATTTATTTGATACATATCATCAAATGACTATCTTTGATATAGCTTCTTTACACCATGTACCAGTTGAACTGGTAAAGTTGAAGTATAAGGAGCTATTTTAATACCATTAAATAGAACATTCGTTCCATGAAGGAGTGATTATTATGGCTCGTGAAAAAATGACAAAAACAAAAATAGATGGTATCTATTGGTATAAACAAAAAGGTAAGAAAAAATTTGCATATCGATATAAATATTATGACAGCAGCAATAAAAGACGAGAAAAAACGGAACGAAACTTTGATACAATCGAAAAAGCTGAACGAGCATTAATTGAAGTAAAGGCTGCGATATTAGACGGAAATGCAAGTTTTGTTGAAAACGATAATTTAACAGTCGAACAACTAAATGAAATATATATTGAAGCTAATAAAACGAATTGGAAGCCAACTTCTGAAAGAAATCATATTTATGTGATGGATAAATATGTATTAGGTTCTATAGGGCGAATTAAAATAAAAAGTGTGAATAATTTAATTATCCAAAGAGAATTAATTGATCCTTTGATAAATGAAGGATTTAAAGAAGGTACTCTTTTATCTATATATAGACGAGTGAATGCTATTTTTTCATTCGCTGTTAAAAATGAATTTTTAGATCGAAAAAGATTCACCTCTCCTAATTTGAAAAAAGCCACTGAAAGTATTAAACGAAACGCTCTTACTATTAATGAAGTAACAGAAATACTAGAAATCGCACGTACTAAATACAAAATAACTCATTATACTTGCCTGAGCCTATTATTTTTAACAGGAATGCGTGTTGGTGAATTAAGAGCTTTACAATGGGAAACTGATATTGATTTTGAAAATAATTTAATCCATATTAACAAAACTAAGGATCGCTTTGGCTCAAGGTCTCCAAAAACTAAAAATAGTTACAGAAAATTTCCAATGAACGAAAGTATCAAAAGTATTTTACTTGATTATCGAAAGTGGTATGAGGAAATAATGGAATCCTGTAATTTTAGGAATCCAGAAGGACATGTGATCATTACGTATGCTGGTGAACCGATTGGTGAACGCTATTTGAAACGTATTATTGATTTGATATGTGAAAGAGAAAATATAACTTACTTTACGCCTCACTTTTTGCGGCACACATTTGTAACAATACAACTATCTAATAATATTCCAGTTTCAACAGTTGCAGCTTTAGTTGGGGATACTCCAGAAACAATTTACAAAGTTTATGCACATTCATTTGCAAAAGATGAGGTACATGCATCTAATCTTATGGATGAAATTATTAACTTAAGTTCATTTGAAAAAACTAAAGAAATCAAAAAATGATGAAATTGGGGTACATTTTGGGGTACACGCATTCCTCTCCCCTACTCCGTTAAAATGGTTTCATAATTCAATAAATTAGTTACCTTCCACAAACGTTGATATATCAACGTTTACGAAGAAAAAAACACTCGTATTTTTTACGAGTGTTTCTTAATTTTTATGACAACCATTTTGGAGGAGTATTTTTCTCCCAATAGATATCTCCTAAATTGTAGTGTGCCATGAAGTTATCCTCGGCACTATGATAATGGAAGTTATAATAATAGCCTTCCTGTGGTCTTTTTTCAGTACGCACATGGAAACGAATTAAATCATTACCTGTTTCATTATTAATGACATTGAAGATTTTTTCTCCATAATTTCCACTTGGTCTTTCTGAGATTGTTAAGGATGCTAATGATGTATTGTCTAAGCCACCTACCGTCATCGCAATGGCTTCCTCCATTTTTGGAAAAATAATAGCATCAAATTCATTGCTGATTTTTGGACCAATTTTTGTTCCGAACTTTATGTAGGATTGTTCCTTCGCAGCATCTATAAGTAACGAATTATAGTCTACTGGGTCTTGCTGTATTTCTGTTTGCACTACCTGGGTGTCATCTGGTGCTGCAGCAAGGGCAGTGCCTGTCCCTTGATCTGGACCTATTGAAGCACGATTTGAAGGATTATAATCAAATGCTTCCCATATCTCATGTGTTGGCGTAATTAATCCAAATGTTAAAAACGCAACCATAATGACAATACTCTTTTTAACCCACTTCTTCATTAATTAACACCTTCTCTCTTTTATGTACAAATTGGTAATTCTGCTACTAATATATACGTACAAGCTAATAAAAGGTTTCATATTTCTAAAATTCATTGTACAATATTTATGTATAAAGAGAAACTTCATGCACTGGTGGAAATTTCAATCACCTATGAATGTAAGTTAAAGCAATGTTGCACTTACTGGAAGGAAAGTATTTGCAGATAAATGTGTCGTTTTTTAAAAGGAGGTACAAGCATGGAAATCGCAATGGGTATTGGTCTTTTATTAATGTTAGGTTACTTATCATCTTTATGCTTCACTGACTAATTTAGTCATAATGCAAATTGAAAACAATTCGTATGTATAATGCCGTGTTATCAAGCTTTTGCTATTATTTCTGAATTTTATTTAATGCAATGATGTAAAAAAAATGCTTTAAATTGGAGCTGGTTGAGGCACTTCTGTGGGGCAACTCTAGGGCAATTGGAGCAAACAATATACGGCGTGTGTATAGGAATGTGTAAGTGAGAAAGATTGGGGCAAACCGCTTCAATCTTTTTTATTTGTTAAATATCAAAATCACTTTCTTACAAAAAAAGCTTTTATTTGAGATCCTAATCATATGAATAAATTTTGTTCCAACAAATATGATTAGGCTCACTAATTAACATTAAATACTTTGGCTCAACACCAAAATCTGTTCTTGCTAAAAAAGTATACAAAAAAACATCTGTATCCGCTAGAGTTGAGAGTACGACCAAACAACACAGCGAGGTATACAGATGCACTCTCATTCTATCAAGGATTTATGGGATTTACCAGAACTAAAAATTATCGCAACCACTAAAATAAATCACCAAATTTTCATTGATGTCATGCCAATTCAATCTAAACAGGCCTGTCCCATTTGTGCATTTGAAAATACGACTCGTCGCGGAATCGGCTATGTTCGAAAAGTGCGTCATCTCGAAGCGTTTGGTTGCCCTGTTTACTTGAACTTACCTGCCATTCGTATGTCATGTACAGCTTGTTTTGCACATTTTGTGTGGGCATATGAGTGTGTGGCACCGAAAAAACGATACACAAAGGCATTTGAAGCCACGCTGCCGAAGCAGGCAATCGGCGCTACAATCACGCATACATCACGTGTGGCAAACACACCTGCTACAACCGTTGCGCGTATCGTCCGTTCATGGAAAATGGAGGAAGCCACACGTGTCCAAAAAACTTGTCAGAAAAAAGCATTGGCGTGTCACAATCTCGTGCTAGGCATTGATGATTTTGCCATTCGTAAAGGGCATACGTATAACACGGGTCTCCATGATTTACGTGGTGGCACATTTTTAGATATTATTCCTGGACGAAGAATCGAGGAATTACACGCCTATTTCAATACACAATCTACTCTTTGTGCGCTGAAGCCTGTCGCGATTGTCATGGATTTGGCAAAGGCCTATCATACGTTTGCGAAAAAGATGTATCCTGCAGCGATTCGTATTGCCGATCGTTATCATGTCAATCGTTACGTAACTGAAGCGCTTCAAGCCGTACGAAAATCCGTTCAAAAGCAGCTAGCACCATATGCTAAAAAGGACCTTAAGCAACACTTCCGAATTCTTGGTAAACGACGTGATCAATTGAAGAATGATGAAAAAAATAGCCTACACCGACTGCTTCAATACGCCGAAATCCTGCATCAAGTCTACAGTTGGAAAGAAGCCTTTATCGAATGGTACGACTGTAGCTCCACGTATGAACTGGCGAAAAAAGGCTTCGGACGTTGGCTGGCGCAAGGTACTACAATCAAGCATCCAGCCGTGGAATCCTGTCTGTCAACGATGCGCAATTGGCAAGAAGAAATCTGTAATTATCATCAATTACGCTTTACTAATGCGGCAGTAGAAGGGAAAAATAATCTCATTAAAGCACTGCAAAGACGCCATTTTTTCACGCGCAATCCGCAGCACTATAAAGAGACAATTTTACTAGAATGCAATGCCGAATGGATTCAGTATGGCTCTTAGTCAAGCACATGTTTTGGTGAAGAGCCAATACTTTTACACATAATTAAGAAAATACATATTTTTAAACAACAAAATTTTTCCAATTCATCTATTTGCTTTTCAAATTCTGGTCTTTTGAACTTACTCTTGCATATCCAATTATCATACACTAATGGCATCTCTACATGTATCATTTAAACAATTTGAAAATGCATGATGACTGACTTTAAGCCTACTTAATAATGAACATTTTCTGAAGTGACAATAAAGTTCATTAAAAAATAAAATTAGTTACTTTGTTTAAAAGTATTAAACATGGAATTATTTGTACGATAATTATCATGTGCTAAAATAAGTGGTTTATTGGGGCTAAATAGTGCTGAAGTTTCAGAAGTAGAGAAAGATATGATTGAAGTAGCTCCATTAATTGAAAATCTAAAAACAAAACATCCTGATTGGACTATTACATTAGAAACTTCCGATGAGGCTGCTAAAGTTAACGAAGAATTAATAAATAGTCCACACCACCATTAACAGCTCTCTATATTGATCAAATAGCATCACAAGTTGGAACAATCAATGAACAAACTGAGGATACTGGCTTTGAGCAAACTTCTCATGCAGTTTCAAGCACTGTTGCCGTAGGAGCAGTGGAAGTTGGATATGGAAATGACAATCAATGGTTCGATGCTTGAGCGTATTACTTATCAAAATCGAGATTATAAAATTAATGTTGATTCCTAAGATTTTAATAATGACAGAATATTTGAATGGGTTTTATCATAAAGTAACTTTTAATTCAGACTTAAATATCTCAAGTGGAACTTCTGCATGATATAAGTTTACTTCTACTTCACAAAGTTACCCTTGGAACACCATTGAAAGAACTATAAATATTCCACATTTATAATTTAGAAATCCATTGAAGAGAGGTGTATTTAAAAATGGTTTCTATGGAAGATATGGGTATAAGGTTAATTATCCTTCAAGGAGCTTACGGATATAAAGGTTTTACTGAACAAATTGGCGAGAATACGTATAAAACTGATGTGAAAGCTTTTCAAGAAGCAATAGAAAATACCAAAGAACCTATTGATGCTAGTAAAGTTTCAAAGTTATCATCCGATCAAATTAAAGTGTTACAAGGTGCTCCAAGTGGTAGTTGGTTGATTCCTTTACTGAATAGAATGGGACAATTAGGGATGATGGATTTACGTGAGGGACTAGTCAACCCCAAATTATTCCAATATACTTCGACAATGAATGCTTATAAAAGATCTATTTAAGCTAAGTGAAAATAAAAGGCATTAACGCGAAGGATTTATCCCTTCTTGTTAATGCTTTTTTCAGCACTGTTACTATAATTAACATTGATTAAAAGTATACTGCTAACATCAGGTCTATATATAGTAGAAGCTCACCATATCAATCATGCCAGGAACATCAGTTGAGTGTCTTTTTTCTCTTAATTACTTTCTGGAAATGGTTCATCCACACAACTACTTCAATTATCCCCGAAATAAAAACTTATGAGATAAGTCTTCCACAAAATTAAGGTCATTTCATCTGCAAAAACCAACTATTTCACAGCCCGAAATAGATTGAAACGCCATCAAAAAAAGCAGAACTTGAACATTCTCTTGATGCTAATAACGATACTCTCTATTTCTCTGATCTTTAAGGTGGACCCAGTACAGATACATGTATTCCTTCATGACAAATAGCCCTTTCTGAATAATATCTTCTGAAAAGGCACTTACTGAAATTGCACACTTACAACAATGTGCGTTTCTTTATACGTGATAGCGTAACTGTTGCTCCTCCTGCATTAGCTACGCCTATACACTGAAAAAGAATAGGACACTCAAATATCCTATTCCTTTGCTGCATTATTCATTTAAAAATTTCGGGAGATAAATCATCGCCTTAAATAAATCGCCGTCTACTTGAACTAAGAACTTTCCGTGCTGGATGTGAATAAGGCTTTCAGCAATTGACAACCCTAATCCGCTGCCTTGACTTGATCTAGATTCATCTCCTCGTTTAAAGCGTTCCATTAGCTCATCGACAGAAATATTTAATTCATATGCTGAAATATTTTTAAATGTCACGAGTATTTCATTCCCTAAATCTTCAACCCCAATATATACCCTTGATGCAGGCTGTGCATATTTAAAAATATTCGAGAATAAGTTTTCGACAGAACGCCATAGGAGCTTACCATCAGCCTTCACATACACCTTTTCTGTTGGGTAGGCTAACTTAAAATCTAATGACGACGCTTCAATTTTTTCTCCCATTTCACCTATTCCTTGTGTTAGTAATGATACGATGTCAATCCGTTCTAACCGGACAGGCATACTTCCGCTTGACGCTTTAGCTGCTTCAAATAAATCATCCGTTAAGAGCTTAAGTCTTTTCGATTTTTGGTCTAACACGTCTATATATTCAGCAATTAATTCAGAGTCGTTTTCTATTTTTAATAAATCTACATACGTAATGATTGACGTTAAAGGCGTTCTGATATCATGCGAAACATTCGTAATGAGCTCTGTTTTTAAACGTTCGCTCTTGATTTCACTATCCACCGACTTTTTTAACCCATCGGTAATACTATTAATATTCTCCGCAAGTCTGCTAAACTCCCCTTTTCCGTCTACTTCAATTCGATGATGAAGATCTCCATTCTTAATTTGCTCTACGCCCTCTTTAATGCGGTTAAACGACTTCACCTTTTTCATCGCAAACCAGGCAGCTAGACCTATCGTAATGGGAAACACAAAAAACGTCGCAGCAATAACTATTGGATAGCCAATGACAAGCAGCACGATTTTCACAGCGATACTGCCACTATCAAATACATGTTTCACCGAAAGAAAAACCTTTCTGAGAATTTGGTATATGAGTGTATGCTGAAATAATGATCTATTTTTGATATGCTTTACGAGCGATAAAAGCATCAGTAAAGCAATGATAAAAATAGGTACAGTGAGAAGCATGTACATATCATGTAATACTTCAACAATCATTGCTATCCACATCGCTATTAAACTCGCGACTATCACAATATTGAGATCAGTATATAGTTTGTCAATGACATAAAAATGAATTTCTTTATCATTAAATGACGTTCTTCCAATAACCATGATTAAATAAACAAAAGATATAATAAAACCTATTAGATATATAATGAATTCATTGAGGTGATTTTGGGCAATTCCTTTGTCTTTTTCCCATTCTGACATTTTTTGTTGTAAGAAAGATTCTTTAAACGCAACATAAATGACGTCTGTTTGTGGATTCAACTTTTCAACTTCATGTGTAAAGTAATCCAAATATTGACTTTCCTTCACTTCATTTGGATAAAGCTTTTGTTGATAATTCTCAAATAGCATATATGCACCAAATGATTCAAATTGCTCTTTCTTATTTAGTTCACTATTGGAGAATACATGTTGACCGTCACTCGCATAAAACTCGATTCCTTTATATGCTTCTAATGTGCTGAGTAACCGATAAAATTCCCTTACCTGTTCTTTCATTCTTTCGTCTTTTTTACTATTTATGTCATCTGCATATGTTTCTTGATATATGCGCCTATTTTCCACTTCATTCAAACTAGGATTATATCTGTATGAATTGCGGAATTCATAATATAGATTTTCTTCGATTTCTCTAATATCTTCTTGTGTTAGTGTCTTACCGCTTAAAATATGTTCTTCACTTTTGTATTTTCCGATTAAAAGTGCTAAGGAGGCAATAAGGCTGTAATTTTCATCAGCGAATGCTCGGCTTTCAAAATAATTATTTTGATTGATACTACTAAGATGAATCTCATTTAATTCCATGTTGATAATTGCCCTCGATGTACCAGTTAAACAAACAATGGCAATCAGAAACACAATCACTTTCGTAATAAGTGCATGACTAATATTTCTCAACTTTATACCCAACTCCCCATACAACTTTTAAATATTTCGGCTCCTTTGGATTAATTTCTATTTTTTCTCGAATCTTTCGAATATGAACAGAAACCGTATTTTCTGGATTAATGGCCCTTTCATTCCATACCTTTTCATAAATCTCTTCCATTGTGAACACTCTCCCAGCATTTGCTGTGAGAAGCTTTAAAATTTTATACTGTACTGGTGTCAAATGAACCTCTTGTTTATCAACAGTGATGACTTTCTGTTCATCATCAATTATGAGTCCGCCCGTTTGCAATACATCACTACTTACCTCAAGACTCCCAAATGTCGTATACCTTCTTAGCTGTGATTTCACTCTAGCCACAAGTTCTAATGGATTAAACGGCTTGGCCATATAATCATCTGCTCCGATATTTAATCCGAGTATTTTATCATAATCCTCTGACTTAGCAGAAAGCATAATTAAAGGAATCATATGATCTTGACGAATCTTCATCGTCGCCGTAATACCATCCATTTTTGGCATCATAATATCCATAATAATTAGATGAATAACGTGATCCCGAATAAGATCGATTGCCTCAATACCATTGTAAGCTTTGTATACTTGATATCCCTCATTTTCTAAGTAAATGCTAATCGCCCTTACAATTTCTTTATCATCATCACAAATCAAAATGTTCAACTACTTTCACTCCTCCATCTCTTTAGGCTCATGTGATCACCTTAGAGGATTCGTCTAAGGATATAATACTAATTAAATCTTAACAAACTTATACACCAATTCTTAAGATTTTCTTATTGTTTTCCAGTTTTCCAATGTGGAGTAATAATGCCAAATAGATGATTTGTGTTTTTCCTGATTCAATAACACAAGTTCAATATTAAAATTCTAGATATTATTGCAATTAGCCTACACTAACGGCTCTTGCTTAATTGGTTAAGAGAAGAGACAGTTCAGAGCAAATGCTAGTGAAGGTGGAAGCCATGGCTCTTATCGTCAGCAAGTGCAGAATTTGAAGCGTTGTTTAAGTGACAAGAATAAGCAAGAGGAACATGTAAAGCGAAATTTTGTTTTTTCGGAAGGGTTAATCCTCCCAAAAGCAAAATCATTCCTTCGAACAAATTTTTAATAATCAAAAAGAGAAGCTCTATAACGTGGAGCTGCAATTCACAAAATGGAATACTATTTTAAAGGCTGGCATATTTGACAAGGATAGTGAACCTTCATAGTTTACGTCATACTCATGCTACGATTTTATTGAATAGCTGGTAAAACGTAAGAGCTATTGTGAGATGATTTGGAAATACCTGCCAATTATTTATGAAATTTACTGACATTTAATGAGAGAGTTAGGATAATAAGCAAAGGGAGTTTTCAGTAGGAGCTTAGAAATTGATAATGGGGCTATTTAATCTAAAAAGTCGTGTAAACAATGCTCCTATCATTTGTTTAATGTTAAAAGAACTACTTCAATCTATCTCTTACAAAAAAGCCCGTGAAATCACGGACTTTTCTATCTTCATTGCCATTTTAGTTGTGTACAATCCCAATATTTTAAAAATTCTTCTTCATGCAAAATCTCATCATATATGGGGCTAAGGAACTCTTGTACTTCTCTTGTTACTATTTCCGTTTTGGCCTGCCTCATAAAAAATGGGTGTTCCTTTTCTATAGTGTGACGCTGTTGATCTAATAAAGAAACAATACATTCTTGTAAGACCCGCCCTTCTATTGTTTGTGTCTTGATCAATGCAAAAATTATTTGAATGGCATTCACTGTTGTATCTAAGGTCGGTGTTTTATATATTTCTGCAAATTTAGATGCAATAACATGCTCAGGAGCTTCTATTATCAGTACAGGAGAAGCCGATTGGAACAATGTTGGATAAGCCATTGTTTTAGATGCCACAGGTGTATTCTTCATAAAGTTAACCTGTAATGTTATGTATGTTTTCAAATGCGCCAGGTTCGTAGGTATTTTAATATAAAGCCATTCATTTTCTAAAGAGATAGTCAATTCGTCCCCTAAAAATTCAATACCATCCTCTTGCCCCTCCATTGAACAAGTCTCCTTGTATGCTTGTTTTATAATATCTATATGATAAGCAACTGGTTTGGCTGCAAGTGTAGCATTTTTTGGGGGCTTTACAACACCTTCTGTTACAGCGAACAATAAAGAATCTCCTGCAAGCCAAAATTGATCGTGATAGGAAGAAATGGATAATCGATAAAAAAGCCTTTCTTGACAATAAAGTGCTATAAGTGTGTCAAAGCTTTCCTCTCGATCCTTTGCCACCTTTGTTAATTGCTCAATAATATTCACTGATATCGTGTTTACATCTCTCATTGTCGTCCTCACCTTTATCAAAATTTTACTAAAATTCTAATTACAATTATGACGTAAAGTAGAAATGGAGTAAACGGTAATATATACCAATAAGCATCAAAAAACCTTTCGTTCATCTGAGCGAAAGGTTGCTGAATTAGACAAGGGGCAGCCTCGCAATTGCGAAGCCACCCCTTTAGTATTTAATAGGTAACATTTTCGTAAATTGTAAAAGTCTCAACCCAATCATCTGGGGAATATTATCTTGAAACACGATTGTTTCATCACCGCGGTAAAATTCCACTGTGTGCCTTCTAACTTAAGCAACGCAAACCCAACCTTCTTTTGCGTCCTTGCAGCCCCAAAGCATGCGCCAGTGTGAATAAGTATCTACAAAAACAAAAAGCAGAATGCCAGATTACGGAAATATGCCACCTAAAATAGCACGTTAATAATTATAGCACATTATTTCCAAAGAGTAAAGCACTAAAATTACCAGGGTATTTCCTGTGAAACATTTATCATATATCCATGTCGTGTAGACCATGATACTAGTGAATCCCAAAAACCTTCGCAAACTAACATAATTTGCTGTGGATTCGAAAGATTGCCAGTCATCACCAACTCACATAAACTTGCAAATTCTTTTGGCTTATCAGTATATGTTTGGGCTTCTGATAGAACTTGGGCAGAGGTTGTATAACATCGTTGGTGGTGTAGGCCAACAATCATGGCACCCCCCATTGCCAGTTTCATCGCTAAAATCGGTAAAAATGCTTTGGGACCCTGAACTTGAATATTCCTAATCTTTCCCATGTACTCATACATTTCTTCCACTAATGTCTGGCAAATCACTTCTTTATAAACAGATGAATCTATGGTATTCATTTTTTCTTTAAGGTCACGGAAAAATGAATCAGGGTCATAGAGGGGAAGAATATCAAGAAATTGTCCATGTGTTAGTGGCCATTCTTCATCAACACTTATTGCTTCTTCTAATATCGATTCAACATCATTAAAATTCACTTCTGCTTTCCAATCCCCTGCAGTCCACTCATAGGAAAAACTCTCTGTTAAAGAATTGAGTACACATTTTATTTCAATATCAGAATATGGTCCATCTGTTTTTCTTGCCAAAGAACCATACAAACCTATTGCTTTTACCTTTGCACCATATTTCATTAAAAGTTGATTAACAATCGTCATTACAATATTCATCTTATCTTCTCTAGTCATTTTACTTGGACCCATTATCAATGTCTCTCCTTTTAAATTTGTTATAGGATGGCGTTGATAGATAGACCAAGGTGGGCCTCGGGCTTAACGGGGAATCTTCTCTGGTGCCATTGTCAATTTCTCCTTTCACCTCTCCATTGTTAAAAATAAGGGAAATATTTTACGTATTGAAGTAACTATAAATGATATAGCCAATAAACAGCATAAAAATCAAAAAAATCATACCTTTCCAACCCATGCCACCTGATACATCCACTAAATTTCCATTTTCTGCTCGATTTAATCCTTCATTCAAAGTCCCTAAAGGATTATTTTTCAATTCATTTTGCCTTAAACGTTCTCTTTTTTCTTGTGGTGTTTCTTTCGAATCCATATAAATCACCTCCGTATTTATTTTTAGCAGTCAAGGATTTCTCTTATTCTTTATATATTATCATATTTTGAATTTTAGGATAATAAAGGAAGAGCTTTAGCAAATACTGCTAAATGCTCCTCCTTTATTAGTTAGAGGTATCTATCACACCATAATGAAACTTCGCTGTCAATCGCTCATAGCGCTGAAATTGATATTTGGCAAACCATTCTGAACGAAAGTGGGCTTTTAACACAACCCGCTTTTTCGCCACACGTTGTGCTTCACGCACCCATTCATCTGATAATGAAGCATGCTCTCCTACTCGTCGAAGCGCCTCAAAATTAGTAGCCTCACCAATAATCTCCTCAAACATTGGGTCCATATAGACAACATCAAAAGATTTATCTGGCAAATTTTTTAAATAACGAGTAGCTTCTGCTTGAATCACTTCAATACGGTGCATACATTCCGTTAATGGTAGCTCTGAAGTATCATAGGTTTGCATCCCCTGCTTGACAATAAACGCCACATTAGGATTTGCTTCAAGCCCTACGACACGCCCTTCTTCACCAACTGTATATGCTGCAAGCATAGCATCTGCGGCAAGTCCAAGCGTACAATCAAGCAATGAGTCTCCTATTTCTAGCTGCACCGCTTCTAAAAATGGCTCTGCTTCTCCACGAGCTACACGCTTTAAGCGAAATGCCGCTGAATTGGGATGAAAGAAAAAAGGTTCATTTGCCCCAAAAGCATAGTATTCAAAGCGATTTTTTCCAGCAACTATTACATGTGCATGAAGTTCCTCCGAAATTTTACGAATAGAACGTTTTTTTCGCAGCTCGAATGAAGCCTCTAATTCATTACATGCAAAAGCAGCGAGCGCCATCGATACATCGTCTGGTCTGCCCGCTGTCGTAACAATAGTCTTTATTTCTCGCATGTTTGCTCTAAAACACCTGTTAAATGAGTAACGATTTGCTCTACTGGGAATCCTTCAATTTGTTCACGTGGAATAAAGTATGCCAATTCCCCATCCTTTAAAATCGCCATTGATGGTGAGCTCGGTGGTACATCCTCAAAAAAACTACGCATCGCTGCAGTCGCTTCCGGATCCTGGCCCGCAAAAACCGTTACCAGATGATCTGGCTTCACCGCCGCCACAGCCTCACGAGCTGCAGGACGTGCCAGCCCCGCCGCACAACCACAAACCGAGTTAATCACCACTAACGAAGTCCCCTTCGTCTCTGCCATAAATTCATTCACCGCATCAGCCGTCGTCAGCTCCGTAAAGCCAGCCCCCACCAGCTCTTCACGCATAGGTTTCACAACCTGCTTCATATATTCATCGTAAGCGTTCATGCTTTTACCCTCTTTCATATGTATTCGCAAAGCTTATTATAGCAAGGTTTCTCACGAATGTACAAAAACATGCTTTTATCTAATTTCGCAGGTTTTCGGGGGAAATGTGACTTTTTTGTGATTTTGGTGACTTTTTTGTGTAACGAAGTGGTGTTAAAGTACGGGTCGTTACACACCTAAAAAATGGAATTACTAAGTTTATAAATAATATAAGAAAGACCAGGTATCATTTTGAAAATGGGCCTGGTCATTTATTTATATGGCTTAAACGTCTAAAATTGATCACCAAAATTAACACATATTATATTTTCATCATTATGAATCATCCTGATTACGTTGTAGCCTTGTTCTTGTAAAAGATTTAGAGCAATTTCATCTGTTAATGTCTCATGTTCTTCATGAGTCAAAAATAAGCTGGATAAACCTATAATCGCTAAATCATCTGGTTTACGTTTGAATAAAAAACGTACTGGCACTATTGTTACGTAACTCATGACATCCACCACCTTTTACAGATATTTCTACATATCATGGTGAATAACCTTCTTACTAACAATAAAATCAGATACTAACACTTTCATTTATTGGAATTTAGGATATTGTTATCTAATTTTTGTATACAATTAAAAATAAATTTCCTAGAATGGTAAATAGTAGACTAGATAGGAAGGAGATTGAAAATGAATACTTGCCCAAACTGTTTAGCCCAAAATTCTTTTAAAAAGTGTATACAAGATGATCACAGCTTAACTGCTTGTGAATATTGCAATTCAGTGATTGAAAAAATACCAATTTCGAGTGAAGATATTGTTGATGAGGATTTTTCTTCACCGAGTATATTTACATCTTCACTTGATCGCCCCCCAGTGTATGATGAAAAAAACATTGCTACATTTAATACTTTAATAAAAATTACACTTCTTATCGGTTTAATAATATTTGTATGTGTAATAATATATAATGTTTATACATTTTCATATTTCTTTTAATTCTCTTGACAAGTATTCTATTTTTTATTGTTCAACACAAATAAATGTTGTATCACACAAAAGACCAGCTCGGCTAATAATAGCTTTGCTGGTCATTGATATTTATTAGATTAATTTCAACAGGTACCTTACTTATTAGATTACTTTTTATCGTTTCTTCGCTGTTGAATAGTAATATGTAACCCAATTAAACGGTCAGTTGTCATTGTGTCATTCTGTAAATCTTTTAAATGGGATTCCTGAATGATGCCGTCTTTAACCACCTGTGCAATAAAATTCTCCGTTTCGGTTTTCATAGCTGGGCTTCCTGGATTCCATGTTCGAGTCATTTTGATTTCCTCCTTTTTATCCTCTTTATCTTCCACAATTAATTGGACTTGCATTTTACTGTTGCTTGGAACGATTACATTTCCTAATTTATAACCTGTAGGCATCTTCCAATTTGACTTTACTTCAAAGTGTGGTCGGTCAATACTGCCAACCCAATCACCACCCCACGTAATAACGCTTTTATTAGATGGTCAACGCCACCAAAAAAATAAGCGACCCATGCCATGGAGCCGCCTACAAGTGATGTATATAGTGTGTCTGTTTTCATATTACACCTTCCTTTTTTCCAATATAAAAGCCCTCCACCATTTATCTGTGAAAGGCAAATTCCAAGCGTATCCACAAGTTTATAAACTCGTGGATTTTATTTTTTTATATAAAATATAGTTGTATATGAAATCTAAAATTGAAACTAAATAAGCTGTGCCGGCTAATAATAACGTAGGAGAATCGTATCCGTAATAAATAAAGTCTTGTAAATGTCGATAAAGTAACCAAATTGTTGTAATGACGAAAAGAGAAATATCGTAAGCGATACTTAGTGGGCGTTTAATGTTTTTTAGAGCAAAATTAAAAACGACAACTCTGAAAATAACAAAAAGGAATAAATAAATAAAATAAGCGGTGGTAGTATAGATGATTGATGGTGGTATCGACATCGGTATAAAACCCCTTAATAAATTTTACGAATAGTGTATCAATCGGAAAGGTGCGTGTCTATATCAAGATGTAAAAAAGAGCAAATTTTACATTTTAAAAAAAGATAAACTTAAAAGAAATTTTTTAGGGATTTTTGGCAATAAAAATAACGCTAAGCTTCTGCTTGCGTTTTAAATTCTTGCCGAGTGATTTCTTTGTATTGTTCTTTTGTAATTTCACCGAAAGGATTGGCATTGGTTTTTACAGCAATACGTAATTGTTCTGCTGTTATCCATCTCGAGATAAAAGCAATTTGCCAAAAATTCATCAGTCTCCACCGCCATTCATTGAAATCATATCGAGTTTTAGTTGTGTTAACGGGGTACCTAGATTGTTTATAAGAATGTCCTTTTGATTTTTCACTTTCTCTTGGGCCAACTGTTCACCTAAAGACATGACTTGTTCTTCTGTTGTGGGTATAGTAACTACTATTTCGAGCTCACCAAATGTACCATCAGGCAATCTTCTCCGTCTCAACATTATTCAAGCACCCCCTTAATTAGATTCATGTAAGCACAAAAAAGTCCTTTATAATGGTTTGGTGGTAGTAACTATCCAAATCCACTAAAAAGGACCAATCTCATGGATAAGATTACACGAATAAATCATTTGAACAATGGTTTTCACCGATTTCAACAGAATAAATGCAGGAATACATGGAAAGCCACCAATTAAACTACTATACAAAGAAGCTGTACATGGCTTCCTTTCTAAAATTACTCTTATATGCACAGTTGAACGAAACCGAAAGTATGTGCGCTGTGCGTGACGCGCAATTTTTAGAAGAACTCCAGCAGCTCACCCATTTAGATTCGATTAGCAACTCGCAATTAGGACGCCGATTGAATCAGGTACCAACCGAATTCTTTCAACAGGTTTTTCACGATTTGATGGCGCAAATTCATATGAAAACTGAATTTGAGCAACACCGGAAAATATCGACGCCCTTAAAGATCATTGATTCCAGTGTGCTGTCACTGAATTTGAACAATCATAAGTGGGCCAAGTTCCGCAAAACCAAATCTGCATTTACTCCTCGTCTACATAGAAAAAGACTGTTCATATCCTAACTAGGCAGTGCTTACGAATGCAATAGAACATGATCTCGGACAGCTTGAAGTGTTGGTTGACGATAAGGAATCTATGTACGTATTTGACCGAGGCAACTTTGATTATGATCGTATTGATCGGATGACCGATGACGGCTATTTCTTTGTCTCGTGCTTGCGTAAAAATGCGGTAACACGCGTCATGGAAACACTCGAATTACCCGAGGATTCACTGGTTTTATCGGATGAAATAGTTGTCATTGGTATGACACAGAATCGCGCTGAAATCGTCTTTCGCTTATTAAAAGTAATCGATTCAAAAGGTAATGAGCTACAACTCCTTACGAATCGGTTCGACTTAGATGCAGAAGAACTCGCTGAATTGTACAAGTCACGTTGGGCGATCGAATTATTCTTCAAATGGATGAAACAACATTTGAACATTAAGAAATTCTACGGTCACAGTGAACAGGCAGTGCATAACCAAGTATATATCGCGATGATTGTATATTGCTCAAACGTGTTGGCACAGCTCCGCACAAATAGTTCGCATACATATTTAGAAATTGGTCGTTTCTTGAAGGTATCGTGGAGGAATTCTGCTAAAGGTTATAGTGAAAAAATGGATGTTCACTACCACTGCTTACGTGTCTTTGTTTTCTTCTAATTGTAGAAAAAAATAAAACTGAAATTTCGGTTAATATTTATGCAATGCTAGTGAATTTTAATATAAAAATATAAGAGCCCTTCTACATTTGACTGTAGAAAGCCTCTTTAAAGTTATTTGATTTCTCGTCAAATAAATGTGTTAACACCAAAAAATGAATAATAAAGTTGTTTAATTCTTGTTCAACTAAAGCACGTTAGTTTAAGTGTTATTCTTCACGAATTCAATTTATTCTTTTTATATCAGCATCATTTATTGAGTCACCAGTAATCTCAAAGAATAGTTCTTTATTATTGTCCAATTCAAGTGTAATTTTTTTATTTATTGGTATTAAATTGTCATTATTTTTAGTGTTGTTATTTATTAAAATCGATACTTCTATTGTAGTCTCGCCATCTAACTTGATGTCTTCAGCAAGAAATTCAAACCTAAGTGAATCACGTTTTTTAATTTTAGAACCGTCAGCATTAACACTTGTTGGTGAGTATTCTAATATATTTACTTCCACTCCGTAGATATCAAAATTAGCATTATTTTTTATATTAATTATCATATTTTCATTGTTCGGTTCAATTGAATCTTCAGAAGTTTCCGTACAGGCTGATAAAATAATTATTAATAAAACTGTCATTGATAACGGTAGTATTCTCTTCATTTACCCATCCCCTTTTTGTTTTTCTATTTATACAAACGAAACAAAATGGAGATTGTTCCCAATGTGTATTTTACTAGTCATTTTCTCTCATTTCTTTATATAAAATTTCTCGAAATGGGCGCGTTCTCTCATGGAACTTTTTATTTTTTCAAGATATTCACGATACAGATCTTGTATTTCCTGCGGTGCTTCAGTATTGAGTGTTCATTTCAGTTCCCTTTTTACTGGAAAATATGTATACTTAAAATATAGTAAGTTGCCTCTGTAGCTATAGAAGGGAAGAGCGCCGGAAAACATTGTAGATACCGGGTCGCAAGGCAAGGGTTTCAGAAGCACCGAAAAGCAAATGAGCTGAGGCAGGTGAAATTCCTAGCCGGTGAAAGTCCGTAGGGAAGCGTGTTCCCCCTAGCCTATGCTTACGAAAGGAGTACGGGTTCGAATCCCGTCAGAGGCATATGCAAACTGATGTCTTCATACTATTAAATCCTCCAAATGTAATTCTGAATAAAACCTTCTGTTTAACTCCTATTCTATAGAGAATTATTATTTATTTAAAAATAAATAAGACCAGGCTCAATAAAATCGAGTACCTGGCCCTTCTTGCTTTGTTGTAGAAATAGGAATTGAAAAGACATTTTTAGCATATCATAGCAGCCTGAACAATTTCTGAACACTATGAATTTATTGTTAAGATACATGTTTGTCTCATCCATTACCCATCTTCCTATAAAAATAAACGGTTGCCTATTGGTTTGCAATAGGTAATTGTAGTAAATCATCTACAAATTTATCAATCGTAATCATTTGACTGGCATAGTCATAGTTCATAATAGTGTCTTTGACTGAATAATAATAAACATTTTCTTTTTGTACCGCAGGGATACTGTTCCAAACTCTTCAAAGTTGGTATATGCAATGATGTCTGCATCAGCTAAGTATTCTGGCAGCAATTCAAATGAAATAGAAGCACTATAGCATCAATGCTAAATGTGTATAGAAGTAAAAACGTATGTTAACTTTTTTGAAGGTCTTTCATCAATAATTTTAACTCTTCTGAGCCTATTTTATTAATATGAATCAAATTCATTAATTGTTCCATTGCATTTATTTTATTTTCAAATGCCGTTGTAAGCTGATTATGATTGTTTTTCATCATGCTTCCTGGATCTAGCTCTTTTAATTTCCCCTTTGCTTTTCGAAGAATTTCTAAACCATCCTCTAAACGCTTTGTAGTTGAATCACTTTCATCAATATTATCACTATTAAAATTCATAAAAAAATCTAATGTTTCTTTTAATATTTCATTCACTTGCTCTATATAGTCATGCAATGTAACATCCTCCAATCTACCTATATCATAGGATAAATAGGATGTTTTGTCATTTAAAAAAATGATTTACACATTAGTAGTCTAAAATCCTCAATTATACTCTGTACAAGTAATCATTTTAACATTCTCTTCTGTTTGTAGTTATTAAAAAAGACTGCTCTCAAAGGTTATTTATACGAACCAAAGAGACAGCCTTTAAAACTTAGTCTAAGCTTTATTTTGTAGAGATGCCACCCAGTTATTTGTATCAGCAATCGTTGGATTAGCAAGGTAATACCCACCTTCTATTTGAAGGGTTTGACCAGATAAATTTCGATTCATCAGAAGTTAGGAATACGACTGTATGTCCGATATCAACTGCTTCACCGTGGTATGGTAATGCATTAAATTTTGAATAAATATCGAGCATCTCTTGCGGCATATTACTTTTGCAGCTGGTGTAAAAATTAGTCTTGGTGTGACGACATTACAGCGGATTTTATCTTTTCCATATTGAGCGGCTATATTTTTTGTCATATTGGCAACTCCCGCTTTTGTTGCACCATAAGCAGCACGACAAATGATTTAAAATTAAACTATTCATTTTTTAAACTAAATACTCTTACGTTCGTTGGATATGTGCTTAAAAACTTTTGACCGACTCATATTATTAGTATAACTTTTTGATTTGCAGTGAATAGTAATAGTGGTGCAAACACACCTATAAACTACGATGGAGGGATATTTTATGAATAACATTCGTGAAGGATTAATCCCAACAATTTTAGGGTCTGCTGTTACTGCTACTGGTTATGCATTAAAGCAAAAAAGTGGTTCTAACAAAATGATTGCCAATACTGTATTCGGTTTCGGTTTAGCGCATATTGTATTAGGTACAATAGACCTTATTGAACATCGTCGTTAAGAGGAAGAGAGCTCATTTTTCGAGCTCTCTTTTTAATTACATGTAGAAAAAGTCCCTGCTAAATATGGAAGGTTATGATTCATCTATTTTTTCCTATCCGTCTCCTTAAGTTTATTATTGCGTAAAAAATAAGGATTATTATATTTTAAAACTATACATCTCCTTTATTTTCCAATAAAATAAAGGGATAGCTTTAAAATATTAGGAGATGCTAAATGAAAAATTATCCCAATTATAATCTTACCGAATAAGAAATCTCCATTAAATTAAGTGAGAAAGAAAAAATAGTCTTAACACCACTAATGAGTCTAAAAAATTTGTTTTTTTAGAAAAATTCAGTATATAGATTGTACTGTCACCATTAAAGATACGAATTCTGAAACAATTATTTGTAATTTTAAACCAAAGAAAAAAAACTAGTTACAGATAATCTTGATACTATTGAATTTCTTAATATTCATGAATAATAAAGCAGACTTAGAATCGTATTAATAAATCTATGAATGAGGGAAAATATATGATAAATCCAATTACTTCTACCATCATCTTTTTTTCATATTTAATACTATTTATTATTTTGAGAATTGTTTTCTTCAATTTTGCTTTCAAAACACATAAACGACCACTTTCAATGTTTTATGATACGACACTTTTTATTGCAACGACAATATGGCTAATTACTATTAGAGAAATCATTTGGTTTAATTACGAATCATCAATACTTTGGCTAGGTGTAATACTTTATGTAGTAGCCATTTGTGATTTTGGCTATAATATTTATCAATTTAAAAATATAAAGCATTCAACAAATTGATTTCGTTGAATGCTTTCAAAGGTTACTCTAGATGTCTAAAGGGATCTTTCAGTACACTTATTTTACTTCTTCCATAAACGTTCTAAGATTTTCGACTATTTCTTTAGATCTGGTATGGTGTAAATAGTGTTCCCCCTCAAGTGTCATCACTTTTCCATGTACTGAGTGTTTGACTTGCGCTTCGTGTAGATTTATCCAATTTTTAACAGTTTCATCTTCTGTCACAAATAAAATAAGCGGTAGCTCTTTAGGGAATGTTAGATTTTCTGCTGCTGTAAAGTTTCTATAAAAGTTTATCATTTCATTAGAAATGCTAGTATTATAAAAGTTTTTAAGCATAATCATCCTCATTTGTTCTTTTGTCTCGTCATCATGGGGTAGTCCTGCATATGGATCTTCATCTTCTAGTTTTAACATCAATCTGCCTATACCCGATTTCTTAAGAAATTGAAATGTTTTTATAGGAAACTTTGTATCCATACCCCCCTGTGTTGGTACACTGCTGTCAATACCTACAAATGCACTGACCTCGTTTGGATATTTATTTACATAATCTAATCCATAAATACCTGCAATGGAATGACCCATAAGAATATATTGGTCAATATTCAATTGTTGTAAGGCTTCATGAATTTCACTAACGATATTTTCTGTGCTTCGTTCTGTATCTGTAACATCACTTAATCCATATCCAAAAGGCTCAATTATGACAACCTTATAATATGGAGCTAGCTCTTTCACAAGCGGCTTAAAATCAAGTGCTGGGGCCGCTGTTCCAAAACCTGGTAGTAGCACCACTGTTTCTTCACCAACTCCTTGAATTGTGACATTCATATTTTGTCCGTTTACGGATACAAGCTGACCATAGGATTCTATTTTTCCTTGTTCTATTTTGTTGCAGACAATGTTTACGATAAATACAATCGCTAGTGCAAGGACAATTGCCACAGCTATTATGCCAATTGATTTAAGTATAATTTTTAATACTTTATTCATCTGTAGACACGAGAGGTTAGAACACCGTTGAGGTCGTTTTTCACCTGTGCTCGTGCTTTCCCTCCTTTTCATAACACCTTGATGATTTCTGTTGGCTTATTCCAGCTTCTTTATAGGCTGTTAATGAAAGTGTATATGTTGAAGATGTATTCTCTATGACAACAATATGAACGCAATATGAACAATAAAAAAATGTTACAACTTATGTTCACAAGTCGTAACATTTAATATTGGTTTTAATTTGTTGGTGCTATGATAGGTAATGTGACAATGAAAGTCGTGCCTTGCCCAAGCTGGCTTTGCACTTGGATGTCTCCTTGATGAAGCGATACAATCTGTTTCACAATAGCCAGTCCCATACCACTTCCGTCATATTTACGGCTATGGGAGCGATCAGCCTTAAAAAAACGCTCGAATATACGCTTTTGATCCCCTAAAGAAATTCCAATGCCCATATCAGCTACTCGGACTATTACATGATTGACCTCTTGTTTTATGCTGACATCAATCATATCACCGTCACTTGAAAATTTGATGCTATTGGTAAAAATATTTGTCCATACCTGATTTAATTGATCATAATCAGCCATTAGGTGAACAGCCTGTAAATTGACATTAAAATGGATGTTGCGAGCAGACCATTGCGGCTGAATTGCGATGATAACACGCCTAATTTGTTCATCAAGGCTAAATGTAACAAGCTGTAATTGCTGTGCCTTCGATTCAAGCAAACTCAGCTTTAGTAGACTATCACTCATCTTGGACATTCGATTTGCTTCAGCAATGATAATATCGAGATAACGACTTTTCTCGTCTTCAGAGAGGTCGACTTGCTTCAGTGCTATAGCATAACCGGATATTGATGTAAGTGGCGACTGTACTTCATGAGAGACGTTGGATACGAAATCTCTTCGCATCTGCTCAAGCTGCTGTAAATCGTGTGCCATTTCTTCAAAGCTCCGAGCCAAGGTACCTAACTCACCCGTTTGCTTAATATTCAGCTCGACATTGAAATCTCCTCCTGCTATATGCCTAGTAGCTTTTGTTAATTTTTTGATTGGCTTTACAAAAAACATCGCCGCTACTAAAAACACTAGGCTTCCTAATACAAGGGCATATGTTGAAAAATTCAATATCAATTTTATTGCAAACGAGGTAGAAGGTAAGGAGATTGGTTCTACAAACATCGCTTTGGTACCCATTTCAGTTGTTAAAGGCATTCCTAAGAGAGTAGATGAAACACCACTTGACTCCACTTGAACAACCTCTCCAGCCAAAACTTTTCTGACCTGTTCATTTGTCACAGCTGCAAATTTATCGCCGTTCAACTCTCCGTAACTTTGAAACTGCCCCGTTTCTTCATAAATGCGTATATGATAGGATTGGAGCTGATTCATCTCACTTACGAATGTCACCGCTTCATTATATGGTAATGTATCAAAAATCAGCACGATGTCCTGTCCAAAGTTCAGTAAGGGGATTTGCAAGTTTTCGTTCAATTTATCTTTAAACACCCATGTTGCCATGAAAAAGGAAATGATTGTACCTCCAATTACGGCAACTAAGAATGTTACTACAACACGTGTATATAAAGATCGAATCATTCATAAACCTCAAGCCGATAGCCAAGCCCACGTACCGTCTCTATTTGAAATTCTGTTGAAGTTGTGAACCTCTCCCGTAGGCGCTTTATATGTACATCGATAGTTCGGTTATCTCCTGCAAAATCAATTCCCCACACCTGATCAATCAACTGCTCCCGTGTGTAGACCTGCCCTGGTGTTCCAGCTAGCTTATATAGCAATTCAAATTCTTTGAGCGGCAGCGAAATGGACTCGGCTCCTCTCATAACCTTATATGTCCGACGGTCAAGTGTAATAGTACCAAGCTTAATAGTCTGTGTGGAGCCAATTTTGTAGCGCTTCAATAATGCCTTTATACGTACCGTTAACTCTAACGGATCAAACGGCTTAGTCAAATAATCATCAGTTCCTAGTTCGAAGCCTTTCACTTTTTCCCATGTTTCACCTCTTGCAGTCAACATAAGTAACGGGAGTTCAGCATTTACGCTACGTAGCTCTTTACATAAAGTCCACCCATCCATTATCGGCATCATAATATCAAGCACAACAAGGTCAACATGTGTTGCGTGATAAATGGACAGTGCTTCCTTCCCATCCTTTGCTTCAATTGTTGTGAATCCATCTTTGCGCAAAAATAGGCAGACGAGTTCGCGAATGTTCGCATCATCGTCAGCAACAAGTATAGTAGGCATTCGTTTCCTCTTTTCATTTCTAGATTTACGTTACAATTATACAATAAATTTAATTCTATTACCTTTTGGAGTTAGCATCCGTTATCAGCATAATCTTTACACAGAAAAAAGACTGTAAACAAATATAAGTCTGTCTACAATCCCCATATTATCCTTTGTTTTCAAATCTCTATTTATACAATTCCTTATAAACGATTACTTTTAGAGCCGTAATCTCTTCCTCTGTTAATTTCCCCTGAACTTCTTGAAGAACCTCATCCTTCGTCATCGAACCATTTTGAACTTTTTCTCGGATAGTATTCAGCTCCGAGATTCCCACTTTTTGAATTAAGACTTTGGTAGCCTCTTCTTTAGTTGTAAACGGCAATTTGCTGCTGTCAGCCGATTTTGCCTCATCCATAAACGACTTTAGTTCAGGATCACTTTCAATCGTTTGCTTAATTTCTTCGATTTCACCACTATTCTCTAATTCTGTTGAAATCGTCTCCACTATTTTATCGGAGGCAAACTTTGTACCGTAGTGATACACTCCGTAACCAATCACGCCTAGGAAAATTAGAAATATTAATAGGAATTTAATGAATCTCATATTCTCACACTCCTTTATCCTAAAGATAATAATACTATATAAAATGAAGTGAAGAGAAATGAAAGCCTTTGAAGGATGGCAGGGACAAGTGACAGATTAAACCTATTACCTGCATAGCCTCAAAAAATATTTTCTATTTCTTGAGATTTTTTTTAATAGTATGCGTTTTTAAGATAAGGAGGTGTATTTCATGAATGAGCAGCTTATCCAAAAAGTCTTAGCTGGTGATCAACAGGCTTTTCGTATCATTGTCGATACATATAAGCAGCCGCTTGTCAGTTTTTTAAACTATCATACGAAGGATGAGGAGTTGGCAAAGGATATTGCACAAGAGGCTTTTATAAAATGCTATGAAAACCTACAACACTTTAAAGGTAATCACTTTAAGGCTTGGCTTTTTCGAATAGCAATGAATCAGCTAATTGATTTTAAAAGAAAACATAAGGAAGATGCATCACCGCTTGAGGAAACTCCCTCATTGCTGACACCTGAATCTGTAGTTATTGCGAAGGAGCAGAATGCGCTGCTCCAGCAATGGCTTCAAACGCTGGACGACAAAACTCGTCAAATATTTGCTTTGAAGTATACTAGTGATTGCTCTTATGAAGAGATTGCTGAGACGCTCAGTATATCCATTGCCGAGGTCCGAAATCGGCTATATCGGACAAAAATTCGGCTAAGAAAAGCAGAGAAGAAAGGAGACATAAATGGTGAAATGCTTATCGATGGAAGACATGTTTGATTTTCTCGATGGACGAATGGAAGGCAAGAAAATAACGCAAATTGAAAGACATATGCAAGATTGTCCCTCTTGCTCAGCACGATTTGAGGAACTTCTGGAAACTGAGCACACAATAAGTACCCTGTTCCCACCTGTTAGTGTAGAGGCTACCTTTACAGATCAAGTGATGGATAAATTAACTAAGAAAAAGACTACAAAAAAACATCATTGGCGAGCAACCTTAGCAACAGTGATGATCACAGCAGCATTCATTTTTCTGATATTTTCGATACTCCAAAAGGAAGACTATCAAAATGCCTCTTCAGTATCCATAAAAGTCAAGGATGTAAAGATATCAGATGCTTTCATCTATGTGACATTAGCTACATCTGGCTATGACGGCGAACACCTTCTTTTAAATGATCCAGATGATTATGACACATCAATGGTATTTTCAAATGGAGAAAACAGGCTCTCTGGTTTTATTACAGAAAAATCAAAGAGTGAAGTCACATTTGAGTTTCCATTATTTGATGTACCTGATTCTAGATTTAATTTGCTTTTTTACATTAATCGTTTGTATGGAATAGATGGAAAATGGTCAATTCAAGTACCAATTGATCGCAGGGATATGTTAGCACAAACCGAAAATGTTACACTTCAAACATCTTTTGAAAAGGATGGTATTGATGTTAACTTTATCCGTGCTCAACACGGGCCTGAGAACTCCCTTATCCAATTCGAAACAAAGTTTACAGAGGAAATGGCAACATTCGTAGAGCAGCAAGTGACTAAATACACTGTGGATTTACCACAAGATGAAAAATCAGCATTTGTAGGTTATAATGCACAAATTCTTTTTGATGTTTTTAATGCTGAGGGGCAAAAATTAAGTCGATCAATTCCAGAAGATACCATAAGTGTCCAAAATGATCGATATGCACATACAATAACACTTAGTGGCTATCCTAGCGTTCAAAATGGTGGGTATTTATTAGTAACGGGCGTCAAGTTTGAGCTGCCAACGAATATAAGACATCCACTTTCTATTGATCAATTGCCTTATACATTTACCTACAATGGTACAGATTATGAGGTGAAGCTTCTACCAGATCAACGTCTTGAAGTTTCTTCAGATGCCAAGACAACTAGCATTAAAAATTGGCATATTACAGTTGATCATAAAACCGCTTGGGATTACTCCGAATTCAGAACTGAGAATCAAAAACTGTATACGACATTTACATTAGAAAAGGATATTCCATTCGATTCATTTATTCTTTATGGTCAAACAGAATTAAAATACGTATATTTCGATAAACCAATTACTGTAGATATTCACTAAAATTATTTGAAATCATTCCTCCTTCTGAAATGGATCAACCAATTTCAGAAGGTTTTTTAGTTGGTCATGCATCAGGTTAAACTAATTTATTTCACAAAATAGTATAATATAATAGTAATCAATATATTAGGAACAGCCATTAGAAACGAATTAGCCGTAAATTTATTTCGTTCATCCCTATGCTCCCTTGTTTCAGTAGCAAAGTTTGCGCGCATACGATCTCCACTCACCATTGAGCCTGACATAATCATTGCTACTACAATTAAGATGCAGCCAATGATTCCTGAAATGAAATAAGCTCTTTCCATACCCCATAAAAGCATCGATGCCGAGACACCTATGATGGATAAAATTGTGCCAATGAATAAATATTTCATCTAAACACCCCCATTACCTATTATACGGCCACCCCCATATTTTGTTTCAATTACATTTATTCTACTGGAAAATTCCAACGAAAAGACGATAATAGACAATGAAGAAGATAGTATATATTTACATAAAGTGAGGTGAATATCGTTGACGATAAGCTCATTATCTAGTGAGAATCTATTGATTACTCAAAAATTATTACAAGATGTTTCTGATAACAAAAAATTAAATTTATCTGCAGAACAAAAAATTGCCTTCAAGGAAGTATTAACGGAAATTCTTTTAGGCAATGGTACAACTAATGCCGTTTCTGACATACAGAAACAATCCATTATCAATGAACTAAAAAATTCAAATGGTCTAAATAGTTATCTTAATGCTCTCAATCCTAATGCATTGTATGGCAGTGGTGAATCAACCATTCAACAACAGATTTTTAACAGTTTAGGGCTAGCGAATAGTAACAACCAATCATCTTCCAATCTTTTATTGGCAGCTCTTAGTAATTCTTCTGTAGCAGGTGAAGGTGCTACCTCAAAAATTGGAAACAATACTGCAGCAAAGACAAAAGCAATGGCATCCTATCAACAACAAACCCCTATGAATTTGAGTACAAATATGGGTGCGTTGGCCTCAAGAATTGGTGACATTAGATCAGGCTTTTTTATTTAAAAGTATCTTCTTCTTGTTAAAGTGACGGCTTGATTACCTTCCCTTTAACACTCCTTCCAGCACACCAAAAAGCAGGATTCTCTTTTTAAAGGGGAATACTGCTTTTTAGAAGTTTTCGATACCAACACTAAATATTTAAATAGATAATGATGTAATTTGAAGCCTGTAGGGTACTTACTTAACATATTTTAAATACTTTTTAACAAAATCTACGATGTAATACACTTCTTCTTCAGTAATATTTAACAGATTAGAAATTCTTTGTCGTTTTGCAGGTGATTTTAATTGTTCCTTCACTTGATCGATTCTCATATATTTACACTTCCGAGGATTAACATGATCTCTAATTTGCTTGTATCGAGTGTAAGCGTAACGAGCAAGTGCATTCAGCATTTCTCCCTCCTGCTCATCACGTTGCTGATTCTTCGCAACTACATCGATTACCTCAGTATCAAACGTCCATGTACCATCAGTAAATTGCATCGTACCACCTCTCTAATCACTGTCATGGTCCTTAAAACCTCTTTTGAGTTTCATCATTAACCTTCTAATTATTAAATGCATTATAAAAAGCCACACCTAGTTAGATGTGACCCCTGTTTAATTTTTAATTGTATCTTACCGGAGCGGTTTTTCTGTCGAGCCGAGCAATTTCAAGGGGACCTGAGCGGTTTTTCTGACCAGCCGAGCAATTTCAAGGGGGACCTGAGCGGTTTTTCTGACCAGCCGAGCAATTTCAAGGGGGACCTGAGCAGTTTTTCTGACCAGTCGAGCATTTTCAAGGGGGACCTGAGCAGTTTTTCTGACCAGCCGAGCATTTTCAAGGGGACCTGAGCGGTTTTCTGTCGAGCCGAGCAATTTCAAGGGGACCTGAGCGGTTTTTCTGACCAGCCGAGCATTTTCAAGGGGGACCTGAGCGGTTTTTCTGACCAGCCGAGCATTTTCAAGGGGGACCTGAGCAGTTTTTCTGACCAGCCGAGCATTTTCAAGGGGGACCTGAGCAGTTTTTCTGACCAGCCGAGCAATTTCAAGGGGGACCTGAGCGGTTTTTCTGACCAGCCGAGCAATTTCAAGGGGGACCTGAGCAGTTTTGAGGTTAGTATAAAAAGTGGACACGGAAAACTGAGAGTAGCTATGATAGAAATAACTATTTTAAAGGACGTGTACCGAATGACTAAAAAAATAACCCAAGAATATCGTGATTATGTTGTGAAATTAGTAGTAGAAGAAAATCGAAAAGTAACAGAATTATCGTATGAATTAGGGCTTGGGGAATCTTCTATTCATCGCTGGGTAAAAAAGTATCGTGATGGAAAAAAGCAAGAAAATGGCGACGTAAAATATATAACCCCTTCGGAGCTAAAGAAGTTAGAAGCAACTTATGAAAAGAAACTTCGTGACGTAGAAGAGGAGAATGCCATTCTAAAAAAGGCGATGCACATCTTTGCCAAAAACCCGCAGTAGTGTTTGAATTTATTGAAGCGCATAAACAGGAGTTTTCGATTGTAAAGATGTGCCGCGTTTTAAAAGTGTCGACGAGTGGCTATTATAAATGGCTGGCAAAACAGGCAGCACCGATAACAGAAAAAGAAGAATATAAAATGAAAGTTACACAAAAAATTAAACAATCGTTTCATGAAAGCTATGGTACGTATGGCAGCCCGCGAGTACATAAAGATCTGTTGGAATGGGGTTATCCTCTTTCACAAAAAACAGTGGCAAACATCATGCGAGGACTGGAACTGTGCGCAACACAGCCGAGAAGCTATGTGACGACAACAGATTCAAATCATGACGCACTGGTGTATCCGAATATACTGAAACGCATGTTTTATGTGGAAGAACCAGATCAAGTATGGGTCGCTGATATTACCTATATCCGAACGCTGGAGGGATGGGTGTATTTAGCGAGTATTATGGATCTGTATTCTCGTAAAATTGTAGCGTGGGAAATGGCCGATCATATGAAAGTAGATTTAGTGTTAATAGCTTTGAAAAAAGCGTTCTTCATACGCCGACCCAAAAAAGGACTCATTCATCATTCAGACCGTGGGGCGCAATACTGTTCAACGGAATATATCGAACTTTTAAAAAAGCATGGTTGCCAAATTAGTATGAGTAAAAAAGGTGATCCGTATGACAATGCCTGCATTGAATCGTTTCATGCGACCATAAAAAAAGAAATGATTTATCGCCAAAAATTCCAAACAAAGAAAGCAGCCTTCAAAGCGATAAATGGTTATATTTCTAATTTTTATAATGAACATAGAAGACATTCGACCCTTGGCTATCGTTCACCGAACCAATTTGAACGCTTAACGTTTCAGAAACACGCAAGTTAATCTCAAAACCGTTTCAAGCGATGGAAATCAATTGTTCAAGCTCTTTGAACAATTGACTTCCATTGCCCACCAAACGCAGTGCGGTAGCTTTGAAGCTCTCACTTTATTATGTCCACTTTCTTGACAGAAGACCAGTTTTTCTGACCAGCCGAGCATTTTCAAGGGGGATCTGAGCGGTTTTTCTGTTGAGCTGAGCAATTTCAAGGGGGACCTGAGCGGTTTTCTGACGAACCGAGCATTTTCAAGGGGGACCTGAGTGGTTTTTCTGTCGAGCCGAGCATTTTCAAGGGGGACCTGAGTGGTTTTTCTGTCGAGCCGAGCATTTTCAAGGGGACCTGAGCTTTTTTTTTGACCAGCCGAGCATTTTCAAGGGGGATCTGAGCGGTTTTCTGTCGAGCTTTTTCTGCTAAGTCGAGTTCCTGGTTTGCTTGAGCAGCTTTCCTTCGACGCGAGCAGCTGTCTATTATGATTCCACATTAGTAAATTAAAAAAGCCCTTTATTCTTTATTTATTTTTTAAATCTACTTCATAGACAATTCACTATACAAATATAGTTATTAAATCATAGTAATAGTAGTGTAAAGCTAATTTAGCTTTGCACCTCCTAGTTTTGTGGTTTAGGGTCACTTTGGTTCGAGTGACCCTTTTTTTTATTTATACCGTAGTCTTAATAGATGAATAACTCCCTTCCTGATTGATTGCTTAACATATTATAGATTGTAGAAAGGAGGGGTAAATTATGGGTTACTGGCAATGTGGAAATGTAGGCGGCTGGAACGATTATAACTGTGGAGGCAATAACAATGGCTACGGTTCAACATTTGTCCTAATTGTTGTTCTATTTATTCTTTTAATTATTGTCGGTGCAACTTTTATTTATTAAGCATTCATTTTTAGCTACGCAATATGATTGGAAAGTTTTAGTACCTTCATCAATGTCACCATAAAAATACTCCATACAGGCATTAACTAGTCAACCTTACCTACTACAGTAAACAGGGTCACTTTTACATGAGTGACCCTGTTTTAAAGTAATATTGAGCGTTGATTATTTCCTACTTTTGTCCTTAACCTTGTCTCTTAACTTTTCCTCAAGTTTTCACCTCTTGCAAATACTTTCTATCCCTTTATGCTTTGATTTTTGTTTTATTTAAAGTCTAAAAAACAATTATTAAAAACAATTTCTGCATTGTGGGTTGTTAAATGGTATAGTGATAGTTAGGTATATTTTTTGTAAATAAAGGTAAAATGTCTAGAAAGAAAAATCTTCAACTAGGTACTTACTTTTATTACTTTTAGCAATTCATACTATTTCGCAAAAGGAGTACTGTAATGGCAACTATAGAGGACTTTGTTAATCTTGATATTCGAATCGGTACTGTTATCCAAGCAGAAGTACTTCCAAAAGCTAGGGTTCCTGCAATTAAAATGGTTCTTCACCATAACTTGTGGTTGATTTTCTATTAATTCAATAATTTTACATTTCCTTATAGAAGAAAAGCGAAAACTCACGTATCGTAATTGTTGTCGAGACAAACCACGAGAGGAGTTTTCGCTTTGTACTCCAAGTTTATCAAAATGCTATTACCGTTACCATCTTTTTTCGAAGTTTCTTTTCCATCTGATGAAGAACCAAATGTATTTCCTATTACAGTAGGTGCTTATTCAGTGCCATGTCCAATTTGCCAAGAAAAAACAATTCGTCATGCACAAACATTACGTCGTTTTCGTCATGGCTATGCTTGGCACCTTGGATTTATTTGGATTGAGATGGCGATTCCACGTCATCGTTGTGTTGCTTGCAACCTCACATTTACCTATGACTTCGGTTTAGGGATTGTACAAGCGTCTTCGGCTCTGTTTCGTAGAGAACTTGTGAGGCGTTGCCACGGTCGTTCCATTGCTGATGTAGCACGTGAATATGAACTGCCCTACACGACTGTTGAGCGTTGGTATTACTTGCTGGCAGCTGATGAATTAACCGAAGAAATTGCCACAACTATCTGTGTAGACGAGTTCGCTTTGCGCAAAGGACATCATTATGCGACCAGTGTTTTAAATGCCGACACAGGTCGTATTTTGGCGATTGTTCCTCACCGAAATCAAGACGCAATTACTGCTGTTTTACAGAAAGTAACAGGTCCTATTCGTGCGGTGGTCAGTGATTTTGCTCCAGCGATGGCGAACGCAATTCAAGCCGTTTATCCAACTGCGATTCATGTGCTGGATCGCTTTCATCTCGTACAATTTTTTACCGAAGCTCAGCAGCGAAGACGACGGTATTTAGGAGAAGCCAAAAAGCAACATAAATCGCGATTCATTGACCGTTGTTTGGCACGAAAACCTGAACAATTAACGGAAGAAGAACGCGGATTTGTTGCACAGTGGCACAAGGAAGATTTGCCTACAAAACATATTTATCAAGCATTGAATCATATGCGTTATGTACTGAAAGCGACAACGATGACACAAGCAAAACGACGATTAACAGAATGGTTTAAAAGGTATCAATTTCATCTTTGTGGTGCCGTTTCTAAAATCGCAAAAACATTGATAACACGTGAAAAAGCATTGCTGGATACCATTATTTCACCGCTATCAAATGGCATAATGGAAGGCACAAATAATAAAATTAAACTCATCAAAAGACGTGGTTTTGGCTATCGAAATGAAGACCGTTTATTCCTTCGTTTACGTTTAGAAACAGGTCGCTGATTTTGTCACCCACGACTTTTGGTGAAGAACCATTAAAATGAACATTGATTTTGGTGATGTTTTAGGAATTAAGCAATCATCCGCACAAATAACTAAACGCTATACACCAGAAGAGATTATGGGGAAGCAAGTCGTAGCTATTGTCAATTTCCCTCCTCGCCGGGTGGCAGGCTTTAAATCTGAAGTTTTAGTAATCGGTGGCGTTCCTGTAGAAGGAGACGTCATTCTCCTGGCTCCTGATCAACCTGTGCCTAATGGAACTAAAATAAGCTAAAACTAGATTTTCGTAAAGAACTAAAAATCATCATTACATCTTTTCCATAATAAGTTATAATTGATGTAAAAAGGAGCTTGTTATGGAGCTAATTTTTGCACTCCTACCTCTTGTAGGCATTTTTATTTTTTATCTTATTCCTGCTATTGTTATCATTTGGTTTTTATTTAAATTTATTAAAATACAGCAGGAGCAGACTGAAATCCTTAAAAGCATTTCAGAAAAGTTAAATAAAAATATTTAAATTGATAAAAGACTGCAGCTAAACCGGAAGCGTTTGCCAACAGTCTTTTTATATGTATAGTCACTACCACAATAATCTGGAATTGGTGGGATTAATGCAATGTTCACATTTGTCTTATTTCAATTATTTTGTGGCATAATTGCTGTCTATGGGCTTTGTTTTGAGAAAGCGTTAACAAGCAAAAACACATGGTCTTGTCTAAATGATTGTAGGAATCCTAACTGACATTGCTGGATAGGTTCTCCATTATCTTTACTTTTACGTTACGAAAAAACACCAACAAACCACATAATCTGTTAGTGCTTTTGAATTGATCATGTACATGGTGCTTTTTACTTCACTTTTGAAATTGTCATGCCATCACCAATTGGTATAATGATTGACTCTAGCTGAGGATGGTTTGCTACTGTTACATTGAATTCTTTCATTAATGCTGTATAGCGCTTAGGTGGCACATTAGAATCAGCCACACTTCCAGCAGCAAGGACATTATCAGTAACAATAATCGCATTAGTATTTGCAAGCTGTACACAATAATGTAAGTAATTCTCATAATTTTCTTTATCAGCATCAATAAAGAAAAAATCAAATCTTCTTCTATCCTTAACTAACTTTTCTAAGCTTTGTAAAGCATGCCCTGTCATATAGCTCACTTGTTCACCAAATCCTGCTTTCGATACATTGTTGTAAGCTAATTGTGCGTATTTTTTCTCTAACTCTAAAGATAATAATGTACCATCACAATCAAGGCCTCTAGCTAAACAAATCCCGCTATATCCGCCAAGTGCCCCAATTTCAAGAATACTTTTAGTTTTAGTCATGGAAACAAGCATCGTTAAAAGCTTTCCAGATGAAGGTGAAACGGAAATAGCAGGCATTCCATGTTCTGTAATAGATGAAATAACCTCCTCTAAAATGGGGTCTTGCCCATAAAAGACAGTATCAATGTATTGATTAACTATTTTCATTCAAGCTATTCCCTTCCGCATCAATAACAACAGCTGGCTCTAACGATGAATTTTCCTTTTCTTCTTGTGTATCAGCATTTTCCTCTGTTTCACTTTCATGAATATCAAATAGTTGGATAAATTCATTAATAACCATATCAATAGCCTTTAACTCTCCAATTAGAATAGGCTGAATGGATTGAAACTCTGGTTGTTCTAATTGTTGCTTAATCGTTGCACGCTTTAAATTCATCATTTCTAAAAATGCAATAGCTCTTCCACGACGGAATGTTTTAGGACCTCGATGTGAAGAACCATCCCTTCCACTAAGACGCTCCCCGCGATGATGCCGTTCTTTTTTAAAATCCTTATATATTTCACTTCTCATATTGATAATCTCCCTTTCTTTTGTATACATATGTATACATTATATCACAAATCAATTGTATACATATGTATACACATTGTCAATTATCTTTAAATTGGATCAATCATTTTTTATAATTTTTATATCTAAGGCAAATGGCTGAGCTAAGAGTTTTTTTACTTCATATTTATAGTAGTATACCAGCGCTTTAACCTTACAAAAGCACTCCTTTTTGACGGTCACTTTCTATCTTTGAAGGTGACCCTTTTCCAAAATAAAAAGACGTCATTTAGACGCCTTTAATGTCTTATCAATTTCCTCAATTAACCTATCAACATGTTCTTTTGTTATGTTTATTACATATAATTGTGTCGTTTCTCCAATTTCATATAGTTTTTTATGCTTAGGATATTTGATTGCAATCGAAATATCTTTCTCCATAACAATCACCTCTTAAAAGATATATTCGACATAAAGTATAATTCACCTTCTATAAAAAGGAAAATACACGCTACATTTTGCTCTTTATTTAGCCATAAAACAACAGTTATGAGGTAATTTCATTTTGAATAATAGGAATTTTAATTGGGAACCAAATTTTCTAAACTAAAGGACATCAACCAATTATTATTATCCTACCCAACAAAATGACCACTCCATTTGAATTCGCTACTAAAACTTTTTTACATTTGAATAAACTAGGCAAAATCATTCCATGGATAAAAAATACTGTATAGAAACACTAATCCATATATCACTTCACTTTTTTCAAACATTTTTTGTAAACTATTAGTACGCAATTCCAACACGAGCTTTTAAATAATCAGTATTTTGGATTTGTTGGTAAGTAAATTCTGCTGTATCTGCTACCGATATCTCTGACCCACCCTCGGGTAAAAAGCCTCGTTCGATACGATAGTGACCAGTATATGCTCCATTAGGTAAATAGGTAGGGCAAACAATGGTCCAATCCAGCTCTGACTGTTTCAAGATTTCAAAGACCTGATGATGCTCCTGAGCAGAGAACGTAGTTGTTCTTCTTGATTCACTTGACTGGTAGCGTAATAAATTTGGATTCAGACGACTCTGTAAAATTCCAGCAGTTCCAACAGTTATAATTCGTTTAACATTCTCTTTTGACATAACATCAAGAATTACAGGTATACTTTTTGTTAGAGTAGTCGTCCCATCTGTGCTTAAGGCACTAATGACAATATCAATATCTATCATAGCCTCTTCGATAGTGCGTTTGTCAGTGACATCCCCTTTAATAATATGTAAATTTTCATGGCATAAATTTAGCTTGCTGGGCGTGCGAACTACAGCTGTCACATGGTGATTATCATGTAACGCAAGTGAAACTACATGACTGCCTACACGGCCCGTTGCCCCTAGTACTAAAATTCTCACAATACTCACCTCTTCGTATGGATTATAACACACAAATAATTTACCACATTTTACTCACCCGAGGTATATACCACATACTTAAAGCTTTTCCATCTCTATCTTTGTAAATTCATATCTACTAGTCGAACATTAACGATAAAATTATGAAGATTATTATTTTTCGCAATACTATTTACAATATATTGGATTTCACTTTCTGTACTCTTATCAATTTTATCAATGTTATGTAGGTGGATAGTCATTATTTGATTAGTTGGGGATTCAATTAAGTAACCAATCGTACTATCTGGAGAATAGCCTGCTGCTCTAAGTGCGACGATTGTTTTTTTTGTAAAATCAGAGGTTTGTAACTTGTCACCAATTTCTTCAGCATAATTTGTTGTGGAAGGAGTTTGGATAGCAGGTACATATAAGGGTTGTTTAGTTGCAAACAGTACCAAACTAATGAAAATGATGAAAAATAAAATAAAACTACTTTTTATTAAGAATTTCATCCATTCTCTCCATTCCATCTGTAATTATCCTAGACATGACCTTTATAGAAAAAAATTCACCGTCACCTGAAAATTGCCAGGCTATACATAAAGCTGCCTGGCAGATTTTTTATCGAAAAAGCTTTCTTGAACGGTTTTTTACAACTACTTTGACAACTGGTTCTAGTTTTCCAACATAAGTATCTCCTAAATAATCCACATCTATTATGATAGCTCGTGGTTCAAAGCGTTGGATGCTCTCAATAAGACGTGCCGTATTACGTCTTTTGACAAGCTGGAAAGGTGTAAGAGAATTCGACCTAAAATCATTTTCTCTTGAAAATGGGCAAGAAATTACGAAAGTAGATAAGATTAAAGCTACATTTTGTAATATTTCATCAACGCCTGTAGCACTGAAGTCAATGTTACTTGCAGCAGTTACTTGATGTGTCATTCTATCAACCTTTCTTCTGCAATGCATACTATTAAGTTTATTTTCTCTGAAAAAAGAGCACTTAAATATGTATGCTAATTGCTCAAAAGATATGAACGATGTATCTTTTCTCTTATAACAGTACCCTTCTCCATTTTCCTTTAAACACTTACCATATGCTAACGAATGACTGTTACTAGCCTTCTATCTTACCAAAGCGTAGTAGACAACATACAACCAACTTAAACAGCCATGTATAATAGCCCACAGTATTGAATGATTGGCACTCCAAGAAATTGTAATCGCTAGAACAGAACCAAATCCAATACCGTTTTTCACAACTGTTTTATTTTCCAATTTTAGCACCTTCCTTGTCTTATTGTTTTGAAGCCTCATCATATTTCCTCCTCTAGCAATTTTATGTTTACAAACATATGCACCTACCATTTATCTACACATATGATAAAGCAAAAGGAGGGAGCATAATTGCCATGGCAACATAAAATTCAATATTTAATTGGCCAGCCTGTTGGAATTTCATTGGCAAATGGTCAAGGAACATCAGGTATATTATGTGGTGTATCTAGAGGGAAACTTATGGTTCTTGAATATTTATATCAAGCTCAATTTGCGTTAAAGCAATATGAATTTCAAATGATTCAAGACGTTAATGGTTTTCCACCCTGCCAAATGTAACGTGCAAGCCTTCGCAAACTCTTTCATCGACCATTGCGAAGGCTTTTCGTTTATGCGTAGCTACAATGAGTACATACTATCAAGCTATTGTTGAGTGTTGGATCTATGACTAGTAAAGTCACTGTGAATGAGAGACGATATTACGTTTAATAAAAATCACAGTGAACACGCCACTCTTTTAGAGTTGGGTTAAAAAAGAAATAGAAATTCCCACTATCCACAATATTGAAATACGCCTTTTCGTCTGAGGCTATCTGTAAGACAAATGGATAGTCCTCGCCATAATCATGACCGCTTTGGCAAAATGCTGGATAGCCACCTATTTTATGAACAGCGTAAATTTCCTCCACAATATCATCAAAATAATCTAGCTCTTCGTCATTTTCGAGCCTTAAAATTTCATCCTCCACCTCACAAGGGATACCTCCCCCATCCCATGAAGGATAATCATTAACTATTAGCTTAGGCATAAGTGGAAATGCACGAATATGGTCATGCTGCCAATTTCGCTGTATCAAACCCTTTAATGATGTATAGACTCTAATTTCAAAAAATCGACTTAGATCATCCTCTATTAAATGATGAAATATTTCCTCGTGGATAAATACAGTCAATAGCTCTATTGATTGTAGTGATTCTGGTACAAAAGGTAGCTCCTTCAAAAACAGTGTAGCAAGTGGCTGAAACTCTTTTGGTCTCTGTTCCTCAGGTAATGACCATCCAACAAAGCCAATCCAGCTTTCAAGAAGATCATGAGTAGGGCGAATACCTCCTGTTGCAAAAATGGTAGCCTGTCTCACTAGCTGTGCCTTAATTTCATCAATGTTCATCATCAGCCCCCCTGTGTGACAAAAACAATCTGTTACATGATCATTGACCATCCCTATTGCCTGCATATAGGAGTAACAAATCGTACTACCAACAAATTTAAAGCCATCCTTTTTCAATTGCTTACTCATTCGATCACTAATCTCTGTCGTGACAGGTACTTCAGCGATAGATGACCACTCATTTACAATTGGCTGGTGATCTACAAAGCCCCAAATATAATGAGAAAATGAGCCGTATTTTTCCTGTATTTTTAGAAATGCTTGTGCATTTGAAACAACACTCGCAATTTTTAGTTTATTACGGACAATACGAGTATCCTGACGGAGCTCCTCTAGCTTGTCCTCGGTATAGAGAATGATTTTTGAAGCATCGAATTGGTCAAAAGCAGCTCGATATCCCTTTCTTTTTTGGAGAATGGTCCACCAGCTAAGCCCAGCCTGTGCCCCTTCTAAACATAGCATCTCGAATAAATGCTGATCATCATAGACGGGAACCCCCCATTCCTTGTCATGGTACTCTACGTATAGAGGCTCCTCTAGCTTTACCCATTCACATCTTTTCATTTATAGTCCCCCCATTTTTCTATGTATCATTTTATGCCTATTATACAAAGGCATCCTTTGCGCGCATTTTCGATAATTTGAATCCTTTGAAACCCTATACTTTCGTATAGCTGCTCAATTTCTGATTTTGTTTTATAGGCCTTCATATGATAATTAATTTTATAGAGCTCTGATATAATAATAAATTTTCCACCATGCTTTAATACTCTAAAGACTTCCTTCACGTCATTTGCTAAATCTGGCCAAAAATAATGTGTTTGGAAAGCTGTAATCGTATCGAAAAACTGATCTGGATATGGAATATTTGAAACACTTGCTTGCTTAACAATGACCTTACCATTTGCCACATCCATTTTATTTGTTTTTATGGAGTCCCTGACAGCCTGCTCAGAAAAATCTATACCGTAGACTTTACCACTTGGATTAATATTCGATAAAGTTTGAAGTGTTTTTCCACCTCCACAGCCAATATCTAACACAGTATCGCCATCATATACATCACCATGCTTAATCAGCCATGTATTCATACAACTATGCGCAAAATTCATTATACGTAACATCACTGACCCTACAAATCCATTTGGCTTCTTAGCTTGCTCAATCAAGCGTTGTAAAAGTGTCAATTTCAACTTCCTCTCTCTAAAATCTGTTGTGATGTACAGATTAACACGTCTTTTCTCGCTAACTTCATTAAGGCTGTCGCCTTGCTTTTATCCGTGGTTCCTCCCACTGCATCATCTACAACAACCACCTTAAAGTTCCTTGTTAATGCCCCATTAACCGTTGCGCTGACACAGCCTTCAACAAACACACCCAAAACGATTAATTCGTTAATATGTTGTTTAGAGAGGTACGTTGCTAAGTCTGGATTACTAAATGCATCTGCTTTATTTTTTGGAAAATATTTCCCCTCCACCAAGGCTAATCGTTCATCAAATTCAGCCCCTTTCGTTCCTTTTAAAGCAGTAAATTTTCGGAAAAGGTTTGACAGTATTTGTGTTCGCTTAAACTCATTTCTAATATAGATAATAGAAATCTGTTGCTCTTGCACTTTATGAATGAGAATATTAATGCGATTTATGGTAGACTCCATTTGCTGCTTTGCTATAGGCAGTCTGGCTTGATCACTCATGTAATCGTTTTGAATATCCAGTATCAGTAAGGCTTTTTTCAAGTTCTATCCCCCAATCGTTTTAAAGCGCTTACTATCTTTACGTTTTAATAAATTAATTAGTTTCATTATTTACCATTTCAGCAGGCTATATTAAACATAGTTGGCATTAAACATACCTCATTAATAGTAACTCTGGCTGTCTGAAAAAAGGACTTCAACCTAAAATAAAAAAGGGACTTAAAAGAAAGCCCCATTTGTTGACATGCTATTTAATTTCAAATATGTTGGATTTCAATCAATCAATCCGAAGTCAAATTTCCTGTTCCTTCGACATTTTTTAATTTAGATATGTATTGTTTGAAATATTTCGTTCACGCTCATCTATAACTAGATGGATAATAAATGCTAGTTGTTGCTCAATTCGCATATTGTTAAGCTGTAGAATTTCAGCAATTGCACTTTTTTGATTCTCCTCTAACTCCGCCTTCTCTAGCATTAACATAATTTCTTCTTTCGAAAGCCCAAACATGCTCTTTCACCCCTAATTTACGCATAAATTTATTATTCCAAAATCATTATTATCTTTGTAAATACAATGTTTAATGAACCGTTTTTACTAATTATAGGCTAAAACATGGAAATTAATCAATCCAAAATCTACATTTTCTTAATAATATTATTACTTTCTTCAAAAAATATTATTATTTTTAAAAATAACTTTCCTTTTAGGAATTATAATAATTCTTTTCCTCGATTAATTCTCTCACACTATTAATTATAAAAATAATATACCTTTTTGTCGAATTTTGTGAATTTTCGTCAATTGAACAAATAAGAAACCGTTTACAATTTTCCTATTGCAAATCTATTTGATCAATCTTTTCACTCCGATTTTTTAGCAAGCTGCCAACGTTTTTTAATGACAGTAAAGGAACTTAATTTTACCCTCTTTTTTACTAGTCAAAACCAAGCAGGCATTTTCAATTCTCCCCTGTATTTTTACTACTTTGTTCCTGTCATAAAAAAAGTAATTTCAACATTAGTGAAACTACTTATCCTACTCATTTATTCGGTTTTTACATTGTTTTTTTAATATTATTGTTCTGAAGAATTAAAGTTACTTGTTGCAATACATCAATCGGTATATGCAGCTTTTCATTAAGACTGTGCAAATTTATTGATTCTGCTTGATTGATTTGGTTCACCGTTTGTTTCATTTTATCGTTAACATCTGCAGATATAGCAATGATTTTAGATGTGGCATCACTCTTCCACTTGGTTCCACCAGTCGCCCCTTGAATAAATAATTGACTCTTCTCTTGCACGATAGCTGGTATCTTTACAGCCGTCAGATCAATATTCTCCATCTCCAACATTGATTGATTAGACAACGCTAAAAAAGCACGATCCATTTCATCAATCGAACAATGCTTAATACGCCCCATCGACTTATCTGACCAAATAAGTGCATAGGGACTTTGCTTACCGTTGTTTTTAAATGCACTATTAGCAATCTCAAAAATAGCCTTGATACACGTGATAGTGTGACCGATAATGGCTTCAAATGTACATTTATCTGCAAATAAACGAGCATTATTAATATAAAGATGATGTCCCTCAAGCTCCCGAATAGTCGTATGGTGAAGCATTATTTTTGCGTGATCATTCCCAAAAATACCGCCTGCCTGCCCATATTGAAGGACAGATTGATTGAGCTTTAGGTAACTAGCATCGACGATGAAATGGAATTGCTGATGATCCTGAATTAAACATTCTGACATAGATACATTTGCTTCATTTACAATTGTAACCCCTGTCGTCTGTCCCTTCATCACACTGCATTTACAAATCTCTACCTTACTGTTTTCAATGATCAGCTGTGACTTATAATGTTCTTGAACCTTGCAATCATACAGTTTTGCGTTAGACTGTTCAGCAATATAAATGCCATGCCCCTGTCCATCAGAAAAGATAGAATCCGTAAGCCAGACCTCACTGCTATGAACAACCAAATTTGTATCCAGATGCCGCTTTATTTCACAGCCATCCATCGTTAATGTCGATTGATCGAGCAGCTGAATCCCTAAATCTTGCCCCTGATGAATAAGTGTATTTCTCATCGTCATGCTACTAGCAGCTGCAACAATTTGTGTTTGCTGATGACCATGAATTTCACAGTCCACAATATCTATTTTTACATTGCGAATCGCAAAAATACCATTTGTTTTTCCTTCCAATAGCATACAATGGGTTAATTCAATTTCACTATTCTGCACCATAATTTGAGCCTTTGTATGGTGCTGGATTGTAGTATCCATAAGAATAACACTTGAGCCATTATCAATATGCAAACCATAATGATTATTTGGACTAGCTAGAATATCAACATTTTTCATCATTAGACTTCCAAAGCTAACAGTCACCTGTGTTTGTACCAATTGCTGTTCAATCACACAGTTTTCCAGCTGTAAATCCCCTTTAACATAAATCCCCTGCCCTTGTGTAAAGCGTAAATTCCGCATATGGGCATGTGTATTATAGCGGATAAATACACCACCTTTAATCGTCACATTTCCAACTCCATAAAGGGTCAGCCTTTTGGAAATTTCAAAGCTCTCTTCATAGACTCCATCTCGAATTTCAATAAAATCCCCTGGTTCAGCATCTCGAATCGCATCCTCAATACGCTGGTAACGATGCATAATACTTCTCTTTACAACAAGCGTCGCCATCTCCACACTCCTCTGCCGCAATCAAGCCACTCATTTTATTAGCCAGACCATTATCGTACTTGCGTTTTATTATATTTATATACCCATTGAACTTCCTATTATTCAATTTTGTACAAATAATTTAGAAGTAATTCTTATGAGGCAGGTGATCGCTAATAATTTTGAGAGTATTAAAGCTATATGGTGGTTAAAACCGCGATGTTAATTCTTTAGGCATAGAAGACTCTTGAACACATTTTATGGTGGGGAAGATGGTGTTATTTCAATTAATACTCTTCATGTAAAGAGTGACGTCAAGCATTGGATGGTGATTCAGATGGCAAATAATTTCAATCCACACTCTCC
The DNA here is from genome assembly GCA_002973635.1 of Lysinibacillus sp. B2A1. Lineage (GTDB taxonomy): Bacteria > Bacillota > Bacilli > Bacillales_A > Planococcaceae > Lysinibacillus. Next base: position 3,799,381 of record CP027224.1, read on the forward strand.
ATACAGAGAGTGACAGGAAAATTTAATGTAATTTTAATAAACATATCATTTACTTAATTTAATTAAATTTATTATAGGTAATAAGAATTATTATTTTTAAAATAAAACATATAAAGTCCATTAAATTTCGGTGCGAATCTCTCTGTATAAATATGTTTGCTTGCTATTCGCACCTCTCCATACTATAACAAAATATCATATTCTAAATTTATTTTAGTTAGAATTTCACATTTAATTAGTATTATATATCCAAAACTTACATATCTCTAATATGTTTTACATTCCAGTACATCTGTTGAAAAAATAAAACCAGCAATAACCGATTATTTCGGTGTTGCTGGTTTAGTCCGATTATTATTTTTTATGTTTTACAAATAGAAAGCCCATTATGACAGCTACTAGTACAAGTAAGGCTGCAATCCATACAGTGTTTGATGAAGTTTCATTTGACTCTTTTGTAGATTGCTGTTGATCTATGGGTGTAGCGTTTTCTGATTGTACCTGTGTCTTACTCGTAGCTTGTGCGGGCGAACTTATTTGAATGTATTGAAGGGTAGGTGTGTCTGTAGACTGTCCTTCATGATGATCGCCGCTTTGGTCATGACTATGTTGATGACTGCCACCTGTAGTTAAAATCGATTTTTCTACTGTTTGTCCTACCCAGCTTTTAGCGTCTGTTGAATCTGCGAAAATACGTGGATGCCCTGAAAGCATGTAGGTTGTGCCGTTGATGACCACTCCAGTCTCGTCACCTGTTACGACATCTTCAATTGTTCCAGTTGGTCCTTCTGAAAAGCCTCCCATTTGAATTAAGGAGTGTCCACCCATATCAACATCAAGTTGATCTGTTAGAAATGAAATATATTCTTCTTTCGTTAAAGTCGCATCTGGTTTTTCCAGCTCTAGTTTATGATGAAATAAGGCTGTATTTATTTCTTTATACGTAATGTCACCCTCCAACGAAGACACATAGTCCTCATTTTTGGCTGCTTGTGCTAGCTCATCAACTGTAGCGCCTTCAAGACCAAAGAAACCGCCTAACCAGCCCGCAAAATGTTTTCGTGATAAATTTTCTGTTGGATTTAAATTCATATCTTTTCCATTATAGCCAAGTAATCCAATGCTATGTAGTACCATGATTTCCTGTATCGTTGGAGCAGTTTCTGAAACATCTGCATAGAGCGTACTTTTATCCATAGTATGGGCATAGGCTACTGGAGCCATAAACAAAGTGCTCATTAGTATTAATAGTAAATATTTTCTCAAAATGATTCCACCTTCCAATGCATTAGTATACAAGCTAATTGTGATGAAAGTATGAAATTCCGATAGATTTAATACTAATTTTATAATTTAAATTTTTGAATGATTCTATTTAAATTTTCTGCCATCTCCGCTAAATTAGCTGAACTATTTTGAATTTCATCCATGGAGCTAGCTGCCTGTTCGATTGTGGCAGATGTTTCTTGTATCCCTGCAGCAGATTGTTCCGATACAGCGGCAATTTCATCCACTGATTTATGAATACTAGCTGTATTTTGAACTACCTCTTCTAGCTTCGTGGACATGCTGTCTATGTTGACAGACATTGAGGAAACTGCCTCATTAATTTGATTAAATGTTTCATTCGTTGAAGCAATTTGTGTTGTTCCTTTTTCAACCTCGCTATAGCCATTCTCCAGTGAAGAAGTAACTGTTTTAGCGTCTAATTGAACCTTTTGCACAATTTCTGTAATATCGTCAACCGAAACGGCCACTTGTTCAGCAAGCTTACGTACCTCATCAGCAACGACCGCAAACCCTTTACCATGCTCACCTGCTCGTGCAGCTTCAATCGCTGCATTAAGCGCTAATAAGTTCGTCTGTGCAGCTATTTCCTGTATGACTGCAACGATTTTAGATATATTCTGTGTTTGTTTACTTAAACCATCCACCTTTTGAACAGCATCTTTCACAATAAAATGGATAGTGGTCATCTGCTCCGTAGATGTGTTCATTAAGTTCTTGCCCTCTTTCGTTAATGCCATGACATCCTGTGAATACTGATAAACAAACTTGCTGCTATTATTGACATCTGTCATCTTTGTATTAAATTCCATCATATTCGTGGCTACATCTGATGCATTGCTTGCCTGCAATTCTGTACCGTTTGCAATTTCAGTGACTGTATCGACAATTTGTTCTGTACCTGTCTTGACCTCTGTTGCTGATTGCATAAGCTCCTCACTATGTGCAGCTACATCGTTCGATACTCGTTGAATATGTGCTAAAAAACGATTCAAAATATCAGACATTTTATTGGTCGCTTCTGTTAGTTGCCCTACTTCATCACTTGATTTCACCATCAATGCAGGCTCACTTAAATCGCCATCTGTAATACGTTGCATACGATTCGTCACTGTAATAATAGGTCTTGAAATGACGCGAGCACTCATTAAGGCAATTCCAATTGACACAACAACAAGGATGATTCCAACGATAATACTGGTAATCTGCTTATTATCCCCTGCAGTAATAATGTCTGTACCTACAGTATTTATGGATTGCTTACGATTTTCTGCTAAGCCTTCATAGCCTTCTCTTATTTCAGTAGCCTTTGTGTCCATAGTGGCTAAATTTTTAGTCGCCTTTTCGATATTGCCCTGATCATAAACATCAAAGACATTTTTTTCAACATAGCTACTCCATTCCTTGGCCATCGTCGCAAATTTGTTAAATTCTGTTGATTCTGATAGTGCTAAACGAATTTTTTCATTTTTTAATGCACGCTTAACATTATCATTGAAAATATGCTTATATTTTTCATCACCCGAAAGCACATAACCTCTCGCTGCCGCAATTCTTAGGCTAATCGTTGATGCGAGTTCATAGTCTGCAATTAAAAGGTGTAAGTCCTCTTCAATAATTTGCTCTGTTGCACTATTGCTCTGATTAACCGAATAGAAATTGTATCCTATGTACAAAATCACAATTACTACTACAATACTAAAGGAAAAAACAATTCTTTTACTAATTGACTTAAATTTCATGTTTAAATTCTCCTTTTTTTTGAATGAGGACCTTCGTTATTACTATTAGTAATCTATCATTATTAAAATAAACAAGGTTGATTTAATAATTTTTTCTATATTTAAAGAAATAACTAGGCAATTTTTAAGTAATTTTCAGCATATTTTGATTTCATTTTACAAACCCAAATGAACTATTGATTTTTTATAACCGGTATTTTTGAACTAAAAAGAACAGCCGTAAATATATTGGCTGCTCCTGTTATTTTTTCTCGATTTGATAATCAATTTGTAAAAAAGGTAAGCCAAAAATGCGCATTTTATGAACAGCTGTTAGTGTTTCATCTTTTTCAGTTATCATAAAATGTTCATGTAAAGGTAATTGAAATAAAAATTGATGGATGGCTAAATAAATGCCTGCATCCCCATTATGAGCACTAGTCAAGTGTAAACGTCCATTCTCCTCATATAAATACAATACCCCTATCATCGTTGAAAATGGTAATGGCAGTGCAATATTCATATAAGTTGTTTGGTTTGTAGTATGCTTTGAATAAATGGCTACAAAGATTGTTTGTTTGTCGATTGCTCGAATCCAGGCACGTGGGGCAGGACGTCCATCTTGCTGTTCGTCTACTTTTACAATCCTCCCTGTCATCTCTATTTGCTGACTAGATAAGGGTAAATTTAACTGTTGTATGTAACGACTAAAGCCTTGATAAATCAAAGCAAATGGTTTAAACCAGGCTCTCCATTTGACAGATGCCTTTAAACGATACTGTTCTGTTTGCTCATAAAAATGCGGGATTGCAGGAGGTAATGCTGTTGTATCAACAAAATCATGAAGTACATCCACTAATCCTGGATATGGAACATTTTGCTGACGGAGTTTCCCGCGAATTTGACTAACTGGAAATTGTACAGGTTGATGATTGGTTTTAGGAACAGCGATAGCCCACGATAATACACCTACCGCCCCAAAGAATACACCATTGATAACACCATGAAATTTTAGCATTTCTGGTATCCCAACAGAATAATGCCCAAGCAAATTACTTAATGCATACAAGATTGACCATAAAATTGTGATACATAAAGAACCATAGGATATACGTAATAGTAAACCTTGAATTGCAGTAAGCTTAGTTTTTAGCACAAGTATAAATAAGCTGTAAATAGCTATGATGTATAATCCCACAGAAAAAACCTCTAGTATTTTAGAGAACGTAATGCCTAGAGCAACAAGAAACGGTCCACTCCATAAAACGACAAAAATCCAATTGAATAATCTGCTTTGATGAATACGTCCAAAAAGACCAATTGAAATGGCTAACAGGCAGGCAGAGTAATGAAAATGGATGGCTGTCAACCATGTAATTAATGGGGAGAAACCTGTATTGATTTTTGCTATAAAAGCAAAAAACCATAGTCCCCCAATAAATAAGTACATTAGTCCAATATCAATCGAAATTTCCGCTATATTTGTAAAGCCACGTTGTAAAAACCGCTTTACCCCTTGGATTGCTATAAACACTGTATAGATAACATAGATAAGAGCTAGAACAATGGCCGTCCATCCTTCTGTCCACCAGTGAAGCATTGTAACTGCAACCATCATTGCGGCAATGACTACATCGCCGCCTCTAGGAAGGTCCACCACCATTTTTATCATTGCAGGTATGAAAATTAGCTGGGCAATGGTAAGTAACAACATAAAGGTAGGCTGCTCGCTAAAGCCAAAACAAATAGCTGCCAGCATAAATCCGAATAATATAACAGGGTTACCTAGATTGTTGCGTAAATTCACCAGCATACATCATCAGCCTCCCTATCAATGGATTATGGATGGACACATGAATCGTAAACACATTTCTTTTATCATCAAAACCTTCCTCCACCACAACATGACCCTCCAAAAATTTTGGAAGCGCACATTCTATTTTGGACAAAACCAGACGTTGAAGACCTGAACGGATGAGCAATCTCCCTTCCCGTGTCACAGCAAAGTGCAAATCAGAATAAAAAAGAGCTGGTTCACCTAAATAATCCTTTACTATTTTATTAACTAAATCTACTGTCATTCTTGCATTAAAATATCTTGGTCTTTTTGGAAAGTGGAAGGCGCGTTCCCATATAACTTCAAGCTCACCACTTGGCAATGTTCGACAAGTATTACTAATCGAAAAAGGGATATTCTCACCTGACTCAGGGAACAGAAATTTTGTTTTAATCGCCAAGGAATAAAAGGGACGCAGCCACTTTGCTCCCGATTCAATTTTATGCATAACTCCTGTCGCATAAAATGGTTGATCTACTGGCAATGTATAGCGCTCTTGAAGTTTTGGATGCAATTTTGTAAAATCCTCACCTAAAATGGTTTGATAAATGGTCATGTTGTCTCCTCTCGCTTCCGTATGCAGCTTGTGGCACTTGGCATATCTTTACTAATTATAAATCCTACTATGGACAATACCCATAACGCTAGATTAAAAGTCACTGGATTAAAGGGAGCAGCGGCTAGCGTTATTTCCGCAAGCAAGGCCCCTAATGTTAAAAGTGGAAAGAGGATAATTTGCGCCCCAAACAATATGCGCTTTCTTCGTGACAACAGCCAACAAAGTGCGAACAAAACCTCTGCTATGCCAATCCCGATGACGATTTTGTTAGCATTACCAGAAGAAACTAGTTCTATGGATGGCTTTGCCGTTGTTTTACTCAAATTCATCCCAATCTTGCTTGATTCCTCATTTGGTTCGCTCAGCTTGTTCCCGGATTTGCTCGGCTCTACCTCTGTTCTGCTCAGCTTCACACCAGATTGGCTCGGCTCCAACTCAGTTTCGCTCAGCCCCAACTTAGATTTGCTCGGCTTCACCACAGTTTCGCTCGGCCCCATCTCAGTTTCGCTCGGCCCCAACTCAGTTTCGCTCGGCTCCAACTTAGATTCGCTCGGCCCCATCTCAGTTTCGCTCAGCCCCAACTTAGATTCGCTCGGCTTCACCACAGTTTCGCTCGGCCCCATCTCAGTTTCGCTCGGCCCCAACTCCGTTTCACTCAGCTCTACCCCAATTTTGCTCAGCCCCATCTCAGACTCACTCAGTTGATGTAAATCTCTTTCTAGTATTTTCTCCACCAGCATGACCTCTGTCGGATGCTGCACAATGATTTTGGGAACAAACCCGTGATATAACCATACAAAGCAAAAGAGGATGCTTATTAAGGTCGTTAAAAAGAAACGTCGATACTGGGAAGCAGGATTTTCTCCCTTTTCAAGCCATCTCTTTAAAACATCAAAGCTTAGTGCTGTTGCCCAGCCCATCATCGGACGAAACATAGCGTCCAATAACTTCCCTAATTTTCCATAGCGAACATCATAATCATACTGTGTTAAAAATGTCAGCCCTTTTTCATGAGGGATATACTGCCAATAGCCCTTTCCCTCTGCAATAGGAGATATTTTTTGTGGTGTCCCAAAATGCAATGAGGATGTTTTAGTACCATCTTTTTTCTGGTGCTCTCCCTTACTTTCACCCCAGCCACGCACCACCACACCTGGCATTACCTTTGTTTCATAGGTAAATTGCTGGGGCTCTTCAGCAGATTTTTTCTCAATGTATGTAATGGAGGTAAAACGTAGATCCCACTGCTCATGAAGCTTCGGATTTTGTGTGTAGGTCCATGCCTCCTCAATAGGTGCAAGTATATCCACCTCTACATAAATAGGCTTTTTCTTCATGACTTACTCCTCCTTAATTATCAGACCTATTTAGATATATTGTCCTTTTCAAGTTTAGTCGTTGCTTGAAAAAGTTAAGTATCTATTACACGATAATTTCCTCTTTTTTCTTTGGGGCTCTATCGTTAAATGATAGGCTGTTCCTCTTTCGAAAAAATCAATCTGCTATCCTTGTATTCTATATCTTCTTTTGTAAATCTATATTTGACACAGATAGTAATTATTCTCGTCTTCTTCAAGACTAACAACCTACAATCGCCCTTTATTTTGTTCATTCACTTTTTATGGATCATTCTTTAAATAGCTGTTAATAATAATTTTTCATCATCGTCAAGACTATCCTCCATTTTCAAATCGATTTATACTACTAATAACATTATAGCAGTAAATTGATTTATCACCATAAATTGGACAGTATTATCAAATTTACTATTTTTCAAAAAAATTGAATCGAATTGGGCGTTCGCGAAGTCTAATGGGTAGAAGGAGGCGATTTTCATTACTACACAGCAAGTTTCACTAGTAGAGTTAGCTCAAAACGGAGATGAGCAGGCATTTTATCAGCTGATTGAACAGGAGCAGCATAAACTTTATCGCATGGCTTATGTCTATGTACAAAATGAAAATGACGCCGTAGAGGTTTTCCAGCAAACAATCATTCGTGCCTATGAGGGACTACCTCAGTTAAAGGAGCCACACTATTTTTCAACCTGGCTAACGCGCATTATTATTAATGTTTGTAAAACCTATATAGCAAAGAAAAATACGGTACAGCTTGTCGAACCACATACTTTAGAGGATTTTACTAGTACAACACATACATATATCGAAGAGGAGCTAGATCTTTGGCATTCTCTCTGTAAGCTTGAGGAAAAATATAAAACCGTTCTGCTACTCCGTTTTTATCAGGACTACTCAGTAAAGGATATTTCTACAATTTTACAATATCCTGAAGGCACTGTGAAAACAAATATACGACGTGGCTTACAGGCTTTACGACAACAATTAAAGGGGGCATATATAGATGAATGGGTTCAATCCGTTGAAAGAGGTCATTAATACGATTCCAATACCTAATGGACGATTAACAGAGGTGCTACGTCTTGAAGGTATGTCCAAAGTCTTTCGACAAAAGCATCATACAGTACAAGCATTGAAAAATATTCATTGTACCATTTACCAAGGCGAAATGGTGGCTATTATGGGGACAAGTGGTTCTGGTAAAAGTACATTACTAAACATGATTAGCGCCATTGACGAACCAACTGAAGGTGCACTATTTTTATTTGGCGAAGAAGCACATGATATTTATCAGGAGCCAAATGCATCAAAATTCCGTAAAGAAAATATCGGCTTTATTTTTCAATCCTTTCATCTATTAAAAGATTTATCTGTGGAAGATAATATAGCGCTTCCCCTTATCCTCAATGATGTACCGAGTAAAGACATAAAAGTGCGCGTACAGCACATGATGGAAAAGCTTAATATTGCCGCGTGGGCAAAGCATCGACCAAGTGAGCTGTCAGGTGGGCAAAAGCAACGAGTCGCTATAGCCCGCGCCGTTATTGCAAATCCTCCTATCCTGTTGGCAGATGAACCGACTGGTGCGCTAGATGTGAATACGACGGATGAAATTTTAGAGCTTTTAGTGAATTTACAAAAAAATATGAATCAAACAATTTTACTCGTCACACATGATCCTTATGTTGCAACCTATGCGAATCGTGTATTATTCTTCCATGATGGGGCTATTGTGGATTCCTATCAGAATCAGCAAACGGCAGAGGATTTGGATTGTATTTTAGCGAAGTTCAAGCTAATTACTAGGGGTGATCTTTAATGTTTACGATGAGTAGCATTGCCGTGAAGCTATTTCGTGCAGCTTGGTCAAATGTATTAACAAGTATTAGTATTATCACGATTTCTATTTGTCTTGTGATGACAATGAGTGTTTATATATGGAATGCCAATAGTCAAATGAAAGAAAATATACAAGCACTATTTGGCGAAATGGATATAATGGTCGGTTATAATTCTGATCAAAATATGCTGCTAACTTCACAGCAAATCGAAAATTTCGAGGCAATACCTGGTGTTACAAATGTTTCTAGTGTGTCATTAGCTCAAACAAATGTTGAAAATGAAAAAAACACATCATTTTATACAGTTGGTGTTGAAAATGATGACTTAGTGAAAAGCCGCTACCATTTTAATGTCAATCTTGGCCCGAATGATGTTGTGATTACTGAAAATTTGGCACGCATCTTCCAAAAAAAGGTTGGCGATACGCTAAACATCACTTTCAGTAAAACAGTTGGAGATTCTATTGAAATAGATACAAGCAACTTTACAATACAAGAAATCCTTCCACCACTAAAAGGCACAGATAGTCCTAATTTTATCCTTATACAAAATAATGTGTTGAAAACATGGTTAGAATTTAGTGATAATCAAACTGCCGGAATGTTTGCCCTCCTTAAAACGGAAGATAATTTGGCAACCTCCGTTGGTATAAACTTAAAACAGCTTGATGAAACATTACGTGTCGATATCGTGAGTGACATTGATGAAATTAAGAAAAATTTACAAGCATTAATGATTTTTATGATTGTGTTGTCATTCTTTATCTTACTTATTTCAAGTGTCTTACTACTATCAACATTCCAGCTATTATTCTACAAAATTAAAGAACAGCTAATAGTATTACGTGCACTTGGTGCCTCCACAAAGCAAGTAGGACGCATTGTACAATTGCAATTATCGATCATCATTAGCTTCGGTGTTTTGCTGGGGACAGTGGTCAGTTTATTGGTGATAAAGAGTTGGCTACCACAACTCGTTAGCTTAATGAAATTACCAGAAGCAAAAACTGATTTTCCTATTATTTTTGTTGTTGTGATTGCTATTGCAAGTTTTTTATTACTACAACTAATCACACAGTGGCGAGTTCATAAAAGCTCTAGTCTATTACCTTTACAAATTGCAACAGAGAATGAAAATTTAAGTTTACGTTGGGCAAGGTGGAAAACAATTGTTGTAATTGTTGTTGCAATCGCAGTCTTGTACTTATTTTCGAATGCCCATCTAGTTGGAAAGAGTACTGGAGAAGGTGCTCTTAAGATAATAATTGGCACATTACTTGTTAGTGGAGTTTTACTCTACATGATGCCATATCTCTTTACTGCACTATTTAAAATTTCATTGAAGCCCATTCGTACTATTTTTGGCAAAGAGGCATACTTAGCGTGTCAGCAGCTTATGCCACAGGTACGAAAAAATATGCCAATTGTACTTAGTATTATCGGGTTAATGGTTATTTTAACATTCGGTAGTTCATTATTTAAAACGATTCAGCAAAGCTCATATGGAAATATAAACTTTCAATATGAAACATCAATTAAAATTGAAAATGAATTAAATGACCCTACCATTACACAAGCATTAATAGAAGAAATCGAAGCATTGCCGAGCGTGTCTTATGCCTATGCACAAAGTAATTATGCTACTATCGACTTATATATTGATGATTTCTTTGAATCCTCTGATATTATTGCGATAGATGTTCAAAAATATGTTCAAAAAAATAAGCTAAATGCTATTGAAGCTGATTTAGAAGATGGACTTATTATTACAAAAAGTTATGCACAAAAATATAAATTAGCAGTTGGGGATCATTTAAAAACAAGTGCTTATGATCTTGCATTACAGAAAAATGTCTCTATAGGCGAATTAAAAATCATTGAAATTGTAGATGCTCCAAATAATACTTCCGATTTAATGGTTGATTGGTCATCTTTCCTTTCAAATATTAATACGACCAGCATTGGTAAAACATATATTAAAGACATTATGGTGGAAACGGATGATACAGAACAGGCATTAGCTGAGCTTTCATTCTTACAAGAGCGTTGGCCAGCTTTAAAAATTACTGATAAAGAGACAATTATCAAGCAAAACGATGAAATGTTCTTCCAGCGTTGGAGCCTTTTTGTTGGAGTCTTTGTTATTTTAATTGTCGCTACTTGTCTCGGGGTTTTGCAAACACTACTTCACTCCATTTACTCAAAACGAGGCGATTTTGCAATCCAACGGCTTATTGGTCTTTCACCAGGTGGGGTAATCAAGCTCATTTTAACGCAAGTGTTGTCCTTTGTATTGTATGGACTGGCTGTTGGCACATTTCTTGGACTCTTAGTAACGAAATTGATTAATACAATTGATGACAAGTCGCCTAAGTATTATGACTTCTTTACATTAGGATTGACGAGTATCGTCTTTTTAGGCACGACACTCATTGTTTTTACATTGCAAGGTTACTGGATTAGTCGTAAGAAACTAACGAATGAGATGATGGATATTTAATTGAAAACAGTCCCTAAAGGCACAACCGCCATTAAAAGATAAATTGGAGCAGCTATTGACGCTTCAAATCGAAATGACTTGAGAACCCACTCGTTGTTTATAAAGAGCATGTTTAGAATGATTAAAACATGCTCTTTAAATTTGTTTTATATCACAAAGCTTTATCGTTTCAGTTTATCGCCCTATAATTTAGATTTATCGCCCAACTATTTCATTCTATCGGACACTTTTTCAAATTTATCGACATCTACCACATTTACGCTCCTACAAACAACACAGCTTGTCCAATTGCAATAAAAAAAGCTTCATGCTGTATTGGACTGTTGTCTTCAATTTGTAGGGTTATCTCAAAATGAGTCTCACAAAAGATTGCCTGCCAGCGTGCAATCGGTTGATCTTCAACAGAAAATACAGACCAGTCTTCCATCTCTTTGTTGAGCTTAATTTTTTGGGTGCCATCTGTAATGATTAAATCAGGAAGCATTATTTGCCAGCCATCATAGGCAATCATATACTCTTTGCCTGTGACGAAATCCTTTCCTTGAAAATGCACGCGCCCACGACGGGACACCTTTTTGCATGTAAAAAGAGGCTGACCAGCGATATCACTGGCATCAAAGCGTACAAAATAGCGATAATCCATTGTGCGGTCAAATGCCTTTTTCAATTTATTCGAATAAACACGTTGAACAGTAGACGACACTTTCCCCGCTTCATTCAATATTGCTACTGATTCTGTTGATTCAATCGCCGCTGGTTGTTTGTATGTATAAATCTTCAATATATTCGCTCCTTCATTACTGTTGCTCCCTTTAAGCTATCACAAAATAAGCGTCAAATACAAAAGGTTGTATTTGACGCTGGAATGTTTATTTAGTTTGCTTAGGTACTTCTACTGTGAATGGTTGGAATTTCACTTCTTTTAGTGCTGACTTATCAAATGGTATTTTTGTTTCTGCACCATCCTTATCAATTTGTACACCACCTCCGCCTGAAGGAAGCGCTAAATAAGGGGTAATCGTTAATTTTTGAACATCGTCTGAAATCGGGTCAAAGGACTTGATGCTGCTAAAGTTCCATACATCATTATCGAAATGACCATCTCCCCCACCTGAATGCGATGTAATCTCCTTGCCATTCTGATCAGTAATACGGAATTCTATAAACGATGCACTTACTTGTGGATTATCAATTGTACCCTTTTCACCAGCTTTATAGTTAAGTGCTATACCTGTTGGGCTTAATGAAATTTTGGACACATCTAGTTGAATGCCCTCTACTTGTTGCTGATGATTGACAGGAACATAAATAGTATCCGTAATCTTTTTAACAGGAACCTCAAATACCCACTTTTCTCCTTTCCTACCATTTAGCAATAAACCTAATTCAAAGGAATCTGGCATGTTCTCCTTCACATCAAATCTTGCGATACCTGTACGAACCGTTGGACTTAAAACTTTTTCTCCATAGCTTCCTGAACCTGTTTTAGGGATTTCACCATTAATCGTAAAATCAAATCCTGCCCCGAAGTAATTTTCACTTAATTCCTTTTCAGAATCAATTGTAAGCCCTACCGTAATATTAGACGCATCATAAAGGACTTCATCTATCGTAACGGAAATACCATTAATTGTATGTTTTTCTCCAATAGTGCTTGTTAGCCCTTGTTCACTTGCCTGTTTTAGCCCAAGGAAGCCAGAGTTACTGAATACCGATCCGACGATTGGTAGCTGCGATAATGTACTTGCGAATGTTGGTGATACATATGCGGCGGAACCAACCATAATACTAAATGCAGCTGCGGCACTTGCTACATATAGTAATGGTTTACGTTTACTTTTTCTTTTAATTTGTAAAGGTGTTTGTCTCATATTTGTTTGCTCCTCTGCTTGTTGTACGCCCTTTGCAATTGCTGCACGTACCTCATCTCTTGGGAATGCTGGAAGACTTCCATTTTCATTAAATGACTTTTTCATTGAACGTTGCACTCCTTTCTAATTGTCGCTTTAATTGTTTTTTTCCACGATGTAAATATGTTTTAATCGTGCTAACAGGCTTATCCATTACTTCTGAAATTTCTTTCATCGGCAAATCATGATAATAAAATAAAATAATGGCCATTTGCTGAGAATGATTTAATTGCTTTATGGCTTCTGGTAAGTCAATTGGATTCACAATGACATTTTCTTCATGTTGTAAACGATTTAATAATTCACTTTCTTCGTAGGGGATCATTTTTTGCCCTTTTTTAAGTAAGCGGTAGCATTCATGGATTAAAATGCGAAATAACCATGTGGTGAAAAATTCCGGTTGCTTTAGTTGGTGAACACTTAAATAGGCTTTACATGCTGCCTCTTGAATCGCATCCAGTGCATCTTCTTTTTGGCCAACATAAGAAAGCGCGGTATAAAATAGATTTTCTTCCTCTAAAATGAGTAGCTGCTCAAACGCTTCCTTATTCCCTGCAATAGCCTGTTTGACGATAGCAATATCATGTTCCATACTGCTTCCCTCCTTTCAATACTTAGAGTCATTCACAAACACAAAAGGTTTCACTTTCGTCATTTCTTTTTTCTATCCATCAGTTTGGTTCTTCTATTTATCTATTTTCTGTCAACAACAAAAAAGTAGACTACCCTCTAAAGTAGCCTACTAAACGTTTATTTATCCAATTTAAAGGTTACATCGCCAACACCGATTTCCGAGCTGACCTCTAATACAACATCTGCATTTTCATAGGCTTCATTGACATAGACACCCTTTCCTTTTGAAAGTAAGCCTTCTATGCTTGAGGAACCTAACCCTTCTTCTGTTGTTAGTTTTACCCCAACCGATGATGGTAAAATGACAGTAGCTGCACCAACGCCTGTTTCAATGTTTGTTTCGAAGCTTTTCTTCCAATCACCACTTAAATCCACAAGTAAATCACCAACACCGGTTTCAATATCTAATTTTTCCAGCTGCAGACCTCGTAAATCAAGCTCTGCTGTTGAAGCTCCTGTTTCAATAGAGAGATCCATTGGAATATCCTCATTAAGTTCGATATCCCATGTATTTTTCATTTTTCCAAGACGAATGTTTGTTGAGCCTTTATGTTCAATCTCTACATTTCCTGTCTTACCTTGTAGATCGTAATGTACCTGTGGTGCCAATTTTTTAATATTATATTGAGCGGTACCTTCAATCCAATCCTTGGCGCCTTTTTTAACAATTAATTCTCCTACACCAAGATTGATATCAACCTCTAACTTTTCAGCCTTATCCTTTTCCACAAGGATCGTTTCATCTCTGGTCTTTTCTGGGAAAACTGAGTAGCACCCCGATAAAAGCAATAATGAAGCACCCATCATTACACCAATTCCAATCATTTTTTTCAATTTTATTTCCTCCCGCTATATAATTTACCAATAAATTCATTATATAGGAATGCAAAATAATAAAAACGACCCTCCGCTTTAAATTCGTCTAAGACCTGAGACGTAGTAAAGATTGATTCAATACGAGAAAATATCTGAGGATTCGTAGGGTGAATATTTATTTCCTTCATGATCATATAAATCGATTTTTAGCTGTGAAGGCGTAACGGTCGCTTCTAGTTCCACTGGCACTAATTGCGCACTATTTGAATCAATGGCAATCTCCATACGCTTTGATCCAGTGTCAATAACTAATTTTTCGATAGTATGATTTTCCAATAAAGGTATCACAATATAATGGGTTTCTGGAAAGTAGATAATATTCATATTTAAACCACTTTGTATAATATGATCTAATACATATCCTTTTCCATCATGCTTGAAAATGGCAATCTCTCTAATTTCATCACTTGAAAAATAACCCAATCGATATGGGGGAATCGTTATCGCATCAAGCATTGTACTGCTAATCAATTGGAATGGACCCCAGTGTATTGCCTGTTGAATTTCCGCTTCATTTTGTACGTAAACACGATCTCCAATTCGTTCAGACATATTCCCCAAAATGGCAATAATGATAATGATACATAGTAGTAAACGCCAATACCATTTTTTCATGATTGCCCATAAGGCATAGCTAAATAATAAGAGGCTCGAAATTAACCCAACTACCATCCAGGGTCGTTGTAATGCAGTATAATCTTTCACCACACCAGACTTTTCTGGATAAATAACCGCTGATGCAGACTGTATAACATTGTCATGTTGTTCAAGCATTGACTTCAAACCAAACAATAGACATCCTGTAATAAAGATTGTAAGAATAAGAGGCACCCACGACTTTCTAGTTGTTTTTTCATTGATTTTTCGAAAGGTTTTTAACTGTTGCTCCTGAGAAAATGTAGCATCCTTATACAAATTGTTTATGGCACTACGAATCTGATCCATATTCAAACCCCTCCTCCATAAGCGTCAGTCCTACCATTTGACGCGCTCGCCTTAATCTTGACTTAACGGTATTTTCAGGTAGCTTTAACAGATTCGCAATTTCCTTTAATGAAAACTCAGCAAAATGAAATAATAGTAGTACATCTTTATATTTAATTGGCAGCTGCTCGATAGACGCAACAAGCATTGCCCCTGCTTCATTTTCAAGTACTTCCCTCTCTGGATTACCAGAAAGGCTTATGAATTTGCCCCAAAAATCAATGACTTGAATTTTTTTATAGCGCCAGCTTGAAAGATAACTATGACAATTATTAATGGCTATTCGATATAAATAGGTTTTAACAGAGGACTCCTCTCGAAATTGCTCCATTCTTTCGTAATATTTAACGAATGTATCTTGAACTAAATCCTCCGCCACGGTCCAATTTTTCACATATGTATAACATATGCGCAATAAATAATCGCCATAAGTTGTCATAGCACGAGATAGATGAGCATCCTTTTGCTCTTTTATCACCCTTATCATCCCCCTCGCTCCACTTTCTTGAAAAGCATTTATAGTTAGACCGTTGACTAACGAAAAAGTTTCATGAAAAATAAAATTTCATGAAACTTGATTAGTCTACTATTTAATTTCCTTCCATTAAGGCTTTTAGGTTGGCTAGTGATGCCTCATAGCCACTCATATTAAACGTCACAGTAGTACCATTTTGTGCTTCCTCTAATAAAATAGCAATCAACGTTTCTTCTATATCTAAGTAAAACGAAAATTCCTGATTCTGTATGACATTTTTGATTGTTAATATCATTGGCAATATTTCAGTGAGTCCATTATGAGCATTTGGCATTAATGTGAAAATTATTTTTTCACTAGCCGCCAAACATGGAATTTCCCATCTTGAGCCTGGAGCATACCATTGTGATAACTGCTGTTCATCCGTAATAGCTCGCCAAACCATATCAATACTTGCATTAATCCAAATCGAACTACTTTCTTCCACTCCTGACACCTCCATTTACAGAGCGCATTCCTCTTTCATCCATTTTATCCTATTAATGGAATGGCTAACAGCTACAAATTAATCTCTGTTTAAATCGATTCTCAATTATTCATGAGTTTTGTTGGTAGATCTATATAAATTCAAAGCACCGAGAGCAACGATACCTGCTATACTGTCCATTGCTAACTGATGACTAGATAAAATAGTGACCAAAAAGCCGTATAAGGATGGTGCAATCACAATAAATAGCTGATTGATGGTTAAAGCTGCGCTCACAGTTAAGCCAACATAATGTGGATTGGATTTCTCTGTCACACATGTGATGAATAAAGAATACCAGCCAAGTGCTATAAACCCGAATAGAAAACTAAAAACAATCATTAAGTTCTTGAAGTGTAGAATGAATGGCAAAATTATAGCAAATATCACCGTGCTTAGCATCACCAAGATTAATAATTGTTCGCGTTTTTGTGCAAATTGGTCACTGATCCACGCAAGTCCTACTCTCCCTACCATCCCACCAAGCAAAACAAGGCTTAAATATAAACCTGCCTCTGTTAATGAATAATGCCCTTCCTCATGTAAATATCCCATGTAATGGGCGATAAGAATCATTTGTAAGGTCATCATTACGATTCCTACTATATAAATCGGATATAAGTCTTTATTATTTTTTATGGCCTTGATCTTATCACTAAATGTAAAAGATGAGCTTGCCATTTCTATACGTTTTTTAGGTTCTTGATATATCAGTAAAAATAATAGACCACCGGCTATTGCCACAATGCCTTGCATAATGTGAACCGAGGATAGATAAAAATGATTGTACATATACGTTAGAACAGTAGATGCTAAGGCACCACCAATTGGTATGCCTGTTTGACGAATGCCAATCGCCAGCCCTCGATGCTTGTCTGGAAACCATTTCACAATGGCGGTACTACCTCCAGTTTGTGCACTACCATACCAAATCCCTACAACTACTAATACAAGAAGTAATGTCGTATAATTGTTGACGGAGACAAGTAGACATGCTGACAGCCCTAATAAAATAGAGCCCCAACCGATAATATGCTTTTCTCCTTTTTTATCCATGATGTAGCCAAAAACAAGCATCGAGAAAATTGGACCTATATTGACGGCTGATACAATTAGCCCTGTTTCGAAAGATGATAAATTCCATTCAATTTGATAGAACGTGGCAATTGGTCCCATGCCATATGTGACAAATGTTGCAGCTGTTTGCGAAAGTGTAGCCACTAGTAAGATAACCCATTTATAATAAGTATTCATAAAACCCTCCAAAAGCATTACACTACTTTATTTGTGCAGTATAATTTTATTTACCTAGAGTTTACGCTCGTCACTTACGTGCGTAAAATGGAGGAAAATGATAGGGGCTATCAAAATATTTAATAGGTGTGTGACAACAGACATGAATCTAGAAGAAATCGCCTTAAAAATTGAGCTATTGGAAAGGCAGAATTTAAGTAAATCCGCTGAAATGACGAATTACACACAATCAGCATTAACATCAAAAGTGAAGAAAATGGAGGCAGAAATTGGACAAGAGGTTTTTAAACGAACAACGCAAGGCTTGAAAATTACTGATGTGGGAATACAATATTTACATTTTTTAAAGCTAGTTGCACAAGAGTATGAGGAATTTTTACAAGCTATTGGATCAGCTCAATCAACCATCCACTTCGGTACTTCTCATACTACAATCAAAATTTATGGTGCACCCATTATGAGCGCACTCCAGACCAATAATAGTTTGATTGATGTAGATTTTACAGTTGAATCCAGTACATCATTAAATCAAAAAGTACACAGTACCGAGATGGATTGTGCACTAACGAGTAATCCGATTAAACATTATCCTGACTTAAACTATGACCTGATTGCGACGGAAACATTTGAAGTGATTTCGAATAATAAGCAGCTGATTGATTTTCAGCAGCGTACTCCTGTAACATTGCTCGTGTTAAGTAAAGGCTGCATGTATTCGCGTGCAATGGTGGAATGGCTTAAAGACGAGCAAATTCCGTTTACCATAAAAGAAATTAAATCGGTCAGCAGTATTCTCGATTTTCTACAAATAGACAATACAATCGCTGTTTTAAATACAAAATTAATCCATCTTTATAATTATTCAAACATTCATTTTTACGATTTAAAAAAGCTTAATAAAGTCATTGAAACTGTCTTTATTTATAAAAAAAATAATCAACAACACTCACCCATCTTTCAATTAAAAAAGATTATTGAGTCATTACTTGAAGCCAGTTGAAAATTGCAAGAGCATACCTTAACATGGCTATGCTCTTGCAAAAGTTTTAACTCCTTTCCGATTCCGTGACATCCACCTGAGTTCCTCTATTTCAGCGGGTGTGTTTTGACACTCCCTGAAAGGTAGCTTAAATTCGCATTCATCTCACCACCTATAGAGATAGGAGACTTCTGTAACTGCCGTTGCCGCTGCCGCTTCGCTTACGCGCATAAAACATCTACTGCTACACTTTCTGTACAAAAGACATTTGCTGAAAGAAGTTATGTTAGCCTAAAATCATTGCATCCATGCGATAACGGCTAACTGACCTGCATCACGCAGACCTAAACACAAAGCCGATTCCAGACGCAATTATGCCGAGGCATAATTGATTTATCTCAATGATTTGGCGCCATTAACAAATATTTTTTTGTACTGATGATGGCATTCTATTCTAAAAGTGCTAGGTTATTTGCTCATCGTGCACTATAATGAATTTGCCCTAACAATTATTACATAGGAGACACATCATGAGATCTTTATTATCTTCCTACATCGCTTTATTCTTTGCCGTGTTTGCGTTATCTACCTCAGCTATTTTTGTCAAACTAGCTGATGCACCGCCAGCCATTACTGCATTTTATCGTCTATTTTTTGCTATGCTTATGCTAGCACCT
Source organism: Lysinibacillus sp. B2A1 (assembly GCA_002973635.1). Lineage (GTDB taxonomy): Bacteria > Bacillota > Bacilli > Bacillales_A > Planococcaceae > Lysinibacillus. The sequence goes on from CP027224.1 coordinate 3,818,798, forward strand.
TTTTTATTATTTAATAAACGTTTACGCCATGAACTTGTCAGCCTGACTACAAAGCAATGGGGGCTTGGCATTATTTCTGGTTTGTTTTTAGCATGTCATTATGTACTATGGTTTGCCTCATTAGAATATACATCTGTAGCTAGTTCTACTGTGATTGTTACACTACAGCCTTTATTTTCCTTAGTTGGTGGTTATTTTTTATTTAAAGAGCGTTTCTCAAAAGGTGCCATTGTTGGATGTTTTGTAGCGATTATTGGCTGCTTCATTATTGGTTGGCAGGATTTTCAAATTAGTGGCAAGGCACTTTACGGTGATATTCTGGCCTTTATCGCAGCGGGCATTATTACCGCTTACTTTTTTATCGGTCAATCGGTACGCAAGGATTTATCACTTGTTCCTTATTCTATTGTAGGCTATGGCAGTAGTTCTGTATTTTTAGCTGTTTATGCACTTATCATGCAGGAACCTTTTTTCCCTTATTCAGCCGATACATGGTGGGCACTTTTAGGGCTAGCCTTTATCGCAACGATTTTAGGTCAGACAATCTTTAATTGGTTGTTGAAATGGCTGAACACAACAATCATCTCCATGAGTATTTTAGGAGAAACGATTGGCACATGTATCCTCGCCTATTTTATTTTAGATGAAATGATCTCTCTCCAGCAGGCTATAGGGATTGTAGTGATACTCATTGGACTAGCCATCTTTTTAATGCTGCAACGAAAGCCACATGCATAGCTAATTGAATCACACACTAAAAAAAGAGCTTGGATTTTTGACCAAGCTCTTCTTAGGTAATTATTCTTGACTATCTTCGTTTCGTCTGTATTCTAAAATATCCCCTGGCTGACATTCCAAAGCCTCACAAATCGCCTCTAAAGTTGAAAATCGAATCGCCTTTGCTTTACCATTTTTCAAGATAGATAGATTTGCCATCGTGATGCCAACCTTTTCCGAAAGCTCTGTTACGCTCATTTTCCGTTTAGCTAGCATTACATCAATATTAATTATCATCGCCATAGTAGTCACCTCAAACCGTTAAATCATTTTCTGATTTGATATCGATGGCATTTTTTAAGAGCTTTTGAAGCACAGCAGCAAAGACCGCCACGATAAAGGAAGCAAAAATGATGACCATACCGATGATAATAAGCCCAGGAGCATCATCTACTTCCGCAACATAGTATATCATTGGCATGCCTACCAAGTATAGACTACTAATAACGATTGCACAGTATTTGATATTAATTAAAGCTTTGACTGATCGTTCCGAAAAAGCAATATTTTGATCAATATAGCTTAAAAGTTTTATGGTCATATACAAGGCAACAAAATAAGCAATTGCCGTAGCATAGACAGCAATGACAGCCAATAAAGTTGCTTTTGGAAAATGCTGTGCGGCTTTCATAGCAACTCGAGGCACCACAAATATACATAAGGAAAGAACCGGCAATCCCATTAGAAAAACAGCGATTTTTAAAAAGAGTGTTTCACGTTTCAAAAAATACACCTCATCACGGATTTGTTGTAAGTTTGATTGTAGCACCTCTTTTATTGATTTACAATAAATTATTATCGATTTCAATATTATTTTTATTGTTTACTATTTACCCCTAAGCAGTTTACTATTTTGAAGCAAAACAAAATGATGTACCTTCTTTACTTGACTCTAATGTATATTGTAGCTGAAGAACCCTAGCGATATCCTCGATAATCTGTAACCCTAATCCAGAATGTTTGTGATTTTTTTCAAAGCCAATTCCATTATCCATCATCTTAACCATTCCATTGTCAATCACAACCGTAAATTTTGTTGCTTTGGAATGTTTTAAAGTATTTTGAAACACATTATCAAACAAACGCTGTAACCATAATTCATTACTTACCCATGATAATTCTGCTACATCCAGTTGAAAGCTTAATTCAATAGATTGAATGTTAAATAAATAACGCCATTTGTTTATCATCGTCTCCAATAATTTAGGCAGACTCACTACCTCTTTAATAATATAGGAGCTTTCTACTGTATCAATAGATTGTGAAGATAATTCATTGGTTAAGCTCGCAATATAGTAAATCTGCTCATTTAATGACTCTACCATATCTGGTTGGTCCTTAAGTGTTTCTTCTAAATAAAATAATTGTAATCGAATCGCTGTGAGTGGTGTATTGATATCGTGTCTTAGCTTTTGAAGAAGCTCCTTCTGCAAACTCTGTTGTTGCTCTAATTCTAGTTCCCGATAGGTTGTTCGCTCGATTAAAATATTGACCGATTTAATAAGCTGTCCTATTTCATCCTCACTGCCAACTTCTAATGTATGAGGTGTTCTTTCATCACTTGCTAAGTCACGAATTGCTTGATGGAGCATATTAATTTTTGTAAGCAATGAATTAATTGATTTCGAAAATAAAAAGGCTAGCACACCTAATGATAAAAAGAACACAACTAGCATCATTGGATAGGCAAATGATTCATGAAATGGGATGTCCTGATTTTTTGTTTTAAAGGCGAACTCATAGATTATGGACATCAACACACTTATTCCTAATAATACAATTGGAACACTGATAATAGCTGAAAATAATAGAATGCGATATTTTGTTTTTAATGTCATTGTCGTATATAGGTATTTAAACGATACCCTTCCCCGTAAATATTTTGAAGAATAGTACCTGTAGGATCATCCATTTTTGTCCTAATTTTTTTAATATGGACATTGATAATATTCTGATTTCGCTCCTCCAGTGGCCATAGATAGTCAATAAAATGATCCTTCGTTAACACTCTATCTCGATTGTCAAATAAATAAAAGAAGATTTTACGCTCAATAGCAGTCAAAACAATCTCCTCCTGGACATTATACTTAAAAACCTTACGCTGCTCTGTGTTAATCAAAAGATGTTGGATTTGTGTCAATGGTCCATAATGCTGCTTGAGCATTTTTTGCATTCGTAAAAGAAGCTCTCTCGGTTCAAAGGGCTTTGTCATATAATCTTCTCCAACCGTTAATCCCTCTAGCTTACTTTCAATGTCATTTCGAGCTGACAGAAAGATAATAGGAATAGGTAAGCCTAAGCTTTTAATAAACGTTGTAAGCTGATAGCCATCTTCTCCTGGGAGCATAATATCCATAATAACTAAATCAATTTGATGGATAATACTCCTAATATCTTTACCATTAGTTTTCCACACTACATCATAGCCTTCACGCTGGATTATTTTTTGCAGTAAATGACCAATCACTTGATCATCCTCTACGATTAAAATCGTAAAACCTTTCATTTTATCGACCTTTCTTTGCTGTCTACTTTATCTTTCATAAATACCATAGCAAGTTGATATATTTCATCAGGTCTATATAAATAAATGCTATGAGTACCTTTTACTTCTTTAACATCCGCCAAGTTTAATTGCTCAGCAAAATACTTGTAATCCTTGCGCTTTTGTTTTGTATATTTATTTTCCTCTGCAACCGCATCAATAAATAATATCGGTGTATTCTGAGGTTTTGGCAACATTTCTGATTGTAAACTATTTTCGTAGACTTGTAATAGCTCATTTTTCATATTATCATTAAAAAATTGTTTATAGGACAACGCTTGATAAATAGCTTTTTCTTCATCTGTTAAAAAGGTTTGCTTTATTACCTGTGGGTTATAAACTTGTGAAGATGTTAGACGATGTAAGCCTATTTTCGTTAATAGATTAATCCCCCTCACCATCCAAGTATCGATTATGCCCATTTTATGCTTCACATATTGACCTGGCAAACCAATATCAAGTGCAATAATTCCCTTGATTTCTTCAGGGTATTTTTGTGCCCAATAGATAGACTCAACACCAGAGATTGAATGTGGGACAAGTACATAGGGAGGCTTATTTCCACTTTGTAGAAGAGCGGCTCTCGTTTGCTCTAATATAGTATCAATATCCCGTTTATCATTTGTAACATCGCTAAAACCATAGCCTGCTCTTTCTATAACCGCAATTTTATGCTCCTGCGAGAATTTGCTATAAAGCCCTTTCATCTCATAAATGGGAGCGGCAATGCCAGAACCAGCCATAAAAATATAGGTGTCCTCACCGTCCCCCTCATTATAGACATTGATTTTATGGTGATCGACCTCAACCAATGTTCCCTTATTTTTCAAAATAGTTGCTTCTCTATGTAGCTGAATTTGATGAAACATACATATAGCAATTATACCAAGCAAAAAAAACGCTCCTACATACACTAAAACTTTTTTAATTTTTTTCATATAATGCTCCTTTCAATTGTTACTTGAAAGGATATACGGTAAAAATAAATTTCTGATTAATTTTTGTAGAAATTTATTTTTCATCAAAAAAAGCTGCCTAAAATTTTTAGACAACTCCTACCTATTATTCTGGATAGATGGATTGAGTATAGATTACAGTGTGTTTAATAAGCGATTTTAAAATCTCCACATCTATATCTGATAGCTTATTAATATAAACACAGGATTTCCCAGTTGTATGTTTACCAAAATTCAATAACAAATTTTCTCGCTCAGGATCATCTGGTGCAAAATACAGACTGATTTTAGCCTTTCGCGGAGAAAATCCAGTTAAGGGTGCATCTCCCTCATGCCCAGTTTTATATTTATAATGGTATTTACCAAATCCGATAATACTTGGCCCCCACATTTTTGCTTCATAACCAGTAACCTCAGTAAAAATATCCAAAAGTCGATAAGCATCTTCCCGTTTTTTGGGATTATCAACATTTTCAATAAATTCAATAACGCTTTGATCAGTTTCTTGTGTTTTTAATTCGTACATGTGGGTACCTCACCTTCTATGGTAGTATTTTCATTTATCATAGCATGACATCAATCTAATAAAAACTATTTATCCGCATATCGATTCAGCGGCAATTTATACGCCCGTTGAATAGGAATAAACCGCATTCATCTTGATATCTATAGTGGTGAATGTATTCTGTACCTGACGCTTCTATTTCGGTACAAAAACATCTGCTGAATGAAGATAAAATTCCACTGTGATACTTTACTCTACTTGCTCTAGTAAAAGTTTTTGTTGGAGATTATGATAAATACCATGATATTGCATTAGCTGCTGATGATTTCCCTGCTCAACAATTTCTCCCTGCTGAATTACGAGAATTTGATCAGCACTCTCGATGGTTTTTAAACGATGTGCAATTACAAAGCTCGTGCGTCCCTGCATTAAATGTTGTAAGCCCTTTTGAATATCGACCTCTGTTTGCGTATCGACGCTGGATGTCGCTTCATCTAAAATTAAAATATCTGCATTTTCCAAAATTGCCCGGGCAATAGCAAGTAATTGACGTTGTCCCTGACTTAAATTTGCGCCTCCCGCATGTACTGGTGTATCATACTGAGCTGGTAAATATTTAATAAAATTATGAGCATTGGCTATTTTTGCCGCTTCCTCTACCTCTGCGTCTGTTGCATCTAGCTTACCAAAACGAATATTTTCCCGAATAGTCCCAGAAAATAAATACGTGTCCTGCAGAACGACCCCTACTCTTTGACGAATTGTGGCCATTTTATAATTCTCAATATTTTGACCATCAATCAAAATTTCACCACTATCTACATCATAAAAGCGTGTAAGTAAATTGATAATAGTCGTTTTTCCTGATCCTGTAGGTCCAACTAGTGCTATAGTGTCACCAGCTTTAGCATGAAAGCCTATATTTTTTAGAACGGGCTTCCCTGGTAAATAACTAAAGGACACATGTTGAAATATCACATCTCCTTTTAAAGATTGGATATCAATTGCATTTGGTTTATCTGCTACCTCTGATGGTTCATCTAAAATTTCAAAAACACGCTCTGCTCCTGCAATTGCTGATTGAAAGGTATTCAATAGATTGGACAACTGATTTAGCGGACGGAAAAATTGGCGTGTATACGTGACAAATGCCGCAATGATACCAACTGAAACAATTCCTTGCACCGATAAAAATGCCCCTGTGCCAATGACAACCGCTAGACCCAGGTTATTCATAAAGTTATTAATTGGACCAAGCAGACCTGACGTAATTTCTGCTCGCTGTGCCGAGTTGCGTAAATCTTCATTTTGTTGATGGAATGTGTCAATTGTTTGCTTTTCTTTCCCAAAAAGTGTGACAACTTCCGCCCCTGTAATCATTTCCTCAATATAGCCATTAAGCTTGCCTAAATCACGTTGACGCGCTGCATAGTTTTTACTGCTTCGTTTCACAATTTGCTTTGTCGTAAAAACAATCAGAGGAATAATAATTAATGTGACAATGGCTAACTGCCAGCTAAGAGAAAACATCGCAATGCTGACACCAATCACTGTTAAAACGGATGAAACAATTTGGGTCACACTTTGTGCAAGGGCCGTATTTAAATTATCAATATCATTCGTGACACGGCTCATTAAATCACCAAGTGCACGCTGATCAAAAAATCTAAGTGTGAGTGTTTGAATTTTTCTAAATAATTCCATTCGTAATGAACGGATGGTTTTCATCGCTACATGAATCATAACGTATGTTTGTAGCCAGGTAAAAATAGAAGCGATTGTAAAAATGACGGCTAAGACAATGCCAAGACGAATCGTTCCAGCAACGTCCTTTTTCATAATATAGTCATCAACGATATGTCCAATCATATATGGGCCTACTAAGCTTAAAAACGTAGAGGCGATGACAAAAAATATAGAGAAATACAGTCCTATTTTTTGCTGCTTCACATATTCCCATACACGGTATATTGTGACCCTTTGATTTTTAGCCTTTTCCACTGGACCACCCATACGAGGACCACGTCCAAAATTCATTTGCTTTGGTTGACTTTGACTCATAATTGTTCACCAGCCTTTTGCTGTGAAGCATAGATTGCTTGATAGGTTTTATTACTCTGTAATAATTGTTGATGTGTGCCTTGCCCAACAATTTCACCATCTTCTAACACAAGAATGACATCTGCCTGCTGAATCGAAGCGATTTTTGAGGCGACGATAAATGTTGTGGTATGTTGATAGTGTTCATGAATGGCTTGTTGTACATGTTTTTCGGAGGCACTATCCAATGCGGATGTTGTATCATCCAGCACTAATATAGCTGGTCGCCTGATAAGCGCACGGCTTAAGGCTAGTCGTTGCTTTTGTCCACCAGAAAGATTCGTTGCACCCTGTGATAATTTGTGTGCGATGCCTTGATCAAGTCGTTCCACAAATTCAGTGGCACACGCTGCATCCAATGCTTTTTGTATTTCCACAGATGTGGCATTTTCCTTTCCTACACGGATATTTTTCTCAATCTCGCCTGAGAACAGCAATGCTTTTTGGGATGTAAAACCAATATGCTCACGTAAAGTTGACAATGCATACGCCTTTAGCGGCTTTCCATCCAAGCGTATTTCACCACTAGTAGGGTCGAATAAACGAGGTAAAAGTTTTACTAGTGTGGATTTTCCACTTCCCGTTTTGCCGATGAGACCAATTGTTTGCTCTGGTTTCACGGAAAAGGTAATGTTTTTGAGGACATCCTCAGCTGTATCATAATAACGATAGCTGACATTTTGAAAATCAATTGCACCATGGATTGCAGTAGCAAGTGCATTTTCTGCTTCTTTCACTGTAACTTCCTTATTTAAAACATCTATGATGCGTTCGCCAGAAGGAATTGCACGGGCAATTTGCATCAGCACCATGCTTGAGGACATCAAGCCATTCAAGATGATTGTTAAATAATTGATGAAAGCTAGTATAACCCCTACCTGTAATGTTCCTGCCTCTACTTTAAGTGCCCCAAGCCAAAGTGCTGCGACAATGCCAAGGTTGACCACAAACATAGTAAAGGGTACAAGCACGCCAACAATTTGCTCGGCTGTAATAAAACGCTGTGTCAATGCATCATTATGTTTACTAAATTGTTCAATTTGCTGTGTTTCACGACGAAAGGCTTTGACAACACGAATTCCTGCTAAATTTTCCTGCAGCTTTGTATTCACACCATCAATTGCCTCTTGCACTCTGCGATATAGCATGCCTGAATATTTCGTAAAAAAGTACATGGCTATGATTAAAATTGGTACAATAATCAACAGTATGGAAAATAGCTCGCGAGCGGTTACAAAGACAATAATAACTGCACCAATAAATAGCAGTGGCCCACGCACAAAAATACGCAACGTCATCATAAACGCGCGTTGAATACTTTCCACATCACTCGTTAATATCGTAATAAGCTTTCCTGTTGTGAAATTATCACGTTCCTTTGCTGAATAAGTCATCATTTTCTCATACAATGACTGGCGAACATCAGAAGCAAAATGAATCGCTGCCTTTGAACTATAATATGAACAACCAATTCCTCCAAAAAGTCCAAACACCGCGCTTATTAGCATCCATATGAACATTTTCAGCACATATGGATTATCACCATTAGCAATGCCTGTATCAATCATATGCTGCATAATTGTGGGCTGAAGTAAATCCATCGTTACCTCAAGCACCATCAGTAGTGGTGCAATCAATGTAAAAAATTTATAGGGTCCTAAATAGCCCCTAATTGTTTAATTGCCTGCATTCCTTCGTCTCCGTTCCTGTTAAATCATTCGTTTTTCATTATAACTGAAAATCCATTTCCAATTGACAGAAATTTTCGAGTCACGTATTGATGTAGTGTAAAATCAACCAGAAGTTTAGTTCTAGCCGTATATCCCTATGTATAATTGATTCACTGCCTAATCGTTAGCCTCTTCTACTATCCGATCGCCGCTGCTTTGCTTGGGCGGCAATCATCCGCTCTTTCATTCAACTTCAGACTAATAAAAGCTTCTTTCTGCACACAATTGTATACAAAAGTATACAAAACGTCAATATCAACCTAATCTCTACCTAAAAAAGCCACGCAAGCTATTGCTCACGTGGTTTCATTTTATAAATCATCAAAGCCATTATCTTCTACATTAACTTTTACATATTGACGGGATCGTTGCTCAAAGAAATCTGTTTTGCCCAAATCCACATCTTCATACGCCTTAATCCATTTTAATGGGTTCTTACGATAGCCCTCAAACGGACGATCAACACCGAGCTGATTACAGCGTACATTGGCATAGAAATGCACATAATCGTGAACATCCTCCACATCAAGGCCCTCAATTTTATCACCAATCACTTCATTGGCCCAATCAATTTCAAGCTGAACTGCTTCTCGGAAGATATCCTGTACACGAGCATTGCGTTCAGGTGTATCGTATTCTGGATATTCCTCTAATAGCTCCTGATAAATTTTCACAAATAAATCGACATGGAGTTGCTCGTCACGATTAATATAATTAATCATTGTAGACGTTGCAACCATCTTTTGATTACGTGCTAAATGATAGAAGAATGCAAAGCCCGAATAGAAAAATAGTCCTTCTAAAATAACATCATAGACAATCGCTTCTAACATATTTTCAACTGTTGGTTCTTCTGAAAAAGCACGGTAGCCCTTAATGACAAAATCATTACGGCGTTCAAGAACGGGTTCTGTTCGCCAAAAATCAAATGTTCGATCCTGCTCGTCTTTGTTGACTAGACTGGATAGTACATATGAATAGGAATGGTTATGAATAACCTCCTGCTGTGCCAAAATAACCATCAGGGCATTTAAGCTTGAATCCGTTAAATAGTCGGCAACTTTGCCTGCAAAATCAGTTTGAACACTATCTAAAAGGGCTAATAGTCCAATAATTTTCAAAAATGATTCTTGCTCATCTTTTGTAAGCTCTGGAAAATGCTTGACATCATTGCTCATATTAATTTCAAAGGGTGTCCAGAAGTTGCCTAGCATTTTTTTATATTTCGGATAGGCCCAGCTAAAGCGCACATCATCCCAATTTAAAATATTGGAGGAACGGCCGTTAACTATCCCTGTGGAACGGTTCGGTGCCTCTTTATCCATAATTTGTCGTTTCGTAATCGTTGTCATTATTTTATCCTCCTAGCTTGCACAAGACTCACATTCTAATAATTCTACAGATGTTGAGCGTACATAATAGGTCGTCTTCACACCACTAGCCCAAGCATTCATATGCAGTGCAAGCAAATCCTTCGCCTTAATCGTATTTTGTACATATAAATTAAGTGAAATGCCTTGGTCGATATGGCGTGCACGTGCTGCATTTTGCTTAATTGTCCAATTTTGATCGATGAAATAGGCAGATTTATAGTACCAAGTTGTTACTGGTGATAAATCAGGCACTGTGACTGGAATTTTGTAATCCTTTTTCTCTTCTGAATAGCTCTTTTGGAAAATCGGATCAATCGTTGCTGTACTGCCCGCTAAAATTGATGTTGATGAATTTGGAGCAACCGCCATAACATAGCCATTGCGCATACCTACTTTCGCCACAGCCTCACGTAAAGCATTCCACTTGTCACTGTTATAGCCACGCTTTTCAAAGTAGGCACCAGTTTGCCAATCAGAACCTTCAAATAAAGGATACGCGCCTTTTTCACTTGCTAATGTGGTAGAAGCACGAATCGTTAAGTAGGCAATTTCTTCATATAGCTTGTCCGCAAATTCTACTGCTTCTTCAGATTCCCACTGTATTTCCTTCAGCGCTAATAGATGGTGCCAGCCAAATGTACCAAGTCCAATGCCACGATAGCGTAAGTTTGTGCGTTCTGCTTGCTTCACAGGAATAGTATTTAAGGCAATAACGTTATCTAACATACGTACTTGAATTGGAATTAAACGTTCTAATACATTGGCAGGTACAGCTTTTCCTAGATTAATAGAGGACAAGTTACAAACCACAAAATCTCCAGGCTTGCGACGAGTCACGATGACATCATCTTCTAGTGTGATGGATTCAAATTCAGTGGGTGACATATTTTGGAATATTTCGGTCCTTTTCTTCAACTAGGTTCGCTAAACCTAATCCGTTCCTTTAAGAACTGCTGCATATCACTATGCAGAGGAGACTATATCATCATCCTCAGCTCTACCTGTAGGATGCTCCGCTTTTCCCTTTATGAATTATCCCTTTAGTGGGCCTCGCTTGAGGGGTACTCTACTCGCTTCTTCACTCATATTTTTCAATGAGCTATGCTTTCGATAGTCGTTAGGCTTTTACTTTTGATTTAGTAAAATATGGTCAGGGAAATTTTGAGAATTCATTCTGTATCTCATTGCATGTGTTGAAATACCATAATGCTTAGCAGCTTCTGTTATGGAATCAAATACTTGATTTCCCACTTTGCAAGGGTAGCCATTAATTTTAAGTTCCTTTTTCGGCATTACTCGTTTATACGCTGGAAAATTATCTGAATTTAGTCTGTAATTGATTGTACTAATTCCTATTTTTAATTGATCTGAAGCAGATGTCACAGATTCATAATGAACATCATCAATGATGATATGTTTTGAGTTGGCTTTTTTCACTGATTCAATCATTTTATTCGTTTTAGGTTTTCCAAATTGATGATTGCCTTCACCAGTCATTTGCTTAACTCTCTGTTTCCTAATTGCCTCTTTATTTGGATGAAAAGTAAAGATATCTCCACCAATTGACGTAATCTTAATGTTGTAATATTCAGTAGAGTTGACAACATCAAAATAATTCAAATAATATTCTTCCAATTCATTTAATTCTTCCTCGGAATAAGCATTACAAATAATTTTTCTCTCAAAATTTTCTTTACCATATTTTTTAATGGCTCTTTTCAAATATACTCCTGATCCTAAATAATTTTCCCAGTTATTTACGCGACCATATATACATTTTCCAATATACTTTTTACCATTTATTTTATTTGTCGTTACATAAATGAACCCAAATTCTTTAGAAATAACAATCACTCCTAAAACCGAATATTTGTTCTATTATATAAAACTCCAAATATTTAATCAAAAGACTTAGCACGGTGGGTTATCACTGAGTGACTTTCCCCGTTTAACGGAGTTTTCGACAATCATTTCTGATTGAAGGTGCTACAATTAACACAAATTCGAACTATAAATCATTCCTTCATGCTTATTCGGATTCATGCGGTTTACTTCATCTCGATAGAACATAAAAGGTACGCCTGTTTCTAGCTGTGAGCGCATAATTCGCTTCATAATATCGATGGCAGGGACGACTTCACGGCTTAATAATGGGTTAGCGATACATTCGGCATATTTCGTTCGGAAGGATCCATTGCCTTTCGTTTCATCATAGAAATCCTCTAATGAGAAGCCCATCACCTCACGTACTTCGTGTGGGTCAAATAAGTGCCAATCTTCACGTGCTTCCACTGCTTCCATAAATACATCTGGTAAGCACAGTCCTGTGAAAATATCATGCGCACGTAAACGCTCATCCCCATTATTTAAACGTAAATCTAAAAATGTAAAAACATCCTTATGCCAAACATCTAAATAGACAGCGATGGCCCCTTGACGTTGGCCTAGCTGATCAACAGAGACGGCTGTGTTATTTAATTGCTTAATCCATGGTAGTACCCCACTTGAGGCACCCTTGAAGCCTTTAATGGACGAGCCGCGGCTACGGATTTTGCCCATATATACACCGATACCACCGCCGTATTTAGAAAGTGTTGCCACATCTGTATTCGTATCGTAAATACTTTGTAAGCTGTCATCCACTGTATCAATAAAGCAACTCGACAGCTGACCATGTGTCTTCCCTGCGTTTGATAATGTGGGTGTTGCCACTGTCATATATAAATTACTCATCGCCCAGTAAGCTTCTCGAACTTTTTCAAGACGATTTTCTGTTTCATCCTGCATTAATGTCATGGCGATGACCATCCAGCGTTCTTGTGGAAGCTCTACTGGTGTTTTAGTATAATCACGCACCACATAGCGATCCATTAATGTCTTTAAGCCAATATACGTAAACAACTCATCTCGGCTAGGCTCTAAATAGCTTGCTAATTCCTGAAGCTCATGCTCACTATATTTTGTTGTTAAGCTTTTATGATACAAGCCAGCTTCTGTATAACGTGCTAATTGTGCTGGGAAAACCTGATAAACATCCTTTGGTGAAACACCACGGCGCATCGCAAATTGATCGTATAATTTTTCTAAATAGATGTGCGCGGCTACAAATGTCCAGTATGGCTCCTCCTCGTCAATCAGACTAAGTGTTTGAAGAATCATTGCATCTGCCCATGCCTCAAATGTGGCATTATCATTTTTTCGCAGCCAACGATCCGATAACCTGACAAAGCTTTCAAGCTCATCTTCCGTGTAGCTTTTCATTAACTTAGTCATTTGCTGCTCGATTTGAATTGTCATTGTACATATTCTCTCCTTTTCTATCTCCAGACAACACAAAAAGCGATCATGCAACATCTTATCGGTTACATGATCGCTGTAAAATCAGAAATGGAAATGAAGGACAGGCACACAAAGAAGTGTGCAAATCTCTCGCCTCCACTTCTCAACCCCGAAGAATGTGTTGCTGTCTTGAACAATGCGGCAGGTCTCCTGGCTCATGCCTCTTTCAAATAATCACCTTCCCGTTTTAAAACAGTGGCCTCTTGATCATTTGTCAGCACTTACAGTTGCGGGGACAGCTTCGGCTAAAGATGACTCTTGCTCCGAATTCCCTTTTAAACCATATTGGTACCGCTTGTCCAAAATACTATATATTGTGTTTTAACTCCTAAACAAATCTAACATATTGTGTTTAGTGTTGCAATAGGTGTTTCGCCCCTTGCAAGTTTTAAAGCGTTACTTTTTCTCGAAGCAAGCCCAATTACAATGCAGTTTTACGTAGTTTTTCAAAATTTCTAGAAAAAATTTTTTGTGCCAGTTGCTCTTTTTCTGAATGTATCCCAAGTAATACCACTGTACTAGGCCCAGCACTTTTCTCAATATTTAAGTCACTTTCAACATGTATGCTGCCAAAAAGTCGAGTAAATTCTGCTTGCAGGCCCTTTGATCCGACTGGCCAAACTTGCTGAACGATGTCCTCATTCCATGCACGATAAATAGCTTGAAGCTGTGCAACATCCTCGGGCTGCGCAAGGACTTCGTTTCCTACAAGTGGCAGTCCATACGTATACCAACAAAGATGCTCAAGTTCATTGGATGTACGTTTTTGCGGCTCGCCAAGCATTGTAACTGATAAAGCCGATTGTAAAGTTGGCATATTGGATTCCGTACTACCATCTATCTGCGGGCATATTAGACCAGCCTCCTCAAAAACCTGCTGTATGCCAGCTACATAACTAGACCATGCAGTATCTCCAGAAAAATTTGCTAATATAATATGCGTAGGTAAAGCATTTGCTGTAAGCTGCTCTAAAAAGGTAACACGTGCTGTAAAGTAAGCCGTGAGTTTATTTGAAGCGGACACAATATCTTGTGGCTTTTCACCAATTGCTGCAGCATTATCTGTAGTTGCAATAAGCCCACCTATGTTAACTGCATTTCTCAATGTACTCGCCCGTCCTTACGTAGAAACACCTTAGAGAGTATAGGCATGACAATTGCAACAATAACTAGATTAATAAGAGTTGCCAACGGAAGACTAGTTAGCGACGCCCAATAGAATGCTGGACTTATAATAAAGTAAAATGGTAATGGTGCTACCACACCATTAAAAAAAAGTGCCACAGGCCATTTCCAGAAATGCATACCTTTTTTATGCATCATTCCAAAAATCCAGACAACGATAAACATTTCTGCTGCGATAATTATATGTAATGGTCCGAATGGGAATCCAGTCGTTAAGGCTGTAATAAAATGCCCAATGCCCCCTGCAACTCCTGCGAATACTGGCGATAAAAATACGACACTTAAAAATGCAGGGGCAGAGTCCAACGCAGCAGTCGATATAATTGCTGGAATTTTAATCATCGCTCCAACAGCACAAATGGCAGCTACCATAGCAGTGAACGTCAACTTCGTCAATCTTTGTCGATTCATTCCATTTCCTCTTTTCTGTCTTATTTAATTTGCTCTGCGATACCGTACCAAATGCGCACGACACGTTCTGCTTTAGCAAATAAAGCTTGATACAAGCGCCCACAAGTATCACGTAGTAATCTTGCCTGCTTTTCCATCGGCACAACCCCGCGCCCCATATCAGTAACTATGATATACAATGTCCTATTTTCTTCTAGAGCCTGTAGTCTTGTTAACACGGTTTTGACAAGATTCTCATCCTCCTCAAGATTTTGTGTAACAAGCCACTTTTCCAAGCCTTTTATAACTAATACATCACACACAGGGATAGATTTAGGCAGATAACCATCAACTAATACCACTTCTTGATCTCCAAGCAATGTCATAACATAGTCGGTTTTTCCATTATAGGCGCCTCCGATAAAGACATGCATCTATTTCCCTCCTCCCAAGCTTTCCTTGAAAATGTTAAGGTAAACAATTTATCATGTGGTACATTGTACGACCAAAAGGACTGCTTCATTGGGGCAAATTCTACAAGCAATGCTCGAATAACGCCACCATGTGCGACAACATAATAGTCATCTTCATCCTTTGGTAGTGCAGAAAAACCATCCTTCACACGTTGACAAAATGCAGCAAAGCCTTCCCCATTCGGTGGAGGAGACGAAACAGGATCATCTAACCATGCACAATACCGACGATCAGATTTTAACTTCTCATATGTTTTTCCTTCAAACTCCCCAAAATTGGACTCTCGAAATCGCCAATCAGCTATGTAAGCAGCATTCGGAAAATAATGAGCAGCCGTTTCTCTACAACGTCGTAAATCACTGCCATATACTTTCATAGCATTTTTATCTACTATTGGTAGTCTAGATGTATCAGCTAATGATGAGTCCGTCCAGCCAAGATAACGCTTTTCCAAATTTTCTTTTGTTGGTGCATGCCTCATTAAACGCACAATAACAGTGTTACCCACAATACAACCTCCATTCCCTCAATGGAAGCGCCAAGTAAATCACCAGAAACGCCGCCAAAGTTGCGTAGTGTAAATTGCCGAAAAACCACAAGAGCCATAGCTAAAACCGCTAGAAGCACTATTGGTACAAATGTAAAGCCTACAATAAGGAAGATGATTGTATAGGCTACAATTAATGAGACAAGCATGAAACCAACTAGTACATGTTGCTTAATATGGGATTTAAAAAAGTAGGCAAGCCCTTTTTCTTTTGAACATTTCAGTGACATAAAATAAAAGCTCATTCCTACTCTCGTTAATAATGGAACAAAAATAAGCATCCAGAGTGCGAACTTATGCTGTACGAATAATTCATGCAGTATCACAAATTTTCCAAGCACTAAAAATAACACAGAAAGTACACCAAATGCACCCACACGCGGATCATCCAAAATTTCAAGCCGCTTCTCACGATCCCGATACGAAAAATAGGCATCTCCCATATCAATAAAACCGTCTAAATGTAAACCCCCAGTGAATAAAGCGAATAGTCCAATAATCACAAAGGACAGTAATATCTCACTGCTCGCCGTCCATTCCGTTAAGCTATAGATCACTGCCGCTGTTGCAGTACCCATTAATGCACCTACCCAGGGTAAAAAGGCGAACATCCCTGTAACAGTTCCTTTTGTTAAAGATAATTCTTTATGTACTGGCAAAACCGTAAAAAATTGAAATGCAAGTAATAGACTATGCCAGAAATTTTTCATCGTTTTGCCTTCCTTCATTTTAGTTTCAAGAACATTATTTCCATTTTTTTACGATACTATAATTTATTTCATAGGCTTCATCTGCCACCGAAACAAACCATTGATGTAAATTCCCTAGCATTTGTCGGTATAATTCTACCTCCTCATTAGGATACGGAGGCTCATCAAATAATTCATTGGATACAACTATAAGCGTGATCTTTTTATCAAGTAATGCTTTTACAGCTATTTTTAAATCACTTAGCTTCTCCTCTAAGCAGCCTGGTTGGTCTACACACGGCTTTCCTTTATCAAAGCCCTCATAGAATGCATTTGTTAGCCATGTTGTGACGCAATCCCATAATACAACATCACCATCCCTTAGACTTTGGAGCGAAGCTACCATCTTATATGGGGCTTCAATAGTCAGCCAATGGATACGATGAGTCCGTCTATCAGCCTGATGACGTCGTATTCGTTTCTCCATTTCACGGTCCAGTGCAATTCCAGACGCAATATAAATAAGGCGCAATGCTTGCACCGCTTTCGTCTGATAATGCTCTATCGCCGTTTTTTCTGCAAAATGGGATTTACCACTGCGTACTCCACCAGTTATGAAAATCAATGGCAATGTAAACACCTCCTATTGCAGATGATTAATGGTACCTATCTCTTTCACATGCCATTGCTGTTCAACATGTTCAATTATTGTAACACTTGTACCATTGATAAACGGCTCTGCCCATAGCTGATTTATACTGCGTTCTAAAATGGCATTAATCATGCATTTAATTGTGACAGCATGAGAAACAATTAAGACATTTTCTTGTGGATATTTTTCTGCAATTTTCTTAAGGGTAAACATTGCCCGTTCTGTCACTGCATCAAAGCTTTCAGTATGAGTAGCAACGAATTGAGCAGGGGATTTCGTATATAATTCATACTCTGAGCAGTGTGTTTTTAGAATATCCTCAACCGTTTTACCCTGCCAGTCTCCTAAATAAATTTCTCGTAAATCGTTTTCATAAAATGTTGGGAGCTGGCGATCACCAACAAGAATATGCAGCGTCTCCATTGCCCGGCTACTTGAACTACTAAATGCTGCAGCAAAAGATATATTCTTTAAATATTTTTGTAGCTTTTCTGCATGTAAAACACCCACTTCGGTTAATGGTGAATCTAACCACCCCTGTAAACGATGCTCCTTATTCCACATCGTTTCACCATGTCTTACTAGATAAAATGTTGTCACTCTTCTCACTCCTAATTTGCTTTAAACCAAGTCTGCAAACAGTTATGTAAATAAGTCATAGCCGTAATATCTTTTATACCAATTCGGAACCATTCGCCATTTAATCCCAGAAAATTTTTAGTATGGCGCAGTACAACACCCTTCGATAAACAATACGTAAAAAAGGCATCTGCTGACTGATGTTTAGGTAATGCAAAACATATATAATTGGTTACACTGTTTGTTACCTGACAACCATTTTCTTGTAAATAGCATTGTAATGTTTCTCGCTGGTTCCTTGCATAGGTAATAGCTCGCTGACAATAGTGCTGTTCATCTAAACAGCCTGCGCCTATAACAAGTGCAAAGGCGTTTAAATTCCAATGAGCAAGCATGCTCTTTAGCTCTCCTACAACTGCTGGGTCCGCGACTAAATAGCCCAATCGCAACCCTGGAATAGCATACATTTTTGTCATAGAACGTACAACAAGCACATGAGGATTTTTTGATACATGTCCGATTAAAGAGTACCCCTCATCCACCCAGTCTATAAAGGCTTCATCAATAACAAGCTCACAATTTACGCTTGCTCCATGAATAATTAACTGTTCTAGCTCTACTTTTTGAGGTAGCACACCTGTCGGATTATTGGGCGTACAAATATAAAGAGCATCTGCATTTACCATTTCTCGCTTTAGTTTCTCCATCGGTAATGCATATTGAACAATATCCTCTACGATAATCGGCACAATATTTGCGCCAACTGCTTGCAATGTTCGTTCATATTCAGAGAAAGTTGGATGAACGATGATAACACGCTTACAAGCATAGCGTCTAGCCAATACAGTAAAAAGCTCAGATGCCCCATTACCAAGTAAAATAGAATCTTTTATCACATGATGAAAAGCTGCAACCTTTGTAAGGAATGGCTCACCATCTGGATCAGGATATCGTTGAATAAGCGGATAAAATGTTCGCCAGCGTGCCTCCACAAATGGCGGTGGCCCTGCAGAATTAACATTTTCGCTAAAATCATAGACATCTTCTGGCATAACGAGCCCTAATTGCCGATAGACATTTTGTGGATTCGCTCCATGATTAGGTAATTGCAAATATTAACACCTCCACTGCTAACATAACAAGTGTAAAGAGCAATGTCGCTATTCTCATATGTACAACAGATGTTGCGATATGCTCCTTTGTTAAGGGGACTAATTTTTCCCCCATAATTGCTCGGTGTGAAACAACCCCTTGGTAGGTGTTTCTACCACCTAGCTGTGCCCCTAATTGCACAGCTGTTGCTGCCTCTAAATAGCCACTGTTTGGGCTGGGATGCTTCTTTGCATCCTGTGCCCAACGTTTTAGGCGTTTTCTAAGGGATACATCTGTTTCATTTTTTGTACCCAATACAATGAGTAGGCCTGTGATACGACTCGGAATAAAATTAAGAACATCATCGAGCTTCGCAGAGAACATGCCAAAGTCTTTATATTTATCATTTTTATAGCCAACCATCGAATCTAATGTGTTTACAGCCTTATAGCCCCATAAGCCAACGGCACCAAATAAAAAAGCATAAAATAATGGTGCTGTTACACCATCACTTGTATTTTCTGACACGGTTTCCACGACACCACGCACAATCTCGTCCTCACCTAGATTATCGGTATCACGGCCAACAATCCAAGATAGCTTCTCACGAGCTTCTGCAAAATCCCCCCTAACAAGAGGTTCATATACTGCCATTGCAGCATCCTTTAGGCTACGCTGAGCCAGTCCAATACCAATAAGAAGCCCTTCCACCATAATTCCCAATAGCAAGCTAATTTGGTAGCTTACTAATAGAATAGCTGTCACTACAAACATGGTTGTGCCCACAACAGCAAGTGCCATGACCATGCCACGGAATTTTCTCATCTTCCCTTTATTCCATAATTCCGTTTGAGATTGAATAAGCTTTCCAATCCAACGAACTGGATGAGGCAGTTTAGGAGGATCACCCACTAATAAATCAAAAACAAGCCCGATGATACAGGCAATGACCAATGCCATCATCTTGAATTCTCCTCTTTATCTTTTTTATATTTTTGAATTGCCTCTCGCATTGTCGTATACACACCATGACCTATAACTTTGCCTAGCATCGTAATTGGACCCGCATATTGATGGTACTCCCCTTCCTCTGTTGAGGCAATAAGCAAACTATCTGTTGAGGTACCAGTAGCTTGTGTACCAGTTGTAGGGTCAATAATACCTTCATCAAAAATGGCCTTAACCTTTGCCTCTGTTGTAGAGATCATCGCCTGAAATAATGCCTCATCTGATAGTTTTCCATTAATCAGGACCCAAGTATTAATTGTACCCGCATGATACTGCTCCTGCCGATGATAGGCACGCGTAATATCTACGGCATTGCCGAGTCCAGCAGTTATCATAATGACTAGGTGGATTCCTTCATCAGTAAATTCCCGAATTGTAGCAAATTTAGCATAGACAGCAGTCATCATTGCCACTGTGTTATCATTTGGAAAGCCCTCATTTTGTAAAAATTGTTGTAATTCCAAATGTGGCATCCGTTCATCATATGTATATGGCACTGATCGATTCATGAAATGTGTGTAATAGCCAAAGCCTGGATTGTGCATAGCTGAGGATACGACCTTCAACGGTGAAGCTGCTTGTAGAGCAACATAATGTTCGAAAATATGAATATCTTCCTTACGAAGTATGGGCATTATATCGCCTCCTAGTAAACTCAAAATTAGTACAATTATTTATGACGATTGCAGCCATAAAAAAACAAATTCTTACAAAGAAGAATTTGTACTGTCCATTTTTAAATTAATAAATAACTTCAAATTTGAAACTTCTGAATTTTTGTACAGCATCACAACTTCATACTACTCAAACTATTTATTTTCTTTGAAATTGTATCATAAATTTATGTTTTAAAACAATTTAATTTCTTCATATGACTCATTGTCTTTGTTTTAAATTTTTAAAACGAATAACGGACCCAGCAATGATAAATATCCAACCAATGCCGATATAGACAAATTTCATAGTTTTTGTCGAGGATGGTAAAACATCCATGATTGTTAGACAAACAAATAGTATCCCAATCACTGATAACAGCATACCAAATGATAAATTTTTCAACAGAAAGCCCTCCTATCTATGTACGTCCTCGATTTTACCGTATTCTAGCTAAAAAGAAAACACTAATCCAGGTAAGGATTAGTGTTTATTTCCTTATGCTTGCACATGTGCAAAAAATTCTCCATAAAGTGCTTGTAAAATTTTGTTTTCAAATTCTTGGAGTACACCGAAAACTAGACTTACTTCAGATGAACCCTGATTAATCATCTCAATATTTGCACCTGTTTTGGAAATCGCCGTAGCTGCACGTGCAGCTAAACCTGTATTATTTCGCATACCTTCGCCCACAATAACAATCATTGAAAAGCCATGACGCATTTGCACATCATCTGCCTGCAATTCATTTTTCACGCGTGTCAAAATGCGTGCTTCATTGTCTGGTGTTAATTGATTGGAACGCATAATGACAGAAATATCGTCTAAACCAGATGGTGTGTGTTCATATGAAATATTTTCATCCTCTAAAATTTGTAGCAGCTTACGTCCAAAGCCTACTTCACGATTCATTAAATATTTAGAGACATATAAAGTTGAAAAGCCACTGTCTGCCGAGATACCTGTAACTGGACGACCTGTTGCAGGACGGCTTGGTACGATACGAGTACCTGGGGCTGATGGATTATTTGTATTTTTTATGTTAACTGGCACCCCAATCTTGTAGACAGGCATCAACGCTTCATCATGGAACACGGAAAAGCCTGCATAGGATAATTCGCGCATTTCGCGATACGTAATTTCTTTAATTTCCACTGGATCATTCACGACTTTCGGATTCGCAGAGAACACACAATCCACATCCGTAAAGTTTTCATAAAGCTCTGCTTCCACAGCTGCTGCGAGAATAGAGCCTGTAATATCAGAGCCACCACGGTCAAATGTACGCAATACGCCCGCTTTAGTGTAACCGAAGAAACCTGGGAAAACAATAATTTCTTTTGTGTTTTTAAGTGGTGCTAAATTGATATATGCTTCAGGTAATGCATAAGTGCGTTCTGGTAAATCATTGACCACTAATCCCTCTTTTGGACTTACATATCGTGCCGGCATACCAATTGAATTGAAATAGGCTGCGATAAGCTTAGCATTATTGTCTTCACCTGCCGCTTTAATGCTATCAATAAATAATTCCTTATTGGATTTATCGCCCTGTACACGTTCACGTAAATCCTCCGCAATCACGTCACAAATGGCATTATCTAATGCCAAACCATCTGCAATTGCCTTAAAACGGTTGACCACAGTTTGGACTTTCTCTTCAGTATCTTCATTTTTTACGGCTGCCATTGCTAAATGAATTAATAAATCAGTTACTTTTATATCATCCCCAGAGCGTTTCCCTGGTGCTGAAACGGCAACGATTTTACGTGCCGGATTAGATTTTACAATGTTTGCTACTTTTTGAATTTGTTCTGCACTTGCTACAGATGTTCCACCAAATTTACATACGATCATATCTATCAAATCCTAACTATTTAAAGTAATTGTATGCCTCCAAAAAACAATTGAATGTACACAGTGTACAAATTATCGTTCCTCACGTCAATACAATTTAAAAAATTCACGCAATTTACCGATAGAAAATGGACAATTTTCGCACTGTTTGATTTATTATACGGATTTCATATGAAATAGTTAAGGTTTTTACAAATATTTTTTATGAAATTCATATATTCGTACAAATCTTTGTCTGAATTAGCTTAAATCGTCTAGTTTTCGGAAATTATCGTCATTAGGACATGTAATAGCTTTACTAAATTTTTTGCAAGATTCTACCCCTGATTTTGTTCCCATTTTGACAGAAATGTAATGGCTTTCTTCTATTATAAATAAAAGAAAACGCTTACCTCATTATGATATGCAGAGAAAATAGTGATGTTTGTGCTATTTTAAACATTGGCAGAGGTTTTCTAGGGACACTGAGCTGTTCTTTGGGCTACACGAGCGGTTTTCTCAGGGACCTGAGCTGTTCTTTGGCTTACCCGAGCGATTTTCTTGGGGACCTGAGCGATTCTTTGAGCTACCCGAGCGATATTCTCAGGGACCTGAGCAATTCTTTGGGCTATCCGAGCGGTTTTCTCGGGGACCTGAGCGATTCCTTGGGCTATCCGAGCGGTTTTCTCGGGGACCTGAGCGATTCTTTGGGCTACACGAGCGGTTTTTTCGGGGACCTGAGCGACTCTTTGGGCTACACGAGCAGTTTTTTCGGGGACCTGAGCTGTTCTTTGGGCTACACGAGCGGTTTTCTCGGCGACCTGAGCGATATTCTCGGGGACCTGAGCGATTCTTTGAGCTACCCGAGCGATATTCTCAGGGACCTGAGCGATTCTTTGGGCTATCCGAGCGGTTTTCTTGGGGACCTGAGCGATTCTTTGAGCTACCAGAGCAGTTTTCTCGGGGACCTGAGCTGTTCTTTGGCTTACCCGAGCGGTTTTCTTGGGGACCTGAGCGACTCTTTGGGCTACCCGAGCAGTTTTTTCGGGGACCTGAGCGACTCTTTGGGCTACCCGAGCAGTTTTTCCGGGGACCTGAGCGACTCTTTGGGCTACACGAGCAGTTTTTCCGGGGACCTGAGCGATTCTTTGAGCTACCCGAGCAGTTTTTTTGTGGACCTGAGCGACTCTTTGGGCTACACGAGCGGTTTTCTCTGGGACCTGAGCGATTCTTTGAGCTACCCGAGCAGTTTTCTCTGGGACCTGAGCTGTTCGTTGGCTTACCCGAGCGATTTTCTCGGGGACCTGAGCGACTCTTTGGACTACCCGAGCAGTTTTTTCGTGAGCGATTCTTTGGGCTACCCGAGCGGTTTTCTCGGGGACCTGAACGATTCTTTGGGAACCCAGCAGTTTTCTCAGGGACCTGAGCTGTTCTTTCGGCTACACGAGCGGTTTTCTCGGGGACCTGAGCTGTTCTTTCGGCTACACGAGCGGTTTTGGATCAGCCGCATGTTACATTTATGCACTTATTATCCTTTCGTAAAATAATATTTGAATAAAAAATCTCATGCAAATACCCCAATTGATGGCGAGTCTAACAATTGGGGTGAAATTCAATAAAGCATAGGATTGTGCTAACTCTTCACAATCGTTCTTTGAGCCTTTTTAAGTATCCTCTCTGTTGCCTTTGATGGAGAATCTTTTTGCCATTCGTCGCAAAGATTTTTGACCCAATCTGGTTGTGTTTTACTAGCATCATTTAACCAATTTCCAACAGAATCTTGAACATACTTGGACGAATCTGATTTTAATAAATTTAAAATAGGGAGTGCGATATATGGATTTTCTTTTAAAATTTCAATATGCTTGGTCCATACCCCGCGTGGACGAATTGATTCCAAGCTGAATCTACGAATGTTTTCATCCTCACTTTTTGCCCACTCAAATAGCAAATCTACACTATTCTCAATATTTGCTGAAAGATCCTCTCTAATGGACATCCATGCAATTTCCCGAACACCAAAATGATGATCTGCAGCAAAAAGCTTGATATACAACAATTTCTCTTCTAAAGTATGATCATTACTTTTATTCATAAATGCTGCCCAACATCGTACACTATCCGAAACATGATGAGAGCATTTTTTGATGATATTCTCTTTGTTAGTAGCACTTTCTTCTTTCACGATTGTATCTAATAAACTTCCAATTAAACGTATTGCCTTCATTCCTGTTTCTACTTTTTGGTTTTCAATTTCAGTTAGAACAAATTCTAATTTTTCTTCCAGCCCTAAGGATGGTAGAACATTCTTTAATAAAGTAATATGGTGAACAGCTTGCCATTCCGTTAAATTAACACTCTCTATTTTTCCTTGATTCAGCAGCATTAAAACTTCATTCGGGATATCACTAGCCTTTCTAGCGCCCTTTCTATTTAAAACATCTGCTAGTACTTCCATTCAATAACCTCCTGTATTTGCTGAACATTACATCTTTAACTAAATAGATGTCACTATTCATATTATTTTTTATGAACTTCCAAATAGAAAAGAAAATCCTTTGTATTTTTATAATTTGGATTTATAAAAATAGTATCCAAAAAATTTTATTGATTCAAAATACTATGTCGGTAAAATCGCACTATGACTTTCTACTTTCGAGTTGTCAAAAACACGTTTCTTTAATATTGGATTTCATGCTCATACGGTAGACTTGTTTTCAGTTTGTCCAATACCTTTGCAGTTTTCTCTACTAAACTTTCCTCTAAAACGACACTTGCTGTAGGTTATCTAAATAGTAATGGACTTAATTACAATGTATAAAAGCTTAGATTATAAGTCATTAACATTAGATCTCCTAATAAAAGATGGACATAATTATTTAGATAACCGTTATACTGAAAATTAATTTATAATTATTATACAAGAAATTGTAATTATTATTAATAGGAGACGGATATATGAAAATAGTAATTGCAGAGAAACCAGATCAAGCAGCAAAATTAGCTGCCCCCTTTTCTTTTACAAAAAAAGCTGGTTATTTTGAAGTTAAGCCTAACACATATTTTCCAGATGGAGCACTAATTACATGGGCGATAGGACATCTATGTGAATTGAAAGCACCTGAGGAATATAATCCAACATGGAAGAAATGGACTTTAGAAACATTACCGATTATTCCAGATCGATTCGAATATAAAGTGACAAATTCAAAATATAAACAATTCAATGTGATTAAAAGTTTAGTAAAAAGACCCGACATTAAAGAAATCATTATTGGTGGTGATGCTGGGCGTGAAGGTGAATTGATTATCCGCACCATTTTAAGAGTATGCAGTGTTAATAAACCGATGAAACGTCTATGGATATCATCTTTAACAGAAAACGCTGTAAAAAATGGGTTTGCAAATTTACTACCAGAAGAGAAAACACGCGATATTTATTTTGAAGCACTAAGTCGTTCATGTGCAGACTGGCTAATTGGCATTAACACATCCAGATTATACACGGTACTCCTCAAACGAAATGGCGTGAAAGATGTATTTTCAATTGGTCGTGTACAAACACCTACACTTGCACTAATAGTAAAGAGAGAACATGAAATTGCGAATTTTAAATCAGAACCATTTTGGGAAGTGGAAACAGAGTTTAATTTTGATGGAAAAATGTTAAAAGCAAAATGGCACAAAGATAACATTTCAAGGGTTCAAGAAGAACGACAAGCTATTGCTATTGCTAATTTCTGTATCAATAAAAATGTAGAAATTAATAGTATTAAAAGGGAAATAAAGGAATACGCTCCTCCATTGTTATTCAACTTATCTGCATTACAGGCTACAGCAAACAAGGCCTATAAATTCTCACCACAAAATACACTGGATATTTTGCAAAAACTTTATTTAAAGGGCGTAGTTTCCTATCCAAGATCTGATTCACAATTTTTAACGAATGAAGAAGCAAAAACACTACCAAAGATACTAGAGCATTTAAGTAAAATTGATAAATATAAAGGTCTTCTTCCACCACCGACAATTTCAATTATGAATAATAAAAGATATGTGAATGAAAAAAAAGTAACCGATCACCATGCAATTATTATTACAGAGCAAATACCAGACGTAGCAATGCTAAGTACAGAAGAAGAAAGGATTTATGATTTAGTTGCAAGACAAGTCATCGCAGCACATTACAACAATGCCATATTTTCTTACACAACGATTCATTCACTTGTTGATAAACGTGCAGAATTCATCTCTAAGGGCAAAGTGCTAATGGAAGAAGGTTGGCGTAAGGTTATTTATCATTCTAAAGATAACTCACCTACAGACAAAGATGAACTGCTCCCCCCATTACATGAAAATGAGCAAGGTGTCGTTGCAAAAGCTAACGTAAAAAAAGGGGAAACTCAACCACCAAATCGTTATTCTGAAGGTAATTTGATTACCGTAATGAAAACAGCTGGTAAACATTTGGAAGATGAGGAATTAGAAAAGGTCTTATCGAAAACGGAAGGATTAGGTACTGAAGCTACACGCGCTGGAATTATTGGTACATTAAAAGATCGAAACTATATCGAAGTTAAGAAAAACCAAGTCTTTGCAACAACCAAAGGTATATTACTAATTGAGGCACTAGGTGAAAGTATCTTAACTTCCCCTTCAATGACAGCCAAATGGGAGCAACGACTTTCTGAAATAGGTGAAGGCAACGCTTCTCCTAAAGTATTTTTGGAACAAGTAAAAAAGCTTGCTGACAAATTGATTTCAGATGCTAAAAAGCGTGAAAAGGAATGGGCATTTAATCAAAATGCAGTCGATAAAATCACTGCAAATAATCCGTACAATAAAAGATATAATAAAGAAAAAACAGTTGTTGGGAAATGTATCCTTTGCGAGGGGTCAATCATAGATCATGGCACTTTTTATGGGTGTTCAAATTATAAAACAGCTAATTGTAAATTCTCGGTTTCAAAGAAACTTTTAAGAAAAACTATTTCACAATCTAATATGAAAAAACTCTTGGCAGCTGGTGAAACAGATTTGATAAAAGGATTTAAAAAAGGTGAGAATATTTTTAATGCCCACCTTATTTGGGATGAAAAAGAACGTAAAATTAATTTTAAATTTCCACAATAACTCACAATCCTACTTTCAACATATCGTTGAAAGCCTGTAGCTTATATTAAGAATTTAAAATACCTAATAGCCTTGATAAACAAGCAAAAAGAAAGAGCGTGTTTTTAAAAAATTTAATCTAAACGTGCTCTTTATATATTTTATTGAATCATTCTTCTATAAAAAAGATTAATCATTTCTATGATATTTCCTTCATTAAAGCTCCCTTTAATGGGGAAATATTCCATAAATTATATTAAGCATGCTCTTTTAATATAGCTGTTTTCTCAAAGATTGTTGCTTCTGATTTTGCTATCTTCTTCGATTAAAGTACCCCGATTATTCAATCGGATTAAATTTAATTAATTTCGCTTGATACATTTTATCCTTATACATATATGTAATATCCCCTCTACTCCCACCTGCTGGAGAAATTTGCCCCCCTATTTTCGCAATAAGTTGATTGTCATTTATTTCAAAGTAGATAAGATTGCCAGTATATATCAGGAAATAAATGTTCGGGTTTAAATGTTTAATATTAATTTTAAAATTCTTTTTTCCAATTCTAATAATGGCTTTGTTAGGTAATAACTTAGTCTTCACATTTTTTAACACTATTGCAATCGGATCATCAACAAGAACTTCAACTGGTACTTCAACAAGTTCCTTATTTATTCTTTGATTTTGGATATGGAAAACGTGAACTTCTCGTTCTAATATTCCAGTACCAGTACCTTTGATCAAAATTTAATAGGACTCCAATACTCATATTCGTAGTCTTCCTGCCACCTATATAATTCTATGGTAAAAAAACCATCCTTACGTTTAAAAATTTGAACGTTATATTGATTACTTGGAGACAATATTTCTTTTAGAACTTGTTCCATTAGCCCACCATCTTTTCTCGTAATAATGTAAATAGTATAGTATTTCTTTTCAACTAAACTGCACCTTCGTTGAAGAACATCTTTCCACAATCTTTAATTTATTTCACCAGAGATTCCTCATCTTCCTTTGAAATTGAATTAACAAAGGCTGAATTAACAAAGGCATATAAATTTGCAATGGAGACATTTACTGAGTTTAGTCGTGATGGGAAAATTGATATTAATCTTTCTGAATTAAATCCAAATGATAGTTCTGAACATTTATATGTAAAAAGAATTCAATCAAGCTTTAACAATCTTCGCTTTGCTTGTGACAAACTTAAACAATGCAAAGACGTTGCACTAACATGGTGCGTTTGTTGAAGTACATTCATATCTAAAGATAAAAAGGGAGCTGAGATTATATTTCTAGCTCCCTTTAGTCTGTATTTGTAATAAATCCCTAGTTGATTTTTTTAAGGAAATTACTTGTGGCATCACTGATATCTGTAACATTAGTTTGATAGAATCCATGAGAGCCGTCAATAATTTGGGACTCAGCATTTGCACCAAGTCGATTTAAGTGATTTATTTGATACTCTTCTCCTCCTTGTTTTTGAGTAACTGAGGATATTAGTTTCAGTACAGGTACTTCTGAAGGGAAGACGATGCTGTTTACCTCATTGACATTGTCATTTAAACTCAAAGCCTGATTAATGATCGTATCGTTGACAACATGATAAGAAAATAATTTATTATCACTGATTTCTTTTTCGGTATAGCCATTTTCAACTGTTTGATCAGAAGGTAGCAGCCCATTGATGATTCGATTAAATCCAGTTGCTTGAAGTAACGTATTAAAACCATATAGGATTTATATTGAGGTTAACATATATCTCAATTTATCGGCTCTGCGTCTTAGCGTCTGGCTCTTTAACTATGATAATTTTAAATTTTTATATGTTTACTAAACTTTCTTGTTTACATTTTGGACAGTAAAGAGGAAAACTAATTAATATTGTATTCGCATATACTTTAGTGCGTGTTTTTGAACTATAAATTGGGCAGTATATCCATTTGCTTTTTTCACTCATATACCCTTCTCCTTTCCTGTCTAGCTCCTCATATAGTTATATTTTACACAAGCAAATTTTCAAAGTGTATATGCACCATATATATTTTCACAGAAAAAAGGAGACAATCAACATTAGAAAATTCACGGCAATATGAGCAAACATATGTGCAAGCATCGCAAGTTCTAGATTGTGCTTCCAATAAATCCAGCCAAAGAAGAAGCCGGGTAAACCATTCAATAAGATCATTCGGAACCAAATGAATGCGGTCATTTCTGTCACACTTGCAGTTCCACTATAGTGACCTATTGCAAATAATAATGCGCTAACAAATATTGCAAGGATAAAGACCCAGTTCGAAGGTTTTGCTGATTTTCGATCAAATAGTTTCCAAAAAATAAAAACCAACAAGCTCATAAACCCAAAACGCATTAATAGTTCCTCAACAATCCCTCCGTAGAGTAAAGCTGCTAAAAATTCTATTGCATTATAAGGATGTATTAGTTCTTTTAGACCCTCCGGCAAGAGTGGGAATAAAAGATAATCGAATCCTCTTATAACAACTCCTGCAATCGAACCGAGTATGATAGCTAGTTTAATACCTTTTATCCACTCTGACTTTGACTTTTCTCTAGCATTCGGGTGCATAATCACAGATTTTAAACCAACTTTATGAGCAGTAAAAAAACCTATAACAAGAGCAATGATTAAGAAAATATAATTGGGAAGTGTGCCAAGTAAGGCTAACATTTCAGGTGATCCTGAAATCCCCATCATTTCCCTCGCTTGCTCTAATTGGGCCGGGTTTGTCGATAGTGTCGATAGTGCCTTAAGATATAAGGGAACGAATGCAATGATTCCAAGCAAGAGATAAATGAATAGTCCTTTAACACTTTTTTGCTTTGTCATAAGTAACCTCCTTGATTTCAGTATAAGATTCATATAAATATCAATATTTGTTTTATTTACTATAAGACTCTATTAAACAGTTCATTCTTGTTTCCCTCCTCCAAATTGTTTATTCACCCTTAATACGATTACGTTCGACTAATCGTTCACTTACGAAAAAATAAATAAAAAAAATCTCAGGAATTTGAACCTGAGACCTTTCTTTTAAATATTTTTCTTGCAAAAATAAGATAGATAATAAGATACGTTGGAAATGTAATAAGGCCTAAAAAGCCCCATAGCCAAGCATTGTGTCCCCTCTTCCGTGCATCCCAAAACATCCATGAGCTCTGACAAATCAGAATGAATGCAATCACGACGCATAACCAAAGCGGTGTGCTACTTAGTTTGTTTGAGATCATTCATTACTGACCTTCTTTCTAGTTTTGTTAAGCGCTAAGGGCAATAAGATAATCCCCACAAGCTGAAAATAAAGAATAAGAATTGGCTGACGATAAACGACAGCAATCCCAACCGAAAGCACAAATACTGCAACAGAGATAAACGTGAGGAGGTCTTTCCATTGTTTTTTTCGTATTCTTTTTTTCTCTAATTCAACATTTTGTTGAAACCATTGTAAGTTTGGAGTAGATACTGGATTCCATTGATCCAGTTTTTCTAAACCATCTATTAATTGCTTAACCGTTAATTCATCTTCATCATCCAACATAGAATTACTATTTTTAGAATCATACTCCTTCAAGTTCAGCCAACTCCTTTCGTACATTTTTTAGACCATTTGAAACTCGAGATTTTACTGTTCCTTCTGCAATACCCATCATTTTTCCAATTTCCTCATATGAATATCCGTAATAATGCTTTAATACGATTGGCATACGTATTTCTTCATTAATCTGAGCAAGTACATCAAGTACATCAGTCCATTCTTCGTTCATATTGGCTGCATTCCATTTCATTTTTCGGAGCGCTTGTTCCTGCTCTAGCCAGTTTTTCTCCCGCTTCTTTCTACGCTGTTGATCGATAAAAAGGTTCGTTGCGATTGTGATGAGCCATGAGGAAAACTTGGATTCACCATTATACAGTTGGATTTTTTCAATACACTTCATCATCGTCTCTTGTGTTAAATCTTCTGCGATTTGTGGATGAAGGGTAACTTTCATTAAATACTTTACGAGGAACGAATAATTCTGTTGTAGCAGTTTCGAAAGAGCCAATGTATCCCCTTTTTTCGCCTTTCGAATTAAATCCTTTTCATCCATGAAATCTACTCCATACAATAATGATTTATATGTAATACGACTAACTGGGAAAAATCGTTCATTTTCAAAATAAAGAATCACAACAAAAACATTTTGCCACCTATTAGTATTTATTAAGTTTACATGAAAGTTATATATTTGACCAAAAACCAAAATATTGTTGCTCCTTCAACGAGTTCAAAATAATTGTTTAATTATTATAGTATTATCAAACTACTCACATGATTTGACACCCTTGCTCTTGGCTAACCTCTACTTCTGTCTTCGTGGTTCGGGACTTACACCCTATAGTTCATACACATGCCGGGCGCACCTAAAAGAACTCATTTTGAAAAAATTAATCAAAATGAGTTCTAACAAATATTTTTTAGTTTTTAAACACGGGTATTCGAACTTAAAATTACTCCAATGATTATTTCAGAAGTAAAGTTATCATTTTCACTGTAAAACATTCCATTTTAGTAGCGCTTTAGTTTTATTAAACTTGCTGCAAATCTTTTTGGACCACTATAAGTAAGTGCCGATATTATTCAGCTTTTTTCACCATAAAGCAAACGAGCATACATGGTTCACTGCTTTTATTAACGCACCAATGCTCTTCGCCAGCAGGAATTAGTGTTGCATCTCCTGCCTTTTCCACACTGTATTCACCATTACTGTATGTTTCTATTTCTCCACTGAAAATATAAGAATATTCATCTTCATCATGACGGCTCATGCCCACAGTAGGAACACGTTCGCCTGGTAGCAGAGAAATAACACTCATGCTCACTTCTTGAAAATTCCCCTGTTTTGTAAAAAATTTTTTCATTTCATACATTGGCATGCCAATGGGCTCGACTTGATTAATATTAATTTTTTCCATTTCATTTACCACCTATTCTTTTTGAAGTTTTGGATCTAGGAAGTCTCGTAGACCATCCCCTACGAAGTTAGCACCAATCGAAATTGAGAAAATAGCTAACCCTGGGAAGGTAGATACCCACCAATTTTGAATAACCTTTGCCCCATCTGATACCATTGAACCCCACTCAGGCGTAGGCGGCTGTGTTCCTAATCCAAGGAAGCTTAATCCTGAAAACATCAAGATTGCATTCCCCAGATCAAGTGTTGCCATAACCAGTAATGGACCAAAGCTATTCGGTAAAATTTCTAAAAACAGAACTCGAACATGTGAAGCACCCATCACGCGCGAAGCAGTAACATACTCACTTTCTTTTAAGGAGATAACCATTGAACGCATCAACCTTGCATAATTTGGCCACCATATAATGGCCATTGCAATTACCGAGTTTATAATACTTGGACCAAGTGCTGCTGCAATTACCATCGCTAAAATAAGTGGTGGAAATGCCATAATAAGCTCTGAGAAACGCATCATTACTTCGTCTACTTTCCCACCTTTATATCCTGCTATTCCCCCATAGAAAATACCAAAAGAAAATGCAGTTATCACAGTAATTATACCTGCTGTTAGAGAAATTCTAGAACCATACATAACACGTGAGAATACATCACGTCCCAACTCATCAGTACCAAAGAAATGTGAAAAGCTCGGTGGCTGGTATCGAATGGATAAATCTTGTACAGTTGTACTATGTGTAGCGATTAATGGTGCACAAATGACAACGATTATCCAAAATGCACAAATGAATAATCCAAGTTTAAAAAGAAATCCTTTTTGAGTGATAAAAGAGCTAAATTTTCTCATTATTTATACCTCACTCTCGGATCAATAATCCCATAAAGGATATCAATTAGTAGATTAATAACAACATAAATAAAAGCAATTAATAATGACACACCACATATAGCTGGGAAATCAAGTGAAACGGCAGATAGGTAGGCATACTGTCCAATTCCAGGCCAAGCAAAAATATTTTCAACTAGCACCATTCCACCTAGTAAATTACAAAATCCTATTCCAGCTACTGTAATGACCGGTATCATTGCATTGGAAATCGCATGTTTAACGATAATTCCAGATTCCTTCAGACCCTTAGAACGAGCTGTACGTATGTAATCCATTGACAACACTTCAAGCAAATTAGATCTTGTTTGACGAGCAATTAATCCCATAGTAAAGAATCCTAATACCGTTCCTGGTAGAATCAAGTGCATAGCCACATCACCGAATAATTGAAAATTCCCGCTAATAATTGAATCTAGTAGAAGTAATCCTGTTCCTCCCTCAGGAGTTGTTGCTCGTGCATCAATTCGACCAGGTCCAGGCGTAATGCCTAAAACGGAGGAAAAAATATTGAGCATAATTAAAGCAAACCAAAAGCTCGGTACAGATACCCCACTAACAGAAATGGTACGAATGATATGATCAATAGTCTTATTTCTGAAAATTGCAGAGATTGTTCCAAATAGAATACCTAACACTAAGGCAATCACCATCGCCACTATCGATAATTCCAATGTTGCTGGGAAGAACTGCATTAAATCATCAAACACAGGTCTGCCTGTTCGTATTGATGTACCCAAATCACCCGTCAATAAGTGTTGGAAGTACAGAAGTAATTGACTAAAAAGCGACTGATCTAGTCCCCACTTCTCTTTAAAAGCAGCAACAATTTCAGGATTATTCATTGCACTTTGGCTCAAATTCGCAGCAACCGGATCACTCGGCACTAAATGCGAAAGAATAAAAACGAAAAGTGCCACACCAAATAATAAGAAAAGCAGAAACAATAGACGCCTAGCAATAAATCTAAGCAATTCGGATCACACTCCCAACTAGAATACAACTTCCTAGTAAATCTCAGGTAAGTAGCTACCGTATATAGTTACCTACCTACGAGTAGCTGCTTAATCATAAAAAATTATTTTGAAAGCTTTAATTCATTTAATCGTAATTTATAAAGGTCGTTGTAAGTAACACCTTCAAGGTTGGCACCTACAGCAAATGATTTAGGGTGCTGTACTAAGAATGCATATGGACTATTTTCAGCAACTATTTTCTGCATCTTCTCAGAAATTTCTGCACGTTTTGTAACATCAATTTCTACTTTCGCTTGTTCAGCTAAACTTACTAATTCTGCATTAGCTGAAGATTCCCAGTTTGCACGTTTTCCTACAATATCACCTGGAATAAATGCTAATTGATTGCTTAGATCATAGTAGTCAGGAGACCAGTGCATCACTAGGAATGGCGTTTTCCCATTTCGATAGTCTTCGATAACAACCCCAACATCTCCAGTTTGAATTTCCACATTAATATTAATTTTCGCAAGATCTTCTTTTACTTTTTCAGCAATTGTTACCCATGAAAGTCCTTCTGAATCGTAATTAGCAGCTGTTAAAGGTACTGTAAAGCCTTTTTCATACCCGGCCTGCTTCATCAATTCCTTTGCCTTTTCTAAGTTTTGATAATTATCTGGTCTAGATTTTGCGCCAACAAAACCATCTTGAACAAATGACATTGGTAATAGTGAGCCATCGCCCGCTAATAGCTGGAAGCCTTTATAATCAAGCGCGTAACGAACAGCTTGCTGAACAAGTGGGTCCGCCATTTCTTTTCCTATTTCAGTACTATTATTCATTAGTAAGAATGAAATTGTTGAAGTTGGTGAAGATACTACCTTGGCATTTCCACCCTCTTTGATGCTTTTCACTTGGTCAGGTCCAACGCTTAATGCTACGTCAATTTCACCTTTTTCAAGTGCTTTAATTTGTGTATTTGGATCCGGAATTTCTTTGATAATAACCTTACTCGCATTCACAGTACCTGTATAATTCGGATTCTTTTCAAGAACCATCTCTGTATTTGGAGTCCACTTCGTTAATACATAAGGACCACTACCTGCTGATGCCCCATCAAGGTAAGCAGTTGCTGCATCCGTTGAACTTGCATCTGCTGCATCTGAACCACCTTGTTCCTTCACAACTTTGCTATCTACAACTGCAAAGGCATTACTTGTAAGTTTTGAAAGGAATGATGCATCCTTTTCCTTAAGATTGACAACAACAGTCTTGTCATCTGGCGCTTCCACGCTAGCAACTCCTTCTGCAAGAGCAGAAGCATTGTCTTTTAAATTAATTGTACGATTAAAACTAAATACAACATCCTCTGCAGTTACAGCATTACCGCTCGAAAATTTACGACCCTCATCTAGCTTAAATGTATACACAAGCCCAGAATCATCTACCATATACTCTTTTGCAAGTGCTGGCTTTGGTGTAAGGTCTGACCCTTCCAACGTGTATAAATTCTCATATGTTGCATAGAAATAGAAATTTCCAAACACTTCATAAGCACGCGCTGGATCTAACGTTTTCCAGTCGGAAGCAACCCCAATTACGATTGTATCCGTGTTAGATGTGCCTCCAGATTCATTTGTTTTTTCTTCTTTATTGCTACAGGCGATAAGTGATAGAGCCAATACCAATAGGATGGATAGTAAAGAAAATTTTTTCATCATCTAAGTTCTCCTTTTATAATAAATTTATAGTTTTACTTTGTATGCAAATGACATGCTGCAAAGTGCTTACTATCTGTTTGAATAAAGTCAGGCTCCTGTGTTTTGCAAATATCCATCGCTACAGGACATCTTGTATGAAACCTACATCCGGCAGGCGGATTAGATGGACTTGGCACATCCCCTGTAAGAATAATCTTTTCTCGATGTTCATCACTAATATCTGGAACCGAGGACAGAAGCGACTTTGTGTAAGGATGTTGCGTTTTTTCATATAGTTGATCACGAGTAGATAATTCAACAATTTTACCTAAATACATCACTGCGACTCGGTCACTAATATGGTGAACAACACTGAGATCATGCGAGATAAATAGATAAGTAAGGTTCAATTGTTTCTGTAAATCCTCTAGTAAGTTAATGACCTGTGCTTGAATCGACACATCTAAAGCTGAGACAGGTTCGTCACACACGATAAGCTCTGGATCTAGTGCCAATGCTCTAGCAATTCCAACCCTTTGTTTCTGACCTCCTGACATTTCATGAGGATATCTATCAAGAAAACGATTTGCTAGACCAACCATATCCATTAGCTCTTTAATTTTTGCTTCACCATTTTGTATTTTATGAATTTTGAATGGTTCTAATAAAATTTGCTTAATCGTTCTACGTGGATTTAAGCAAGCAGATGGATCTTGGAAAATCAGTTGTGCCTTTTTAGCAAAATTTTTCCGTTTTGATTTTGAAAACTTTGTAATATCTTCGCCATCAAATAATATTTCAGATCCCTGGTCTGGTGTATATAGACCAAGCAATGTCCTGCCTAGTGTACTTTTACCACATCCACTTTCGCCCACAAGACTAAATGTTTCACCCTTTTTTATCGTAAAAGAAACATCGTCCACTGCTCTAAGTAAACCTTTTTTTCCATCTGGGCTTTTAATATGAAAGGTCTTTTTTAAGTGTGAAACCTCTAAAATATTTTCTGTGCCATTGCTGTTTGATACCGTATCTATACTATTGGAATTATTTTGTACCATTCACATCACCACCCTTTTCAGATCCGTCATAAATAAAGCATTTTACTTCACGACCATCTTCTAGTTGAAATAATGGTGGGGCTTCCAATTTACATTTCTCTGTTGCAAATTTACAACGGGGATGAAAACTGCAACCTTTTGGCATATTCAGTGCATCAGGAACACTACCTTCAATCGCTTCGAGTCTTTCCACTTTACTAGAAATTTTAGGTATGGCATTAAGCAATCCTTTTGTATACGGATGAAGCGGATCAGCAAAAACCAACTCAGTTGGACTTTTTTCAACAATTTGTCCAGTGTACATAACTACTACTTTCTCACACATTTCCTTCACAACACCCAAATCATGAGTGATCATAATAATACTCATATTCCTCTTTTTCTTCAGACTGTTCATTAAATCTAGAATTTGCGCTTGAATCGTAACATCTAATGCAGTAGTAGGCTCATCAGCAATTAATAGTTTGGTATTACAGGCTAAAGCGATAGCTATCATAATTCTTTGTCGCATACCACCTGACATTTGATGTGGGTATTCATGAAATCGCTGCTCTGGAGAAGGGATTCCTACCATTCTTAGCAATTCAATTGCTTGTTTTTTTGCCTCTTGTTTACTTACACCTTTTTCGTGAATCAAGATTGGTTCCATAATTTGCTTACCACAAGTATGTAAAGGATTAAGTGAGGTCATTGGCTCTTGAAATATCATTGATATAGAATTTCCTCTAATCTTCCGCATTTCATGAGGTGAGAGTTTTAACAAATCTAAACCATCAAAATCAATATTTCCAGTGATTTCACTATTAGCATTTTGTAAAAGTCCCATTATCGTAAGGGAGGTAACACTTTTGCCACTACCACTTTCACCAACGATTCCTAATGAACTTCCTTGGGCTAGTTCAAAGTTTAAATTATCTACTGCTTTGACAACACCTTGGCGTGACTTGAATTTAATCGTCAAATCCTCCACTTTTAGTAATGTCATCAGTTTCACCTCTTTCAAAAGTATTGTTAAAAATAATTGCAAGAATAGTACTACAAATTAATAGATTGATAATTCCGAAAATTTAATATATTAATCTTTAGCACACAATTTGGCTTGAGGAACATTTAATTAATTATTGCCCGATTATCTAAAGAAAGTAATAGTGCATAAGTTCTTTAAATAGATCCGTTTTGAAATTCTAATATTCCTCAAGTAAATAAATCTTAAAACAACTAGATAAATTTCCTTTTTATTTATTTAACTAAAAATAACTGGAGTGATTACGGAAAGTAATACAGTCTCCTGATTTAAAGGATTTTCCCATATATGAGTGAGATTTGAAGGGAAATGTATTGCTTCTCCTTCACGCAAATAATATTCTGTCTGGTCAATAGTGAATAATACTGCCCCTTTTAGAACGTAATAAAACTCTTCACCTGGGTGTTTAAATGGTTCGTTTTCTTTTTGAAGAGGCTTTATTGTTACGAGAAATGGCTCTATTTTTCTATCTGGAAAATTATTGCTTAACCTAACATAAGTAGAATCAGAGCTTTCTATTTTAAAAGGTTTTTGATTTTGCTTTTTCACTGCGTAATTTAGATCTTCCGTCTCCTCAAAGAAATGAATCATCTTCACACCAAATGCATCAGCAATTTTTTTTAATGATGTGATAGCTAATGATGATGTTCCTCTCTCAATTTGGGATAAAAAACTGACGGATAATTCAGTCTTTTCACTCAATTCCTTCAAAGTCATACCTTGTTCAAACCTTAATTGCTTTATTTTTTGAAAAATTTCTTCCATAACTGAATTCCTTTCTCTTAACAGAAGAATAATTACTGTATAACCGTAATTTATTACAATCTTATCATAATTTTTAAAAATGTAAATTAAATTTTAAAATATTCTTTATATTCTTAATATAATATTTTTTTAAGATACCTTTGTAATATAGCAGCAATACTATAAAAGATTTGTTGATTTTATATAGATAATAAACGTTTAGAAGCACCAAGAATGCTAACTACTAAAGAAAAAACAAACATTTTAAATAGATGAGTGGTAATAATGGATGGATGTATTGGTTTATAATCTATTCGAAAGAGTAGGCTGTCATAAATTATAGTGAAAACAGAATGTGGAAAAGAACAAGTTAAAAAATAATGTACTTTTCTGGTCATTGGAAGGAGTTATAGCCCTATTTTATAGCAGGTGGGTTTTAATGAAGCTGTAAAATGGTGTATGTTTAACGAAAAAATTCGATAGGCTGCAACTAGGTGAGCAGATTAAAGATGGGCTTGTAAACGAAGATTACTAATTTAAGGAGCTCGTATACATTTATACAGGAGAATTTAAATGTAAATACTGAAGTGTGAAAAGGGACACAACTACCAAGACCACATTTTACGAAAAAAAAAGAAACTATTTGATATAAATTGATCAAAATAGATTCTTTCTTTGTGAAGGATTGTTTAATTTTCATTAAAAATTCGACTACTTTCTTCTGTTGAACTTCAACAAATGCGCTCTTCAACAATTTTCTTATCTAATGTAAAGGGTTTCGTAGCAGATGCTTTTGGCACAATAAAGTATACAACTGTCATATTTTATCCCCTACTATGAGTTGGCCATCTATTATAAGTATCATAGCCATAGGAATGGGTTTGTTCTCCTTCGTTTACCTTAATTCGAATGGACATTCCATTTCCTACACTAGTATTGATAGAAAACGTGCCATTAAAAGCCCGAACCCTCTCTTGCATCCCCCTGATCCCCATTGAATCGGCAAGAATGATTTCATCCATTTTACATCCTATTCCATCGTCAGAATAATTGATTTCAAAGCCATAATCTGTTTCTAAAAGATGAATTTCGACAATATTGGCATGTGAATGCTTCAAGGCATTGTTCATTAACTCTTGAAAAATCCGATAAATCATCAAGTTTAAGCGCTCATCCTCTAAATAAAGACGATCAATGGTGTAAATTAGAACAAAATCAGTTCGTTTATGAAATTTTTGGATAAGTTTTTCAAGTGCTGCATTTAAACCTAATGTATCTAATAGTGGCGGTTTTAAATTTTCACAATATCCTCTTAAATCAGTCAACGATGCAATCATATGATCATGAACTACAGAAAGATTCGTTTGAATATTTGTGTTTGTCTTTGCATGGATAACTACATGCATTTCTCTAGCAATATGGAGCTGCTCTTGTAAAATCGTATCATGAAGTTCTTGCGCTAATTGATACTTTTCTTGTTCAAATCGAAGCCATAGTAGCTTATTGAGCCACGGTAACTGATCATTATCTGCTTCCTTCATATGCTTTAATTGTTCTAAAAGTTCTTCCACCATTTTAGTATTTTCTATAAAATTATTTAAATATAAAAGCAATAATTCTAGCCATAATAATTCCTCTTCCTTTAGATAGATAGATTTATTATGATCTACGACTAGTATTCTTTTATAATTTACATCTTGGTGAATAAAAGCAATATAAAAATGCTCAGTTTTCTTTATATCCCCCAAGCGTAGTTCTTCTAGCAAAACTTCATCTATTTGATTTTGTGTATATTCTTTTGATTTGCTTAATGAAGTAACTTGATGTGTTTGAAAACCATATGTTAGTACGTCGATATGATTAATCTCAAGATGCAAAGCAACTTCTAGAACAAATTTCTCCAATAAGTCTTCAATCTTTACAACTCTTCCAATACTATCAATGGTCGTATACATTCTATGAATATAATCCCCTTTTGTTGAAAAAAGGATTTTTCGCTTATGATAATCTATTTTTTCTTTAATATAGAAAAGGGCTATTAAAGAGAAGAAGGAAAAAGGGAAAATTGTTGTCATTTTCGAAATAGGTATATCAGTTATCCAATAAAAAACAAATAATAGCCAAATTGTAAAAGCAAATGAAAAATTGAAATAATGGCGTAAGCGAGTTATATAGTACTCCATATCAAATATACGTTCAGTTAACTGTGTAAAGATAAAACTACAGGGTATTAACATTAGAAACAATGAACAGATATCCGCAGTGAGTAATGGTTTATTAAAAATTATTTTTGGTAATGCATATAGGAACAAAAATGGTAGAAATGGGATAATGATACTACTTAATAAAATTTTTAATTGAGGTGTTTTAAATTTAAAGTAGCTTATTCCCAATATACATAGAATCATAGTTAGTAAAATGAAAAATATCCAAAGTGTTAAACTAGAGAATATTGCATAGGTAAAAGGATAAAAGGTACTATAAATACTTAAAAAAACAGTAATTAGAGGCAGTAAATAAAGTACTTTTATGTTGTTAATAAATATCCATTTTAAATTCAAAAACAAAAAGTATTTTTTTAGAAAATGAATTAATAGGACTAAGCAAAATAGCATACTACTTCGATTTACAATAATACCAATACTCTCTAATCTACTTGCCACTCCTATACTTACATAAGCCATTGAGACTGTTAGTATAAAAAGAATAAGTAAATTCACTAATTGGTTATTTGAATGTAGAATGGAGTCATGGACACATCCTGGTTAAGTAAGTATTATTATAACCAAGAGAGGACGTGTCTTTTTTATGAGTCAAAAAAGATTTAATAAAGAATTTAAACAAACTGTTGTGGAGCTTTATCACTCTGGTACACCAGTCAGTCAACTGTCTAGCGAATATGGCGTTTCTGAAGTAACTATTTATAAATGGATTAAGTTACATTCTCCAATCGAAGGTGCAGAAGAATTAACTGCAGCGGAAGTTTCTTCGATTCAAAAAGAAAATCTTCGGTTAAAGCAGGAGATTGAAATCTTAAAAAAGGCTATGACCATATTCGCGAAAAAGTAACAGAACAAGAACTCATTGACCATATTGAAAACGAAAGCGAACATTATCCTATTCAATTAATGTGTCGCGTTTTAAAGGTACCCAAAAGTACGTATTATCAGTCTTTCCACAAGAAACCAAGCGTGTACGAAGTTGAAAACAAAAAAATTACAGGACGTATTTGTGCCATTCACAAAGAAAGTGATGGACGATACGGTGCGCCGAAAATACATGCACAGTTACTCAAAGAAGGCGTGAAAGTTAGTATTAAACGCGTACAACGACTCATGAAAAAAGCTGGTATTCGCTCGAACATCACAAAAAAGTACCGTCCGACGCCAACACAAAAGCCCGTGGAAGAACGTGAAAATATACTTGAACAAGATTTCCATACAACGACGATTAATGAAAAATGGGTAGCTGATATTACGTATATCCATACAATCCGCGATGGATGGTGCTACTTGGCGTCGGTTCTTGATTTACATTCGAAGAAAATTGTAGGGTATAAATTCGGACGAAAAATGACCGTAGATTTGGTCGTTGAGGCATTGGATCACGCTGTACAAGCTCAAAATCCATCCTCAGGATTAATCATCCATACCGATTTAGGTACGCAATATACGAGTGAAACATTTCAAGAAAACCTAAAAAAACACGAAATGATTCCGTCGTTCAGCCGTAAAGGATGCCCGTATGATAACGCATGTATCGAGTCTTTTCATGCGACATTGAAAAAAGAAGAAGTCTATCGAACACGCTATGAAAATTATGAAACAGCTAGAGTTGCACTATTTCAATACATTGAAGGTTGGTACAATCGCAAACGAATTCACGGTGCTATAGGCTTTCTAACGCCTGTTGAATGTGAAGATATGTGCCGAGCTATGGCTTAACATTTTGGGATACAAGAAATGTTCCCCTTCACATTTTTGATGCGCAACCTCCATGGATTTCTCGCTCTACATCCCGAGTAGTCTGTCAAAGGCTCTTTTCACTTTGACTGGCTACTCGGGATGTGGAACACTCCATAAATGGTGGTTGCCACAAAACAAAAACTTAACTTTAATGTGTCCGGAATCTTGACTTAGATCCAATTCTTTTGTTTAAAATATAAATATAGAGAAATTATAAAAGTCAAAAAATAGTAACAGGTTGGTGCTACAAGTACATAATAAAATTGTTGAGGAATATCAAGTGGTTTTATGTGTATATCAATTAAATTACCATTAGGCTTCTTTATCATTAGATCATTGGCTGCTCGTAATACGAAATCATACTTTAAGTTGGCGATATTATTAATCCCTGCACCATCTACCTTTATTATAATATCGCCAGGTTCAATTTGTTGTTTAGTAGCCCAATCTTCAAAATAAGGATCTACCACTAACCATTCTCCATTTTCTTCTTTAACCGTTATATTTATAAAAGTCTTGCTATAAGTTAAATAAAGTAGATAAAAACCAAATGTTAAATAAATACTTATTACAAGTAAAAACCACTTACTTTTAATATTGCTTAGTACCAAATGCGAAGTTCTCCACCCAGCTGCACTTCATCAAAAGATTCTAAAATTGCCTTCTGTTCAATTTCTGTAATACCAACTAGAGAGGCCTTATTTTCTTTTAACAATGTAAGTAGCGACGGATTTTTTTCCAAATACTGAATCATGTTAATCATATAATCTCCTCATTTCATTAGTTTTTATAGTTACACTTTTTGGCGTATTCAATTGAGTTTTTTTCAGTCTCTATAAAATTTACCATTTACTTATTTACAAGGGATTGATAACCATAAATGTAACTACATCTATATTATACTTTTATTATCCTATTTATCAACATAATTTTCTAAAAATTTCTAAAATTTAATATATTAGGAGTTAATATTTTCTTTATCTCCTTCATTTTTTGACAAT
Source organism: Lysinibacillus sp. B2A1 (assembly GCA_002973635.1). Lineage (GTDB taxonomy): Bacteria > Bacillota > Bacilli > Bacillales_A > Planococcaceae > Lysinibacillus. The sequence goes on from CP027224.1 coordinate 3,862,646, forward strand.
TTCATTTTAGATGCCAACATTGTAGTCTTGGAATATAAATTAATTCAATAAACCTTGATAAAAGTGCAAATAGAAAAAGCATGTTTTGAAGATATTTTATCGTTCCCAATAACTCGCTCAATTTAAAGTTTCTCAAAGACCCTCACTTTTAAAGCATCTTTCATCTTTATAGTGCAAGCAAGCTCTTCTAATCCTTCATTCCTTATCTACTATTAATAAAAAATCCGTTGTCATCACAACTGGATCATACGTCTTAGGGTTTGTGGGATGTTTAATATCTAGTACCATCTTCAATGTCAATGGTTTCTTCAAACGGTACTAAAGGAAATTGTTCTCAAATATCAACAACAAATCGGAGTATTTAGTTAAATAAAGTGGTTTGGTTTCAAAATTGATTAGAAATTCATGGTTGCCAATTTGTTTTAATTTAAATATGTGTACCTTCAACACATCTAGAATGATTAAATGTCTACTTTGCCTTGTCTTGCTTCACATGTCTATTACCGGTACTAATTGTAACAGTTAGCTTAAAGTAATCCTCAGAAATTAAATGAATTAAATATAAATTTTGACTCATCAGTGAAGGCTTTCTAAACCACTAAATACCTATTTCATTAATCTTTTTTTGGACTCTTAATGATAATGGAATAACACCAAAATGGGAGCACCTTTTTCGCTTTCCCAAAGCTCAACAAAAAAGCAGTATCCATTAGGGAAATCATTCAAATACGCTTCATCATCAAGGCAGATATTATATTTATACTTCGAATACCATTCAGACTTAACATCATTTATCGATAATAGCTCTAGCTTGCTTTTCTGCTCTGTTTGATAGTTACAGATAAATACCTGTTCTACTATGCTATTAAAAATCATTTCTCCAAGTTCCTGTGACATAGGAGTATCAGGATAAAGTTTACTTGAAACTAATGCTTCATCGTTATAAATCTGATTTTTATATTTGTCTATGAAATAGCCTTTTTTTCTCACAATGCTCAACCCTTTTTGTTTTACTTTCGTTCTAAATATTAAATTCTTATAGACATACCTGTCATTTTAAATCTGAACACTTCTCACCTACCACATCCCCAACATCTGTTCTTCTCGAAACAGATAATACTAGGATTTCTGTTAGGTTTCAAATTTCAACAGAGCTATATTAATTAAAGTATAATCATAATGTAGTTGAACTTAAATAATTGCCTCTACCTAAAAAAGTTCTTATATTTAAAATTCATAAAGAAAAGGAGATTACGCAATGAGCTATGACTTAATGGTATTTGACAAGGAGCAAGCACCTAGCAATAAGGAAGCTTTTTTAAAATGGTATGATGAACAGACAAAATGGACAGAGCCACATGATTATCAAACAGTGGCTTATACAAGCCGAGCATTACAAAAATGGTATGAAGACATGACTCAGCAATTTCCCGATATGAATTTGGCAGATGAGGAATTACTGGATGAAGATGAGGACGATGAGCTTGAGAGTCGTTTCACTGAATATAGTATTGGCTATGCTATTATTTATACTGCTTTTGCTTGGTCAGTCGCAGATGAAGCCTTCAACGTAATGAAAGAGCTTGCACAAAAGCATGGGGTCGGCTTTTTTAATGTGAGCGGTGATGGTGAAATCGTTAGGTAATAAAACCTAAATAAAAGTTAACATAAAAAGGAATGCTCCACGCATTCCTCTTCTTTTGTAAACCATTATCTAGTCAAAACTGGCAGAGCTTATCAATCAAATATCGACAGCATTGCTAGCCAAATTGGCATGTTCACTCCGCATGAAGGACAGTTTGTCTCACCAGCCAAATATGGCAAATCGCGGGCTAGCCCATGTTCACCAATCGTTGTCACTTGATCCGCCAACACCGCTTGGTCCGCATCCGAAAAATTAGACACAGGTATAACTCTATGGACCTCTTGTTCCTCTTCGAACACAGGGTCTTGCGCAAATGCCTGTATACACTCACCCTCTTCATTTGGCCATAAATATACATCCTGCCTGCACTCTGGACATACTGCAATGTACTCATCTCCCGACACAAATGTCATTAGCATATTCGCCACCTTGTAAGATCCCCGAAAAGCTGCATCAGCGGCAAGAATATAACGCTTTTCCACATCATCAACTGGAGCATGAGCAGCATGGATACGCACCTCTTCTCCTAATAATGCTACATCGCGAATTGCCTCTATATATCCACTATAGATGTCCTCACAGATTGATGCTCCTACATCCTCAGCGAGCTCCGCCCAAGCTATAGGATAAGGCGTCGAGTCGTTCTTGTCACGGCTTGCTTCGATGATGCCGCATGTAATAAACAAATCTCGCTGCACTTCAGGAACTTTCGTCGAACAAGCAATCTTGGCTAAATAAGGAACTGCCGCATATGTGACCGTGTAAATCGTATTCTGATGAAACAAGTATTCCTGAAAAAGCTCATCAGCCGTTTCTTGGTTGTATTCCTGCATCAACTGCTCTAGCAGCGTTGGTACGTTCTCTCCAGATCCATAGGGTCCCATCAGCTTCCCCCATGTATCGCTAGTCCATTCAAGCAAAGTAAGCGCCCCCTTGTTTCTCTTTCTGATTGTCTGCTTTCCAAAAAAAGCTTCTCTTATATTCATCGATAAATATAAACATATATTTACCACATAATTAAGGTTAATCTTAAAAATTTGCACTTTTTCAAAATCTCTACATACTCAACGGGACTTTTTCCTTTGAATTTTATTAATAGATTTACTTTTGAATTTCACTCATTTTTATAATGTTCTGCTAATTAAATAATTGCATGATACACATTATAGGGAGTAACGGGATGTAGCATATTCTTCATGGTATTCTCTTCAGCACATGCAGTTTCACTACTTTTCTCCATTCTTCGGCTCGGAATTCATCCACAACTATGAATTTTCTAAGTGATGTAATAGACTTTGTTTTTTAATATTTATAATATTCCTCTTGTTTCTATAAGCAAAAAATATTAAGAATAATAAATAAACAGTACTTCTATTTGTTCTAGACTATCTTCAAAAAACATCGAGTAAACTACTCTCGATGCCTTTTACAACAGTCCAATATGTATTTAACATTCTGGTTGGAACAATGATTGATTTCAATAAAGTCTAACTTGGTTCACTGTAAGAAATTAGTGACCCTATTTGATAAAAGTATTGTCCTCTTTAATGCATACATGAATTACTCCAGTTCTACTGACATGTACAAGTACATCTTTTATTTCTCTATCTAAAACCTGTTCGATTGCATATCTAATTTCCCATTCCTTAACTTGACCATTAGCATTAGAAATGCTTGCATGACTAGTATTCTTGTCTTCAATGTGTATAATTATTGTCCCTTTATGTTCGTAGACTTTTACAACGCTTCCAATAAAATCAGCTGCAACTTTATCTACGTCAACTACTCCTTCATTTGTTATATCTCGAAATGTTCTACTTGAAAACTGATAGATTATAGCCATTTTATTCCTCCTCCCTGCCAAATGATGTTTATTTGTTACAACTAAAAATGCTCTGACTCAATTGTGTGCTTGGAAATGCGGAGCTTGATTGCTAAATTACCGTGTACAACTTTAATAATTTTGATTAATAATCCACGATGTAAAATTCCTGTTAAAAATCCAAAAAATGTTTCTAATTAGAAATAAAAAAATTAGACTCAAATCTCACATCATTTGAGTCCAATCTTTTTGCGCAATGAATAACATTTGTCATGTTACATTCATAAAATAACATATCGCTCTGAACAATTTCTAAACAAATTATTTGTAGATAATACAGTAAAGAATCAATTTCGCCTTGGTGTAATTGCGTTCGGATTTTGAATTGAGCATGCTAACTTAATCCACTTAGCTATGACAATAAAACAAAAACTAGAAAATATTATTGTAAGCTAGCAAAAATCAGTATATAAATGATAAAATAGCTTAATAAAGGGGGACGCAAATATGGGGAAATTAAGCAAAAGGAATATATTGTGGATTGTGCCAATTGGCATTTTAGGGGTATTTTGGTACTTTTACGGTCCACAAAAGGACATTACAGATAATGAATATATTACATACGTTAAAAACTATTCATTTGAAAACAGTCAAAAATCGTTAGAATCCGGATTGGCAAGTGCTTGTAAAAATCCATACTGGGTATATTTTGAAACACAAAAAGGGCAAAAGGTTGTAGAGTTTAAAGGAGATTGTCCAATTAGTAATAAAGAAAATAAAGTGAATATTCAATTTTTAGTGGATAATGATATGACAAAGATCTGGTACGGCGCAATGTTGGTTGATAATAAAATGCAGGATGAAAAGGAACGAGACAACTACCTTCTCACTCTAGCCAGTGACTAATAGTGAAAGCTCTCGTTTAAAGCAAAACGAGAGCTTATTTAGTCCTATAGAGTTAATCAAAAGATTATCGTAGAATCCACAAGAATCGAACCATCCCCTAGTTAGATAGATAACCTAAAAAGCGATTCTTTATTTCACTGCTTTCCAAATGGTCCATCTATCCTTTTCAACTATCGTACTGTCAGTGTCCAATGACTGATCTATATATTGCACTAATTCCTGCAACTCTTCCTCTTCTAACTCATGTAAAATACTTCTCCCTGTTCTATTCCTAATATCCTGAAGTAATTGTGCTTTGTACTCATAGACCTTTCTAGTTTCCCATAGCTTTACTTCCTGTATCTCCTTAAATCCAATTTCCTTTAGTGTTTCCATTACTTTTTTACTACTATATCTGCGCGTTATTTCATGCTCCTTTAATTTAGGGAAATACTCAAAGAAATATCCTCGTATATGACGTGCATCGCCTTTTAAAAGACAGTCTTCTGGTGTACGGTCTTGGATAATATAGATTCCATCATCCTCCAGTATTCGATACGCCTCTTGAAAACAAGCTTTTAAATCTTGAATATGATGAATTAATGCTCGTTCGAGAATTACCTGAAAGCTGCTGTTGTCTAAGCCTGTATCCAGTGCATTTCCCTGCTTAAAGGTAATATGATGATAATCCTTACAATTTTCCCTCGCCCCCACCAACATTGCCTTAGAAAAATCTACACCGATGACAGAAGTTGCACCCAATTCTACTAATGCCTTAGAATAAATTCCTCCACCACATCCAATATCAGCAGCTCTAGAAATATTCATTGGCGGAACAAGCTTTTTAATAGTTTCCATCCATGAGAAATCAGCATGTCGAGTTGTATACGTTGTTCGATTGTTCATACTATGAAAATCAATACCCATCTTCATCACTCTTTTCGAAATTTATATGGTCAACTTGTTACTCTTATTGTAAACCTCTTCTTAACATTAAAAAAATTAATGATAATTATCATTTTCAATAAGTTAATCTTATCAAACAATACAAATTACTCATACACAATAAAAAACTCATGCAATTTAAATATAGTTGCATGAGTTCATATTGTTGAAAAACTAAATCAAGGGATTCTTTGTGAACACTACTAAGTCAAATGAAGGTGATTTCCGTTCCAGGCTACTCGCTTTCCAGTGGGCGAGCGACGAGCCGCTTCCTACGCTGACGCTCCGTGCAGGGTCTCGTCTGTCTCGCTATCCCACGGGAGTCGAGTAGCCTTGCACTCCAATCAGCAATAGTGTAGAACTTTAAATATTTTCTTCCCTCAAAAGTAAAGTAAAAGCATGTTACTCACCATCATTAAATGGATAGAATAGTGGCACAATTCTATAGTTGTTGTCCTGCATTTTATGGTTAAAACCACATTGTCACTATACAAAAAGCTACTTGTTGCTGTCGCTCTGCTTTCGCATAGAAAAATGTTATCAAAGTTCCGTTTTTTTTTTTGCGCAAAATAGTGATGGTTAAGACTTCAATTTATCACTATACATTTATGTGAAAGCCCATGAAAACATTATGAGCAATGGTTGATTGGAGTGTAGACTGAGTGACTCCTCGGGGATTCAGCGTCACAGATGAGACCCTGGAGCGAGCGTGAGTGAAGCGGCTCATCGGACGCCCCCAGGAAAGCACTCAGTCGGAACGGAAATCAATCGTTTTGAAAAAGGGCTATACTTTTTAAATTGTCACCTTGATTTCATTGACATAATAGTATTTCAACAACATGAACTCATGCAATTTAAATATAGTTGCATGAGTTGATTTTGTTATAATCAAAATATAACTGAATCTACAGACTGAATGATGTAACGTTCTAATATTCTAATTTCTTTATTTAGCTTCACAATGGCATCTTCTATTTGCTCAAAGCGTTCCCTATAACGATTGCTTCCATTTTTGGACTGCATCTTTTCTTTTAACGATGCCTGACCTAAGTATAGCCCTTCTAGTAAATCTAACTTTTGAAAATAAGTTGTACTGTATTGTAATTCCATCGGTATAAAGCCCCTTACCTGTTCCTATTTTTTCTTTCCTAAAACCTAGCTTCTTATTAGCACTATAACCGAAAAATGAATCTACAAAACTACAACAATATTACTAATTAATAACCAATAAATGGTGTTAACTGAAATAATGAGCTTCATTCTTTAAGATTGAATAAGCAAATGTATCGTATGCCTTACCATTTTGGTACATATAATCTCTGAGAATTCCTTCCTGTTGAAACCCTATTTTCTTAAGTAATTGATTAGATGCCTCATTTTCTATAAATACAATAGCTCCTATTCGCGTCAGCCCTAGGTCATTAAAGCCATAAGAAATTACCTTAGTAACCGCTTCTAATGTATACCCCTTTCGCCAATAATCTGGATGAATTTCATAGCCAATTTCTGCTCGTTTATGTGTTGGTGACCAAACATTGAAGCCAATAGTTCCGATGATTCCCTTCGTCTCTTTTCTTTCTATACCCCAACGTATCCCCCTTTTTTCAGTGAAATTTTTTGAAAAAAGCATTATTAATTTTTCGGCTTGCTTAAAATCTGTAAATGGCTCCTGCCCATAATACCGTATTACTTCCTCATGAGAAAAACAGTTAAAAATACTTTTAGCATCGTCTTGTGTCAGCTCTCGTAAAATAAGTCTTTCTGTCTCTAAATTGGGAAACATATAATCCCTCCTTCTATCTCTACCGTACCATCTTCTTTAATTTGATAACTATAGTAATAATTGCTATATAACTAAAATTAAATTATACTATATAAGACTATGCACTCCTACTTCAAGCATATTAAGGTGATTACAACATGACATCCTATGAACGTATACTAATAATGGTCCCGCCTTTTCCCTAGCTACTCTATCTACTCTTTAATTAAAAAGTAGATTTTGCTTGTAGGAGGGCAATAAGTTGAAAAAACATGCAGCACCATCTTTACTTTTAATGATTGTACTTGTGGCATTCCCACAGATTAGTGAGACAATCTATTCTCCATCTCTTCCTGATATTTCACACGCATTGAATACTACAAATAGTGCCGTACAGCTCACTTTAAGTATTTATTTTATAGGGTTTGCAATAGGTGTTTTTTGTTGGGGATGGCTATCTGATTTTATTGGACGTAGACCGGCAATGTTAGGCGGTTTAATTTTTTATGGAATTGGCTGTTTTATGTGTTTTTACGCAGAAACGATAACTTTTCTATTGGTTAGTCGATTTATACAAGCTTTTGGAGCAGCAACTGGCTCTATTATTACGCAAACGATTTTACGGGAAAGTGTTTCTGGCAGTAGAAGACATGCGATGTTTGCACAAATTTCTGCCGTCATTGCCTTTACCCCTGCAGTGGGACCACTCATTGGTGGTTGGGTCGATCAGGCACTTGGCTTTAGAGCCGTATTCTTTGTGCTCGTTGCAATGAGTATATTGCTATTTATCTACACCTATTTGAGACTTCCTGAAACAACAGATATATCAACAAGAAAAAGAATCGCTATTTATCCGGTTGTAAAGCGCATTCTTTCATCTCCTAAAGTTCTTGTTTTTGGCTTGTTGATTGGTGGCATAAATGGTGTGTTATTCAGTTACTATGCTGAGGCGCCTTTTATTTTTATAGAGCATTTTCATATATCGCCCGGTCTCTATGGATTTCTTGGGATTTTTGTGGCACTTGCCTCTATTATTGGGGCAATGATATCTAAAAGACTCGTCGTCAATTATAAGCCAGAAAAAGTTATCCATCTTGGCTGCTATGTGATGATTGCTGGTGCCTTTTTACAATTAATCGTTAGTATATTACCATTCTCTAATCATGTACTATTTAGTAGCATATTAGGTACTATTTTTATTCTGTTATTAGGCGCAGGTATTGCTTTGCCTAATTGCTTAAGCTTAGCTCTTGTCAGCTTTCAAGATGTAATTGGAACAGCAGGTGCTATTTTCAGCTTAGGCTATTACCTGCTGGTGAGTCTCATAACGTCTGGCATGAGCCTCTTGCATAATGGTTCCTTGCTCGTAATGCCTCTATATTTTGTGATTTTAACCATGCTTATGTTATTATTCGGAAGAAAATATATTGTTTAAATATAGTAGCGGGCATATTTAAGCATTAGTACTTCCACTATAGGCCACCCTATACTTTTTGGGTGGCTTTCCTATTTACTGAAAATAGTAATCCACTACCTCCTCAGCAGATTGAAAAACCGTATTACCCTGCGTCTTATAAATAAATTTCGGAGACGTACAGGCTTTCTCAAGACTTTTGGCTTTTTTTAATTTATCCGTCATCTGCTCGATAATTTCTGAGTAGCCATCAAGATTATTGGAAATCTTCGGCATCATGGAATGTGTAATATCTAAAACTATGGACACTTGATCCTCTGCATAATTATTTAAATTAATGAAAAAGCACTCCTCTAGATTTTTCGAATGCTTATCAACATTGATAACAGCCTCTTGGTATTTAGCAATAAATCCAGTCGATGTTTTAGTAATAGTAAAGCCCTGTTCCGTTAATTTCTTATCCATAGCATCTAAAAATTTATTAACTTCCTCGTCCATTTTAGGCGTTACCGTTGACTGTATTAAATCATCACAAGTCTGATAAATAGTATCAACCTCTGCTTGCTTTTCAACAAGTAATTTAAAATTTGACATTGAATACACACGAAATCTCCCCTTTTTTATAAGTTGGACATTCGGGCGTTTTTTTAGTCATTTTTTGCGATATTTTTATAGTAAATATGTAATAGGGAGCGTATAACAATGTCCATTAGAAATTCAATCAAAGCAATCATCATAGAAAATGATAAAATTTTACTAACAAAAAATCAGGATACAGAAGGCATCTTCTATCTTTGCCCTGGGGGTGGACAAGAGCATGGAGAAACGTTTCACACAGCATTGAAAAGAGAATGTATTGAAGAAATTGGCTATTCAGTTACCATAGGAGAGCTTCTTTTTATTCGTGAGTATATCGGAAAAAACCACGAACATGCAGCATCCGATGGTCATGTACACCAAGTCGAATTTTATTTTCTATGTCACTCAATAGATCAAACACAATCTCCAACAAATCCTGATTGTTATCAAATTGGCGTTGAATGGGTACCTATTGAACATCTTTTAGAATATCGAATATATCCAAAGGAATTAATACCCTATCTACAACAATTTGCTACAGGGAAAAAATCCACCATCTATCTAGGGGATATTAATTAAAATAAGGCTGTCGAAACAATTAGACAGCCTGATTTTGTGCTAATCAAGTAATTTTACCATTGTATAATAGCTACTACCAGGTGGGTAATCTTTTATTTCACCAACAACCTGGTAGCCTCTTTGCTCATAAAATGTACGTGCTTGAAACTCATATGTAGTTAACAATGCTCTTGTTGCACCCATTTCCTTGGCTGTTTTTTCTGCTTTGTCTAATAACTGCCCACCGATACCTCTTCCACGGTAATCTTTACTAAACCAAAACTTATTAATTTCAACCCATCCCCAATAAACCTCTGCCGTGATACCACCAATCCATTGTTGCTTGTTGTCAGTGACGATAAGATTTAATGGACGAATAGAATCCTTTTGTCTGCTTTCCTGATGGTATAGTGAATGTTCATCATTATATTCGCGGATTTTGGTATTTAAAAAATTAGTGAAATCATCATGCTTCTCTTGTAAAATTTCTACTTGATAGTCCATCCAATTCTCCTTTCAATCCTGGTAACGCTTCATTAACTTATCTTGATGCGCGTTGAAAATTTCTTCTAAGGAAATATCATATTTATTAGCGATTACAATAATATTCCCTAAAACATCTCCAAGCTCCTCTATTAACTCTTGTTTATTTTCTTCATATGATTGAATCTTTTCATCTGGTCTGTCTCTACCAATTTCTAAGGCTCGAATAGCTCTTGCCACTTCTCCTGTTTCTTCAGCGAGAAAACCTATACGGGTAAAAATATTCAATTCAGACCATCCACGCGTATCATAGTATTCCTTTATCCATTGCTGAAATTCATTTAATTTCATTTTTCAGACCTCCATTTCTTTCCTCACAAAATTAAATTATACTATATTATGAAGCTTCTATCAGTGGACAGTTTTTCTCGCTAGAATAGAACGAAATACAGGTAGTTTTTTACTTTTGTTATATTTTGAAATATTCCCTGTTTAATCGGATGAAATAATCTAATGTGATTTGGAGGAGCAATTATGAATAGTATTGCAGTATTTTGTGGATCAAGTATTGGTGCTTCAGAAATCTATCGTGAAGGGGCTATTCAACTTGGTAAGGAATTAGCCAAGCGACAAATTACCTTAATTTATGGTGGAGCCAGTGTTGGAATCATGGGTACAGTTGCAGATACAGTTTTGCAGGAAGGCGGTAAGGTCATTGGCGTTATTCCTACACTACTGGAAGAACGAGAAATTTCACATAAGCATTTAACAGAGCTGATTGTGGTCAATACAATGCATGAACGAAAAAGCAAAATGATGGAGCTAGCTGATGGCTTTATCGCATTACCTGGTGGACCTGGTACATTAGAAGAGTTATTTGAAGTATTTACATGGAATCAAATTGGTCTTCATCAAAAGCCATGTGGCATTTTGAATATTCATCATTATTATGATTTACTTATTACGTTCTTTGACCATATGCAGAATGAGCAATTTTTACAAGCGCATAATCGTGATACATTGCTAGTTGATGACAATGTAGCGGCACTCTTAAATAAATGCGCTGCCTATGTGCCACCCGCAGTTAAAACATACCAGCTTTCAAAATAAAACTATTACTGCATGGTATTTATTTTTTTACCATGCAGTTCACCCCTCAAAAAGTCAGCATATGCATTTCTTCATATCACTTCATCTACTACATAATTCTGTATCCTATACTTCCTTACGATTTTTCACTGCCACTACTGCAATAACAACCATGATTAGCTTCACCACCAGTATAAATATGTAAATGCTAAACGATATAATGGCAGGCAGTAACACTAGCCACCAAGACCATGAAATAACGTCTGTAAGCTTTAACACAATAAAAACAACTGTTAAGACTTCTGCAATTCCCACAATGTCCCCACCAATCGACTTTAAATTTTTCCCTACAAAAGTAAGCTACTATTAACTATTATACAACGATTAAAAAACATACCATACTATGTTAACTTTTTGAAAAAAACGGAACCTTTTCGCTGGTAAATCGTATAGATATTGGAAACATAATTTCAGTCATAAAGGAGACAACCAAAGATGAAAAAACCGTTTAAAAAAACTTGGATGATGGCTTCAGCATTAACATTAGGATTAGCTGTAATGACACCACTTCAGGCAGGAGCTACATCTGTGCTAACACCCAACAATGCTACAGTTCAAATGGAACAACAAATTACGGGGACAATTACAGATAATTATGGAGATGGGATCAATCTTAAAGGAAAAGATGGGAAGAATTACTTTATTAGCTTCTATAAATTTTCTAAGGAACAATTAGAAAAAATAAATTTAGTAGAGGGACAAGAAATCTCAGTAGAAGGTTCCATTGTTGACAGTTATTCTGATTTTTACACTTTTGAAGTTTATAAAAGAGATCTACCAAAAGAAATCACAGCTGAAGATCTAGCAAAATTAGAAAAGTTATTTAATGAGATTAAAAAACTTCAAAAAGAAGCAAGTGTGCTTGAAGATACTTCTACAGAAGAGGCAGAAAAGAAGTACGATGTGATTGCTAAGATCTATGAAGATATGTATAAAATCACAAAGCCTTACATCTTAGCTAACTGGGAGCCTCAATCCTTTGATGAGTATGTACAAGAGTTTGGATTTAGTGAAAAAAATATCATCATTGAAGCTGAGGACCAAAAACAGCTTAAGGCAATTTATGATGAATGGGTAAAGCTTGAAAAAGCTGGTATTGAAGAAGACAAGGCAAATGAAAAATTTGACGCATTTTATACAATTCTTCAACCTTATTTAGATAAACTTTATCCGCCACAAACTTTTGAAGAATATATAGAAGACATTGAGTTAGATATTCCTGCTGAAACGTTAGCCAAGCTAAAAACAATCTATGTGGATGCTCAAAAGGCAGAAAAAGATGAAAATGCTGAACTGTCCGAAAAGCTATGGGCTGAATTTTATACTATTATGGATGAATTCTATACTCCACAAACATTTGAAGAATACATGGCTGACTTTGCCTTCGAGGTGAGCGAGGCTGATCAAAAACAATTAAAACAGCTTTATGAGGAAATCCTAGCCCTTGATGATAAGGTAGAACAAGAAAAAATTGATGCCAAATGGGACGCTTTTTATACGATTTTAGATCCATACTTTAAAGCAAACGAAGACATTCTTATCTCTGCTTCTAAGCTAACAATTAACGGTCAGGTTTACATTCCTCAATAATTGAAAATCACCTTAACGTATCTTTCTAATTGTGTTTTTTTCTTAACCTGGTAGTGTTATGTTCCTGTGGGAAAGGGAGTGAATTGCATCAATAAATTTCGAGTAAGAAGATGGCTAAACTTACATGCTGAAAAAGATATCATGGTAACAAGTGAGCATTATAAAAGATTAGGCGAAATAGGGTTAATAAAAATAATTATAATGGGGTCATACAAGGGAAAAAAGATTTCCTTTGATCCTGAACTGTTTGAAATACTCCCCTCCTTCCCTTCAGTCGATGCTGAATCATTGGCCAAATTAGCTCAGGACTTTACAGAAATGCTAAGAGATAATTATGAAAGAGGAAATAAAAAACCAACTCATTACATTTAAAATACAGGTATTTTAAAAAATTCCTAGCTACTTGTTTTCATAGATAGCTAGGAATTTTTTCTTTTCCCCTGTAAATTTTCTTCACTCCAGCCTGTTCCATTTCAATCAAAAAGCTTTCGAGAAAAAATTCCCTAATTTTTTTCACAAGATAAAACTTTTTGCAATGGAAATACGTCTAATAATTGGTAACACCAGTTGAACAAAAGGAGACATGTTGATGAGAAAACCACTTAGAAAAACTTGGATGATTGCTTCTGCACTTACATTAGGAATGGCTGTTTTCACACCACTACAAGCTGGAGCAACATCACAGGAAACAACAAAAGATGTGACGATCCAAATCGAACAGCAAATTAAGGGAACTATTAAAAATATTGTAGGAGACGGCATCAATGTAAAAGGCAAAGACGGTAAAAATTACTTTATTGGTTTTCATAAATTTTCTGAGGATCAAATTGAAAAAATGAACTTAGTCGAAGGACAAGAAATTACTGTAGAAGGAAGTGTATTAAAAGATTATGCTGAATTCTATACATTTGAAGTTTATAAAAAAGGCTTACCTAAAGAGGTAACAGCTGAAGATTTAAAGAAATTGGAAAGCATGTTTACTGAAATCAAAAAATTTGAAAAAGAAGAGAAGTATGATGAAGTAGAAAAGATGTATGCTGCAATGGAGAAAATCACCAAGCCCTATGTATTAGCTAGCTGGCAGCCGGTATCCTTTGAGCAGTATTTAGATGAATATGGATTTAGTGAGAAAAATATCGTGATTAAGGCTAGTGAGAAAAAGCAGCTAAAAGGGATTTATGAAGAATGGGTAAAGCTTGAAAAAGCAGGTAAAGAAGATAAAGCTCAAGAAAAAATGGATGAATTTTATAAAATCTTGCAACCATATTTAGATGAGCTATATCCACCAACTCCTTTTGATGAGTACATGGAGAGTATGGAAGTAGACATTCCTGCTGAAGTTATGACAAAACTAAAAACAATTTATGAAAAAGCTCAAAAGGCAGATAAAGACAACAATATGGAGCTATCCGATCAGCTATGGGGAGAATTCTATGAAGTCATTAACCCATATTTTAAGCCAATTCCATTTGAGGAATTTATCGCTGATTTTGATTTTGAAATCAGTGCAGCAGATAAAAAACAATTAAAAATACTATATGAAGAAGCAACAGCTCTTGATAAAGATGGAAAACTGGAGCAATCTGAAGCAAAATGGGATGCTTTATACAAAATAGTAGATCCCTACTTCCTAGAAAATAAGGAAATTTTAATCTCCGCTTCAAAGCTTACTTTTAAAGGTCAAACATATCTTCCGCAATAGATACACGAAAGGGAGGAATCTCTAATGTCAGATTCCTCCCTTTGTTTTTTAAAGTGTAGACTATTGCTGTGATAGCCCCATAGCGTGTAGCATCGTTGTAAATTTCGCAGAGATTTCATTATATTCACTATCCTGCTCAGAGCTACTGACAATGCCTGCCCCTGCAAATAATGTAATATCCCTATTATTGATTTCAGCACAACGAATCGTAATAACCCATTCCCCATCGCCTTTCTGATCCATATAGCCAACAATTCCAGTATAATAGCCTCTATTAAAGGGCTCCACTTTCTGTATAAACTCTAATGAAGTCTTTTGTGGTGCCCCGCAGATAGCTGGTGTAGGATGTAATAACTGTGCTACATCCAATACTGTCGTAGTATCATTTCTTATTTTTCCCTTTATGATAGTGGATAAATGCATCATTGTATCTGTATAAAGAATAGCAGGTTTTTCATTATACGCTATATCACATAAATAAGGTTGCAGTTTCTCACAAATATAATCCACAACAATTTTATGCTCATGTAAATCTTTTTCTGCATGTAGTAGCTCATACTCAATAGCCTTATCTTGTACCATATCAAAGGTTTTTTTACGTGAACCAGCTAAGGGATTAATCGTTACAATATTCCCTTCCTTTTTCACAAGTAGCTCTGGGCTAGCTCCTATCAAATTTTGAGCGTTGTCTAGGGCAATAGAAAAAATATAGCCTTGTTTATTTTTGTGTAGTAAATTCGTTAACCATGCTGTGATTGGTGGTTCCGTTTGTAATCGATATTTTAATGATCTTGCTAGCACAACTTTGTCAAAATGTTGTCTATTAATGGATTGTATTGCTTCTTGAACCATTTCGTTAAATTGAGGTCTGCTAGGTAAATCAATGCTGTCTTCTATTGACAAGGACTGGGTTGCAGTCTGTAAATCATCTATCAAAATGGAGTGATGGTAATTTCCAAAGGAATCTGGAATAATAATTGTTGCTTTACTACGTTGATCAAATGGGATTGCACCAATAATCATCGGTGCATTATATCGCTTTTGAAGTGCCCTAATTTCCTCTGTGAGGGTTGTAGAATCATTATTGGCCAATTGAAGTCTTTTTTGTTCCCCATTGAATATCAATAATCTTTCAGGCGTCTTCAAAAAGGTATCCTTGTTGTTAAAATGATAAAGGATGTCAGATAGTTTTATTTTTTCCATAGTCTTCACCTTACTTAGATAAATTGATTATGCTTTAATTCTTGTATTATCAGATCTTCTGTGATGTGTATAACATTTAAATTCATCTCTTGACTACAAATAAGAGACAGACGATAAAGGTTATCAACCCTTATGGAATGACAAAATACATCCTTTAATGTTGGTTTTATTTGCTGATTATCCATACTTATTTCGGTTAATTTCATATGTAATCCCATACCTAACATTTTGGAATATGCTTCCTTTAGGGTCCATATTGTATAAAAATAATCTAGCTTTTCTTCCTTTAATCGAATCTCCTTAAAATAGGAAATTTCTTTTTCACTCATAAAAAAATCAATACAATCAAAATCTATAGGCTTGATTCGTTCAATATCGATGCCAATAAAGCTGCAAGTGGATACGGCTCCAGCTAGATATTGTCCAGAGTGAGATATATTAAAATGGACATCTGGCACATGGACAAATGGCTTGCCATATGGACCATATTGAAATTGAACATCAGCTAATCCTGCTTCTTTTAATAGAAGAAAGCGTTTAAAAAGGTCCGAATTATATTTGTTAACATGCTGTGTTTTATATAAATAAATATTTAATTGATTACACTTGGTCATCTTATGCCTTCACTGCCTTGCATAATAGTATCCTCTAAGCTTTGCAAATAAGAATCCTCTATTTCATAAAGGAAAAAGTGCCCTCCCTGAAATTTTTGAAGAATTAAGTCTCGATTCGCCACCTCTTGCCATCTTCGTAAATCTGTGATGGTAAGGTCGGGGTCCTCTTCACCAAAATGAGCAATAATAGGCGTATTTAATTTTTGTTCCTTGTAGCAAAGTGATTCATGCAAGCAATAGTCATTTTTGATGGATGGAATGACAAAATTTAAAAACTCCTTATTCTCTAAAAGCAATGATGGTGTACCACCAAGTCGATATAACTCCTCTATTAAATTCTGATCAGGCATTGAAGAATGATATTTATCCTTACTCTGACAATGAGGTGCTTGACGACTCGCAACGACTAAAAGCTCTAGTTGTGTATTAGTATTTGTTTCAAGATAGTGCGCCACTTCAAATGCAATGGCGGCGCCCATACTATGACCGAATAATACTACCTTTTTATTAACTGAAATATGTGTAATTGCCTGAGCTATTTTGACACTTACTTCAGCGATGTTTAACATGGGCTCCTCACTTCTTCTTGTTGCCTTCCCTGGTAGTTCTACACTATACATATTTACTTGTGTGCATTTACTTACCCACTCTTTATAGTTTGAGGCTGATCCTCCTGCATGATGAAAACAAAATACATTGACATCACTACGATTATCGCGTGAGAATGGAAACCATATTTTCGAATCCATATCAACTTCCTCCTTTCATTTTTTCTAAAACAAATAATCGTTGACCTAGTGGATATAATTTATGTCCCTTATCAGGTTGTATTGAAATACATCTGAATCCCACCTCATTAAATATTTCCAGCCATTGAGCTGTCGTTAAAAAAGTAGATGATGTTTCCACTCTTTTATCATTCGCAGGCTCCATCATAAAGACTTGTGAAATTAACATTTGTATGGATTCACCATCTGCTTCTGTTAATATAATTAAACCATCTTTTTTTAATAGCGATTGAAGCATCCATAATATTTCCTTTGTATTTTTCACATTATTTAACACACCAGCAGCAAGAATCATATCCTGAGAACCATTCTCAATCAAAGATATATCCTTCCTATCTTCTATATCCATTTTCATAAATTCTAGCCACTGAATATGCTGTAATGATTTCTTTGCTTCATTAATAAAATAATTAGAAATATCACTAAATAAATAGCAACTCATGTTATTGTGTAGCTGATTTTTCAGAATGCTATCAATGACTTCTTTAGTGGTTGCACCAGTTCCTGCGCCTATTTCTAAGATATTTACTTTATTCTTTATTGCAATCTGTGCTGTAACAATGCTGGCGACTTCTTTATTCAGGAAATGGGCAATCATTGTATCCTTATATAAGGATGTAGCTACATCCATCTCACCCTCTTGAAATAGTAACTGGACAGCAGATTGCTTACCCGTTAGTAAATCTCCCAGTAGTTCAGCGTGTCTATAAAAGTAATTCATGACTTTTGCAGGCATCAATTGATCTGACCATACTGATTTAAGCTCTTGCCACGCCCTCTCTACCTCCTTAGGCGTCAATACTGGATAGTTTAATACAAAGCCTGTATCTAGACAGATTACATAACCATGATTAGTTAGTGCTGTTAACCATCTTGTAAGAATAAATTGAAATCTATCAGCGATTTGAATAGCATGGGAAATTTCATCAGCACGATATATCCTATTCTTCGAAGTAAAGATATTGTTTTTCTGGAGCTCAAGAAGAATCGTTTTTAAACAAACCTCATTAAACTGTGTAACAGCCTGTTGAACACCATCAATTGTTAGCTGTTTATAGTGTACTTCCATAGATTCTTTTTTTCGAAGCTGTAATTTTATATCCTCAATATTTAAAAATGACTGTGGTACTCGCTCACAATCATTTGGATAACCTAAGGCACTCGTTAGTCCACTCCATAGCTGTGCAGCTTGAAGCATCTGTTGCCCCTCTTTTCCCATCTTGATCGAATTCATATCATGGGTAATCCAATTTGCTAATCTCTCAATATCCTGTAAAATAGCAGAAGGCCAAGTCTTTGTCAGAATGTCTTGATAGGTAGCATTATTTTTTGATGTAAAATCCTCTATCACCGAGCTAGTGAGTGAGAGGGGAGCTTCCTGTTCCAAATCTCTTGGAACTAGTGGAATATTATTAGGGATTTGCATTCTAGGTGTCCATAGTACAGGTCCATTCGTATCAAAAAGAGTCAATTTACCACTATCGAACCCTAATGTAATGTGATGCATTAAATGCATATAACTATCAGAGACAGCAACATCCACTTGATTTTGTGCTCGTATCGTTGTTGGAATATCTTTTAGCATGGCGGAAAGCAATTGAAACGGCATATTGCCAGTAATCACATCCTTTACCTCCCAGGGCTGAACATTACCAAGTAATTTTGTTAAGATATGAGCTAGTGGAAATGAAACCTGGGTTGCCATATCGATATTCAAATATAAAGGCTGTTCTTGCTGCATTATAGTTTGAGCAACTTCTATGAATTTGTTGACGAAGGGTAAATTACCATATAAATCTCCTACCATAAACTTAACACACTGTTGTTTTGCCATTCGGTAACAGTCGATTAAATTTTGATAATGTACTGGCTGTTCTAATAAAACATGAATGCCCCTTTTCATGAACGCTATTGCAAGCTCTGTGCCCGAACCTCCCATCACGCTTGTAGGAACAACAATGCAAGCAATATCAATGTCATGAGGTATGTCCTCGATATCCGTATATAAATTTGTCTCATATACACTTGCACAATGTTTAGACCTTTGACTGCCTTGTGCAAGAATCCCTGCTAGTTCAAAAAGTGGCGAAAGCTGGATAGCCTCTAAATAAAATTGGCCAAATCTTGTGCCGCATACAAGAACACGTAACTTTTGGGTCACTACTATATCACTCTCTCATATATTTATATTAATGAATAGATGACACAGCGGTGCATCACAAGCCGCTAGCTATAATGACACCACTGTGCATTTAGTTTGGAGCTAGTAAATATTCAAATAAAAATGCCTTCTTCTCTCTGCAACCCCCTACAATGTACCTATAACATGTGCTTCTTCCTTATCCTGATCATTCTTCTGTGCAACGAGATTTGCAGCCATTCCTTCAATGGTAGGATGTAAAAATAACTTTTCCAACGTTAAAGAATACTCTAGTTCACTCAGTCGATTAATAAATCGAATTGCTTTAAGGGAGTCACCACCATGTTCAAAGAAGTTATCGTCCACACTGCTATACATAGTTTCTATTATTTCTTGCCAGACTTGAACAACAATCTGCTCTTCTGGAGTAACTGCTTGTCTCCCCTGTTTCACAAGCTCAGGCTGGTGAGAAATTCTGTAGTGTGCAAGCTGCTTGCGGTTAATTTTTCCGTTTGCTGTTACTGGGAAGGTTTCATGAACGAAATAATCATCTGGACACATATATTTAGGAAGAGTATGCTTTACCTCTTCTCTAAAGCGGTCAAGGGATAATCTTTGAATCTTTGAAGGTCCCTCAACCATCATGATATGTTCACCAAACCACTTAACATCATCCCGCGGCCACTCCAATAAATAGTTAAAGCCTTCATTCTTCCATAATTGTTGCCATGTCTCGCAATCAAGCAACGGTAGCTTCTCTGCACTCCTAGTATCAGTAAGTTGCTGATAGCCTTCCTCATAAAATGCCACTGTAATTAGCAATAGTGCATTATTCTTTACATTCTCAGTTAGTATAATAAGACCATCTGGCTTTAATAGTCGCTTTAAATAAGTCATCGTATTATTTAAATGACGACTTCGATGCAATGTATTTTCAGCAATAATTAAGTCATAGCTATGAAGATCCATATCCTGATTATCAGGTGGGAGATTAACATCATATTGCTTAAATTTAACATGCTCATGAGTTGTCGCCGCCTTTTTACGATATAGAAAATCGGATGATTCATCAGCGTAGGTATATTGACCATTGCTCCTAAAGTGCTTCGCAAATTGGTGACTACCCTGACCTGTTCTTGTGCCAAGCTCCAAGACATTTAGTCCTTGCTCTTCATTGGATTTTGATAATATGCTTAACATATTGTCCACTAAATCCTGTGTATATTGACTCCATAAATTATAGTGACCTAATTGTTCAGGCGTTAAGAATCCCTCCGAATCTACTAAATAAATCATGGCTTTCTGCTCGCCTTTTAGAAAGGCAAGTCGGGCCTCTTGAGAAATGATTAACTGCTCCTTTAATCGCTGGAATATTGGCTGTGTTTCACCAAGATGAAAATCATTTAATTTATTACTCATATATTGTAAAGCGTTTTCTTTGCTGAAATTAACGATATAACTAGTATGTTTCCTCTCTATAAAACCATATTCAGCAAGGTAATCTAGCCAATGCCCTATTAAAGAATCATACGTATTCGCAATAGCTCCTATTATTTCCTCCTTCCTCAATACTTGACCTTGATCCTTAAAGATGCTCAGTGCAGATAAGTCTAAAAACATCATGCCAACACTAAGCCATTCAATTGAGGCTGTATAATCAGAAAGCTCAGTCATATGAAGGGTTGGCTTCATGTGCTCCAACTCATTTTTGATTGTCTCAAGACTGATAGAAAGCTTTGTATCTGTTGTCAATGTTTCAACTAAATCATGCTGACTGTCCTTATGAAGCTTTAAATGGCCTATTAGCTTATTATCCTGCATGATGACAGCAGCCTGCTGTACAATCGGAAGCTTGCATAAATTAGCTTCAATATCCCCTAGTTCCACTCTGTGACCATTCATTTTAATTTGCTGATCTTCACGACCTAAAAATTCGATATTACCATCAGGAAGATACCTAGCTAGATCCCCTGTTTTGTAAATTCTTGCTCCTGTTTTAGGATGGTATATATAGTGAGCATTTGTTCTCTCATGATCATTACAATATCCTGTTGATAAACCAATACCACCAATATATAAATCACCTTTTACCCAAACAGGACTATCCTCATAATTGGCGTTCAAGACATACAACTGCTGATGTGAAAGTGATTTCCCATATGGAATACTCTTCCACGAATCTTCAATAGTATCTACCATAAAATAATTGGACCAAATCGAGCATTCTGTGGCTCCTCCTAGACTGACAACATGTGAATCTTTGAAAATGCTTTTTATTTTTTCTGGAAGGGTTAATGCTATCCAATCACCACTTAATAGCACCCATCTTAAAGAATGTCCCTGCTCTGCAATTGTAGTAGCTGTTTTATGGTAATTCACAAACATTTCCATAAAGGCTGGTACTGTGTTCCAGATCGTTATGTGATGTTTATGCAATAGCTCTAACCAATGCTCAGGGTCCTTCAGCTTCTGCACTTCAGGTATGACCACTGCACCACCTGCTGCGAGTAAGCCAAATGCATCATACACGGATAAATCAAAGGTAAAGTTCGATAAAGCTATACTACGGTCAGAGGATGTTACTTCGAAACGCTTGTTTATATCTAAAATGGTATTCACCACACTACGATGAGTGATTTCAACCCCTTTAGGCTTACCTGTAGAGCCTGAAGTGAAAATAATATAAGCTAAATCATCAGGTGATACTGTGCGAAGGGTTGTCATTTTCTCTGACTGGGATTCAATAAGTGACTCCACAGTATAAACGTTTAAGCCTAAATGACCGAATCGACTATATAAAGTCTGTGAAGTCATAATTGTGCCGATATGTGCTTGGTGTATAATCTGCTGTAGTCGTTCCAAAGGTGTATCCACATCTACTGGTAAATATGCTGCCCCTGCTCTCATAACCCCTAGTGCTGCAACAATTTGCTGCCATCCCTTTTCCATTAATATGATGATAGTCTGAGATGGCTCTGCACTAATGGCAGCAGCTATATTTTTTGACATATCGTCTAATTCTTTATAAGAAACTGTCTTTGTAGTATCAATAATCGCTGGATTTTCAGTAAATGTAAGCCATTGTTTTTCTATTAGACTGATAAGTGTTTCTTCAGATGTCGGGATAATGGCCGCATGATGAATGACCTCCCGTTGTTTTGCATCTGGTAGACTAATAAGAGTAGAAGTCTGTTGCCATGCCTTCATACCCTGACTTAGTTGGTCTAAAAACTGCAGATACACATTAAACATTTCAGCCAATAAACCTGAAGGGAATAATTCTTCTACACCATCCCAGGATAGGATAAGCTCACCATCTTGCTCAAATACTTGATGATCCAACCAAACCTGAGGTGTCTGCGATGCTCCATAAATGATTTTCCCTAAATAAGAAGTATCCTTTAAATGATCCTTATTCACGCCAATTCCACTAGTAAAGACAATCGGCATAACAATTTCGTTAAAATGATTCCTGTCTTTTCGTAGCATTCGCTCGACTTCCACCCCACTGACAAGCGTATGTTCAAGATCCTGCAATAATTGCTTTTGCATATCCTGACAGCGCATAATGAAATTGCTATCGAGACGATGATCTATTTCAATCAGTACTAAAGAAGTAAAGTCTCCCACTAACTTATTGACATCTTCATGTAAAGGTAGACGGTTAAAATGCGTTAAATTTAATGTAAAATGCTGATGACGGCTATATCTGCCTAATACTTCTGCATAGGCTGTCATTATAATCGTTGAAGGCGTCAAATGAAGTTGGTGTGCCATTTGTTTCATAGTACTCCATTTATCCTTCGTTAAAACTGCCTGATAACGTGTAAATCTTTGTTCTTTGATATCATTAGGCTGCTTGGCTAGTGGCAGCTCTGGAGCGGACGGTAGCTTTTGAACACGTTCTTCCCAATAGTTCATATCATTTTTATACTCAGTAGAATTTTTAAAATCCGCTAGTGCAATCGCATAATCTCTAAAGCTAATATTGATGGTAGGTAAGTTTAGGGTCGGAGTATAAGATAATTTATACCACTCATCAAATAGCAGAAAAATGCTATAGCCATCGAATACCGTATTATCAAAGCTAACATGTAATCGAGTTGTCTGATTTGGACTTAAGCTGGCCTCAATTTCAAATAATGGCCATTTGCTAACATCAAATCTACGCTGAGACATTTGATTTCTGGTTGCTTGCACTCCATTAGTAAAAGCTAAATAATCCTGATGCCTGTAATCATTGATGTTAATTTGATAAGCTGGTACATCCTTCAAAATTTGCTGAGACAATCCATTATTCAGTACAACCACTCGCATGACATCATGACGCTGAATTAATTGATTCCAAGCCGCATTTACTGCCTTCATGTCCAGTTCGTCACATTCAAGCTCAAAATAACAATGAGCAGACACATCGCTTAAATCATATACACTATTTCTTCCGAGCCAATAGGATTGCTGAATATCCGTTAATGGGAATGGCTCATAAAGATGAGTTGTATCACTTTTAATATTCTCAAAAGATGTAGGCATTATTTCCTTTGTCTCAGCCATTGTTTGCTCGGCTATATATTGAGTAAAATCACTAAACTTCGGATATTTGAAAATTGCCTCTAAGGAAGTCGGCAAATTCAATTTTTTCTGTAATTGACTATTTAGTTGTGTTGCAATTAATGAGTCTCCTCCAAGTTGATAGAAATTATCGTCTAGTGAAATATGTGGTTTCTCTAATACCTCTTTCCAAACATTCGCAATTTTTTGCTCCATAGCCGTCATTGAACGTGTAGGTTCTGCCTGCTCCTGAGCACCTAAATCAACGCTTGTATGTAATAGCTTACGATTTAGTTTCCCATTATTCGTTAAAGGCATTTTACGAAGTAACGTAATATGTCTAGGAATCATATAATCTGGCAATTGCTCTTTAGTATAGTCCTCTAGCTTTCTTTGGTTTATTTGCTTTTTCACAGGAGATGACTGAGCAATAAAAATATGGTGCGCATATAGTTGTGGGTGATTCACCACATTCACATTTGAAAAACCAGCTTTCTTAAAGACTTCTAGCCATTGAGTATCCGCTAATAAAGGCTGACAATCCTCTTTTCTTTCATCTTCATATTGCGTAAATCCATTTTCTTCAAAGCCTGTTGTAATAAGCTGCAGGCTGCTATTCATTGTGTTTTCAGTAGTGACCATCAAGCCATCAGCATCTAAAAGCTGCTCAATAAAGGGCATCGCTTCTGGTAAATTTTTAATTCTGTGTAGCGCATTATTGGCAATTATCAGGTCATATTTCTGGCATGTATAGCCTTGTAAAACAGGGTCAATTTCCATATCTAATG
Source organism: Lysinibacillus sp. B2A1 (assembly GCA_002973635.1). Taxonomy (GTDB): domain Bacteria; phylum Bacillota; class Bacilli; order Bacillales_A; family Planococcaceae; genus Lysinibacillus. Next base: position 3,887,264 of record CP027224.1, read on the forward strand.
TAGCAAATTCTATATGGTCTGAAAGAATGTGATCGAATTCACCTTTAAAATATATAGAAGCATCCGTGATTGTATAATGATAATCCATACCTGCCAATTGCTGAATGATAGCTTCCGTAAATGAGCTACTTCTTGCTCCAAGCTCTAGAATGTGTATTGGCTTTTTCTTAGCTATACTAATCCTATTAATAATGGTTGCTACTAGACGATGACTTTCTATAGCCCCTGGTTCTTCACATATCACCTCCATCGGTGATAATGCATTTTCAGAAAATAATAAAGAAGCTGGTGATATTTTTCCCGTTAGTATTGCTTGCCCATTCTCTATAAAGGACGTACCGAATTTTAAAATATGTGGGTAATGAACTAAATAAGGTAGCTGACAATCCGATAAATTCATCCTATTTGTATAAGTGATATGATCTATAGTCGCTACTACATGTAACTTATGTAGCAAACTAAACCATTGGAAAATAAGCTCATAATACCTCGCCTCTATCTGCCTTTCTTCTATTAATTGTTTAACATCGTAGCTATGTCCTTTGTCCATAGGAAAGTCCATTTGCTGTAGAATCGATGATATTCCATAACAAGTTAATTGATCGATTTCTTGCATAAATTTCTGCATTGCCTCTGAATCATCGAAGTCACTAGCATTTGAATGTTGATAAACTGATTCGATCACGCTTCTAACAAGTTTAGGTATGTCAGAGGATGTCGTCTGAATATCAAAAAGATTACCAAAACCTTCGGCAGTGATAAAAGCATGAAGTTGATTTCCACTTTTTTGTTTAGTGGCAAGAACTACCGCATCTTTAATACACGAATTATTTTTCAGGCTTCTTTCAATATCACCTAACTCAATCCGATGTCCGTTAACCTTGACCTGTTCATCTTTCCGACCTAAAAATAATAAAACGCCATTATCTACATACTTGCCATAATCCCCTGTTCGATACCATTTTTGCCCATCAATAGAGATAAAATGGCTATTTGTTTGCTGGATATTTCCTTTATACCCCTCAGCAATACTGTTCCCACCTATCCATAATTCACCAGCTACTTCGTTTGGACAATCCTCGCCTCTTTCGTTAACAACACGATACTGCTGATTTGGTAATGGGAACCCATATGGAATACTCGGATATTTATGAACAATATCATTGGTTACTTTAAAATAATTAGACCATATCCCACCTTCAGTAGCTCCACCCATGGCAATTAAAGTACCGTGAGGCGTTTGTATTGGCATCTGCTGTACTAAATCTGGCTTAATCCAATCTCCAGATAAATAAATATGTCTAATTGTTGGGAGGCTTTTCTCCTCGTGCTCTAGCTCTGCACATAACATCTCAAATAATATAGGTACAGAATTCCATAATGTAACACCAAATTCTTCAATATAGTGTACCCATTTATCTGCACGTCGCACTTCCTCTTCACTCAGTAATAGCAGTTTGCCACCAACAGCCAACAAGCCAAACATATCATAAACTGATAAATCAAATTCTGTGGCAGATACAGCTAATACACAATCCTCTATATTGATTTGATTAAGCTGATTAACGGCATAAATGGTATTCCATGCGGCTTTATGCGTCATCTCTACACCTTTAGGCACACCCGTTGAGCCTGAGGTAAAAATAATGTAAGCAGGAGAGGCTGCATCATAGATGATTTCAAAGCATCGCTCACACTGTTCTGCATCTGCAACAGATAAATACGAAACGCCACTGTCATCATCTAGCTGAGGTTGATCTGTTACAACAAATCGTATATCCGCTGCTTCATAAATTTTATTTCTTCGAGACAATGGCTGCTTGAGACCAATTGGTACATACACCGCTCCTGCGGCTAAAATCCCTAAAATTGTAGCAATCTGAGAAATGCCTCGGTCCATTAATAGTCCAACTGCCTCACCCTTTCGGATACCGTTAAGGTGCAAATATTGAGCGATGCGTTGTGCCTTTTCCTGTAAAGCACCATAAGTAATTGATGTCTGTTGTGCAGGGAAAATCAATGCTTGCTCATTAGGTATTTGTTGAGCTTGAGTAAAAAATGGCGCATGTAGGCAAGTCGGCTCTACGGTCATTTCGGACTGAACATTTTTTCTAATCGTTAACTGCTCTGTTATTGGAATATGAAGTGGCATCGACCAATCCTTCCTATTAGCGACACTACCCACTGTTTGTTTGAAGCTTGTAAACATCTCATCAAGGACCTGTGGCTTAAATACATCATCAATACTATCCCAAATTAAAAGCAAGCCGCCATCCTGCTCAAACACTTGGAAATCTAGCCAAACCTGTGGCGTTTGGGAAATCATATAATGGATATCGCCAAATACTGATTTAAACTCTTCATTCAATAAAGGCGAACCAATATTACAGGAGAAAACAACAGGGGCAATTTGTTGTTCACTGCTATGCAATCGAACATAGTCTCTTTGTACATCCACACCAGAGTAGGCTGTATATTTCATATCTGTATGAAATTGGTTTTGAATGGTTTGCACATCCTGTAAAAATGTTCGTTGCTCCTGTAAATCAACCTCTACTAAAAGGATTGTTGTAAAATCAGCAACCACCTCTTCAATCGTGTGCTTATTTGTCGATTGTCGATTAAATAATGGGAGATTGATAAGAAAATGATTAGTTTCGCTCCATTTATTAATAATTAGACTATAGATGGTTAGTAGCGTCATAGCAGGAGTGACGCCTGATCTTGCAGCTGTATGTTTTAATTTTTCCCATAACTCCGCTGGTAAAAAATAAGAACGTCGATAGAATGTTGCATTTATTTCGGACTTATTTGAGACTGGTAATTGAGGCTTTGTTGGTAATGTCTCTAGCCTTTTTGTCCAATAGGCCATTGCCTCTTGTCTCTCCTGTTGATTTTCTTCATTTTTTTCTGCCAAATATGTAGCAAAATTCCATTCAAGGGGTGCTTGAGGCTCCACATTGCGATTGTACAACGCAGCTAAATCCCTTAATAGTATTTGATAGCTTTGGACATCTGCTACTAATAGGTCTATATCGAAAAACATACGGCCTTTATTTTCTGGTAATAAAGTGATTTGTAATTCTGCTACTTGACCCTCGTCTATCTTTAGTAGTCTATGAGATGTTTGCGTTCGTATTTCCTCTAAATGGTGTTTGATTTGCTGCTCATCTGCCATTCGATAATCATGAACGATTAAGGGCTTCACCTGTGATTGTTTTAAAATAAATTGTTGCCCATCTGCTGTAAAACAGGACCTCAGCATTGGATGATGCTCCTGTAGCCTTTTCCAAGAAGCTGCCAATCTGTCCGTATCAATCTGTTCAACATTAATTTCTAAATAGCCATGACAGCCTACATTTCCTAGGTACTGTCCGTCATATCTACCGACCCAATAGGCATGCTGAACTTCGGTTAAAGGGAAGGGCTCATACATATCCACATTCTTTTTGTCCTGCTTATAAGGTATCTGTTCCTCAAAAATAGCCTCCTCTAACAAAAATCGTTGCCAGTCCTTTAAATATGGGTTTTTTACCAATTGTTCAAAAGTCAATCGATAGCCTAGCCTTTTACTTACATTTATAAGCTTCATCATTTCAATAGAGGATAGGCCCATGTGTAGTAGGTTTGCATCATCCGCTATTTCCCCACCGGGATTCAACATATTGCATACTTCATCTCTAAATGCTTGCCATTTTAATAAGACCTCTGTCTTAGCCATTGAAATTCCTCCTAAGCTAGATATTGTGCGACTAATTTTTTCTTGTCGGATTTCCCTACATTAATATAAGGAATAGATTCTACATACACTAATTGATCAGGAAGTTTAGTATTTGCTACACCGTTCTCTATCATAAATTGACAAAGCACCGTTAACGAAAGCTCCTTATCTTTTTTTACAACAAATGCACAGATTCGTTCCCCTAGTTCCTGATCAACAACACCTACAACGGAAGCATCCACAATCTCATCATGCTCAAGAAGATAGCTTTCAATTTCACTCGGGGTTACGTTTTCTCCAGCACGATTAATCTGTTCCTTTACTCTTCCAAGAATTTGAATATTGCCTTCCTCGGTTATGCGTGCCTTATCTCCTGTTTTAAAAAAGCCATCTGTTGTAAAGCTTAGCTGATTCATTTCTAGTGATTTATAGTAACCCAGGAAAGTGTAGGGGCCTTTTTGAATCAGCTCACCTGCTTCTCCCTGCGCAACCTCATCACCGTTCTCATCAACAATTTTAATGTCATCACCTGTAGAAATTGGCGTACCTTGACATGAAATAATTGTGTCAATATCATCATCTGGTGAAGTGAAGCAAGTAATGCCTTCTCCAAGACCATAGCCCTGAATTAGCTGACATTGAAATTGTGTCATCAATTGGAGAGCCAATTGCTTCTCTAGCTTGGCTGCCCCTAATAAAATATAGTCAATGGAAGATACATCTGCGTTCTCTTCCAAAGCGAGAGACTCTACCCATAAATTTGCTATAACTGGGACGATAGATGTATAGGTAACACGCTCTTTCTCAATCCATTTTAGTGCTTCATCAAATGTACTGGTTGAACTTAATACAACCTTACCGCCTTTACTTAAAGTGCCTAAAACACCCGGTGAGCAAAGAGGATAGTCATGTGCGATGGATAGAACCGCAAGATAAGTACTATTTTCTGTCACCTGACAACGGTTCGCTGCTGCTTTTGCATTACATAAGTAAGCCGTATGCAGTTTGGGAATGACCTTTGGCGTTCCTGTAGTTCCACCTGATAGTAAAAATAATGCAATATCTTGATAAGAGGATTGATGTTCCATGAAGTCATTTTTCTGTGTAGAAAACTCGTATTCTATATCTCGCAATGACATACATGTATCATTCGGTTCATCTGTAATGATGCAGGAAATACTTTGCTGTTTCATTGCTACCTTTCTAGCCATAGATTGATAGTCATAGCCATGGAATGTGGATGGTATAACTATTGCTACAGGCTCCGTTAGATTAGCGATATTCGTAATATCTTTTTCTCGATGTGTTGGCAATAATAATATGGGTCTTGCTCCTAATATAAATAACGCAAAACAAATCTTTACAAAGTAGATATTGTTGGGTAACTGTACAAGTACATTGTCTCCCTTCTTAATACCCTGTGCTAATAATCCCTGTCCTAAAAAATTGGCTGATCGATACAGCTCCTCATATGTTAATGATCCTGTTTGATCAACCAGTGCAACCTTATTCTTGTAAATAGTTGCCCAATTTTTTAAGGCATCTGCAAGCGACAATGTCTCCAAATAGCCCTTTTCCTTATAATGCTCCAAAAATTTCGTAATCTTTTCCTCTGTTTGTATGCTGCTCATCCTTTTTAACCTCCAGTATGACAATATCTGAATCCGTAAAATGTTTCCTAGCAATATATAAGTTGATCTGTCGGAGCAGTTGCTCAAACTCACTTTCAGTTCTTTCCTGGCCATTACACAATGTCCAAATATGCATATCCCCTAAAAAAGCTGGAAGTGCTTGTCTTGACACTTTTTCAGGAAGTAATTTTTCAATAATCAACAATACATTATCGTCAGCCATTACCGCTGCTATATTGCTGAGTATGACTGAAGCTTGACGATCATCCCAATCATGGAGAATTCTTGATAGGATATACATATCCGCCTTATGCTCAAGAGGTAAAAAGAAATCTCCCTCTATAAATTGACATCGCTTCTGTAAGCAGGATGCGCGAATCGTTTGCTCTGCTTCTGCTTTGATATAATCTTTATCGAGGATGATTCCCTCCGCTAGTGGGAATCCTTGTAAAAGCTGTGTCATTACATCTCCAGCACCACCTCCTATATCAACAATCCTCTTAATATCAGCCACTTTTCTTGTCTGAAATAATAGCTCTAAATTTAACTGTGAGCTTGATTGACGCATCATTTCATTAAATGTACCTAAGCGATTTTGGCTCATATCATTGATCTCAAAGAACGCCTCTCCCTCCATCAATTCAATGGGTGGAATATTATTCTTTAACCCTTCATAAAAATAACCCCACGCTTTCATGCATATACGTCCATTAAATAAAACCATTGCAGCCATTGACTCTTCACTATCATTCGATAATTTGTCACCGAGTGATGTTAACGAGTATTGAGCATTTTCTTGGTAGACGAAATCCATCGCTACAAGAACCTTCATAAATCGCTCTAATAATAAAGGGGAAAGATGAAGCTCTGTGGCCAATTGCTCATTTGTCATGCTTTTTGAATACAATGCATTAAAAATGCCTAACTCAACAGCACTGTATACAATATACGAGTGGGAATAGCCCTGAATCGTATTAATGATTTTCATTTTTTCTATATCCACACTACTTCTCCTCTATAATTGAAATAAATTTCGTTTTTACGAGTTGTTGCATCAGCTCTTCCACATCAACGATTGATTGCGCAAAGTAACACCCTTTTTTATTTGCCCCATTCATTTCTTGCATTTGTATTGCCACACAAGCAGCTACTACTCCAGAACCATAGTTCCAATTCGTATTACTTTGTAGGTAGCTAGTATGTGTTTTACCATTTTCTTCTGTTTCAATATAAATAATAAAGCCCTCTTGTTCATCTTGAGTATGGTAGCTTTCAATTAAACGATGAGCAGAGGCGCGCTTTTCCTCCTCAGTTTTATAGGGCTGCATGGCCTTTATCATAATAAAATCACTCAGTATTTTAGATGTAGCAAAGGTATTATAAAAATAGGCATTGGCAGCCCTATATTCTTTTACACAGGCTATAAATTCCTCGCTCATCAGGGGGAGCGTGTATACATGATGAAATGGAGCAGGTAAAAGCATTTGGCTCCCTATTCCTGAAGTTAATTTTTTTATGTCCCCATTACTGTAATAGGACAGGCCATAGCCCTCATCTTTTTCTAGGCTAGAGATAATATCATAGGCCCCTGTTTCAGAAAAGCTACCTTTACCAGCAAAATAACAGCTAATACGCTCCACACCTTTTTTGCGTAATAAAAATGCTACAAACATTTCTGTCAATCCTGGGTAGATACCAGCAGATATAGCACATGTTATAAGACTATTGTGCTTTGTGAGAGCGTCCTCTATTGCCAATTTCATTGCTTTATCACCAGAAACATCAATATAGTTTGTATTAGTTACTAGACAAGCTTCAGCAACTCGTGCAAGTGTGAGGGAAGAGGGTCCAGCCGTATTTATAACCAAGCAGCAATGCTTACAAAAGGCTCGAATGCTAGCTTCATTAAAGACATCGACTGCTTGGTATTTCATGGTCTCGGATTCTTCCCCAAATTGTGCAATAAGCTTTGCTATCTTCCGACCTCCTAGTAATAAGGGGGCCGAATAATTGTTTAATAAAGTTTCAACAGCCCCCACACCAACCTGACCTGTTGCACCAATGATACCTACGTATTTTTTATTCATATTGACCAATACTCCCCACTTGAATTGGTGCTAGCAGTATGTCAGCCACACGATGTGCATTATCATCGTCTTCAATACATGTAATGTGATTCCCAGCAATCGTTATTTCCTCAAAATGACCAATGCACAGTTCTTTCCAAAACTTCAACGTATCCTGCCTATTGGTAAAAATAAAATCCATATCTTCCTCCGCCACTAAATAGCGAATATCACCAAAGTATGCCATTGGTCGCACGTTGGACCCTTTAAAGCTGTGTAAATAAATGTTATAGTATCCCTCTAGCATCTCATCTGGAATGATTTCACCAGTTTTTAGCTCTATAGCAGCTCGATAATCCTGAAAGCGTTGATTTCTGCTTCGTTGTGATAAATTCTTGATAAAATGGTGCATCTCTTTAAATTTTTCTACATGTTTAAGCTCCTCAAGACTCGATGCACTTAAACGCTTATTATGTTGATAGAAAATATGCATGATGGCTTCCATTAATTGTTGATTGGATGCTCCTTTATAAACATCCTCGACAGTAATATAGAAATTAGTAATAAAGATTAATTCTAGCGCTATGGAATCCTCGATATCATATAAAACCGGTGCACTATCAATTAACGTAAAGTCAATTATTTCCACTCCTCTTTCCATCAGCCTTCTAGCCATTTCAAGAGCAATCAAGCCACCCAAGCAATAGCCGATTAATTGAACTTGATTCACTTGTTTCGCCATAATTTGTTGTACATAATCATCTGCTAAATGATCAATTAATCTGGCACTATCTATCGCTAAATATTGATCTATATCTTGAATAGAAATACTAATAACTGTCCCTAAATTTTGCTGTGTTAAATGCTTGTTCAAATATTTAAAGGCATTCATTGTGCCTAATCCTGCATGTACAACAATGCGGTATGGTTCACCATGAGAAGAGGATTCCTCCTTTAATAAACCTATTGCTTGGGCATGATTTCGTTCATTTAGTTGTTGTTTTTCCTTTGTTTCTGTCAATGTATGTTGCATTATTTTTTGTGCAAGCAATTTGATAGTTGGCTCATTTAACAATTGGCGAAGAATAAAATCAAAAGTAATTTCATGATATTGATTTTCATTCTCAATTAACTTTTTTATCTTCCCTGCTAATTGTGATAAGGATAAGGAATCTGCCCCATAGTCATATAAATTTTTATCTGCCTGAATATGCTCTATCTGAAGAACATCTTGCGCAAGATGGATTAGTGCTCCCTCTAATTGAGTAACTACTTCTCCCTGTCGTAGATTCTCTTCAGCCTGACTTTCGTGTACTAGCTGCTGTACCTGTTTCTTGATTAATTGACGGTCTAATTTATCATTTGCATTGAGTGTAAGCTTCGTTAAAATAAATAATTTGACTGGAACCATATAGGACGGTAATAGATTTTCAAGATAATCAATAAAATCATGACAATGTACATTTTTTGGAGCATATTCTGCCAATTGAACGACAGCATAAAGATGCTTATTATCTAGTACGACTACACAGGAAGCGTCTACTTGCTTATGTTTATTTAATAATGATTCAATTTCCCCTAGGTTAATAAGATTTCCCCGTAGCTTCACTTGATTATCAAGACGTCCGATAAATTCAATTTCTCCATTGTCCATATATCTTCCATAGTCACCAGTTCTATAGAGCCGCTGCTGTTTAATCGTTGTAATAAATCGTTCATTTGTCATTTCAGCATTTAGATAGTAGCCTTGTGCAAGACTATCTCCAGCAATATATAGCTCTCCACGAACCCAATTCGGACAATCCTCATTATGTTCATCTAAAATATAAAAGCGTTGGTTTGCTAACGGATAGCCGTAAGGTATGGACTCTCGTTCAACGTCTTCTTCACTGCAAATATGATAATTAGACCAAATACCCGCTTCTGTAGCACCTCCTAGCGCAATAATGCTGCTTTCCGGAAACACAGTTGCACATTGTTTAACCATTTTTGGTGGTACCCAATCTCCTGATAATAGTATCGTTTTCATGGAATCTATTGTGAATTGCTCCGTTTCATCGGCAGCTAGTAGCATTTTCATTAGTGCTGGCACCGTATTCCATAGTGTTATCCTTTTAGTTTGTAGATACGATAGCCAATAGTTTGCATCATACATATGACCTTGTTCTGGAAAGACAATCGTGCCACCAGCAGTGAGCAAACCAAAGATGTCATAGACTGATAGGTCAAAGTTAAGCTTAGATAGAGCAAGCACACGATCATTACTAGTAATACCAAATCGTCTGTTTATATCTGTTATCGTATTCATGGCTGCAGCATGGGACATGGCGACACCCTTGGGTTCCCCGGTTGAGCCAGATGTAAAAATAATGTAGGCTAATTCATCGGGATCATTCTTATAAACGTTATAGGAAATGCTTTCACTTTGCTCTAGCAAATTAGCTGCAATGCATTGTACCTCTAAGCTTTCATAGATTGGCTGAGATTCATCCACTAGGATAGCCTTTACTTGACTTTGATCGATTATTTTCTTGATTCGACTAATCGGCTGAGCCTTATCAACTGGCACATAGACTGCTCCTAGTGATAAAATAGCCAGCACACTTGTCACTTGATAGATGGATTTGTCAGAAATGATAGCTACCTTATCCCCTTGTTTTAGCTGATGTTTTTGAAGAAGATTTCCTAATGTAAACACCATATCCCTTAATTCAGCGTAAGAATATTCCTGCTTGCCTTCGATTACTGCGATCTTAGTAGGCTGCTGACTTGCTTGCTCGAAAAAGCCTTGGTGTAACAGCTGTTTTGCTTGGTTTAAATAGGTATTATTGACACTAGCTCTTTGTCTTGTTTGTTCATTTGGCAAGTTTACCAAAGCTGCTGATTCCCAGGCTTGATCGTTATGCACTATTTTTAATAAGGCGGTTTCGAAGGTAGAAAACATATTAGCAATTACGTTGGGAGGAAATACGCCTTTCCTTACATCCCAATTCACACGCAAGCCATTGTCATCATCCATGACCTGACAATCAATAAATACTTGTGGTGTTTGACTAATACCATACTCATTCATTTTTCCGATTAATCCATTGGAATCTATAAGGTTAATGGCACTCGTAAAGACAAAGGGCATAAATGCATATGCTTGTCCCTTTTGCCTTGTCATCTCTCTCAGTACCTCTACGCCGGAGAAGCTGCTATGGTCTAAATCACGAAACATTTGCTGTTGAATCTGACTGACATGATCTATAAATGGCATTTCAGCTCTTCTACAATCAACCTCTGTTAAATTAATAGATGTGAAATCACCAACAATACGTTGAACATTTGGATGGACGGGTAATCTATTTAAAAGAATTAAATTAATGGTAAAATGCTTGTTTATGCTCCATTTCGCCAGACATTGGCTATATAAGGCGAGCAAAACACTAGTAGCCGTTTTACCTTTATTAGAAATGGAAGATTTAAATTTATCCCAAACGGCTTCATCTAATTGAATGAAATAGCGTTCAAAGGATTTTTCATCCTTTAATAATGACAATTTAGGTAATGTTGGTGAAGGTGGAAGCGTTTGAATTCGGTTATGCCAGTAGTCTTTATCCTCTTGATATTTCTTTTGATATCTCATCTCCTCCTCTATCTTTACGTACTCTTTAAAGGTGAAATTATTGGCTGGTAATGTAACATCCTCATGAAAATAAAGCTCTTCAAATTCTTTTAATAGAATCCAAATACTAGCCCAATCCACGATTATAAAATCAAAGGACATATGCATAGTCGTGCCATGCAATCGTTGACTTAATGCAATATCAAAAAGCGGCCAGCTTTCTGGTGTATAGGTTTTATGCCCCAATTGTTGCCTAATTGCTTGTAGTTGCTCCTTATTCTCGACACCATTTCTCATTAAATCTTCAATGGGAATTTCAATGTTAGGTATGTCATCCATCACACTTTGATAGCCATTTGGATGAATGGTTGTTCGTAGCATTTCATGCCGCTCTATTAACGTCGTCCATACTTGTTTAACCTTCTCACAATCTAGATGGTCATATTCAAGCTCCATGTAAATATGGCTGGAAACACCACCATATTCAAAGCTGTCCATACTACCTAGAAGATAGGCAGATTGGATAGGGGTTAATGGAAATGTATTAGCTTGCGCTTCTTGCTCCAAAACAGTCATTAACGCCTCTTTGTTCGTTTTCAGAAATGCCATTACTTCTTCGGTCATTTGATCCTTACCTGCTTTAAAATGAAGCTTTCCCTGATTTGTCCACAATTCAATTCCTTGTGCCTTTAGTTGTTTTATTTCTTTTTTTACATGCATCATATTTTCATTCCTCACCTTTTTCGCTTAATATGTACTCTCTATGCATTAGATTTGCTCCATGTAGTAACTTAGTATCAATTTTGTTTGTCAGTCCTTCAATCGTAATACCATCTATGTTAAATTTTTTAGATTCCTTGATTGTTAGCATTACCTTATCGACGAGCAAAGTATTTAATATTTCTGCTGTTTCATATGGACAGCTAACCGTCATGGAATGTATATATTGAGAGCCATTTAAATGCTTAATTTGCTTTGGCCTCTGGGGTGTATTATAGGCTGAAACGACAAAAGGTAAATCGCAAGGAGACAGCGAGAAAAAGCCATATGTAACAATTTCCCCTGTCGGTTTCTTTCGTCGGCCATTTAACACTTTTGATGTATGAATACCTAAATTTTTGATTTCATTTCTCACTAAATGTAAATTCTCTTGCTTTGCAATATCCTCTTCATAGCCTTCTAAAGCAAAATCTATAAGCCCTTCGCGCTGAATCATCCATTTCACCCAACGCTCTCTCATTGATCTACCATAGAGAATTCCTAATGGAAATTGTATTGGAGACATAAACCGCTTCATTTCAAATAATTCAATAAATGGTCCCTGATCAAACCAGATAAACGCATTTAACGAATTTTTAGGGTTCCTTCCCCATTCAACTTGAAATCCGGCTTTTTCATAATCATGGACTGCCTTTTTAATATCATGCACCCTACACAGAATATGACTAATTTTTAGCAAATAAATTCAACACCTTTTAAGTAATTTCACTTTCATGAAAGCTAAACTAATTGATAATGATTATCATTATCGACAACTAACATTGATTCTAAATTATTGTAAAAATAAATACAATAGTCTTTATTGGTTATTTTTGAAAAATTAATTTACCTAAAATAACAATTGACAATGATTCTCATTTTCAAATATACTCGACATGAGTATAACCCTAAATATTCCAAAAAAAAAGAAAATAACCTGTTAAAGATTATTTCTTCATTTCGAAAGGAGCTATTTACATGACAAAAAATCTCACATTACGCACGGAAGACTTTATGACAGTAGGCATTTATACAAGCATCTATTTTGCCTTATTATTTACCATCTCGCTATTAGGGTATATTCCCATTTTCAATGCTATCTTACCTGCTCTAATTGGTATTTTTGGAGGCGTTCCCTTTATTTTATTTTTAGCAAAAACTGAGAAATTCGGCATGATTACGATGAGTGGTACTATTTGTGGATTAATCATGATGTTAATGGGCGGTAATGGCTTTTATCCCCTTCTTACAGGTTTAATTTGTGGCTTCATTGCAGATATACTTTTTATAAAGCTAAAATCAAGTACATTTTCTATGTCATTATCCTTTGCTGTGTTTAGTTTATGGACAATTGGTTTATATCTCCCTATTTATCTTCATCGAACTGCTTATTTTTCTAATATCACTGTTCAATATGGTGCTGAATATGCCAATAAATTAAACAGCTATATTCCTGATTGGACTTTATTTCTATTTATTGCCATGACATTTGCTACAAGTCTAATAGGAGGCTTGATTGGTACTAAATTATTAACAAAGCACTTCAAGAAATCGGGGATTGTTTAATGAAACAACGGATACAAATAGATCCACGTACTAAGCTGCTGTTGACAGTAACTATTAATATCATTACTGTAAGTGCTCCACAAAGTGGCTGGTTTCTGTACATATTACCGATTCTATGGGGCATTCCCGCTATTTTGCTATTGCTATATCAAAAATACAAAATAGCCTCCTATTATTTGATTTTGCTATTGTCCGTGACAACTTTTCAGTATACGATAGCCCCTTATATACATGGCTTATTGTTCTTTCTGTCATTAGGGATTATCTCCATTACTCTAAGATTACTTCCTGGTATAATGATGGGCTATTTTCTTATATCTACAACATCTATCAGTGAACTTGTGGCAGCTTTGGAAAAACTACATATGCCAAGAGGATTCATTATTGCACTCTCTGTTATGTTCCGTTTTTTCCCAACGCTAAGCTATGAGTATATTTATATACAGCAGGCAATGGCTTTCCGGGGCTTAACAGGATTTTCAATGCTGCTACATCCTATAAAAGCAATGGAATATCGCCTTATTCCACTTATGGTATCTGCCTCAAAAATTGGCAATGAATTAACAATGGCATCCTTAACTCGTGGTTTATCTGCCCCGAATAATAGAACAAATGTCTGTCAGCTTCAGTTTTATCTGCAGGATTTTCTATTGATTACCACTTGTATTGTGGTTTGGCTTATTTTTATTTGGGAGGTGTTTTTATGATCCAGCTTCAAAATGTTTCATTCCAATATCAATATCAATCAAAGAAAGCGCTAAATGCTATTGATTTAGAGATTTCAGCTGGCGAGGTCATTGTGCTCTGTGGAAAATCTGGCTGTGGAAAAACAACGATTACTCGATTATTAAATGGTCTAATCCCTTATTACATTAACGGCAAATTACAAGGGACTATTCGGCTGGCCAATCAGGATATTCGAGCAATGGAAATTCACGAAATTTCAAAGCTTACAGGCTCAGTCTTTCAAAATCCTAAGACCCAATTTTACAATATTGATACAGACAGTGAGCTAGTTTTTACTGTTGAAAACTTTGGCTTGCCCTCTGAGGAAATACTAAATAGAAAAGCTCTGATGGTAGAACAGCTCAAACTACATACACTTTTACAAAGAAATTTATTCCATCTTTCAGGTGGAGAAAAACAACGAATAGCCTGTGCATCTGTTGCCATCCATGATCCTCCTATCATTATTCTGGATGAACCATCCGCAAACTTAGATCAAGATGCAACAGCGCAGCTTGGGGACATGATTGCTTTTTGGAAAAGTCAGGGGAAAACGATTGTTATTTCTGAACATCGCCTGCATTACTTACAGCATCTTGCAGATCGATTTGTTTTTTTGGAGGACGGGCAAATCAAGCATATTTTTGCCCAAAAGGAGATGCTCACCATGTCAAATGAAGCACTTTATCAATTAGGGCTTCGAGCGATTCATCTTGAGGAATTGATACCTCTGCAAAATCGTTTGTTGGATCAAGGTGCACGTTTTAAATTGGAGACACTCTCTTATTCCAATCATGATTTTCAGCTACAAATTGAAGGGTTTGACCTTCCATTCCCTGCAATTATGGCTATTACTGGTCATAATGGTGCTGGCAAATCGACATTCGCTAAATCTCTGACAGGTCTTAATCGAAAAGCCTCCCCTTCCTTTCACATCAATAATGCGAAATTTAGAAAAAAGCAATGTCTTCAGGCTAGCAGCATTGTTATGCAGGATGTACATCACCAGCTTTTTACAGAAAGTGTGCTGACAGAAATCTTACTCTCTATGCCAGAGCCAAATGAAGAGCTAGCATTAGACCTACTGGCTTTACTGGATGCCTCCGAACTAAAAGACGCTCATCCACTGGCATTATCAGGTGGGGAGAAACAGCGAGTAGCCATTCTTTCTGCGATTGCTGCAGATAAACAATTGATTATTATGGATGAGCCTACGAGTGGACTTGATTATCATCATATGAGGCAATTTGCAAATTGTATGAATATTTTGCGTGACCAAAATAAACTTGTGTTCATCATCACACATGATCCTGAGATGATTGCACTTTGCTGTGATGGAACCATTGAATTATCGAAAGGCATGATTAAGGATATCACAATATTTAACAAACAAAGGGTGTGAAATGGTGGAACAGATTGAAAAAAAAGAACATTGGATAAAGTCTATTCTTCAATTTACAGGGAGCTCTAAAGTACCGCTTGCTTTATCCATCATCTTTGCCATTATGAGTGTCGTAGGCGGGCTAGTTCCATATGTAGCTGTTTATCAAATACTACTACTTTTAATAGAAGGAACACAAACAATGCAGCGACTTCTGTTTTGGATTACTATAGCAGCTGCTGGGTACATTGCTTTAACAGTGTTTCATGCAATTTCTAGTTATTTCTCTCACCGTGCTGCCTATCATATTTTGGAGGAAATTCGTCTGCAACTAGCTGAACGATTAGTTAGAGCACCTCTTGGTCATATTTTAAATCAACCAGTTGGTAAGATTAAAAATGTCATTATTGATCGTGTGGAAACTTTAGAATTGCCATTGGCACATATTATCCCAGAAGGCATTTCAAATCTCTTACTACCTATAGGTGTTTTTATCTATATGCTGACGATTGACTATCGACTAGCCCTTGCCTCGCTTATTACAGTTCCAGTTGCATTTATTGTATATGCCTTTATGATGAGAAATTTCAACACCCAGTATCAGCACTATATGGATGCAAGCAATCATGTAAATAGTGTTATCGTAGAATATGTGGAAGGTATCGAGGTCATTAAAACCTTTAATCAAACAAATGCTTCCTATGAAAAATTCACGAATGCTATTACAGATTTTAAAAATTTTACAATGCAATGGTTTCGTAGTACATGGCCTTGGATGACATTAGGCAATGCAATTTTACCATCTACCCTTGTCGGCACCCTCCCCATCGGTTTATGGCTATATTATCAGGGTGCTATTAATCCTGCCCAATTAATCATTTGTCTTATTTTATCTATGGGGCTTATTTATCCACTTATGAAGTTTACTGTTTTTGTCAATGATTTCAAAGCTATTGAATATGCCATTGATGATACAAAAGCATACTTAAATTTAGAATCCCTTCCTATTACAGAAGAAATTACAGCTCTGGAGCATTATGATATTGCCTTGAATGATATTTCGTTTAGCTATAATGATGAGCAAAATGTGCTTCATCAACTTTCTTTAACAATTCCTGAAAAAAGCTATACAGCACTTGTGGGTCCTTCTGGAAGTGGAAAATCCACAATTGCCAAGCTTTTAGCACGTTTTTGGGATGTTACTGATGGTTCCATTACGATTGGACATACCAATATTCAAGATATTCATCCTAATGAGCTGGCTAAAAAGATTAGCTATGTAGCACAGGATAACTTTTTATTTAAAACTAGTCTTTTGGAAAACATTCGAATGGGAAACCCACAGGCTAGCGATGAGGAAGTCTATCGTGCGGCACGTTTAGCAAGATGTGATACGTTTATTTCTCGACTAGAGAACGGCTATGACACTGATTCTGGTGAAGCAGGCAACAAGCTTTCTGGTGGTGAAAAGCAGCGTATCGCCATAGCTCGTGCTATCTTAAAAGACGCTCCAATCATAATACTGGATGAAGCAACAGCCTTTACAGATCCAGAAAATGAAGCAGAAATTCAAAGAGCTTTTAACGAGTTAGCGAAAGATAAAACGCTCATTGTGATTGCTCATAGATTATCCACGATTAAACATGCAGATCAAATTGTAGTGTTAAAGGATGGCAGTATCCATAAAATTGGCACCCATAATGAATTGCTCGCAACGAATGAACTTTATCAAACATTATGGATGGCTCATATTGGTTCAAAAGAACATGGACTCCTCTCTGATACGAACCCTACTCAGGAGGTATCTTTAAATGATTAAAATAATGACGAGAATTATTCAGTGGATTGGTCCATACAAAAAACGTTTATACCTTGGATTTATACTGTCTTTTTTGCAATCTATTTGTATTGCCCTACCGATTGTTATAACTGCTAATGGCTTGCAAATAATGCTTGATGACTATTATGGAAAAAACGCTTTAGAGATAGATGCAATCTGGTTGCTGTTACTGTTTTTAGTGCTAGCCATTGTCGGTCGTTTTATCTTTGCCTATTTAAAGGCACGTTATCAGGAGAGCATCGGCTATGAAATAACAGCAGATCATCGTATCAAAATGGGACATACCTTGAAAAGGGTCTCACTTGGATTTTTTCAGCAGCATCGGATAGGTGATATTAATAGTACCGTTACAACAGATTTGTCCTTCTTTGAAATGATGGGAATAAAAATGATTGATGTCGTTGTAAATGGTTATATTCTAACATGTACAATGATTCTATTTTTATCATTCTATCAACCAATTATGGCTCTCGTAGCAATTGGCGGTATTATTGTGTCAGCTATATTCCTGCGACTATTACAAAGACATAGTCGAAAAAATGCTAACCTCCATCAGCAAAGTCAGCACCAGCTTGTTAGTGCTACTTTAGAATACTTACGTGGCATGTCTGTTATTAAGAACTTTAATCAGGAAGGTATTGCTTCACGTAATATACAGGATGCCTTTCGCAATAGTAAGCAAGTAAATATATCTATTCAGAAAGGATTCGGCGTTTTCAATGTTGGACACCGATTAGCCTTAAAGTTTGCTTCTATATTACTTGTATTTGTTGCCTGTTATTTTGTGATGAATGGCGAAATGACACTTGCGGATATGATTCTTATTACGTTATTTTCATTTGTTATGTTTGATAGTATTGAGCCCATTAGCGATGCAACACATGTGTTGGAAACGATTAATCATACGCTCGATAAACTAGAGTCTATTGAAAATACAACATTTATTGACGAAGAGGGTCAAGATACCATGCTTGCGCAATATGGAATTCAGTTTGATCAGGTTTCCTTTGCGTACGATGAAAGACCTATCATTCAGGATGTATCCTTTACAGTCGAGGAAGGCACAACCACAGCAATTGTTGGACCATCTGGCTCTGGAAAAACCACTCTTTGCAATTTGATTGCCCGATTCTATGATGTTGACACTGGAGCTATCTGTATTGGCGGTACTAATATTCGCTCAATGCAGTTAAACAATTTATTATCATCGATTAGTATGGTATTTCAAAAAGTCTATTTATTTAACGAAACCATTTATAATAACATTCTTTTTGGGAATCCAAATGCTTCAAAGGATGATGTCATAGAAGCAGCCAAAAAGGCACAGTGCCATGACTTTATTATGTCACTGGAAAATGGCTATGATACGGTTCTAAGTGATGGTGGCTCCTCTTTATCTGGCGGGGAAAAGCAGCGTATCTCGATTGCCCGTGCTATTTTGAAAAATGCACCCATTATTATATTAGATGAAGCGACAGCAAGTCTTGATCCAGAGAATGAAACACATATTCAAGCTGCATTAGAAAAATTAATTCAAGGAAAAACAACCATTATCATTGCCCATCGATTAGCAACGATACAGAATGCCAATCAAATTATCGTTTTAGAAGATGGTCAAATAATTCAACAGGGAACACACCACTCATTAATGAAAGAAAAAGGTGTATATCGTCGTTTTATTGATATTCGACAGACCGCAGAAAATTGGAATCTTACCACGTAAAAATGCCCATGAACTTCAGTAGTACAGACATTGATGAAGTGTTTGTACTACTATTTTTATATTAAATTGGATCCCCTCTTATTATCCTTGAAAATATTGTATCCTTCTATCAACAAGTTTGTAAATATTGTTAACTTTTAACATTTATGTTTTAATGTCCAAATAAATATGTTACTCTATAAATAGGGTAAAACCTACAAAAATTCCTATAAAAGGTTTTTAATAACGAAAGCCTTGAAGGATCATTTCAAAGGAGTGGTTTTCATGTTAGGTTGTAGTAGTTTAGCAATTCACACAACAGATAAGAAAAATCTATTTGCTCGAACAATGGATTTCACAATGGAACCAGATAGTAAAGTTATCATTGTGCCACGTAATTATGGAATACGATTGCTTGAAAAGGAAGATGTAGTTATAAATAATCAATATGCATTTATTGGGATGGGCAGCACCGATATTTCATCCCCTGTTCTATACGATGGTGTTAATGAAAAGGGCTTAATGGGAGCAATGCTATACTATGCGACGTTTGCAACTTATGCAGAGGAGCTGGAAGAAGGTAAAAGAGGCATAAATCCCGTTTACGTGGTATCACAAATTTTAGGTAACTGTGTAACCATTGATGATGTATTGACGAGATTAGAGGCATTTACCCTTCTTAATGAAGCCAATGCCATTCTTGGATTCGCTCCTCCTCTACACTTTACTTTCACAGATGCTTCAGGTGAAACAATTGTAATAGAGCCAGATAAAACAGGAATTACAGTCCACCGAAAAACTATTGGTGTAATGACGAATAGCCCTGGCTATGAATGGCATCAGACGAATCTGCGGGCTTATATTGGTGTTACGCCTTACCCACCAAATGATATTACGATGGGTGATTTAGAGCTTACACCATTTGGACAAGGTGCTGGAGCATTGGGACTTCCGGGTGATTTCACACCATCAGCTCGTTTCCTTCGAGTTGCCTACTGGAAGAAGTATACGGAAGAAGCTAAAAATGAAACAGAGGGCGTAACAAACCTATTCCATATCCTCTCTTCTGTTAATATTCCAAAGGGTGTTGTGCTTACAAAGGATGGTAATACGGATTATACAATTTATACGTCAGCCATGTGCTCACAAAGTAAAAACTATTACTTTAAGCTCTATGATAATAGTAGAATCTCTTCTGTTTCCTTAATGGATGAAGATTTAGATAGTCAAACATTAATTACCTTTGAATGGGATCGTACACAAGATATAAAGAAACTTAACAAAGTTAACGTTAAAAGCTAACATTTTAAGCACTTGCTCTTATAAATTATTGAAAGGACCAGGCTCCAACTAAATGGAGTGCCTGGTCCTTTTGATAGGATGAGTTACTTCAAACCGATTCAAGTACAATAAGTCATGCTTGTTGATTACTTTTCTTCTTATTTATAAAATCTGCATAAACTAGAATACCAACTATTATAAAGCTTAGGCTCACTAGACGGAAAATCATCTCCAAGCTTATCCATTCTGCTAAAATCCCTAAAACAAATGCGCTAATGCCAACACCAACATCAAAGCTAGAAAGAAACGTTGCATTGGCTGCCCCACTTTTTGCTTCATCCACTTTTTGAACAGTCCATGTTTGTAAGCACGGCATAATTGTTCCGTAACCTGCCCCGAATAATATCGCAGCAATGATAAGCGATAAATCATTTGTTGTATAGGACAACACGACAAGTGATAAAAATCCTAATATTGCTGACACAATGATAATAGACCAAGGTCCATTTCTATCAAACCATTTTCCTGTAAATGGTCGTAATAAAGTGGAAACAATCGCATTGATAAGAAAGAATAAGAAAATATGTTTTATTCCCTTTTGTTCCCCATAAAGAACTAAGAAGGTTATAATCGCTCCAAAGCCAAGTGTCGTAATAACGGTCAATAATGCTTGGAACCTTACTTCTTTTTCAAAAATCGCTTCTACAAATCGAAATGGCCGCTTCTCATATTTAACAGGTGTAGATGAATGGACAAATTGAAGCCCTACTATCGCTAACAGGCTGAGTATAACTGATGAATAAATTAAAATTTGGAAGGAAAAGGCGTTATAGAGAAGAATACCTATACTTGGTGCAATTATTGCGCCAACTGTTGTTGAAATAGAGAAATACCCTATTCCTTCTCCTAATCTAGCTTTTGGAATTAGATCGACAACCATTGTACTATTGGCTGTCGTTGATACTCCCCATGCTGCTCCATGGAAAAATCGTAACAATAGGAAAATCCAAATAATGTTAAGAAAAGGATACAGCATAGTAATGATCAATAAAGTCACACATGCTCCAATCGCAAGATGTTTTCCTTTATTATCAATCAAATAGTAACCCACGAAAGGTCTGATTAAAATTGCACCTATCGTAAATATGGTTGTTACCAAGCCTACTTGAATAGAAGAGGCATTAAGGCTTAATAAATAGGCTGGTAAAATTGGTAGTAACATCT
This sequence comes from Lysinibacillus sp. B2A1, assembly GCA_002973635.1. Classification (GTDB taxonomy): domain Bacteria; phylum Bacillota; class Bacilli; order Bacillales_A; family Planococcaceae; genus Lysinibacillus. The sequence goes on from CP027224.1 coordinate 3,908,768, forward strand.
CAAAGCCTATAAAGATTAAAAAATTACTTATAAATAAAAATAGAAATGATGATGTAAAAATTTTTTGTTTTTTCATGATATATTTCCTCGCTTCTAATTATTTTTTAAATTAGAAGCGATTGGCACACTGAAACATTCCTAAATTGTCTAAGTTTTTTAAACAACAAGTCTCACCCTTTCTAACACTGTTATATTGAGAGATGACATTAATTTTTGTCTATTTGGACAAGCATCTCATCATTGTATCCATCCCGATTCTTCTCCTGTAAAACAAAAAAGACGCCATCAAATCCGGCGTCTAATTATGGCTTTGTATAATGCACAAACATGAAAAGTTCTAATTTTTATAATACAAAGGCAAAAAGCTTCCGGCTATTTGCTATATGAAGTTTACTTAAAAAAGTACAGACTGGTCCCTTTAACAGTAAATCATCTAGTTGTAAATATGTCTTTACTTCAGTTGCAATTCTTCTGAAAACAGTTTCCATGACTTTTTGCCTCCTCTCATTATCAATTAATAGTTTAGTATAATACAAGTGGATGAATAATGCAAATTATTCTTTCAATATTTATATGTCATTTATCGGAGTTTTAAAGTTCTCCAAGTTTGTTGACTCATTGGAATGAATTAATACTAAAAAATACTTTCTTCTTGATTCAAGTTAAATCAAGAAGAAGTGCCATTATTGTGATTTATTTAACTAAAGTACTCCAATAAGCATTTATCCTATCTGCATGTCAACCAAACATAAAAATAGCCCCCTTATCAAATAAATAAGAGAGCTATATATAATTCATAATCTATCACTTACCTTCAACTGGCTTTAATAGCTTTGCTGGAATAAAATCAAAATTCTTATCTCCCACCATCAAATAACCATTGATCTCAACTCCTGATGAATAAAAGACAGTTCCCTTTAACTCTTTTCTAGCATATCTTGTTATCATCGGACCATTGTATAGCTCTGCATCTTCTGTTAATATATAGGAGCATTCATTTCTTGTTATCTTTTCAAAAATTCGAATATCAGTGCTATCAAGAATACCGGTATTAATTACAGGTCCTCCTTCAATATCTCCTGCACAATAATGGCGATATAATTTGCCCTTCTCAATAGAAACTAGTAATAATGCTGGAGTACAAACCTCTTCACGTTTTCCAACTTTTAAATACTCACCATATTTGATGTAGGAATATGGATATCCAGGATTTTCAACACCAAGATGATTAATATTGACAAATGCCGGATTGCTATAGAAAGACGCACGAATATCGATTGGTACTTCTTTGAAAACTACCAAATCCGTTGCTTGTACCCGATATTGCCCCATTTGATAGAAGGTTTTTCCATCATATTTCTCAATATCATACGTTTTAAAGAAATTATTGCGCTTAACCATCAGCGAATCAAATGTACCATCTGGATTTTTCTTGTATACCTTGATATCTTTTTTAAAGGTCATTTTTCCGGTTTGCCCTTTTACAACTTCTGCTCCATCATACATTACTTTTGCTTCTGATTTTATTGGATTTACTACTGCAAATACAAAAGCTGCTAGTAACACAATAAATAATTTTTTCATTATTCTCCTCCTCAGTTTCATTTTAAAAATATTAATTTCTGAATATACTAGTGATTTTAATGGAAATATAGCAATGTAAAAAATCAATAATTTCAGAGTATTTCACCTTTAATATAATTTCTTCTCAATTCTGTACCTCACCAAGCTAAAACAAACACAAATAACCACTTGTTCTTTAACTATAGTATCCATTGGTTTTGAATCAATTAATCAATTTCGCTTTGGCGTAATTGTAGCTACCGCTTCGCTTTCGCACAGATAAACAATGCGTCTGGATTTAGAATTGTGCCTAGGCCTGCACGAGGCAGGTCAGTTAGCCGTTTTCGCAGGATGCTAAGGTATTCATTAATTATTTGTATTCCAAAACCCAATACTTTTCTCCAGGTTTCCCTTCTTCCACAACTTTCTTCCAACCCTTATTTTCATAGAATTTCAGTGCCTTATGATTTTCAGACACACACTTCAAACTTAATGGCGTATTCATTTTATCTATGGAGGCATTCATTAATAAACTACCAACACCCTTACCTGAGCAAGTAGGATCAACAAAAAGACAGTGTATAATGTTATTTGCTAAATATAGTGCCGCAAACCCCAGGATTTTACCATCTTCCTCAACTAAAAAGACATAATCCTCATTTGTATCATTATCGAAATCTTCTAATGTCAATTCCTCTGCATTTTCCCAATGAAAATTATTGCGACGTGATTCCAGATATATGCGTCTTAAATCAGGGTAATCTAATTCACTTGCTTCTCTAATAATCATCATATAACTCTCCAATTCTTTTAAAATATAACACAAATCCCATATTTTAGCCTATGTATTTTAAATTGAAATCAAAATTTTATTACTCCCTCTAAACTAAGCATAATATTTCAATCCAATGAACAGTTAGATAGAATCGGTTTTATGCAGATTAATTGACTAAACAAAAAACCACTCATTGTTAAGCGGTCTTCTTATAAGCTATTCTTTTTGCATTCTAAAATTAAAATATAGTCTAATAATCCTCTGAAAAACCATCTTTAAAGAATTCTAGTATTTCTTCACCATAAAACGAAAAAAACAGCAAAATAAAAACAATTAAAAGGGCTAAACTACCGAATATAAGGGTAAACACTATCCCAATTTTTTTATCATTCACTTAAGTCCCTCCGACACCTTCATTTATGTTTTTATGTGCTTTATTTTAAACCTGTACCGTCATAAAATTGTGTTTTATTTTTCATTATATATCTGCTCACATAATTCTCGAAAATTACAACCACCTCAATGCCATTTTCCAAGCGTTTGTTCAAAGCCCTCGAGGTCTACGGGTTCATTGGAAAAATATCGGCTTGGTACTTAATTATTACTTTCATAAAGTTTCAGTGTAAATCAAAAGCTCTATTTACCAACGTTTTTCAATCGTAATATTTTCTTTATTAATCACTAACTGTTACTAAAAATCGTTTTAGGCACTTTTCAGTCACTTATTTTATAGCCAAAGACCACCCATCACGGAGTGGTCTTTATACGGATTATTTAATTAAAGCCTTCATTAGTTGAAGAAGGAATAACTACAATATCAAACCTCAAGTTAGTCCTCCCAATAAAAAATACTATCGAACACTTTATAGATTTCATTCAGTTCTGGAATTGTTAAAATGGTTGAAATTTTAGTTTCAAACGAGAGTGGTTTAGATAAATACTCTTTTTCTAAAATACTATAACCTGCACTATCTAATTTTGTTATGATTTCTAGAAATTCTTCTACCATAAAATCTGGAGATTTGGTGATTACTTCATCCGGACAAATATAGCACTTCGCACTAAAATATTCATTCTTTTCCTTCTCAGTATCTATAATTGTCTTATATCGAGCATCTTTCGCTATAATAACTACAGGTGCTAATCGACTTATATAGATAGCAAGACCTTCCAAATGAATTTCTGTGCACGAATACTCTTCAATATATTTTTCCTCAAGTACACTACCTCCATCTCTTTTATAACAAAAGAAATCGACATAGGAAGCATAGCCACTTCCGTGATGATCCGTTTCACATTTGATGATTTTTGAACGATTGAACGTATAATACAGATTTTGAATATATTCCTCGATTAGGTCTTCATCCTTTGTGTTATATGGATATATGTCTCCAATTGGCTCGCGTGCAATCATCGTTTGTAGCTGTTCATTTGTATATTTCAATTCACTTTACCTCAAATTCAACATTCTTATATATTACTATTTTCCATAAAAAACCTCATCAAAATTATTTTATCTATATTTATGAAATTAATAACTATATTAACATATATTATGTATTCATATGAAATAAACTTTAGGATCACCCATCACGGAGTGGTCTTTTTATGGATTATTTTACTAAAGCACTCCGTTAGCACAATAAAATAACTAAATTTATTTCTGCAAATCGGAGGGTAACATTCCATATACAATACTATCTGTCCATTCATTTTTATTCCAAAAATCTTGTTTAAAATGGGCTTCCTTTCTCATCCCTATTCGTTCACACAATTTTTGTGAAGCTGTATTCCGTGCATCAAGATTAGCTTGTATACGATGTACATTCAATTCATCAAATAATTTAAATACCAAACTACTTACCGCTTCTGTTGCCAAACCTCTCCCAGCTACTTCATTTGAAAAACTATAACCAATCTCAACAGTGTCTTTCATATCTGTATACCATACAGATAGATCACCAACTACTTTAGTCTTGTATATAACTGCCAAACTTAACATTGAACCTTTAGTGAGTACACCGTTTGCTAGCTTCTTATTAAATCTTTTTTGCATATCTTCATGAGTCCACTTATTATGTAATAGGAACTTACATGTATCAGCATTATTATAAATAGCAAATACATCCTGTAAATCAGTACTCTTAAAAGGTCTAATTATTAATCTTTCTGTTGTGATTTCCAAGTTAGCTCGCCTCCCCTACATTCATTCTATAAAATAAAACAAAAACCCACAATGTTTGAGAACCAAGTAAAAAACTATAAATTCTAGTAATGCCATTTAACTACAAGGATTGTAATAATTGAAATCAATCCTATTGTTTCACATAAAAGAATGATTGACCCAAAAACATTTTTTCATAGTATTTAAACCTCATTCTTAGATTTTACCTTGATACATATTTCACCATAGTAAATTAAAATCCTTCCTCCACTTAACTTCACAGTTAGCCATCCATGTAGCGCAAAATCAACACTGAAAGTTGATTAAGTTCTTTCATGGTAGTTTAATAATCCCTTATACCACTTTCATTTGGATGAGTATTTCCATTTACCATTCCAGCCAATTATCTAACGATGGTCAGTATGCACTCAACCTTACTAAATGTCCCTACAAATACGCCTCTTAATGATCTTGCCAATCTGACTATTCTTCGTTATCTAGTGTCTCTCATATACTTGAAGAATCATCGAAAGCATTAGATAAATTATCAAGAACAAGTTTCTTGCCTTTTGCAACGTCAAAAATGCCAATGCTATTTAGCTGCAGCTCCATGGAAAGAGAACTTGCTATATAGTTTTTTTTACCCGTTGCATTCCCGAAAATGAAATCCAATTTTGATCCAAAGTAAGGAACGCCTTCACACTAACCTGAATTCACTTCCATATCATTCGACTCATTACAGCTTTTCTCATTTGGTTCTGTTGGTTCTTCACCTTCCGGATCAGGTTCTGGAACTAAACTTGGGTCAACATCACCAACTACTAAATCATCACCATTTACTTTAATTTGTAATACTATTCTAGAACAAATAAATAGCCCAGTCTCTATATTAATTGAGAGCCTGGGCTTTTTGTGTATAGTTGAGGAATGGTGCATCTTAACCCTTTGTGCAGAAGGGAAAAGTTGCACCTAAATTATTATATCAATTTAAGTATTCCTGGAAAATCCAACAAATGGATTAAAAAGAAATATAATCACATAGACTTGGATAATATACATTTTTAACTAAGTTTATCCAATTAATAAAAAATCTTTAATTACACTAACCTGTTCCCATTACTATTATTACTAACTTGAAAATACAAAAGATTAACCATCCATCACAGAGTGGTCGCTTAGTTTATTCAGTTAAGCACCTTTTCGTTCAGTAAGTAACTAGAATTTAATCTAATTTTTTTACAAATAAAACTCTGTCTTGATTTGGTCCGTTGTAGTCTGTATTTAATGATAGTCCATCAATAATTCTATCTCCATTCTCAATTTCAAAACCCAACTTGGTATGATAGGCAATCGAAACTTTATTGACAGGTGATGTTATACAACGAACAATACTTCGATTATTTTGCTTTACTGCATTAAAAAATTTATTGTATAAATGCTTTCCAATATCATGCTTTCTGTATTCTGGATGAACTCCAACAAAATGAATATACGCCTCATCTGAATGAGTTTGAGAAAGGAATACTATTAGAAAACCCACGAGTTTACCATCCTTTTCTGCAATGAAACTTGTCTGTGTAAAATGATCGAAGAATAATTTTGGTAACAGATGAGACACATTCCTGCCACCCCACCACTCATTAATTAGAGGTGAAATTACATAGTAGTCTGAGCCTTTAACTGAACGAATTTCCATTTTAATCCCCCTATTTATGTAAAAATTTAACTAAACTAATATTAATATAAAACAATTTTATATTAGTTAGTTTAATAGTACCTCATCTCAATATTACTTGGATAATTTTCCCCTTTCACCATTCCAACTATGGTTCACCATGCACTATTGATTGCGGAAGGCTATCATGTTCTCTTTTGATATTTCTAGCCAATTTCAATATTATAAATGTTGGAGATAGATAAAGTTTAAATGAGGATTTCAAAATGAAGAAACTAGAACAAACAACCTAAGAATTTCTGGAAGCTGGTTATACGATTGAGGAAATTAAAGCAGCTTTTGAGGAAGTCATTGAACAAGCTAAACAGTCTAATACAGATAGTGAGACAGATCACTAACAAAGTTGTCTGTTTTTTTTATGTACATTTGTATTCAAATTACCTAAAATGGAAATATAAAGGGAGGAATAATTTGATGAAAAAATTAGTATTTAGCGCAGCATTAGTATTAAGTCTTGGACTAGCAGGATGCGGAGAAACGACTACAAAAGAAGAACCCGGTGAGAAGGAAAAACCAGTTACTGAGACATCAAAAGAGGATGCTACAAAACAAGAAACATCAGCACCAGCTACTAAAGAGGAGAATGGTAAACTAACTGAAGAAAAGTTTAAACAAGTTAAAGAAGGTATGACATATGAAGAAGTAGTTAAAATTGTTGGTGCCGAAGGTAAAGTTCTTTCTGAAACAGGTTCAGCTGGTGAACCACATCATACAGTAATGTATGAATTTGAGACAGATGGCGTCTTGTCATCTTCTACTATGATGTTCCAAGGTGGTAAATTAATCAATAAAGCACAAATTGGAGTGGAAACATCTGATATTGAAATTACTCTTGACCAATTTAATAAGCTTGAAAATGGCATGACAAAAGAAAAAGTATTTGAAATTCTAGGTGGTGAGGGTGCAGTCATTTCTGAATCTGGTGATGTAGTAATGTACAGCTATAATGGCACAGCTTTAGGTGCCAACGCATCGTTAATGTTCCAAGGCGGTAAATTAATGAATAAAACTCAAATAGGTTTAAAATAACAATCCATTAGTCACTCAAAATGAGTGGCTTTTTTTATTAGAATAAGACGATTTTTATCATGGTAAATAGGTACATCCATGGTTAAAGTTGTTATTGTAGGTTATTAAAAGAAATAACCTTAGACAATTTTAAGGAGGATACAAAAGTGGTTAATTTATTTAAAAAAGGTTTTATTTATTTAGCGTTAATGCTGTTAGTGTTAGGTAGCTTTAGTATGGAAAGTGCTTCAGCTGAAGAAGCTGTGGATTATGAAGAAGGGGGAACTAATTTAGATAATACACCTGAAAATAGTGCAATAATAGGAAGTCAACTATTGAAACCTGAAATCGGTTGGAAAAGATATGACGATTCTAATCCATTAATAATAAAAAATAAAATGTTCTATCAATCTCAACCAAATAGAGCATATAAAAATGGTCAATCACCAGGAAATTCCATAGAAACCTTTATTAAATTTGATTTTATAGGCACAAAATTTCGTATAATAGATCAATTGCATTCAAACCGTGATAAGAATACCAAAGTAACAATTGATGGAGAGATTGTAGAATATTACTCATCATATACATCTAGCTCTGTTCAACAATGGCAAACATTGGTATACGAGAAAAAAAGTTTAACAAATACGAAACATACAGTTTTAATAGAGAAATCGGATGACACTTCTTATTTATCGTTTGATGCTATTGATATTGATGGCATATTGTTAGCTCATGTCGAAGTTGAAAAATCCATCACATTAGACAAAAATAATTTCGAACTATTAGTAGGAAGTCAAGATAAAATAACTGCCACAGTTACTCCTGACAGTGCTAAAGTAATTTGGACAAGCGGTGACGAATCAATTGCAACTGTTGATCAGAATGGTAATGTAACTGCAATTCGTGAAGGTACAGCAATCATTACAGCAACAATAGAAAACACAGATATTTCAGCTACAAGTACAGTTATTGTTAAAAAACCAGATAATGCATTTTCAAGTGCTATTCTTAGTATTACTTCGGTGAATGGTATTACTAAAGAATATGATGTGACTAACGCTGTTTTAAACAATTATTTAAATTGGTTTGATACTGCACAAGGTACTTCTACATTCAAATTTTCAAAAACAATTTCACCTTATAAAAAGGTAACTGAATATGTCATACACGATAAGATTGCTTCTTTTGAAGTAAGAGAATATTAAACACAATAAAGACCGGGCGCTCATTTTTGAAGAGAGTCCTGGTCTATTCTATTTTGAAACTTTATTTTATTCTTTGGTCTAGTCAAATTTATGCGGATTTACAACGTTAAGAAATATACACGATTTTATGCAAAGTGAAGAATAGTACGAAAAAATTATTTGCTTATCTTTAATATCTATTTATTAAAAAATAGGTCTCATAAAACTTCTTTCATAACTTAAAATGCATTTATTATCTTCTGCAAACTTAAATGCGGCTTGACATTCTTCATCTAATGCCATTTTTACTCGGTACTCTTCATATGCTGCTAAACTTGGAAAAGTGAATAAGGCATAAGCAATATTATTAGCCCCCTCATGCGGAAGGAAATAACCATGATGATTTCCACCTAGTTTATTTACAAGAGGAATCCACATTTTACCGTATTCTTCAAACTCTTTTGCTTTATAAGGATCAATAATATATTTCAAATAACAAGTAACCATTTTATACCTCCTAAACATTTTTTTGAATTATATCACATACTTTAACTCCTTTGCACCAAGAATTGTAGTTTACATCGTTACCAAAGCGTTGTTTTGGAATATTTAAAGCTTTAACCACACTTCACTCTCTCCTAATACTTACTATTATTAATATATTTTTTTACACGTGTTGATTTACCAAACTTATGAAATTTCAAGATCGTTAAGACCCCCATGAAACATCAAACTTTCTTTCGCCCTGATTCGCCATTCCAGTGGCAGGGCAGCACTAAGAAAGAGGCGTCTGAAACCTTCGAACGAGAGGGGTTTAGTGTTATTATTCTTCATTCCTTGTGTTTGAAGAAATTTCAAACAAACATAGGCAATAAGAGCTGCGAATAGCTGATCAAATACGGCATTTTTTGTTGTCCCGAATAGATCAGACACGTTCAAGTTTTGTATAATCCAAGGAAAAAAACTTTCAATTGCCCAACGAGATTTATACAAATTGGCAATTTCTTCAGTGGTAATATCCATTAAACTTGTTACGATCCGTATTTCTTTGCCCTCATGATCCGTAAATTGAACGATATGAGGGCGCTTTTTCGTTTGTTTTTGTGGTAACCCAAGCGTGCAAGTAAAATCAGCTGTCACATTGGAATCGTTGATACGACTACCTTGGAGCGATTTTTAGCGATTTAATTGCACATTGTCTTTTAAACGCAACACAAAATGTTGATGTTCTTTCAAGTAACAATCTACTTTATCAATAGAGAAGTTGGCTCGGTCACAAACGAGGAAAACCTTTTATCTTCAAGGAATTCGCCAATGGGATCATCATATTTTAAACCGGTTGTTTCTACAACTTTTAAGGACATCGTGGTTTCATTCGTAAAACTAACATGTAATTTGATTCCTGAATGTTCACCGTGATATAACCAACACGTCTAATTAAGTAAGGAAAAAATCTCCTCACCGTCCTACCTCTGAGGTTACATCACATTTTTTCTATCACAAACTCTCGTACATGTTTTACATTTGTTCCTTTTGTTACATACAAATTTATTCGAAAATCTCTTATTCTAAGCCATACTTAATTAGTTTATGCCAACAATTCTTCTCACAACTTTAAATTCACCCTCTATTTCTATCGCCATTATGCTATCAATATCACTTGAAATTTCCTCTCCCTTTATTATATATATATTTACTCCCGTTTTTAGTCTGTAACCCTCTTCGTGTTTTGTAGGTAAAACTGTTGTTTCTTTTGTTATTTCTCCGATTTTTTCTTCTATCTGATCTTGTGTGATAGGCTCATTTGTAACAATATAATTATAACCATTCCAATTTAATACAGGTTCAGTAATATTCCTTTGATTAGGATCAGTGCAACCTGCAAACAGAATTACTGTAATAAAAAATGACAAAATAAAATATTGTTTCATATTTTTTATGCCTCCTTATAAAAAAAGATGAAGGTAGTAACCCTCATCTTGGTAATTCTTTTATTTATATAATATTTTAATATAAGTATCTTTAGCCATAGGATAATTTTTGTAGGTTGTTCCCAAAAGTTTACCAGCAGCGTTATATGTTTCTTCTTTATATTCTCTAACAATATATACTCCATAAACAGCCGGACGACTCCATCTATTATAGTCAGCTTTAATAAAAAATCCATTACTAGTAGACGGTTATCCATCAAAACCTGCTGTATAGATCTTGCTTGGAGAAGAATCATTGAAAAGTACAGCTTACCAAAATTGAATTTTCATACTTTATGAAATTCTTACACCTCATTTATAGTCAGTCGGAATGTAAATTTTAAGATCATACAGGAACAACTAAGTCACTCTGATATAATAATGACAATCACCACATATAGTCATTTAACAAAGTGGATAATGCAAGCGACCATTTCGATGATTTAAATGGATCGGTCACTTTTTGGTCACTTGCTTCATTCTTAACTTATTTTTCATCACATAATTCCCGAAAATTACACCCACGACATTGCCATTTTTCAAGCGTTTGTTCAAAGTCCTCGAGGTCTGCGGGCTCATTCGAAAAAATATCGGCTTGGTACTTTTTCATTTCCAAGACACTGCGCTGAAAGGTGTACAAAATATTAGCCATATCGATGTCAGTAAATACATATTTCTTTCGTTTTCCCGTTAATAAATATTCGTTATATACCTCGATTTGCTCAAGGGATACACGGTATTTTTGCTGCACATAATAGGCATAGAACGCTAATTGCTGACGGTCATCGTCAGACTCTCTACCTGTCTTCCAATCGACAATCACCCATTTGTCCGTTAGTTCATCATAGTAATGGAAATCCATTACGACAAAAACTTGGATATCGTCTATTTTCATGGAGCGGAATTGCTCAGGCTCACCAATGCGAAGAGAGCCTTTTTGTGCCGTGATTTGCTGGAATGTTTCACTCATCAAAAAATGGTGAAAGATAAGCTGTAAACGTTCTTTGTAGTCCTGAACAAGTTCAGGATTCAGCTTACCGGTATAGTAGATTTCCTGCATCATATAATATTTTGTGGGCTTATGTCTCCATAATTCAAAATTGCGTGTGGAGTCAATAAATGCTGTATTAAGCTGACCTCGTGCCCAATGTATCAGCTCCTCTACAGTTGGTGCCTCTCTTGTTTGTAAATAATCATTAATCGCCTGCTCGATAAATCGGTGAACAATTTGCCCAAATAAGATCGGCATGGATTGTAGCTTTTTTAAGCGATAGACCTGTTGATGAAAGGGCTCCACATTATAGCTAAGCCAGCCATTATGTGAAAAATAATAGTCATAGCCATATTTTCGTGCACAGCTGGTTAATGTTTTATGCCTTGACAGTGACCATGAAAAACTTGGATATGGTGTGATGTCAAACAGAATAATCGCCTCCTTAGAGCTGTTTCATAAAATCATAGACAAGCTGTATTATTAATACAATGGTTACAACACGTAGCAAAAGCTTTACTTGTTTGGCATTGACCTTTCGAGCAAGGACAATTCCAATCTGTGCGCCAATAGTTGATCCAATCATTAAAATAAGTGTTAGTGGCCATTCGATTTTTCCTGTCGCTATATACGTAATCGCTGCGCCAGAGCACATCGCAAAAACACCGACACGTGACAGCCCTACCGCTTTTATATAAGATAGTTTCTCATGTGCATATGTATAAAGTGCCAGTGTACTACTTCCTGGACCAAACATTCCATCATAAAAACCAACACCCAGCAGAATTGGACCATTTTTACCATTCATAATAAAGTGTTCTCTTTCGCCAAAATCAGCCCCACCGATAAATGACATAATCAATGCAAACCCTAATAAAATAATGGCGATAAGCGTCAAGGACTGACTGCTCATTAATGATGCAAATAAGCCTCCAAGTGTTCCCCCAATCAGCGATACAAGTAAAACGGATCGCATTTCTGCCCAGGCCAACTCTTTTCTTCTATAAATCGTATAAAAACTGGAAAAAGCACTCACCATATTAGACACCTTATTAGCGCCAATCGCTGAATGGACAGGTACTCCCATTAACATCATGGTTGGCAGAGTAATCAATCCCCCACCCCGACCAATGTCCCAATGACGTTACCAGCAATTCCAATGCTTAAAAATAATAAGTATTCCATGTAATCCTTCTTTCTGTACCACACATGATGTCATTCTATGATACAGTATAACAGAATGCTATTTTGAATGACGAAAAACGAGGTGAATCAATGTACGAGCAGCAAAAAACACCTACGCCACGTTTTTGTATGCAACTAACATGGATTATAGGCACTATATTTCTTGCGGGTGTTACTGCAACGCTTATCCAATATCATAAGTTGCCAGGTTCTATACCCATTCTACAAAGCTTTACAAGCGAACATGCCCAGTTTGGTCCAAAAATCGCTATTTTTTACTTACCTTTTATTGCACTTATGCTATTTTTACTGCTACATTACTTAGAGGTCAGGGCTGCATACCCAGTTTTACGTAAAAATAAACCAACTCTTTCCCATAGTCAGAGACAAAATGGAATTTTGACGTTTTGTCTCATTAAAAATAGTATCTTACTGTACTTTACGTATTCACTTTTCAACGACTTAACAGTTGCATTAGGCCATGATCGTATTTTACAGCAATGGCATGCCTACCTTTTTCTAGTTTTATTAAGCCTGATATTCATCGTAGGCATCATACGTGGTGTTTTACTAGGGAAAAAAATTTAACAGTTCCATTGAAAAAACACCTTCACTGTTGATGGATTTCAACAAAAGGTGTTTTTGATATTATAAGGATTAATAGTTCATAATTACAACAACAAGTGCTACAGTAATAATACTGATTTTTATGGTTTCTACTTTATAGATAGCATAATGCTGGATGTCTCGTTTGAGGTTATACCAAATGATGACACCATATAAAACAGCGAGCACAAGCATCAAGGGCTTATATAAAGGGCCCACCCAAGTTGCCCAAGCAAAAATACCGAAAGTTACGGAGAGGAATAATAGTAGCAGCCACCATTTTGGTTTAGGTGGTTTATTATTATCTAATTTATGCCGTTTATAGTAGGAGGCTGAAAATAAATTGACTATGATGACCGCAAGGGGCAGGATTAAAAACAAAGGTTTTGTATTTACACTATATAATAATTGAAATACTTCCTCATACATATCTGATGTTCCCACAAAAAACTGCCCACTATCAATATTTAGCATGCCTGTATCAGAAATCTGGTAGTGCTCCTCTTGATGATCCCTTACAACGACCACATCTGTAATATAATCACCTAGCCTACCATCTCTTTCTTCAACATAAGGTGTAAAATCTTGAAAAAAATTATAGACTTTTCTATCATTAACCCTTTCAACAGATGTATACAAGTCAGAACTTCGAGCAAAGAATTTCCCTTCTTCTCCACCAAAATACTTATAAATCGTTTGAATGGATTGATTAGCACTCTGTGGAAATGAAGAATTTTGTGGTAATAGGATTAAAAATAGAGCAATCACAGCCATTGTTAATAGTAAAACGCCTTCCTTCCAAATCGTAAGCCCTTTTTTATTCTTTTGCTGAATACGCTCGTAAATACGCGACTTTACAGACTGATCCTCTGGTAAATTATTGAGTTTCTTTAGTCGATTGTGTAAATCCAAATTCGTCACCTCCCAATATTTTCTCTAGTTCTTTTAGTGCATTTCGCTGTGTATTCGCTACTTTAACTGTTGACCATCCTAAAATTTCACAAGTTTCAGCCATTGTCAGTTCCTCAATTTTTCTGTATATCACTACTTCACGATACGCTGGCTTTAATAATTGGATGGCTTCATAAAGCAGTCGACGTTCTTCAGATTGGACAATCCAGTTATGTGGCACATAATGTGTCTCCAGTTCCTCATGACTTTTTTGAAATGGCAGCCATTTAATCAACGCCTTTTTTCTATACATATCATAAACAATATTTCGTGCGATTTTTCTGATATACGTACTTAAAGCAGCTTCGTTTCGAAATTGTCCTTTATAAACCCGAAGAAATGTTTCCTGCGTTAAATCCTCTGCTAAGCTAGGATCTGAAACCATATAATAAATAAATTGATAAATGCGTTGAAAATATTGTTCATATAATTCATCAAATTCCATCTTTTCACCTCTCTTACACCGCTTTCATGCTACATTTTTAAGCTTCACTATATTAGACGAAGCAGACAGCCCAATTTGTATATAACCTTTTAGTTCTTTGCAAGAAAAAATAAGCTACCTGATGCCAAATAGCGTCAAGTAGCTTAGAATCTCTTTTTACATATTCTTTTGCATCTCTTTAAATGTATGGGTTAATGTATATTTTTGTACACCTCTTGTCAGATCTATGCTTTCTTGCTGATACTGCTGAAAAGCGGCTTCATTCTTTATCGTATAAGCATAAATCGCTTCAATCGCTGGCTGCATCCATGGCTGTGTAAGCTTTGCACTTCGCATATCTGCTGTTCGCTCTTCAAGTGCGGCTATATAACATTTTGCATAGCTTGCTAATGGCTCTTTGTTTATTTTATCAGCTGCATCCTTTGCTTCCTCTAAATTCTCTTCCATAATTGTCTTTACAAAAATATAATTATTCTTCACTGCTGGCTGCTTATATTTCTGAATAACCAGCTCTAATGAGTGCAGCTGATCTGCCTTTGTTCCATAAGCTACTGCATAAAGATAGGCAAAAAATGGCTCCTTTTTGCGATCTTTCACTAGCTTATCAACCAACAGCATATTATTTGTTCGATATAAAATATGTATATGTCTATATATTATCGCTAGTACAATCAGCGCAAATATAGCAAGTGAGATTGATAGACGAACTCCTGCCAGTGATAGCGTCATTGCTAATATAATAATAGCCAGATAAAAAAGGGTAAGTTTTACAAGCTTCATATATTCCTCCTACTGTAGTTTCCTTCGCATTTTTCGGGAAAAGATATAGCCAGCGCCAATGAAGAATAAAAGTGCCATAAACTTCATAATTGGAATGATAAATAACTTACTAATGATAAAGACCACCAAAATATAATAAACGACCATCGCCAGCAAAAATATAGTCAACTTATTCATCTTGCATCCTACTCTCTTTCATTGCCGCTTCAATAGCAGCCAACGCTTTCGGACCCATCCCATGTAAAGGCTTTAACGTCGATAAATCCACCTTTTGCAATTGCTCTAATCGTGTATATCCTGCTGTATTTAAAGCTCGTATAGCAGGCTTGGCTACACCCTTCGGCCACTCTGTCATTTATGCTCGCCCCTTCCTTTTTCGACTGTTAAATAGCTCTGTACCTATAATTCCTATCAATAGTATAACTATAGATGCAACATGATAATCAACAAAAAAAGAAGTAAACGCTATATGAAAGTAATGGAGTATTACGGTAAGAATACGCCCTCCCATTAAAACTAAACCTATAATCAAGGATGCCTTTACTATTTGTTCGATAAATTTCATTCCTAACACCTCTAAGCTATTATGCAATTGATAAGGATGAAATGCAAATTAGCTAGGTGATTAAAGCCTCTAACCGTGTAATACGTCATGTTGTTGACACATCTAAAAAAATCACCTTACCAAAACGCTAAACTACGTTAAACATAGCGAAGAAAGAAGCAATCAGATTGCCCATGCTATGTATACTCCAGCTTGTTAATATGGAGCCATTGGATTTCTGTTCATTGATCCATCCCATTAAGTAACCAGCTAATCCCGTTACAATCACAACTAACACAACAACTTCAAAAGGAATAACAGAAAATAGCATCCACCCATGAATACTACCAAATAGTAAGCCTTGTAGAATATTTCCTATCTGAAAACCAAATGTATATGCAAATCTTTTTAATAAAAAGCCTCTAAAAAGCAGTTCCTCTGACAAGCCCGTTTGGATAATTGCGTAGAGAAGTGCGGGGATAATCGCAGAAAAGCCGAGTCCTGCAAAACGATTCGATGCTAAAAGTGAGCTGTCTATATAAAAAAAGACGATTAGGTTAGACGGTACGAATAATAAAAAAATCGTGAGTAAAAACCATACAGTATAATTTCCTTTATTTTTGATGACAGGCTTTTTAATACCGAGCCATGATAAAAATGATTGTTTCTTTCTTGCTGTGAAAAACCACCAACAAAATGGTATTACTGAAAATAAAATAACTTGAATAATGGCACTGATAGCAATGTTTATAATCATAATTTTTCCCCCTGCTTCGTTTTCGTGGTCATTTCTTCATGTTAAGCATATAAAACAATTGAGAGGAAATCAATATAAATTTAACGATAAACATTAAATAATTAATTTTAATAATTAAATAACGAATGTTAATCATAAAAAAATAGCGACTAGAATCTACTAGTCGCTGTCAGTGTTTATTTGGATTTCGTTCAATAAAATCAGTAATTTCATCCTTTAAATCATAAACCAATGTAAAATAATGATGCTCGTTCATGTCTCCCTTATCTCGCCATTTTTGCATTTCTTGATAATGGAAAGTCACAAAATAGCTGATGATCTCACGACGCTCTATGCCCACTTTATCAGCCATATCAACGATGGATAGACCCTCTTTCCAGTATTGATCATATACCTCTTGCGTAATACCAAGCACCTTACAAATAGCATTATAATCGTACTTTACATGATAAACGACCTGACCTTCCTCTCCATTCGCATGTTGTTGAATGACATTATTAGCATAGCCAACTGGTGCAAAGCTCATTAAAAGTATGCTGATTAACATTAAATTTTTTACTACTATTTTCATGCTAGACCTCCTTCACAATTTAGTGTGTGAGGTTTTAACAATCATATTCCTTATTAAGATTTTTAAGCTGAATACTACCAATATTTAATATAATGAAAAACATCATGATCTATTTTCATTCCAAGCTTTTCATATAGCTTTTGAGCTTGTTTATTATCAGTCGCTGTTTCTAAGGTCATATATCGTGCATCCTCATTTTTACAGTATGCATAACATTCTTCCATTAAACGCATTGCCACTCCTTGCTTTCTCGCATGTTCTGCCACAAATAGATCATTTAATAGAAAGGCTTTTTTCATCGCAACTGATGAAAAAATAGGGAAAAGCTGGACAAAACCTACTGGCTGAGCATCTAAATACGCAAGGAAAATAATTGATTCCTCCTTCTGCAAACGCTCCTTTAAAAATTGCTCGGCTTGCTCTAAATCTGAAGGTTGTTTATAAAATTCTCGATAGGCATTAAATAATGGGACTACCTCTTTAACTGTTGCAAGTGTTACTGTTTTCATTTCCATTGCAAATCTCTCCATTTCTTTTTATCAGTCTTTCTTGTATGATAATAAAAAACATTTTGACATATAAAAAGTGACAAAAATAAATATTTCAACATGTCAAGAAGGAGCCTTATGAATGATTTTATTTTTTTCTTTACAGATAAAGAGGCAAAATATAAGCAAATTTATCAGCAAATCAAAACTTTAATTGAGCAAGGTAGCTTAAAAACAAACGATACTCTTCCTTCTATTCGTAGGCTGGCAGATACACTACAGGTGAGTCGCAATACGACCTTAACTGCCTACGAGCAACTTGTCGCAGAGGGATATATACGAGGAGAAGGACGAAAAGGATATTTTGTCAATGAATTTGAGCAGGTATTTTTACATGAGGAGACACAACCAAGCATTCCCAATAAAAAACAAGTCACTGGAAATATCATCATTGATTTTCGAGCAGGTGCTGTCGATCAACAGGATTTTCCTTTAAAAATTTGGCGACAAATGGCCAATCAAATATTACATGAGGAAGAATGCTATACATATGGGGACTCGTTTGGTGAACCTCGATTAAAGGAACAGCTTGTGGATTATTTATTACAAGCTCGTGGTGTTCGTGTTAATTCAGAGGACATTTTTATTGGTAGCAGCACACAGCAAATGTTAATTTATTTAGGCTTTTTATTAAAAGAGGATTTTGATAGTATTATTTTGGAAGACCCTGGTTATAACGGAGCACGCGAAGCCTTTAAATTACATAACTTCAATATAGAGTCATTACCTGTTTTGGAAAATGGTGCACAGCTTCAGCATTTAACCCATTTACAGTCACGTCTAATTTATATTACCCCTTCCCATCATTTTCCCTATGGTGTTTCACTGAGCATCCAGCAGCGACAAACATTGATTCAGTGGGCTAAACAAATAGATGGCTATATTCTAGAGGATGATTATGACAGCGAATTTCGCTATACACAGCAGCCATTCCCTGCCCTTGCCTCTATTGATAAATCGCGTGTGATCTATATTGGCACATTTTCTAAATCCTTTTTACCAGCCGTTCGCTTAAGCTATATGGTATTACCCTATTCATTTGTCTCTACATATAAAGAACGCTTTCAATATTTTGAGCATAATGCCTCTTCTCTTCATCAATTAACAATGGCAGCATTTATGGAAAAGGGCGAATGGACAAGGCATATTAAACGAATGCGGATCACCTATAAACAAAAGATCAATCTTCTTGTACGGGAGCTGCAACAACAATTTGGAGACAGGATTACAGTATTGGGGGCACAATCAGGTCTCTATATTTTAGTGAAAGTACATACGCAACTTTCTGAGCGTCAACTCATAGAAAGCGCTGCACGATATGGCGTGAGGGTATATCCAACCAGTCCCTTTTTCCTTAAGCAAACAAGCACTGAGCCTATCATTCAACTAGGCTTTAGCAATTTGCAGCTAGATGAAGTTGTTTTAGGGGTGCAACTATTAAAAAAAGCTTGGTTAACATAATAAATAAGCCATAGCAACCATGTTATGGCTTATTTGTATTTTCCTCATAATCTCGATAATCATAGGTTTCATTTGGTACATCCAATGTCACGCCGTTTATTTTGACAGTCTCATCATCTATCCATGAAATATCTGCTTCATTCTCCCGATATTGCCAATAAATCTTCTTTGACTTCTTATTTTCTTTATTAAATACTAATTCACCCAAAACCGTATAAGACGTAGTGGCCCCTCCATCTGAGACATAAGCATTCACTGTATAGGTACCGTTGGGAGAAGTGGATTCGGCGATCAATTCCTGTTTAAACCTACTCCAATCAAAAAACAGCCAATAAATCCCATATCCTATAATGCTTACAATAAATAGGAACCAGACACACAGTATAATTAGCGCTTTTCTGTATACTTTTTTCTGCTCTACCCTCGCAGTCATATCAAAAAACATCTCCCTATTTTTTTATTTAATAACGAAAATAAGGATGGATTTGTTTCCTTATTTTGATGTATTCCTAAAGTAGAGTGCTTAAAATGTTCTGTTCTATTTAGGACGTAGTAGGATGGAGCAGTTCACTATTCGAGCTGAGCAATTTTCGGATTGACCTGAGCATTTTTTGGATCGACCTGAGCGTTTTTCTTCTCAACCTGAGCAATTTTGATATTGACCTGAGCAGTTTTCTTTCAACCCGAGCAAATTTTAAGTTGACCTGAGCATTTTCTTCTTACCTCAAGCAAATATGGCTTTAACTTAAATATTTCTAAACAAATAAAACCCTCACGCTCAAAACGGTGAAGGTCATTCTCTTGCTATGTATTATTTTTGGGCATATTTTTGCAGATGCTTTGGGATTTCACGTACGTCCATTAAAAATGGCATCATAAGGATTAACGCTAATAAGTAAATTGCAACACCGATTGCTACTGCAGAGCTTTTTACCTCTTCATCAATCACATAAGGCATTGTAATATATGGTACAAAGACTAGTAATAAAATGGAAATACGTGTCATAGAAGTGAGCATTTGCTTTTTCCCACAGTATGGACAGCCTATAAAGCGAGAAAATGATACAATTGACCGCATTGACTGCTTCCACGTCCATTTTTCCTTACATGTAATACATTTTGGCATATCATCTATCCCCTCCATTCACTAATTATGCCATAATTACCATTCTAGAAACATATAAAAAAGAATTTGCACAAGTTAAACCCTGTACAAATTCCCTATATAGGTTAAAAATAATCGATAAATGTTGGAATACCGACAGGAAGTACTGTCTCTAGCAGTGCAATGTCAATCGCATGGCCCTGTAAGCGTTCGATTTTTTCCAAATAGCTTGGTCGTTTATAGCCTAGTAACATTGTGGCTAATGTTTGCACAGTTAGTTGAACAGCATTTTCGGACAGTGTTTCGCTGATCTTATCTACGCTAACCTTACCTTCCTGCACCGTAATCACAAATGTGCCGTTATTCCACGCTACAATACGATCACTAACAGCCAATCGTAACTGAAAGTCATTTCCCACAAATGGATAACGTAATAAAAATTCTTTGACATCCACGATACGTGCCATAAAATAAGGGGACACTTTTTGTATGATTTCACTATCCTCCAGTAAAAAGGCAACTGCTTCATTTCCAGTCGTTTTGCCATAAGCATTATAAATCATTGAGCTATGAGCAGAGACAAAATTCCATAATCCTTTACGTGCCTCTTCCTGTAAATAGACGATTTCATCAATGTAATAATTTTCCTCCATAATGCGATAAAACATATAGCCCTGTGGCACATCATCCTCATCATAATATACGGCTGCCTGAAGATTGACATCACTATCAATAAACTTTTCTTCCCAAAAGTCTTCCTGAAACTTCTCATTCCATGCAATACTATTGCGTACCATCACACCATGCGTTTTTTGGGCATAACTTGCATAAATCGCTACAACATCCTCATGTTTCGGATCAACTCGACGTATCTTTCCATTTAGTCCTGCATAATGTGGCAGCTGTGTATCCTTGACCTGAAATTCCACGATATCGCTCATAATTTCCCAGCCCTTTTTTCGATAGTACGGGATCGAATATGGGAATAAATAGGATATATATTGCCCCTCATTTCGCATGCGCTGCAGACATTCCATAATCAGGCTCTCCATTAAACCATGTCTTGAATATTCTGGATATGTTCCCACAGCCGTTATACCACCCATTTCGTAAATCCGACCATGAACATTTACCTCAAAAGGAAGGCTTAATATTTGTGAGACAAGCTGTGTACCATCAAACCATCCAATTGCATGTCCTTCATCGAATTGCTTGCTCTTTGCATTGACAAAGCGGCGATCCTTATGAATAGACATGGACATTTGAAACACATAATTGAGTAAATCTATGGATTGCGCCATTTCATCTAATCGAATTTCCCGCATGATTAAGCCTTTTCGCTGATTCATTATTCCCTCTCCTCATCAAATAACTCTGAAAAAATGGTTTCTGGTGCATTTAAAAAACGCTTCGTAACAATGTAATGTATGGTCTCCTCATAACGAGTAGACTTAATTTCCTCACCATCAAAACTGTAAATTGTTGCATTTGGATAGCCAAGTAAAATTGGTGAATGTGTAGCGATAATAAACTGTGCCTCATGCTCTAAATCCTTCATGATTTTAAGGAGACTAAGCTGCCTTGTTGGAGAAAGTGCCGCTTCAGGCTCGTCTAATAAATAAATGGCCTTACCTTTAAAGCGATGTATAAATAACGATAAAAATGATTCCCCATGTGATTGATGATGTAAAGACTTGTCACCATAAGCCGCATATTTGTTTGGATGCTCTAACGAATCAATATGACTGGCAAATTGATAAAACGTTTCAGAACGTAGGAAAAAGCCATTTGAAACTTTCGGCCACCAAGATAATCGTATATATTCCCCAAGTGCAGATTCCGCTTTATGTACCTCATATAAATTTTGTCGCCCACCACCTGCTGTATTAAAATCACAGCAATCAGCAATTGCCTCCAATAGTGTTGATTTACCAGAACCATTTTCACCAACAAAGAAAGTGACATTTGTAGGAAACTCTAGCTCCTGTAAATCCTGCAAACTTGGTATGTTAAAGGGATATACATGCTTATCTTTGATGTTGTTTTGTAACACCTTACATGATTTTAAATACATTTCGTCTCCTCCCTTACTATTATTATAACGCGGTCATGCTACTCTGAAACCGACTTTTTTTCCAAATACAAGCTACAAACACCCAAAATAAATAATAAACTGATACCTATAAAGGAAATAGGTGACCATGAGAGCCTTGGATCAAATAACTGAAAGAAAAATGTGAATATTGGAACAAAGCATAAACTCATCATTACAATTAATGATGAACAATACTGAATGCCTATTTGTAATAAATACATTGGCAGCATGACGCCTACTACTGTGACTGCAAGTATCCACGAAATATTTCCCGAGAAATATTTAAAAAACATGTCGAAAGTTGCAGAAAAAGATAATAAAATTATGCCATAATAGCGGTTTGCTAAAATCATGGAAGTAGTCCAACCAGCCTCACTTAATCGCTTCGAATAGATTGTACAGAGAACTGCTCCAATCCCACAGCCAACACTCGCTATTAATGCCACAATTACAGGCAAAGTTAGGTCCATTTGTACAGCAGATTTCCCACTAATAACAGCTACTATTAGTATAGTACAAGCGATAAATGTTCCAAAAGCAATTACCCATTGTACACGAGGAATGGATTCCTTAGCAAAAACAGCTACTATTAAGACAAACAGTGGTCCGATGCCCATTTCAAGCGCACTTACAATCGCGGACTCAACATATTTTAAGGCAAAATAAAAGCCCATAAATGTTACCACCGTAGCAGCGTTCAACTTCATCACATCCGTAATATTTCCCTTCCATACATTCACTAGCTTTCGTTTTCGGGCAAAGAATGAAAAATAAATGGTTGTAATGAAAAAACTAATGCCCGTAAATAAAAAGGTTGGTACCTCCTGTACCTGCTTGGCATAGAACACCTGGCTCATTGATGTTAGAAGTGCTGACAGAACAAGTGCAGTTAAACCTACTGTTGTTGCTTGTTTTTTTATCATTTCCACTATATTTCCCCCTTGATAAATTAACAGTGTTGAGCAAATTCCAGTTCCTCTCCCATTTCCCAAATAAAAAACTTCGTCTCCAATAAATATAGAGACGAAGTTATCTGCGGTACCACTCTGATTAGCTAGAAAGCTCACTTGACTATAACGGTAGCAGCCGTTTATGCCTACTCTCTTCAGCATAAAAAACTCCTGGATGAGTTCATAAATGGTTTGCGATGATTTTCACCTGCCATCATCTCTCTAAAGCAAACTACATTCACTACTACTTCCAATCATTGTTAAATTATATTCGATACATCATAATTCAAATCATCCTTTTCGTCAAGACTCTCTGAAGTATGTGCAATATTGCAAATACACCTTTATGTTGGATCATTATGACTCGAATTAGCATCTGATTCCAGTTATTGTGACTTATAGCAAATGTTCTACTTTCCAGCTGATTGTCATACATTGAGTAAAACCTTTTGAACCTTAT
Organism: Lysinibacillus sp. B2A1; assembly: GCA_002973635.1. Classification (GTDB taxonomy): domain Bacteria; phylum Bacillota; class Bacilli; order Bacillales_A; family Planococcaceae; genus Lysinibacillus. The sequence continues at coordinate 3,932,619 of CP027224.1, forward strand.
TTTAAGATGGAATGTACCTGAAAAAAGAACAAGGGAGAAAAGTGATATGTTTGTAACTCATTTTTATGAAGGCAAGACATCTGTGTTAAGTCAGCTGCTCGTCAATCTACCTGTTGTCGAAGAAAATTTTAAAATTAAAGGACGAAAAGCAAAAATAATTGAGGTTAATCAAATCAACAACAATAACTACCAAGTACGAATCGTTTTTGAAATTGTACCTAAAAAACAGCCTATTAAAGAGCTTGGGAAGAAAAAAAGATAGCCATTTATAGTTTAAGGCGTAACGCTATCGTTGATAAATCCAATGATAGCGTCATGTTGTTGAAATACTATTATGTCAATGAAATCAAGGTGACAAATTAAAAAGTATAGCCCTTTTTCAAAACGAGAGGTTGATCTCCGTTCCGACTGAGTGCTTTCCTGGGGGCGTCCGATGAGCCGCTTCACTCGCGTTGCTCGCTCCAGGGTCTCATCTGTGACGCTGAATCCCCAAGGAGTCACTCAGTCTACACTCCAATCAACCTTTGCTCATCGTATTTTTTTCTGGCAATTCACACAAATATATAGTGATAAATTTGAAGTCTTAGCCATCACTATATTGTGCAAAAATGGAGCTTTGATAACATTTTTCTATGTGAAAACAGAGGAGTACTTTATGTAAAGTTACAAAGTAGTTTGTTTTACGCATAAAATGTAGGTTAACATCTGTAGAATTGTACCAATATTCTATCCATTTAATGATGGTGAGTAACATGCTTTTACTTTTCTTTTGAGGGAAGAAAATATTTAAAGTTCTACACTATTGCTGATTGGAGTGCAAGGCTACTCGACCATAGCTGTCAACTTAAGATTTCTACACATCTAATCAAATGATTTTATAATTAGAAATGATAGGTTTCATTTATCGTTAAAATGGGAAAAAGTATTTTAGACATATCCAAATAAACCCCTCTAGGTGAGTTGGTTATATTTGGATATTTTACGTGAATTGAAGGCGTTGAAAGGCTGTTCCTTTGGTGGACTTTGATTTCCGGGCCGTCTTGAGCAGGAACTCGGTGGTCAAATGGATAAAGTCTTTCAATGCATTCTCTTTTTTTATGCATTCTTCATATAGCTTCGGTAAAATCTCTGTCGCGATACTACGAATGGCCACCATCTCACTAATTTCTATGCCCTTCTCCTTCCAGATGAAGTTTCTTATTTGATAGGCCATCAATTGACTAATAAAATAAACTAGGATGGTCCCATATAAATGACAAAGCCACCTGTCTTTCTTCATCACTTTGAAGTGGTTGATGCCTAAATCAGATTTCCACACTTTAAAATGCAACTCAATTTGCCAACGTAAGCGATACAATTCCATGATATGACGAGCAGACATCCACTCTGGCAGATTCGTCATATAAATCGTAATACCTGCTAAATCACGTACCACTTGTTTGGGCACCTTTCCTGATTTTTGGGCTCGTCGATTAATTTTTTTGATGTGTTGCGCTTTCCCCTGCTCATCATGGGAAAAAATAATACAACGAGCTGGAAAATGAGCATCTCGTCCAAAATAAACACCCTCTAATTCTAAAAGTTCCTCTGGTAGTAACTTTTTACAAAGTGCCACGAAATCAATGCGATGATAAAGACTACTTTGAATAACCTCACCATTTGAGTGATAGGAAGGAAATAGATTTTCGAAAGCGGCATACGCATCTGTCCGTATTTTTGTAATAAAAAAACCCTTTTTTTCCTCGATTTTTTTAATTGTTCGAAGTTAAAATAACCCAAATCTTGTAGACAAAGTTCATGTTCTGTCAGAAACGGAATCCGCATGGCACCTACTTTCGCATCATTCATTCGGTGAAAAGCAACGTGAAGAAATGTCGATTGACCGGATAAAAGATCCAATTCAAATTGAATTTTGGCGGATGCTTGTTTGGTTTTTTGAGCGCGCTTTTGAAAACGATCTGGTACACTAACTGTGGTGGAATCAAGTACCCGAATACTGGTAAATGGCCATGGTTCAGACAGAGAGAGCGAAGAAAAAGATAGTTGATGTTGTGCCCATACGAATTCTTGAATGAGTCGTTGTAAAAAAGCCGTGGCTTCCGGGGTAAATTTTTTATCCATGGCTGCCCGACTAATGGAAATGGCTTGTTTCATTTGTAAGGTTGTACATAACTCTTGGATTGAGCAATCTGCTAAATTCCCATGGACATGAAACAATAAGGATAGGAAGTCACTCGCAGAGACTAGTCGCTTTCTTTGAATAAAACCCGTTTCTTTGGCTATTTCATCTACTCTTTCAGGACAAATGACTTCAAATAGCTTTTGGAGTAATTGTATATGTTTCGGTGTCGACATCAAAAGCACCCCTTCCAAAAAAAGTTTTGTATATATCTATACCACTTTTTAGAAGAAGTACACATTTCTTAAGTTGACAGCTATGGGCTACTCGACTCCCGTGGGATAGCGAGACAGACGAGACCCTGCACGGAGCGTCAGCGCAGGAAGCGGCTCGTCGCTCGCCCACAGGAAAGCGAGTAGCCTGGAACGGAAATCACTTTCATTTGACTTAGTAGTATTCACAAAGATTCCCTTGACTATTTAGTTTTTCAACACTATGACGCTATCGTTGATAAATTCAATGATAGCGTTTTAAATTTCTTATAAATGGGTATCAAAATAGTATATTGCAAACTGTTCTCAATTCTTTTTAATCTCTTTAAGAAAAAAAGTTGACTTTTTAATTGATAACAATTATCATTATCAATAGATTATTTCTTTTCTCCAAATTGCTTAATTCAGAATCCCCCTCTTTTTGAAATAAGCATGTATCAAACGGATATTCTTAAATCAGACTAAGAATATCCGTTTTTTAACTGTATTCTGTTTATTTTAACGGAATATTTACATATACAAAGGAGCTGTTTTACATGGATTATCGTATTGAAAAAGACACTATGGGTGAAATAAAAGTACCTGCGGATAAAATTTGGGGTGCTCAAACACAGCGTAGTAAGGAAAACTTCCAAATTGGTACAGAACAAATGCCAATCGAGCTAGTACAAGCGATGGCTATTTTAAAGAAAAGTGCTGCTATCGCAAACAAAAAGCTTGGAAAACTTTCAGATATCAAAACAAACGCTATTGTCCAAGCAGCTGATGAAATTTTAAATGGTCAATGGGACGATCAATTCCCACTTGTCGTTTGGCAAACAGGTAGTGGTACACAATCGAATATGAACGTCAATGAGGTTATTGCGCATCGAGCGAACCAGATTCTCCAGGATGCTGGAGAGGCTGATCGTATTCATCCTAATGATGATGTCAATAAATCACAAAGCTCAAATGATACATTCCCTACAGCTTTGCATATTGCAGCCGTGTTAAAGGTTGAGGATTATTTATTACCGCGTCTTCGTTTATTAAAAGCAACTTTAGAAGAAAAAGCAGAGCAATTTAAAGACATTATCAAAATTGGCCGTACACATTTGCAGGATGCTACTCCCCTTACATTAGGTCAAGAGATTAGCGGTTGGGCTGCAATGCTCTCAAAATCTGAGCATATGATTATCCAAAATATTGAATACATGAAGGAACTTGCGATTGGTGGTACAGCTGTAGGTACTGGTATAAACGCACATCCAGAATTTGGCGAACGAGTAGCATCGGAAATTAGTGAGCTGACGAATAAGCATTTTACGTCTGCAGCAAATAAATTCCATGCACTAACAAGTCATGATGAAGCTGTCGTTGCCCATGGTGCCTTAAAAGCGCTTGCAGCAGACTTAATGAAAATTGCCAATGATGTACGCTGGTTAGCAAGTGGACCTCGCTCAGGAATTGGTGAAATTACCATTCCCGAAAACGAACCAGGCTCCTCTATTATGCCAGGTAAGGTTAATCCGACACAAAGTGAAGCCATGACAATGGTAGTAACACAGGTCGTTGGAAACGATGCAACAATTGCCTTTGCTGCTTCACAAGGTAATTTCGAATTAAACGTCTTTAAACCAGTCATTATTTATAATTTCTTACAATCCACTCGTCTATTAGCAGATACAATGAAATCATTTAATGACCATTGCGCAGTAGGCATTGAGCCAAATAAAGAAGTACTTGATTATAATTTACAAAACTCATTAATGCTTGTAACAGCATTAAACCCTTATATCGGCTATGAAAATGCAGCAAAAATTGCGAAGAAAGCTCATAAAGAAGGGACAACCTTAAAAGAAGCAGCTATTGCCTCAGGATTACTATCAGAAGAACAGTTCGATGAATATGTAGATCCTGCAACAATGATTTATCCAAACGTAAAATAGTAACAATGCAAGTTGAGTACAATATTATTTAAAACACTTATATATCAATGTTTTTAGAAAAAAAGCTCCTTGTATTCTTAGCAAGTTGGTTTATATTACTGCATGTTTTTGGGGCTAAATTATTAATGCTTTGATGGGCATGTTTAGGTAGGGGCTGTCCGAAAAGTCGATGTTAATCGATTTTTCGGACAGCCCCTACCTAAAAGTTGACCACCTATTAAGACTTTTTCAGTAGGCTCAATTTTGAACTCATCTCTTACTTTAAATTTTGTGAAATATGGAAATTCCATATCAGTAATTAGAAAAAAATCAGAACCACCAGTCATAATGAACTGCGCCCCAATTGTTAGACACACTAAAAGGTCCGCCAACCGCACTCCGTTTTCACGCTACCACTAAAGTGGTTTTATTATTTTCGCTTCTTTGCTTTTATTTCTTCTCCTGTAAATGGATCAATAAATTCTTTCATGCTCATTTGATCCTCAAGAATATCCTCTTGCAATTGATTTTTTAAATATTCCTGAATGGTTTTTCTGTTTCTTCCTACTGTATCTACATAATATCCGCGACACCAAAACTTCCCGTTTCCATATTTATATTTCAGGTTCGCATGTCGATCGAATATCATTAAACTACTTTTTCCTTTCAAATAACCCACAAACGATGAAACACTTAATTTTGGTGGAATACTTACCAACATATGAATATGATCAGGGCAGGCGGTTGCTTCAATAATTTCTACTCCTTTTCTTTCACATAACTGACGATGAATTCTACCTACATCTGCTTTAATTTGTCCATAAATAATCTGCCTTCTATATTTTGGTGCAAAGACGATGTGATACTTACAATTCCATGTTGTGTGTGCTAAACTTTTATTATCCATTTGGATCCCCTTTCGTACGGAGTCGGTTGACCAGACCTGAATTCATTGTACGGCTGGGGGTTTTTTCTTGTCCATAGCTAGAAGCTCTTTAGAACCCCTCGCATAGCAAGGGGTTTTCAAAAGATACAAGAAGAAGCTCCAGTTTGTGAACAAGCGAAAGCTAAAGAAGAGCCTGTATCAGAAAAATAGCCCATGAATGTTTAACATTTATGTAACAGTCACTGGATTCGAATGATAAAGGTTGGTTCAAAGTAGTTAGGTGAAAAAGCACAGTAGAAGGAATGTCTTTAGCTATACCTTAAACGAATTTTATGACATCAGGGTATCTAATGATAAGGGTTTAATTTATACAGATCAAGTAAAAGTTGATACTAACGAAGATAACGTTAACAACGTAGATAAATACGTTAAGGAAATTGCCAGAACTATAACAAAAGATATTAGAAATAACGAGAAAATTACCTAAAATTACAATTTATGTAATTTTGTATCAAGAATCAAATAAAAATGATATAATTCCAGGAATATTTTTAGCTGAATTTTTATACCTAAAAATGGGATGGACTAATATAGATAAGAAGAATTATACATTTCCTTCAGATTCATTATATAGTTTAGACATGGATACCTATAATAAATTATTAATTTTCAAAGAAGTTATTCAAGCAGACTTTAAACATTTAAATCCTAAAATAATCGGTAAACTTCGATATGAAAATGGAGAATTAACCGATATAAAAATAGATATTAATGCACCTTTTATAAAGGATACTGAATTGATTGGTCACTGATTAATACCTTAAAAAGCGCGAGAAATCAATTTTAGAAACGTTGATTTCTCACGCTTTTCTGATGTGAAATTGTTTAATTTAGTTAATTAATCGTTAGCGTCAAATCTATCACACCTTCTAACTAACTGACTATCGTGAGACAAATGCAGTAATCATTCATTAAGAGGTTTTTTTATGACTCGACTAGAACTATTTACCAACCATCATACTCCTCCATCCACCCTGTATAATTAAATCCTTTGGAATCTTTAGACACATAATATAAAGTTCCTACATATTTCTTACCATTTTTATACATAGTATGATTATATGTATCTCCCTCATAGTATTTTAAAGATATACCAACTTTAAATGGTGCTGATACTGCAGCAATATTAGTTAATAGTTTTGTTTCTTGATTTGTTGAATAATTAATTGATTCAGGTGATGCTGAAGGATTAATTTCTTGTGCTGAAGAATTTAATGCTCCTGGAAAAACTAGTGCACCACAAACGATTAAACCTGTAATTACTTTAGATATTTTCATAATATATACTCCTTTTGATGTTTAAAGTTAGTTTATTGTCTACTTTTGTACATATGCTTAAACATATTCACTATATCCCCGGGTTACAATTATACTATCAATTCCATATATACCATTTCAATAGTGGTTTTCCGAAATTTCCTTTTCGCGCTCCGTCAAAAAAGTGGCGGAATCCATCATTTCGTATCGGTCTCCGCCACTTTCCGCCATATATACCGCCACTTTTTGGCGTCCTTATTATTCTTTTATAATACGAAAGTAATCTTTTTGGTGAATTTTATGTTTAAACACTTGAATTATTTATTTAGTATATGTTTATATACTTAAATAATATTTTTCACTATACTGTCAATTTTAGTATTATGATTTCCATAAAATTAAGACCCACTCCGTTAGTTTGATATGCTCCCTATTAGGTAGACAGATTAAAAAATAAAATCTGTTTATCTAATAGGGAGCATATCAACTTCAAATGAGTATCTGGTTTTTTGTTATGTACATACATAATTAAATTTCTTAAAATGGTAAATAGTGGATATAAATAGATGAAGGAGAATATAATTGAGTATTTGCTCTAATTGTTTAGCCAATGATTCAATTAAGAAAGTATATAGAGATGGTTCAGTATTTAAGATATGTGAGTATTGTAGAAGATACGACAGTGAGAGCCAACGGTGAGAGAAGAAAACGAAGTCCAAAATGATGAGCAAAAAGAGAAGTCTTCAGGTATGGCGGCTCTAGCCATTATGACAGGAATTATGATACTTATTCTTATTATAGAATTTATAATTAAATTCACTAACGCCGCGTGAATTTTAATTGAATTTTCTGTTTTCTATTTCTTCCGTTTTTAAAGAAAATGAAAGACACTTAAATAGTGGTAGTAAACATCCATTTTTTTACTATAACTTTTGACTTGGGCAACTGACGGTTCAAAATCCTTATGGTACTGTATTTCCTTCTATATTCCGAAGCCAAATACGTGCCGGTTTCCATAGTACTACTTTTAAATACCTAGTAATTTGTAGATACGTCCGTGAACTGTTTGTGTGAAGCTGTGCTAGCACGTTTAAGCAGTATACGATCATCGCGATGTATACCTGATTGTGCACAGCTTGTTCGCTTTGCCCGTAGAATTTTTTAATGTTCAGATGCTGTTTCATCCACTTGAAAAACAGTTCGATTGCCCAGCGTGACTTATAAAGTTCAGCGACTTAATCTGCACTTAAATCAAAACGATTCGTCATCAGATATAGCTCTTTACCAATTGGATCCAGTACTTTGATACGGCGAAATACATTTTCAGCACGATTTTGCGTGTTACCAATCAGAATCATTTCATCTGATAACACAGATGACTGTTCAGGTACTTCAAATGATTCAATCACACGTGTTATGTGAGACAAAGAAAAATCCATCATCTGTCATGCGGTCAAAGCACTCATAATCTAAGTACAAATACGTACATGCATTCCTTGTCATCTACGAGAATTTCAAACTGACCACGATCATGTGCTTTCGCGTTCGTTAGCACTGCTTTATCAGGGTACGAACAGCGTTTTTCTAGATAAACAAGGCGCAAATGTAACTTCACACCTGATTTTGTTTTCCGGAATTCAGCCCATCTATGGTTCTTTAAGTTCAATGGCAGTGTACTGGAATCAATGATTTTCAGTGGTGTTGTGATTATTCGACGCTGCTCAAAATGTTTTCTCATGAATTTGAGTGACTAAGTCTAGAAAAATGTGTTGGAAAAACCTTGATGGCCCTAGACTTTCGGTTTCATTCAGCTGGGCAAACAGTAATAATCTCAAGAATGAAGTGATGTGAAGCTTCTTTGTATAGGTATTTAATTGATGATTTTCAACTAATTTTTCCATTTGTGTAGAAGAAATAGGGGAAAACCATTGTTCAAAAGATGTTTTTCGTGTAAACTTATCAATGCTTATGTCCTTTATTTTGGATTTGGATGGTTTACTACCGCCAAACCATTATAAAGGCTTTTTTCTGTGAAAATAAATAATGTCTTTGTTTTTTGAATATTATTAAGTGGACTAGGTCATTCTATAAATAACGAAAAAAGCCAATGAGAAAGCAAAGGTACCTGTCGGAAGGTATCTTGGTTTATTACTTTTGGTTTTTGGTTAAACTAAACCAATTGTGGTTCTTTATATGGCTCCTTGTTCAGTAGCATGGAGTAAATAATTCGAAGCATTCGATGCGAAATCGCAACGAGTGCTTTTTTCTTGCCTCTTCGTGCTGCGAGTGACCAATATTTGTTGGCTAACCAACGATTTCGACTTCTTGAAACTGCCCAAGCTGCCTCACACATGGCCGATTTAATGTGTGGATTTCCCTTAATAGAACGCGTACTTTTTCTTTTTCCTGCACTCTCATGATTACCAGGAGATACGCCTGCCCATGAAGCAAGGTGCTGTGATGTGGGAAACTGATTCATGTTTACACCAATTTCTGCAATGATAACTGCGGCAGTATCTTTTTTTATACCTGGAATTGTCATTAATAATTGAAGTTCTTCATGATAATTTTGTAATAGTTGATTAATCCGTTCTTCAATTTCTAAAACCAATGACTCCAAATATTCAATGTGTCGCCAAGATTGGCGAATAAGAAATATTTGATGTTCATTGAGTGTTCCAAATAAAGAATCGGTAATCAATTGTTTTTTAGGGGCTAACCTTCCATGAATATTCTTTTCGACATCGGCTTCATCTACATAACCTTGTTCAATTAATCGATTTAGTAATTTACGCCCGGATACGCCAAATACATCTGAAATCACAGTACTTAGTTTGACATTTGAACTTTCTAATACTTTTTGAATGCGATTCTTTTCAGAAGTTAAATGGCCAATCCACTTTTTCCGAAGTCTTGTTAAATCTCTGAGTTCTCGAATCTCCACGGGTGGAACAAAACTCTTTTCAATCAAGCCATGACGTAATAACTTCGCAATCCATTCTGCATCTGAAACGTCTGTTTTTCTGCCAGGAACGTTTTTGATTCGTTGGGCATTCGCAAGTGTAATATCAAAAAAGTCCTCCAAAATATTAAATACAGGTTTCCAATACACACCCGTACTCTCCATCGCAATATGTGTAACTTCATGGCTTTCTAACCATTTCAATAGACGAAACAAATCTTTCGTGAGCGTAGGGAAAGTTTCTATTTCTTGATATACTTCGTTTTCGTGTCTCCCTTTTAAAACGCAAGCAACAATTGTCTCAGAATGCACATCTAAGCCTGCACAATTCTTAATAAATACCTCCATAAAAATCACTCCAAACAATAAAGATCACAAACAGTGAGTGAATTTGAAAATAAGCATTTTTCTGTACGTAGTCATCCTACTATCAAGTGGAGCTAACAAAGGGTTGAACACCAAATTCACTCAAACAGTTTTATGCCCAGGGTCTAAGCCACCAAAAAAAGCCGCGTCTTACATCCTGTTTGTGTCACTACCATTATGGACAGGAGGAACTTATTTTCATGCCAGGGTTGGGAGAAGAAAGCTCATGATTGTTTTATGTAACTTAAAAATTTCTTAAGCACTATAAAAAATTATTTACCTCTAACTTTAAACTATCTACAAACTCGTTAATTTGTTCCATTTTTACTTTTAAACATAGTGCAGGACCAGTTTCTGATGCACTATGATTATTCTTCTCACCTGCATCTAACACAAAAAATAATCTATAATAAGGCTCCCATTCATCCCTTTCATGTTCAGGCACTTGATGTAAACCATATTCAGGATAATAATAAGAACCAAAAAGGGGAATATGATAAATACATAGCCCAGGGTCATGGGGTTCTAACATACTTAGATGCATAAGATCTATTTGTCTTAAATCATCTAGTAATTTTAAAAAATCTCTTCTCAAACAAAGTATTTCAGAAAAAATTTCCGGAAAACTTTTACCTGAACGAAATTGTATATTGAATTTAACACTAGATTCATTCACTAAAACTAAATTTATTTCAACTTCACAACTAGGTTGACTAAAATAATCTTTTAATATAGCCATAAATAAATCCCCCTTACCTATTAGTGGTCATTTCTTCCACAAAAAAACACCCGTAGTAGCAAATGCTTATATTATTCCTCATCCTTATTTTCATTTTGTCGGATTTCTACTTTTTTTACGCTGCTGTTGTTTCTTGCAACTGTCTCATATAAATGCGTGGTATTTCAAAGAATCACTTAGTAAACACTATAATTTTGGAATCAATTAATGCTTGGAAACTAAAATAAACAACCTCTCAACACTGTTCAGAAGTATTTCGTTTAGGTAAACGTACAAGAAACATAATTCTTTTTACATATAGTATCAAATATGATAGAAAGGGTGTGCAGTGTGAGAAAAAAACATAAAAATTTTAAAAAGTTCAAGTTTAAATCAAATCCAAGTTGTCACTGTCGTTGTTGTTATTTTTGTTGCCCTTGTCATTGTAAGCCACCATTTATACCTGTGCCACCAACTCCACCTTGTCATTTTTTAGTGTACGTTACAGATGCTGGTCAGTTAGCTACGCCTGATAATATGGTATCGGTGATTGATACAGCTACAAATACGATAGTTGCTACCATTCCAGTAGGAACGGCTCCATTAGAAGTAGCGATTACACCGAATGGAGCATTTGGCTATGTTCCAGCTCTATTCTCGGATAATGTAACGGTTTTTGATACTGCAACAAACGCTGTAGTCACTACTATTTCAGTAGGAATTGGACCTGATCCTCTTGGTGTCGCAATTTCACCAAATGGAACACTTGCTTATGTATCAAATCATGGAACTAACACTGTATCTGTCATAGATACAGCTACAAATACGGTAACCGCTACTATTACAGTAGGGCTTCAGCCTCAGGGTATAGCTTTTACTCCGAACAGTGCGTTTGCTTACGTTGCAAACGAAAACTCAAATTCAGTGTCAGTTATAAATACAGCTACAAATGCCGTTGTTGCTACAATTCCTGTGGGAATTCGCCCAAGATCAATCGTTATTACACCGAGCGGACAATTTGCTTACGTAACAAACGAAAATAGTAATACAGTATCTGTCATTAGTACAGCAACAAATACAGTAGTTGCTACAATTCCCGTGGGAACAGGACCTGTAGGAACAGCAATTACACCGGATGGAACACTTGTTTATATTGTCAATAAAGGTAATAATACTGTATCTGTCATTAATACAGCAACGAATTCGGTGATTGCCACAATCCCTGTTGGAGTATCACCTGACCAAGTAACCATCTTGCCGGATGGAACACTTGCTTATGTCACAAATCAGCTTGACAATACTGTGTCTGTCATAGATATAGCAACAAATACAGTAATTGATACAATTTCAGGGTTTAACGGTCCTACTGGTATAAAAACCGGAACAATCTGCCAATAAAAATAAACTTTTTATACAAAAGAGTAAAAAATACGTTCAGATTTGATTTCAAGGGACATCTTGTTTTGCTTGTATATAATGATTTTGGGATAGCAGACGTATACATCCTCTAAAATATATTGCTACTATGCTATCCCAGGCCCTACATAAAAAAGCCACACCTTTGAGAATTTATTGAATCAACTCTTAAAGATACTAGTAGAAAATTATTGGATAATTACAAAGAATATAAACATGACCCCTAATAGATTAATTTTTCATATATATGTGTTTTCTTCCTCTAGACCAAACATAGGGTTCTGGTCTATTTTAGCTATTACTTCCTTTTATGGTTTGCTATCTTCGGAAGCTAAAAAATGGAATGACTCATATAATCAAGAAAAAGAGAACTCGAATAATAACGATTTCTCCTTTTCTTGAATAACAGCTAGCTATGCTCCAGCCTGTTTAATTACTGCATAATATCTTTCTTTGTTTCAACACTGAACAAATTAGTTCGGGTATTTTGATTCCCCTATGTTATTATCCTCTATTAGTTAATATACAATATTCTTAGATTTTCCTTAAAATACATTTAGGTCCTAGCCTTTTCTTATTTGGACATCATCAAAAGATCTTACTAACATGGATGATTTTACCTCTACTAATACAAAAGGTTAATCATTTCTATGTTCTTCTCCCATTATTCTCTAACAGCCAAAGGATTCATAGATAAACTATTTTTCGACTCTTTAAAGATTCGATTCATATCCTTGAATCCTGAGCCAGTAACTAAAAGAACTACATTCATATCTTGATTTATAAGCTTTTTTCTAAGATCCGATACTAAGCCTGCCCATGCTGCCGCTGCTGAAGGCTCTACAAAAATGCCAGCCTTGGTAGCTAATTTTTTTTGGGCATGTAAAATCTCTTCATCCGATATGGAAATACCCCAGCTATTTGTCTTACATAGATAATCAATAGCCATTTCTGCATTTGCAGGTGATTTAACAGAGATAGAATCAGCGATAGTATCTGTTTTCTCTAGGATTAAATCTCTTCTCTCCCTCCAACTTTTTACTATTGCATCACTACCCTTTGCTTGCACTAAAATACAAAGTGGTAACTTATCAATAAGTCCCTCTTGTTTAAGGTCAATAAAGCCTTTGCAAACAGCGCTATAAATTACACCGTCACCAGCTGGTATATAAATAATATCGGGTGCTTTGAAGCCTAATTGATTGTACAGTTCAATAGAAACTGTTTTTTTCCCTTCTATCGTAAAAGGATTATAAGCGGTATTTCTATTAATACCTCCAAATCTTTCTGTATACTCTAGTGATAGTTTATATGCATCATCGTATGTTCCTTTCACAGGGATAACGCTCGCTCCAAAAAAAATGGACTGTGCTATTTTTTCTTTAGGTGCAGTTTCAGGTATAAATAAAACGGTTTTTAATCCATAGGCAGCAGAAATACAAGCCATTGCAGAACCAGCATTTCCTGTAGATGCAAGTACAATTTTCTGCTCATTATGGAAGATAGCTTGTTCTGCAATTAATAACGATGCTCTATCTTTTAGTGACCCTGAAGGATTTAAACTGTCATTTTTAATAAAAAGATTGGGTAGTCCTATCTCTTTTCTTAATAAAGCAGGCTCTAATAATGGGGTATTACCAACCTTTAAAGCAGACGAATTTTGAATGGCAATTGGAAGAAAGGAATCCGGTTCAGCCATTGAGTTTCTCTTTGTCTTTTTTTGAGGTTCATATTTAACGGATAATATACCCTTTTGAAAACCATTATTCTTAACATTTTTACAAACAGGACATAGATAAACGATTCCTTCTGATTGAAATTCATATCCACATGAAACACAATCATATCGTATCACTTTAATTATCACTCCTCCGTATATTTCTACTAAAAAAATCTCTTCATTATTTCAGAATGAGACCGATATTATTTTGCTTCGCTTTTTCAAAATACAATTTAGCTATTGTTATATCGAAAATAGCCATTCCCATTGGATGAAACATTATTGCTTGATTATCAGGAAATTCTTTCATTGCATTATGAAGGACTACATCAATAATGGATTTTGTATCCTCTTTATTCAAATTACATTCTTTATGCATTACCTCTATATCTGTATTTGCTCGACAGACCTCGTCCCAATCATCTACAATCATTGACTGGGTGAAATCAATAATACTAGGTTCATAATCACGAAGAGAAACATTCAGCAGTAGTGCGCCCTTTTTAGGTTCTTTATTTATATATCTCTTCTCTGAAACTGTACAAGTTATAAAGATTTCACTATGTTTATAAACTTCTTCCCATGAACTACAAACTTCTGTTTTCTCTAGCCAATTTGCAGGTATTTTCTCTGTAGAAATTCCAGCAATATCAAAAATATAAATTTTATTTATTTTTTCATTTAATAATTCTGTTACCATTTGATAATGTAACTGACCTATTGGACCAAATCCAATAATGCCGATATTAATTTCATTTAATTCTCTAGCCGCTTGAAATTCACGTATAATCAATCCCGAAACAGATGCTGTACGTATCCCACTTATTATTGCGGTATTTATGATGCATACTGGCTCTCCTGTATGAACATCGTTTAAAATCGTTATTGAGTGAGCTCTTGGAATAGCCTTTTTAATATTTTTCGGAAAACTTGCAATCCATTTTATACCTGTAGAAGAGATGTCACCACCAACATATGCTGGCATAGCTATAATACGATCATTCGGATCTTTAAATTTCAAATAAGGTTTAATCGGTTGAGAAAAATCATTGTTTGCTAAGCATTCTACAGCGTATTTCAGATGAGAAATGTTTTCACGCCAATTTATTGGAATCGTTGATATATCTGTATTATTTAAATAAAGCATGGTATTTCCAACTCCTTTTGTACTATAAAATCACTGTATCCTTTTGATTATCGATCCATTTTACCCATTCATTATTATAAACAGTATCAACATATGGTGAACCACCATCGGGGCATAGAAACACTACATTTGGAGCTTGGTTAAGTTTTTTACCTTTAAAATATTCACAAATTGCGTAATAGGATGCTCCTGAAGAACCACCTGCAAAAATAACAAATTTCTCAAAAAGCTCATAACATCCTTTTACTGCTTCGGCTTCTGGAACATATATTACTTCATCTATTAAAGCTTCTTTTAAAATATCAGGTGTCATACTCGACCCAATCCCAGGAATATAACGCTTGCCTGGAGGTTTTCCGAAAATAACTGAACCCTCCGTATCTACAGCAATAATTTTTATAGCAGGAAATTTCTCTTTTAATTTTCTTGAAACTCCTGCAATGGTTCCACAAGAACTAACACCAATAAACGCATAATCTAATTTATCGAAATATTCTGATATTTCAGATCCCAGTCCGTAATAGTGAGCTCGTAAACAATCTATATTTCCATATTGATTGGTCCAAAATACATTATCATTATTAGTTTGAAAACGTTTTATTTCGTTAATTCTTGTTAAGAGATACCCACCTGTTTCATCCCTCTCTGTAACTTTTATAACATCGTGTGAAATTGTACGAAGCAATTTTTCATATGTTTGACTTATATTCATATCGATAATGGGGACAAACTTAATTTTTAAAAATTTACATATGGTAGCTAATGCTATAGCAAAATTCCCAGATGATGATTCAATTACTGTTGTATTTTCATTAATATTTCCATTTGTAATGGCTTCTTTAATTACATAATAAGCTGGTCTCATTTTCACACTGCCCATTAGATTATAAAATTCTAATTTTGCAAATAAATTAATAGGATTTACATCTAGCTTCACACATGGCGTTTTGCCAATATATTGATTAAGATAATCTAATTTTTTTAGCAAATTTTAATAAACTCCCTTCATATATAAAGTAATAGAAGATACACAGCTTATTCTCGTAATAAAATAAGTAGTTATAAACTCAAAATTGCTTCAACTGCGAAGTCCGTTCCTTTAGGTAAGGCTTTCACACCAACTGCTGCCCTTGCGGGATATGGTGTTGTAAAAAGTTTCTCCATTTCTTCATTAACTAATGAAAAATGAGCTAAATCAGTTAGATATATTGTTACCTTAACCACATTCGAAAGATTTCCTCCAGTAGCTTCCACAACAGATTTTAAATTATTAAATGCGCATTGAATCTGTTCCTTTATCCCACCTTCTATTACCTCCATTGTTTCAGGTACAATGGGTGCTTGGGCGGATAAAAAAACAAGATTATTTGAATGAATTGCCTGTGAATAGGTTCCGATTGGTTCTGGTGCATTTTTTGTATATATCTCTTTAATTGACATTTTTATACTCTCCATTCTCACGTTAAGTTTTCAATAATTACTTAGTTACTCCAATTGTCATACTGTTACGTTCTAAACTAATTCTATTAGGCGAAAGTGCCTCTTCTAAGACTCCAATATTTTTTAACGAATCAGGGAAACACTTTTTTGTAAGAAGCATTTTACAACAATTTGCTATAGCAGGCGCCGTTTGAAACCCATATCCTCCTTGTCCCACTAGCCAAAAGAAGCCTGATACATCTGCGTCCTCTCCTACAACTGGCGTCCTATCTGCCACAAAGGATCGCAAACCTGCTAATGTATGATCAATCTTTTTAACATCTATATCAGTTAATACTTCAAGATTATTAGCAGCTATAGCGATATCTAAATCTGATGGTTTGGCATCACAAGGCGTTATTGGAATTTCATCACATGGACTTACGAATAATTTTCCAGAGTCGGGTCTAAAATAAAAAGATTCACTTAAATCTCCTACATACGGCCATTTATTTATATTAAATTCATCGATTGATAGATAAAAGACGCTTCTCTTCTTTGGTTCCAGGTTAATACTTCTAACTCCTGCTAAACCTGCTATCTGGTCTGCCCAAGCACCTGCTGCATTTATAATCATCGGTGTAACAATATTACCTTGGGTAGTATCTATACTCCAAAGGTTGTTATGACGAGATATTGAATTCACACTACAATTGGTAATCAAGGCTCCACCTTTTTCTTTAAATCCATTGATATATCCTTGATGAACAGCATGGGTATCGATATCCATTGCGTCTTGTTCAAATATACCTGATGTATAGATATCTGTATTAATGACCGGAACAATATTCCTTAGCTGATTACCCTCTAGCAGTCTCAAATTACCCACATCATTTTTCATTTCTTTATAATGTTGTTCTGCTAATATCTTCTGTTCCTTTGTTGCTAAAAAAATGGCTCCTCTCTCTCTTAATAAGGGTTTATCACTAAATCCTTTTGGAGGGTTAGTATAAAACTCAAGGCTATGCTTTGTTAATCCTCTTACTGTTTTATTACCATATGCTTGCATGTATATTGCCGCAGAACGTCCTGTGGAATGGTAAGCTAATTGAGTCTCTCTTTCTATCAGAATTACACTGGCCTCCTTAGCCAATTCATAGGCTGCCGATGCACCTGCAATTCCCGCACCAATAATTAGATAATCTGTATATTTATCTGTCATCAACTATCATCCCTTTTGTGAATTACTAGTTTCCATGTTCATTTCTTTTGTTTTTTTAGAGAAATTATTAAATTTTATTTGAAAAATTGAATTTGTTAGAATCCCAGCGACTAATCCCCAGAAAGCAGCCCCTATACCCAAAAAGGAGATACCTGATATTGTAACTAGAAAAGTAATGAGCGCACTTTCTTTTTGAGTGCCTTCCATTGCGGAAGCAAGGCTTGAACTAAGTGAAGCAAATAGAGCTAAACCAGCAATAACTGCTATAAACTCACCAGGAAGTGCTTGAAAAATTGACGCCATTGCAGCACCAAACAAACCAAAGATTAAATAAAATAATCCACATGAAATACCTGCAACATATCTTTTATTTTTATCCTCATGAGCTTCTTTCCCAGTACAAATTGCCGCAGTAATTGCTGCTAAATTTATAGCATGAGAACCGAATGGTGCTAATAAAATTGAAAAAATTCCTGTTGTTGTAACTAATGGACTTATGGGTACATTATATCCATCCGCTCTTAAAACCCCTATACCAGGCGCATTTTGAGATGCCATTGTTACAATACATAATGGAATGCCAATTCCAATCAAAGCATCTAGCGAAAATGAGGGAACTGTAAAAATAGGGTTCACTAAAGACATATCAATACTTTCAGTCTTTAGATTTCCTGTAAAATAAGTAATGAATAACCCTAAAAATAATGTAATTACAACCGTATAACGTGGTGAAAACCTTTTAACAATTAAGAAACACAGTATCATCGGAAAAACTAATTCAGGTAGATTTTTCAAAGATGTAAAAACTTCAACTCCAAAGTTTAAAAGAATTCCAGCAAGCATAGCAGTTGTGATTGAATATGGAATTCGGTTCATTATTTTCTCAAATATCCCTGTCCATCCTAGCAAAGTAATAATTACTGCAGAAAGAATAAATGCTCCAATAGCATCTGTATAGGAATAAATTGACCAGCTTGAAACTAGTAGAACCACTCCTGGCGTGGACCACGCTGTTATAATTGGAGATTTAAACCAAATACTCAATAAAATACAGGTTATCCCACTACCTATAGAGATTGCCCATATCCACGAAGATAAATGAGAATCACTTAAATGCGCAACTTTAGCAGCTTGGAAAACAATTACTAAAGGTCCAGCATAAGATACCATTGTAGCTATTAATCCGACAACTACAGCTGATATTGATAAATCTTCTTTTAACATTCCCATATTAAAGGAGTGTCTTGAATTCTTTAACACAAAGCAACCCTTCCTCCAATATCTGTTTTCTATAAATTTATTTGTTTGATCACCTCTCTTTTCTTTGTTTTTTATACTAACACAACAAGTCTCCTTCAAAAACCAGTTTTTCCCACGTTCATTTTTTTGTCAATTTTTAATGATTTTATTATTTTATTGGAAAATAAATCTATATTATTCCAAAAATATAAAAATAAAATATTTCTATAAACATCTTTATAATAGTTTTAATTTTAAAAACCTCTTCCTAAAATAACCAAAATTCTATTAAAAACATATTTTTTCTAAAATATCGAAAATTCCTACTTATTTGATTATTTAAAATTTTCGAACACAACATTTAAATTGTTATTAAGCGAAAATTTTATTGAACTAAAGTATTATTGTGTTTAAAAATGGTCTACATAAAAAATTACTTTACCGTTTCGTCCTAAAGAAATTTTTTTATAATTAGTTGACAATAGTACTTCGTTGCAATAAGTTTTTTTATTTATTGCGACATTTATGAAATAATGAAGGCTAAAGAATATGATCAAAATGCTGAAAGAGTGATTCTATTGAAACCTTTTAACTCACAATACCGAAACATGCGAATAGCTTATGTAATAACCATTATTATCACTATTTTTTTAGGGCTTGCCTCTAGAAAATGGAGTCTTTTCCTGCCACTTTTTGTAGCGCAAAACAGTGGGGACGTACTATGGGCTATAATGGTCTATTTTGGATTTCGATTTTTGCTAATACTTAAGAGTACCTTCATAGCTATTTTGCTCAGTTTTTTGTTTAGTTTCAGTATTGAATTTAGTCAGTTATATCAGGAAGATTGGATTAATCAGATTCGTGCAACAACGCTTGGGGCTTTGATACTTGGGAAAGGTTTTCTTACAGAGGATTTAATTCGGTATACAACAGGGATAGTAATCGCTGCTGTATTAGATAAGGTCTCACTTAAGTTCATACTTCGCAATTATTAACAGAACAACCAAAGAACCAAAAATTGGCTGAAATGAATCTATGTGAATTCATTTCAGCCAATTAGTTTCTTATTCTTTCTTTTTGTACCTCTCCTTCTAAATTGCATGTTTAATAAGTGTTATATATTTCTCCGATATACAGTGAGTAATCTGTATCTAGATTTTCTCTATTTTCCACGATAATTTTACCTTCATATAAGGATTCCCCAGTATGTACATCACTGATAACTAGCAAATGACCGTCAGAAGTACGATTCACTAAATATAGTTTTCCATCTGTAAGCTGAAAAAAAGGTTCCTCTTTCTCATTAGCATTGTTTGGATATTCAAAATTTAAAGGCTTTTCCCATTGTTTTTTTTCAATATTATAACGATTCAGTACTAAGCTTTTAGCTGAGTGAACAGGAATAAATATATCTGCTCCATAAAGAACTGTAGACTCTAAATTTGATTTTAATTCGGCAGGAATTATCCATTCCTTTACTTCATTCGTGAGATTGTTATAAAGATATATTTCTCTAGAGATAAATTCTGATTTAGAACCTTTTGTTTTATCTCTATATCTCTCTACCATATATAGGTAATATTTTTCATTTTGAATGATATTGGGATCATTGAATAGATGGACATTGGACATGCCTATGTCTCCAGACTCTATTTTTGCAATCATTAAGTCCTGTTCTAACTCCCGTGTGTTTTCGTTAACAGTGTATATATGCAGTTCATTCCCTCCTTTGAGGTAACCAGCATATGCCAATATTTTTATTTTTCCATTTTCTACATAAACATTATTCACATTAATCCAGTCATAGCCTTCAAAGACTGGTGTATTGATTTCAAATGAAGAACTATCATTTGTATTTTTATCAAGTATATCAATTTTAAGTGTCCAACTATTCCCTTGGTCCATTCTCTGACCCTTGTCTTGAAAAATCGTATACATCAAACGAGCTTCATCTTCGAAATACATACTAGGATACCAAACTTTTCCACGCATAAAATTACGGTGTTCTTGAATAAAATTTTTAAACAACAAAGGCTCATGCGGAACTATTAACCCGCCAAGGAAAGACGAGTTCATCCGATTTGTCGAACCATCCTTTGATATGTACAACCATCGATTAATGTTCCCACTCTGATAGCTTGCTTGAAGTATACGGTTTTCGATTTCTTCTTTATTTCCGCTAATAGTTTCAATTTTAAAGGATACATCATTTTTAGAAGCCCATGCTAGTTGGACATAGTATGAACCAATCGCTACCACGATTGCTAAACTGATCAATATCGATTTCCAATATCTTTTCATTGTCATTCCCCCCATTAGACTCTTATTTTATGTTTTAGCAAATAATTCGCTATCCAAATGGCGCTTCCTAAAACAATGATGCTCGTTACCAATTCCATGAAAAAGATTTCAAGTGTGTAAAAATAGTTACTATAAATACCATTCAATACTAAAGGTACGATAAAGAATCCGAATGAGAGCAACCCATAAATAATAGAAAAGAAGATACCTTTTAAACCGTAACTCCGTTCAAATAAAATGGCAGTGAATAGAATAGCTACAAAAATTAGTCCGACTCCATATACTAAGATAAATTCAATAAAGGTGTTCGGATACAGCCAGCCCCATATTTTCAAGTTATAAATCTCATCAAAAAATGAGAAATACGTACGGAAATCTACTGGTACAATACTATTAGCAATTTGTATCTCGATTGAAATCGACAATAATTGTAAGGCAATTAACCCAAGGACCAAAAGCATAATTGCTGTCAATTTAGCAAAATATATATTAATTCTTTCAGTTGGCAGCATTAATAATCTGTAAATAAACGTATTT